>JBJEGD010000005.1:63668-72506 GCA_051874735.1 Candidatus Bruticola sp. | reverse complement strand
GAGCATGCCGTCAACGAGGAACAGCTGGGTGGCCAGTACGGCGCCTATTCTGAATTAGAGCATGCCGTCAACGAGGAACAGCTGGGTGGCCAGTACGGCGCCTATTCTGAATTAGAGCATGCCGTCAACGAGGAACAGCTGGGTGGCCAGTACGGCGCCTATCCTGAAGCAGAGCATGCTGCCAACGAGGAACAGTTGGGCGGCCAGTACGGCGCCTATCCTGAAGCAGAGCATGCTGCCAACGAGGAACAGTTGGGCGGCCAGTACGGCGCCTATCCTGAAGCAGATACTTCTAATGTTGGTTTAGCTAAAGTGGCAGTTGGCGCGGTGGCTATCGGCGCTGTTGCTGCCGCTAGTTCTACTGTAGCTGATAATCTCAGTGAAGCTGAATTGTATTCTGATCCTGCTGTAATTGACGCAGAACAGTTGAGCGGTCTGTATGATATTGATTCTGCCAAAACTGAGTCTGCTGCTGATGCAGAACAGTTAGGCGGTCAATATAACGTTGAGCCTGCCGAAACTGAAAACGCTGCCACTCATGAAGATCAGGTCAACGCTCAGTATGAGGCTGAGCCTATTGAGGCTGTCCCCTCTGAAGCTGATTCGTCTAGTGTCGGTTTGGCCCAAGTGGCTGTTGGCGCTGTAGCTATTGGCGCTGTAGCCGCTGCTAGCTCTACTGTAGCCGATAATTTCAGCGATGCTGGTTTGTATGCTGACGCTGTATCAGAACAGCTTGATGGTCAATGCGTAAATGAGTCTGTGGCCACTGCCCCTAATGTAGATGAAAATGAACAATTAGGTGGCAATTATGAAAACTATGCAGAACTTGCCGAACAGGCTGCCAATTCTGGAGTCGGTTTGGCTAAAGTGGCAGTTGGTGCTGTAGCTATAGGAGCTGTAGCGGCGGCCAGTTCTGCTGTAGCTGATAATTTAGGCGATTTTGAACAGTATGCGTCTTATCACGATGCTGCTTCTGCATTAGTTGATGAGTCTGACGAACAGACACAAGATGCTCCTCAGATCGTTGAAACGGATGAAGAATCGTCAAAAACTGTAGCTTCAGAGGTGAGTCCTTCAGCAGCTTCTGTTTCCAGTGAATCTCATACCCAGTCCGATGACGACAATGCTCAGGTTGTAGAGCTCGATGAAGCTGGAGCTTCTATGATTGAGTTCATTGAAGTTGATGATGATCGCACTGATGTTCCTGAAATTGTGCTCAATGAGCCCGACGAAGTTGCCACTCCTACTAAGGTAAAAGTGCCTGTACGCATTAAGCGCAGAAAACGTCGGAGTGCTCCTGTTGAAAAAATAGAAGAAGTTGAAGTAGATGAGGATACTTTACAGGACGCTTCCGATGAAGAATCTTCTTCTGGTGTTGGTTTAGCTAAAGTGGCTGTTGGCGCTGTGGCTATCGGTGCTGTGGCTGCTGCTAGTTCTGTAGTTGCTGATAATTTTGCTCCTAATGCTGCAGAACTTTATCAGCCTGATGAACAACCTGAGCCTGTTGAGGCTGAGGAGGTTCATAAAGATGAAGTTGAAGAAGCTGAGGTCGTTCAATCTGAGCCTGAGCCTGAACCTGAGCCCGAACCCGTTGACGATGGTCTTTGTTCGCTTTCTGTAGAGTCAGAATTGCCTCCGGAGTATTTGCAAGAAGCGCAGCGCTTACGTGATAAGTTGGTAGGTGCTGATGTAACTACGGCTATAGGTGATTATCGCCGAGCTATTGAGAATTCTCCCGAAAACTTGGTACTGCGTACTGATTTAGCTGATGTCCATTTGCGGTTCAGCTTGATGGATGATGCTATTAATCAGTATCGTCAAATACTGCGCCGGAAACCTGACTCTGTAGCTTTACGACATCGTTTGGCTTGTGCCCATCTATGGAACGAAGATTTTGACGAAGCTATTAAAGTTTATCTCGATTTGGTTGAGCTGCATACCCAAAATGAACAGTATGCCGATGTGATAGATGTGCTGCAGACCATTCTAAGTCTTGATCCTCAGCATTTTAAGGCTCGTCGTCTTCTTATCGATCGTTTTATCGCTCAAGGCAAAGTAGATTTAGCTACTCATCACTTGCGCCAGTTTGTTGATGCTGCTCTTTCGCTGGGCAGTTTAGATAATGCTGTTTTCGCTCTAAAACAGTTAATTGAACTATCTGATGATCCGGCCTTCTTGGAGCGTTTAGCCAAGGTTTATGAAGAACATGACAATGCCAGTGAAGCGATCTCATGCTATCAAACTTTGTCTGAGCGTTACAGAAAAGAAGAAAAATGGAATGAGGCTCTGGCGGTTTGTACTAAGTTAGTTGCTTTGGAACCTGATAATTTTGAGGAACGTCGCCTGCTGATTAGTTTGTATCAGAATCTGGGCCGTTACGATAAGGCCATGGCTGAACAGTTCCACTTGGCCGGAATGTACAAAGAGCAAAACGCCATGGATGAAGCCGCAGAGCTTTATCAGTCGATTGTGGATAAAGATCCGGGCCATTATGCTGCTCGTCGTTGCTTAGTTGATTGTTACTTGAGTAAGGGCAACTTGCAGGGCGCTATGCTTCAGGTGGCTCCTTTAACTGAGCGTTACAGAGCTGAACGTCTATTTGACCAGGCTATTGAAATGTACAGAAGTTTGGTTAAAGCCGATCCTGAGTCTGTAGATTTGCGCGAAGAACTGTTGGCTTTCTATACCATGGGAGAGCAGCGTGAGAATATGCTCAGTGAGCTGCTTACTCTTAATGAAATTCACGAAAACAAGGGCGATTACAGAGATTCTGTTCGTTATCTGCGCCGTGCTATTGAGCTAGCTCCGGAACGGGCTGATCTACATTGTCGTTTGGCTAAACTTTATGATGAGCAGCTGCAAAGTATTAGCGGTGCCATGCAAGAATACAAGAAAGTATTTGAGCTCGAGCCTGGCAACGCTGAAGCTATGAGTCGCTATGCTCAGCTTTTAGTATCTCAGAGCAAGCCCAAAGAAGCTGCAGCTGTTTTGCTTAAGTTGCAATCAATTAACAAAGAGGTTGGCAAGCAGGTTATTAACACTATTTGTAAGTCATTCCTGGACAAGATTGCTCAGGATGGCGCCGATTTGGCAACCAGATACAGCTATGGTGAGCTGTGTTACTATCTTAATCGCATTAGCGATGCTATTGAGCAGTTCCAGAAGACTCATGCCGACAGAGATTTAGAACTGCGTTCCCGCAACATGCTAGGTTTGTCCTTTATAAAAATGCCGCGTATGCGTGAAATGGCTATTCGGCAGTTCCGCTTAGGACTTGATACTAAAGGGCATGCGGAGCAAGATTATCTCGAGCTGCGTTATAACTTAGCTATGTTGTTCTACCAGACCGACCGCCTCCAAGAGGCTCTGACCGAATTCAAGAGCATTTTGGCTTTCGATATTACTTACCGCGATGTTGAAGCCAGAGTTAAAGATTTGCAGGCTAAGATTGCTGCCGGCGGAGGCGCTTCTAAAGGTAGAGGCGTTCCTCCCCACCGCAAATAGCAAAAATTCTTAAGCGCCTTTATTGAAATCGGAGAGAAAATGACAGATCGTAGCAATATGGAGTCCCTTATTCAGCAGGCCGATGACTTAGTTGGTGCTGGTAATTGGGAAGAGGCCCGAGAAATATATAAGCAAGTGGTCAGTCAGGACCCTAATAACGTGGAAGTGCGCGAGCACGTACTTGCATCTGCAAAACAAGCCTTAGCTTTTCAAGTTATTATAGGTCAGGATATGGCTCTGGCTGAGCTCTTTGCAGCTAGTGGTGAAGCTGAGAAAGCTATCGACAGCTACAAAGATATTCTGAATTTGGAGAAAATGGCTCAAAGCCAGGGTATCAGTGGTACCAAGTTAAGTGAAATCCAAAATCTGGTCGCTCAGGTTAAGCCGGAGATTTTCGCTAAAACCGGTACTATTTATCTGAACGAGGGACGCTATATGGAAGCCATCAAGTGGTTGCGACCGAGTTTAGATTTAGATCCTAGTCGCTGGGATACCCATATGGCTATGGGGCGAGCCCTAATGATGGACAACAAGAATAAGGAAGCTATTTCCGAGTTCCAAGAAGTTGTCCGCTTAGCTAGCACTGAAGCTGCCAGTGCTTATGAACTGCTAGGGGAAGTTTTTCTGCGCATTGGGCGTTCTCCGCAGAATACGATCGTTTGGTTTCGCAATGCCGGTGAACTTTTTGTACAGCGCAATGAGTTCACCGATGCTATTAGGGCTTATGAGCGTATTTTGCAGTTTGAGCCTCGCAACAAAGATATTTTGGTGCGTTTAAGCGATATATATACTGCAGAAGGTTATACTGAGAAAGCTTGTTCTGCTTACTTTACTTTAGCTCAAATTTGTGAAGAAGAAGGCTTCCCCGATAAAGTAATGAGTTACTTGGAGAAGACTATCGAGCTGAATCCGGCTGATGATGAAGCTAGAACCAAGCTTATTGCTATTTATGGTGAGGCTCTTGAGAACGATCCTTCTAATGTCAGTTTGAGAGTTCGTCTAATTGATAACTTGCTTAAGAAGGGCATGTTCCTTGAAGCTGCGGCTAATCAGCTTGAACTGTCCCGACTTTATATCGATAAAGGCAATATAGATGATGCCATTGTTACTTTACGTAAGCTTATCGATATTGAACCTGATAATATTGAAGCTCGTCGCCTGCTTGGAGATCAATATCTGCGCAAGGATATGGGCACAGAAGCTCTGTCTGAGTATCAGGAAGTGGTGCGTCTGTATCAGGAGAACGGCTTGAATGATGAGGCTATTGATTTTCAGCATCAGTTAGTTGAGATGTTCCCCGAAACTTCAGATTTGCGTTACCAAATTGCCTTATCTCTGCGTAGCCAAGGCAATCATGAAGGGGCTGTCAAAGAATTAGATCGTCTGGTGCGCAATAATCCTGATGATATGATTGCCATGAACTACTTGGCTGAGGAATATGCCGCTTTGGGTCATTGGGACGAAGCTGTAGGCGCTTATCGTGAAATACTTAACCAGGATAATGCCCGCTACGATGTGCGCAAGCGTTTGATTAAGTATTATGTTGAGCAGGGGCTGTACGAACAGGCTATGGCAGAGATACGTTTGCTCCCTGATGATGATTTTGAGAAGAAGGCCTTTGCTTACAAGATTATTGAGCGCTGTTTAGAAGAGAACCGCACCGATGAAGCGGAAGCTTATATTAATGGCCTCGAGCCAGACGACGAACGCTTAGTTTCATTCTATAAAGAATTGCTCAAGCGTTACCTCGATTTGGGCGATCTGACTCAAGCTGACAGAGTTGTAACTTTGATTCCGCGTTCGGATAAAGAACGCAATAAATTGATTACTCGCCTTATGGAGCTTTACCTTGGGGCGTCCAATATGGAAAGTGCGGTTGCTCTGATTGATCGTTTGCCCGATGATGATTCGCTTCGCCTTTCTTTCCAGCGCCGCTTAATTAACTCTTATCAAGAAATGGGGCGCTTTGAAGACGCCGCTACTGAAATGGCTAAGCTTCCCCCCGGTGATGAATCTTACCGTGATTTTTCTATGCGTCAGATCTCCGGTTTAATGCAGTCAGGCAGACTTAACGATGCTATGAGTTGCATTAAGGAGCTCAGTGAAGACGACCCAGCCCGCAATTCATTTATGGGTCAGCTTATTGAAGCTTATCTGCAAGACGGAAATATTGACAAAGCTGCTCAAGAGGTGGCAAGTCTTCCTCCTAAAACTGAAGTGTGCTCTAGGTATATGCGACGTATTATTCAAGCTTATTTGAATAACAATCGCTTCGAAGAGGCTGAGCGGGATATTATGCTACTCGATTCTAACGATCCGGAGAAGCTATCATTCCTGCGTATTTTACTTCAAAAATATGAGATAAACGGTTTAGTAGATAATTTGAGAGAATTGGTAGTTAAGCTGCCGGACGGAATGCCAGAAAAACAGCAATATTTAGATGGTATTGTTCATTCTTTCTTGACAGCCGGCAATATGGCTAAAGCCAGGCAAGAAATTTATAGCTTAGCTGAGACAGTATCTGAAAAGGGCAATCACTTGGAAGCCGAGCGCCTTTACTCTGATCTTTTAGCCTATCATCCTGTCGATGTAGAAATTAGAATGAGGTTGTGCCAGGAAGTTGCCGCTCAAGGTAAGCTGGAACGTGCTTCTGAAGGATTGTTAGTCTTAGCCGGACGTTTTCGCAAGGAGGGCAATGCCACTTCTGCAGTCGATATTTATACTCGTCTTTTAGAAATAGATCCGGGCAATCTTAATGCGCGTTATCGTTTAGGAGAAATTTGGGCTCAGCACGGTCAGACAGCTCAGGCTTTAGAGCATTTCTCTTTCTTGGCCAGCGAGTACCTGCGTCAGAATTTAAATGAAGTCGCTCAAAAGGTTCTGCATCGTATCCTTGATTTAGATAGCAAGGATATTGTTCATCGCCGTCAGCTGATAACTCTTTTAGCCCGTAACATGCGCTTAGAAGAAGCCATAGAGAATTATCGGGTGCTTTTAGGGATCCATCTTGACAGAGGAGAACTCGAGGAGGCTCTCACCTGTGTGCGTGAAGTTAAGTTGTTGCAGCCTTTGAACTTAGAGCTCAGCCAGTGTTTAGGAGCTATGTTCCTGAAGGCTGGTTACTTAGAAGAAGGACAACAGTTGCTAGAAGAGCTCATTCCTGCTTACAAAGGACGCTCGGATCATGAAAACGTTGTCAAAGTGTTCCGCACTCTCTCGGAAGCTTTTAACGCTAATCAGCAGTGGGAAGCTGCTTTAGAGTATTTGGAACGTGTTGGTGATGAGCAGGTTGAAGCTGATGAGTGGAGGGAGGCTCAAGCCAACTATCTCAAAGCCCTGGAAGAGTATTTGAGTAGAGGTCGACGCGAGTATACAGATACTCTCTTTGTAAAACTAATCGATGGTTTCTTCCGTCATAAAAATGTTAATGAGGGCGTTGAGCTGCTAAAAGAAGTTGAAAAACGTTTTTCAAATTCTGGCAGAATCGATTTAGCTCTGATAATCAAGGATCGGTTAGCTTCTATTTTAGAGCGTTTGGAAGAGTGGAGTGAAGCACTCGATGTCGTGATTCTAATTGCCGATACTAATTTGGAACTGGGTGATATAGAGCAGGGCATAGCTTACTATCGCCGCGGTGTTGATTTGGCCGTCAATCATGATATGACTAAACGCGGAGTAGAATTGGCCTTTAAAATGGCCGATTTACTCATCAATTACCGAGGTATTGAGGCCGCCCGTCCGATCTTTGACGAGGTAAGGGTGTATGATAATCACTCTCCGGAAACGATTGAGCGTATTGCCAATATCATTTTCGAACGTGGTTATCGCAGTGAGGCCTGTCCTATTTACAAAGAAGTTTTGGAATTGGAGCCGGGACGGCCGCAGTCGCTTTCTCGCATATCTATTATTTATGCTTTGGAGGGCAAACTGGAAGAAGCTGCCGGCTTGGCCCGTCAAATATTTGCTAAGGGGCTCGTTGGTCAAATTACCGAAGAATATGGCAAAGCTTTGGGATGTAAACCTAATGATGCCGTTTATCATATTAAGATGGGGGAATTCTTTAGACAACTTGGTTTCTTGGAAGAAGCTATCGACGAGTTCCACAAGGCAATCACTGATCCGGCTAAAGTTTTGGTGGCTGTTAACGGTTTGGCCATGGCTTTCCAAGAAAAAGGTTATCGCGACTTAGCTATAAAACAACTGCAGAAAACTATGGAACAGCCTGGTTTTAGCGATGAAGAACTTCTTGATCTGCGCTATAATCTAGCTATTATTCTCCAAGCTGAAGGTCGCTATGACGATGCCATCCAGGCTTTCCAGGAGTGTTATGCTGTAGACATTAAGTATCGTGACGTCTCTGAACGCTTAGTTGAACTTTTTGAAAAGGTTGGAGATGGAGTGTCAGGTGATGGCAGTGGTTACGATGATTACTACTATTTCGAGGGAGAGGAGTAGGACTGGGTTTTACATGAATCGCTCCGTTACTCCATATCGGAAGTTTTTGTGCAGAAGCATAATTGCTGCTGGGGCAGCGATGACTCTCTTTTGCCTTTCCTGTAGAGCATGGGCTCAAGAGGCGGGGGGGGAGGCTGCCGCTAGTAGTGGTGGTTTTGTACAAACTTTAGCTTCACATATCCTGATACTGCAGATTGTCTGCGGAGTGTCTGCTGCTGTTTTTGTGGTTTGTCTGTGTTGGGAAGTTTGGGTGTCTATTCAGTTGCATCAGAATGGAGGGGTGCTGCCCGAGCCTGAGCCTGATCAGCAAGAAAGTGAATCTGAAGCAGGAAAGGACTCTCGCTTTGAGCCTCCTGTTTTAGACGAAACGGAAGATCCGTTTAAAGCTTTATTGAATAAAGCTAGTTCTTCTGATGATTCTAAAAAAACTGAAGAAGAGAGCAAAACTTCTAGTCGTTCTACTGCTGCGGAATCTGGAAGTGGATTCTCCGGTGTAAAAAAACTGGAACCTTACAAGAATGTCGAACCTATTAAGAGCAGCGAGCGCATCACTCGTCGCGATCAGGAGGTGCCGACTTTTGATGGCGAAGCGACTATTGCTGTTGGGGCCAGTGTTGCCTCTTCTAAAACAGGTGGTTTGGGCGTGGTATCTGGTGGCGCTATCGGTTTCGGAACTCCTCCTAAACCACCGGCGCAGCCTGCTGTGGGGTTTGGATCACCAACTAAGCAGCAAAATATTGGTTTTGCTCCGCCGAAGTCTCCTACTTCTGGCGCCGTAGGTTTTGCTCCGCCGAAGTCTCCTGTATCTGGCCCAGCTAGTTTTTCTCCGCCGAAGTCTCCTACTTCTGGCGCCGTAGGTTTTGCTCCGCCGAAGTCTCC
>JBJEGD010000005.1:0-63568 GCA_051874735.1 Candidatus Bruticola sp. | reverse complement strand
CTCCGCCGAAGTCTCCTACTTCTGGCGCCGTAGGTTTTGCTCCGCCGAAGTCTCCTGTATCCGGCCCAGCTGGTTTTGCTCCGCCGAGATCTCCTGTATCCGGCCCAGCTGGTTTTGCTCCGCCGAAGTCTCCTGTATCCGGTCCAGCTGGTTTTGCTCCGCCGAAGTCTCCTGTATCCGGCCCAGCTGGTTTCGCTCCGCCTAAGCATGGAGGTTTAGGAGTGGGACCAGGGGGGGGAGTTAACCGCTCTACTGCAGTCCCTACTAATGTTGGGGCGGCTAGACCTACTGTTCATCTGGGAGCTGCTAGAGGAACTGCTAGTTCAGCTGAAGCAGCTAAAGCTGGAGATTCTTGGAAAGCTTTAGCCAACGGCATGGAGAACAAAGGCGTGGCTCCCGGGTCTCCCAGAAGCCAATCTTTAGATATTAAGCGCAGTGGTTTACCCCCTGCTAATCCTTAACAGTGTGAAGTTCGACGGAGGATGTCCAGTTGTATATCCCTAAAGGCAACATATTAATCGAAGACGTAGAATTGTCATACGACAATATGCGTGAAATGCAGGCTAACTTATCCAATGACGGCTTCACTGGCTATGTTAAGTTAGATCTGGAAAATTCTTCTGCCTACATTTTCTATGATAATGGTACTGTAGTTCAAGTGTTGGAAGTTGATAACGCTACCGGCTTAGTTAGCTTACAGTTGGAACAGCGTCTTCTCAATCGTATTAAGCTTGACAATATCAAGTGCTCTAGTTATGTCACTTCCAAGTGCATAGTCAATGTCTTGACAGGTATTTTCGCTTTTCAGCCTCTTTATCTCGACTATGAAGCTAAGAAACGTGATATGCCGCGCATTTTAGAAAAGATGCAGGATGGTGGTTACAGCGGTTTAATGAAGCTGTCCACTCGTGAAGGTACGTATTATTTAGCTATAGATAATGGCGAGATTGTGCGTGATCGTTTTTGCTATAATTACGGAGAAATTCTCAGCGGTGCTGAGGCTGTGGAGCGCATACTCAATTTTGAATTCGATAGTGAAGGTGCCACTATGAGTATTTTTGCTGAGCGTGTGGAAGAAATTGAGGTAAAGCGCAGTGCCAAGGAAGAAGAACTTGAGAAGATCAAAACCTTGATTGTCAAGTCTGATGGTGGATTTTTGCGCGCTAATGATGTTGTAAAAGTCGATAACTATATTGTGCGTGAATGGAATATCGCCGATATTAAGTCTACATTCTCTGTTGAGATTGAGACTCCGGACGGTTCTATTTATGAATACAGATGTCAAGCTGGTTCTAAATTCGGCGATCGTGCCGGTTTGACGCCTGCTATGATGAAGAAGATGGGACTTGCTGAAGGAGATAATATCTCTATTCGTCCTCTGTAAAACTTAATGATGTCGGCGCTTATTCTTAGTGCTGTACTCTATTGCTTTAGGAGGGCGTCCGACCATTTTGTTCGATCAAATGATAAATATTTGGAAGGAGGGAGAGTATGTCTCAACTGGCATCTCTGTTGCAAAGTTTTCAGCGTTTGGATGGGGTACTGGGGGCTTGCATCCTTAGTAAAGATTATGAAATTTTGGCAGAAAATTTGAATGATTCAGTAAAAAACGATACTGTAGCCGTTTCTTTTAAGGAGTTTGTACCCAAGTTAGAAGCTCTTGTGTCCGGGCTTGGTATTACTGGAGTTGATAGGCATCATCTGATTATCGATGATAAACAGCTCATGATAGAAGTTTTAACCGGCGGGGCTATGTTAGTTGTTTTCACTAGTAGTGATAACAGCAATCAGGGGCGCGTGCGCTTAGAGATTCGCAAAAGTAAAAAAAATATGGAAGCAGCTTTGCCTTAGCTAATTTTTGGAAAAATTCGGTTAATAGCTGCGAGTCGAGTTTTGTTCTTGATAATTAAATGAGGAATAGTGAGGCCGGATAATAAAATGGAAGTAATGACTACTCTGGAAAGGCAAATTCAGAGGAATCGCCGTTTACTGGACAGTGATCCCAATAATGTCGATTTAATGCTTACTTACGCACTGGATTGTCTGCGTCGCGATTTGCGTTTCGAGGCCTTAGTTACTTTCCAGAAAGCAATTCAGCAAAAAGATACCGCTGATGCTCATCTGGCTTTAGCGCAAATTTTCTATTTGCAATCTCTTTATCGCGAATCTTATGAGGAGCTGCGCCGTGTTTTTAAATTAGATTCTATCAATATCGGTGCTCATGTGCTTCTTCATCTTTTGAAGGATAAAGAAGATATTCCTGATGACTTGGCGCCTCGTTTAGCGTTTGTTCCTTCTAGAGCTGCTTTGGGAGATGAGATGATCAACGTGCGCAACGAGCGTGATTTGTATAAACGTGAAGTTCAAGAATATGAGGCCATTGCTGCTAATGGCGTCAATGATCCTGAGCCTATTGTGCTGTACTGCCTTAGGGAAGCTCAGAAGCGTGTTGATCGCATAAATGTAAATTTAGAAATAATGAGCGGTTGGGAGTTGCTGGCTATCGATATGCCTGGCTTCCTCCCTGAAGAGAAAAGCGGATCTGTTAAAGCAATTGAAGTTAAGGCAATTGAAGCTGATACGACTGTAAGCATTGATAAAGTCGCTGCTGGTCAGTCCGCGGGCTCTTCTGTTGAAACAGAATCTGAGGCTGTGGTCGAAGCTGAAGAGAATCACTCTAAAAAGAGTAAAAAGTCTAAGCGCCGTCGCGGTAAAGAGCGCCATGCGGTAGCTGCTACTGAAGCTGAGTTCGCTGCTGAAACTGTTGAATCTGCGCCTGAAATTGAATCAAAGGAAGGTACAGCTGAAGCGGAGGAAAGCGTTGAGGTTAATGTAGCGGAGACTGCGGAAGTACCTGAGAGTGTTTCTGCCGATAATTCGGAAGTGTCGACTGCGCTTGAAGCTGAAGAGCCTGCATCCCAGATTGAAACTTTAGCTGCGGAAGCTACTGATATCGTTGAGGCAACTTCTGCGGTAGAAGAAGAGGCTGAGGTAGATTTAGCCAATAGTGAAGTTGTAGAAGTTGCATCGCCTGACGATAAGGAGCCCCTTGTTAATAATACTTCTGTTGCGGAAAATGAGAATACTGAGGTCGAGACTGCAGCAACTGAACCTGAGCATAAATCCGATGAATGTTCAGCTGATGTAACAGCAGCCACAGAAGTATTAGTGCCAGATGTTGAGAAAGCTGAAGTAGTAGAGGAAGCTATACCTGAGCAACCTTCTGAAGAGGTCTTAGCTAGAGAAGTGCTCTTCAGTGAGTTCTTGGCCTATATGTGCAAAATAAAAGGTAGTGTGAGGGCGATGGTCTTAACGGCTCACGGACGTATTGCTGCCGTAGAAGGAGACTTTGAAAAGGCCGAAGAGGTCGCTGCTAAAGTTGCTAATTTCCTTAAGTCTGTCAGTAGTGATGGTCAAATACGTTTAGTTACTTTTGTGAGTGAGAGTAAGAATAGTTCTGTTATTTTGCAGCAAATTAATGACACTTACTATATGTTGGTAGACGGACGTTCCGTAACTTTGGGCGTATTGCGTCAGCGTGCAGAGCGTTGCAAAACTGAATTGGCTGGTTTGTGTTAATTTGAAAGCGGAGCGCGTTGTTTTTAATATAAGCACTTACGGTGCTTTAGCTGTTGTTGCTGGTATTCTGGCCTTTCCTGCTGTTACAGCGTTAGCTCAGGCTTATAGTAACGGCGCGCTCAGTGCTGCTCCTACTTCATCTCTCAGTCTGCTAGATTTTGTTAAGCATGTTGTCCTAGATTCCGACTCCGGAGCTATGATGAGTATGGGACAAGGCGCATTGATTATGCTCGTTGGAGTGGCCTCCTTGCTTTGGCTTGCCGTTCCTCGTTTGCGAACTGAGAAAGGCATCTACGTAGGCATGGGAGTGTGCCTGCTGGTTCTATGGGGAGCAATTTCTGCCCATTTTAGTGTCTGTGCCTATGAGAGTATGCTAAGTGTGTGCTCTTACGCTGCTTCCGCTATTTTCTTTTTGCTGATAGCTTCTATGAGCCGAGAGTTCTCCTTTAAAGGGCACAACGGTTCAAAGGGAGATAAGGAAGCACAGCAATCTGCTGAAAGTGTAGTGACGGTGGTAGCTTCATTCTTACAGGCTGTGGCTTGTGCCGTCATAGTAGGATCGTGGTTGCTTTTTTTGTGCAACCCTGTGAGTGATGGAATCTCTGGCAGTTTTTATAATAAAAATTTATTTGCAGTTTTTCTGCTTTTAGTTCTTCCTTTGGGGATTGTGCGTCTATCTGATTACTGCCGCAAGGTGCAAGTTCCGCCTACAAATGAGCTCAATTCTTCTTTGGTCAAGTCAATTTTTTATCAAATTATTTTTGTATTTTTAGATTTAAGCACTTTAATTTTAACTTACAGCCGCTCATGTCTAATACTATGTTGTTGTGCCTTGGTCGCTTCTTTGTGGGCTACGGCTTATTTATCTAAACAAGGTCGTCCAGCTGGGCGAGGGGCCATAGTAGCCTGTTTAGTTTGTTTTTTGCTGACTTTTTCTGTATTTATAGTTTCTCGTTTCGTTTTTGCTGCCTTAGTTTGTTTAGCGGTAGCCGCCGTTATTGCTTATAAAGTTTTTCTAAGCAGCTGCAAGGGTGGCAAATTAACAGCTATTTTGCTTGGATCGTCACTTGTTATCATATCATTAATTATGTTATTTTTACAAAGTAGCTCTATGGCCGCTAAAGGTAACCGCCATCTGCAGGAATTGGGCTCAGTTAGAGATACTTCTTTAGTTTCCAGAGTTCAATTCTATAATGCCTCTTTGCAAATTGCCAAAGAATATCCGTGGTTGGGCGTGGGAGCCGGTAATTTTGAACGGTATTATCCTTTGTTTCAGACTGATTTCCGTTGGTTTTCGAAGCGTTCGCATTCCTTGAGCTGTGATTTATTAGCTGAAGGAGGTTTGCCTTCATTTGTAATTTTTTATAGTTTGCTTGCTTTTATTTACGCGCAAATCATAAACAAACTTAAAACTGATGCTCTATTTATGTCTCAACTCCGTTTTGCCTGTGCGTTAGGAGCGGCCTTACTTCTAATTCATACTCAAGTAGATATAGATAGTCATGTGTTAATTTTTCCACTTTGGGGAGCTGCTTTGCTGGGGATAGCTTGGGGAATTCCTAGTAAAGATGAATGCTTGGCTAATACTCTTGGTGAGGGAAAAATTTGGAGTGGTGGCAGTCGATATTTTATTAGTTACAACTGCATACCCGCAGCTGCTGTTATATTGATGTTTTGCTTATCTGGCCAAGCCTGGGGAGGACAATATTACAGCACTATTGGGAAAATTTTCCTCGATATGAATGAGCCGGAAAAAGCTAGGCAGTGTTACAGTTGGGCTTCTGAATATGATCCCAATATAGGTGAGTATTGGCGTCAGATGGCCGCTTTAACTTTAAATCAATGCAATAGTGAAGATAAAGCTAAGTCTGTGGCTGCAAGTATACGTTTTTGTGCTATGCAGGCCGCGCGTCTTGATCCATATCGGGCTTCTGTGCAGAGTATGCTTGGACAGGGATTAGAATTGTCCGACGATTTATCTGGAGCTGAACTGTGCTATAAGCGTTCTTTGGAGCTGGACAGGAAAAATTTCCCAGATATTTATACCAGTTTAGCTAGAGTATATTCAAAACAGGGGCGCCTTAAAGAGGCCAAGGCGGTTTTAGATCAGGCTTGGCTAGCTTTTCCTGAAGAGTTGTTGAATCAGAGCCATTTTTTTGATTTTCGTTACAAGCTAATAAATAGTAAAATGGCTTCCTGTTGTTTGCTGCGATTTGAATTGGCTATAGCAGAAGATAATGTCGCAGAAGCAGAACGCAGTTTGATTAAAGCTTGTAAATTCGACAGTTCCTTGAAACACAGTTTAAAAGATGCTGCTGTTTATTTTGTTGAACAAAGTAAGATTTCTGCTGAAGCGGGAAATAGACAAAATGCAGACAAGGAAAAGGTTAAGGCGTTGTGTTTCCTAAAAGTGGCTGCTTCTTTTTATCCTCAGGACAACAGTATCAAAAAGTTAGCTGAGTCGTTAGAGAAGTGAGTACGGCTGGCTGTTTATTTTGGCAGATGTAAAAAAGCTCCTCATCGTCGATATTTGTTTCTACGACGATGAGGAGCTTTTGTTGTAACTTGATATTTTCTGCTCTTCCTATTGTGTCATTAATAGGAACTACTAACTAAATTACTGAGCAGAGGCCATATACACGTCGCTTTGTGGAGCTTCTACTCTGTTAGCATAAAATACGAAGTTGCCATCGGGATGCTGGGGAGCGGTATTCATAGCCTGTTTTGTGGTAGTGCGCAGTTCTCCAGTAGCAGGATCAGCGATGGTAACGGTATCACCTTCTGTTTTGACTATGGTAACGATATGACCGCGCCCTGAAGGGGAGAACTCAGGACCATTCAGAGCTACTATAACAGGAGTCTTTTCGTTGTTAACTTTGTGATCGATAAGCTCCCAGGAACCCGCGTTAAGATCTCCGCCATCTTTCCAGTTGTAGCCCGCTTTGCCGCATTCCGCGTTGAGAGCGTTGAGCAGCTCAAAACCGTACTTGTCATTAATATCATAATCGGTTAAGTTCTGTCCAGTTAAAGCGTTAACAGCCATGGCTACACTTGTTTGACCACAAGAAACTGGGGTATTTTGAGCTAAGGGTTTTACTCCCATTTCGCCTAATCTGGCACTGCCGAAGTTTGAAGGATCGACTACACCAGCATTTTGACTGTTCATTAAGCTCCATAACTGGGGATTGACGCCTTGAATGTCGTTTAAGTTGATAGGAGCTTGAGGTTGAGCAAGAGCCTGAGGCACAGGAGCCTTATTCACCTTTTCAAACATCTGAGAGAAAGCGAGTGAATTAACTTCAGGTTCTTTGTTCAGACGCTTTTCGATTTGCTCTATACGATTCATCGCTTGCTGGATGTTATTGAGCATAAACAACCCTCCTGATAAAAAATAGCCAACTTTGATAAAAATCCGCCATTGTATAAAAGTATTTTACTCTATTTTGTCAAGTATTATTATATTTATATATTAAATTTCAATGAACATTAAGGGCCGAATAGTGAAGGAACAATTTGTGACCATTATCTAGATAAGGGAGTTGATATCGCTGAATTGTTTGCGGAAATTTTGGGAAGCTATCAAGCGCACATCGCCGATTCTTTCTCCGTAAACAGGTTTAAATTCTTCTCCACCATAGCGATAGGCGTATTCGTTCCAAGGACCTTCGCATACTAAGCGGAATCGGCAGGATAGACAAGGAAGAAACTTTTCTTTAATAGTCGGTCTTAGTTGAGACCAGTTTGAAGCGCCAGAATCGGAGCCGTATTGGTTAATTTCTGCATAGGCTTGAGTTTGTTGATATATTTCGCTTACTAAATGTTCATAACCGCTGACAGTACAGTAAGGAAAAGTTTCCAGACGCACATCGATATGTTTCTGTAAGAGACGCTTGGCGGCTTCCTTCACGAATGGAATTACCTCTTTATAGCGTGGAACTACCAAATCCCACATTTTTGAAGCTCGTCCCTGAGCATGAGGAAAGGCTATATCTATTGAACTAGCCTGTAACTCAGCGAATCTATCTGCAATATCTGGCAGCACACGAAAATTCTGTCGTGAAATGACAATTTTGCCGTTAAAATTAAAGCCTAATTGGTGAATATTGCGCAGTCCTTGGATAGTCTCTGCAAATGAACCTTTTCTTTGGGTTATCGTATCGTGAATTTCTGCAGTGGGACCGTGCAGAGCGATGCAAAAATTGAAAATATCGCGGTAATTATTAAGATTTTGAGCAAATTCCCAATTAGAAAAGGCTCTGCCGTTGCTTTGCAGCATAATTTTATAATTGAGACTTCGGGCTAGTTCAATTATATCCCAAAAATCAGATCTGATAGTTGGCTCTCCTCCTGTAATAACCAACGTGTCGCCGCGTTCTCTGGCTGAACGCATTTCTTCCGCTATTTCCGCAAAAGTCTTGTCTTGTTTCATATGCTTGTTTTTGAGAGCATCGCGGAAATCATCGACTACGCAATGTATACAGGCGTCATTGCAAGAATATCCTACTTTTAAATCGATCACAGTCATAGAACAGCTTATTTTTATGTTTTGTTGGGCTTCCTTCTCCTCTTATATAATTTAACTTTGTCAGTTATTGTAAAAGTTAGAGCATCGCTTATTTGAGGAAGTAACTTTTGTATTTTTTTTGTAATTTTATTTATTTATTAAGAAGAATGGGGATCTGAGCGAAGGCGGCGAAAACGCGCCGAAACAGGCTTTTATAGCCAAAAAAACAGGGTTGAGCCATGAAGCATATCGATGAGAAGATAGTTAAAGATGAATTAGATAGAGCAGTGTTCCTTAAGGCGGAACATGTGAGAGTTTTTAAAGACGAATCTGTTTGGGCTATAGAGCTAGAAAGCGGCTCTGTCATGAGCTTTACTAATCTGGGAAAGGCTTTATATATGGCCTGCAATGGTTTGGACAACGGCCTAGAAATTGGACGTCGTTTAGGAATAGAGGCGACAACTGTTCGCTCTTTGCTGTCGGAAATGATACTGGCTGGGTTTATTAAGATAGCAGGATCGGTGCGAACAGTTAGAGATAGGGCCATCAATATTGATGAAAATATGCAAATTTCAGCTGGACTGTGTATTTTTGATGCTACAGACCTGGAAAAACAGGCTTATGGTAGCATTAGGGAAGCAGCCCAAATTTGGTATGACAGAGGCCATGCATTTATTAAGACGTTTTGCCATTCAGATCATAACTCAAGAGAAGGTGGCAAGCCTATTTTCTATTTTAGAAATTGGGACTGGTCTAAACACAGTCGTTTTCTCAACGATTTAATTTCATCCTGGCAGCAGAGCGTCGGATTGAGCGACGACAAGCTGCCGGGCATGAACAAAATAAAGATGCCTTTCTATATTGTTATTGAAAGTGCATATTTGCCTAAAGTTTCTAATTTTATAGATGGCCTCCGAAGTAGCTCTTCACAAGAACTGCTGTGCAACTGGAAACGGTTTTCCGATTTAGGTCGTCTTTGGTGTCGTTTGCACTTATGGAATACATGTATATTGTGGATTGCCAGTTTAGCAGATTTAAAGCAGACGGGTACATCAGCTTTTTCAGAATATTTCCATAATGAGCCGCAGCCAGCTCCTGGGCTGGCTGCAGCAGCAGAAATATCTTCCATGTTGTTAGATACTACTATGAGGAATTTTTCTCTATCTCCAGGATATTGCGGCAGTTTTCCTATAGCTGGTATATCTGTAATGCCGATAGTGCGCTGTTCTCAAGAAGGAGAACTAAAAGCTGTAGCAGAGGTTATGTCTGAGGCTAATTGCTGTGCTTGGGGATTCTCATTAAGTGAGTCTTTGTTATTAGACAGTCCCATTTGGTTAGACAATGAACTTGATGAACTTTTACAACTGTGTTTCGACTGTGAGGGGCTACAAAAAAAGAATGTAGAAATATTCCCTTTAACTCGTTGGATTGACGATCTACTGGGCTTCATTAAACGTTCTGAAGGTTTAGAACATGCTTTAAATAAAAGAAAAACAGAGATATGGTTTAAAAATAAGTGCCGTCGCTGTCCTAACTGGCATTTTTGCTTTTCAAGTTTAGAACATCCTCCATTGCCTTGTTCTTGGTTGAGCCGCAAAGTCATACAGATTTTGCGACGAGTTGTTGGCCTTCCCTCTAATCAGCAATCAAACTAAAAGGAAGCCTATTTGCAGGTATAGAAGCTGAGCAGGCTATGACTGATAATCATCAAGATTTTACTGAATTAAACGAAAGTTCCGACAACGGAGAAGCTTTTTCATCGTCCACGCAACCAGATAAAACAGTTGAGTCTCAGACTGAAGTTATTAAAAAAAGTATAGATAATACAGAGAATGAATCTGAGAATACCGATTCGATGGCTCAGCAGCCTAATTCAGTCGCTGAAGATGATCCTGGCGAGTCCTTTGTTTTTGTAGATAGTGATGCTCCCGAAGGCCCTACTCCTATGGAACGCTTGACGGATGCTTTAGTGAACCGTTGGCAGCAGCGGCTGGAAAAACATCAAGCTGGTTCGGAAATTTCAAGCTCTAATTGTAATAAAGATAAGACTGACGGGGCAGAAGAATTGGCTTCAGCCGCTGATAACCAGCCCGCAACCTCTCAGATTTCAGATGCTGATTTCAGTATTATAGGAGCTGATGGCAGCAGCGTGCCTAAAACTGAGGCTGAAGAAGAAATGGAACGTGAAGCGGAACATCAACGGCGCCGCAGTGCCTTTTTTGAAGATCAGGAGTTGGTTATGCTTCCTGTTCCTGAGATCGTTGTCTTCCCCGGTTTGATTCTGCCTGTCTCTATAGAAACTGATAGTTCCATAAAGGCTGTAGAATATGCACTTGAAAATGATATGCCTCTTTTCTTAATTACGAAGCGGCAGAGTGACAGCTCTAATTTAGCTAAAACTACTTTGTATAAAACGGGCTGCATTTGTGCTTCAGTTCAGGCTGCTCGTCTTCATAATGGAAGTTTTCGCTTGGTACTGCACGGTATCTTGAGGGCCAGAGTTAAGAAAATTACGGCACGTAAGCCCTTTGCTAAAGTAAAATTGGAAGTAGTGAGCGACACCATTAGCGATAAGTCAGAAATTGAAGCTGCTATGCAGGTCGTAGCCCATCAATTCCGTCAAGCCGCAGCGTTGAGCTCAAACATCTCTCCAGAATTAGCTATGGCTATGTCTAGTGTTCACAATCCTGGGCAGATAGCAGATTTAGTTGCTGCCAATTTAGGAGTGAGCACAAAAGAGAAACAATCTGTTTTGGATACAGCAGATGTTTGTACCCGTTTGCGCAAAGTTTCTGTACTGCTTTCAAAAGAAATTGAAGTCCTCAAGATAGAAAATAAAATTCAAAATAAAGCCGAAATGGAGATGATGAAGGGACATAAAGAATATTTCCTTCGTCAACAGATTAAGGCTATTCAAGAAGAATTAGGCGACGGAGTTGACGAAGACGCTGATATAGAAAGATTAAAAGAAGGTATTGCTGAAAGCGGTATGCCTAAAGAAGCAGCCGAGCATGCTTCTAAAGAGGTAAAACGATTAAGTCGTATGTCTGCAGCCTCTCCAGATTATCATATGATTTACACTTATGTAGAGCGCCTGCTGCAGTTCCCTTGGAACAAGAGCACCCAAGATAGTTTGGATTTGAAAAAGGCAGAAGTATTACTTAACGAGGAACATTATGGCTTAAAGGAAGTTAAAGAGCGTATTTTGGAATTTCTTTCCGTGCGTAAGCTCAAAGAAAATCATCGAGGTTCTATTATTTGCTTTGTGGGACCTCCAGGGGTGGGTAAAACTTCTTTAGGACGTTCAATCGCTCGCACTATGGGGCGCAAGTTTAACCGCACCTCGTTAGGCGGAGTGCGTGATGAAGCTGAGATCCGGGGGCATCGCAGTACTTATATCGGTTCGATGCCGGGGCGGATTATTCAGGCGATGTGTAGTGCCGGAGCCCGCAATCCGGTAATTATGCTTGATGAAATAGATAAGTTAGGCAATGACTACAGGGGCGATCCTTCCGCCGCTTTGTTGGAGGCTTTAGATCCTGAGCAAAACAGCGAATTTAAAGATAATTACTACGGCATACCGGTAGATCTTTCAGCAGTTATGTTTATTATGACTGCTAATGTGCTGGATACAATTCCGCCTGCTTTGCGCGATCGTATGGAAGTTATCCGCTTATCTGGTTATACTTTGGAAGAAAAGATGGAAATTGCCAAGGGCTTTCTTATTCCTCGTCAGATTGAGGAAAATGGCCTGACTAGCCAGCTTTTTAGTCTTAATGATGAAGCCTTGCGCTGTGTTATTAAAGAATATACTAAAGAAGCTGGTGTACGCAATTTAGAGAGAGAAATTGCTGGGCTGTGTCGCAAGGTGGCTCGCAAAATTACGGAATCGCGACGTACGCGCCGTCAGTTTAAAACCCTAACCGTATCCGATGTTCACGAACTGTTAGGAGTTGCTCCCTATACTGCTTCTGACAAGCTGGAGATAGATTCTGTACCTGGATGTGTACAAGGACTGTCGTGGACGCAGGTTGGGGGAGAAATGTTGACTATTGAAACGAATGTGATCCCAGGTAAAGGGCGCATGACTTTAACCGGAAATTTAGGTCAGGTTATGAAAGAATCTGCTAAAGCGGCTATTACTTGGGGACGTGGTTTTTTGAATGATCGCGGTGTAGATTTTGATTATTACAAACATGATATTCATGTTCACGTGCCAGAGGGGGCGATCCCTAAAGACGGTCCTTCAGCAGGCATTACTTTAGCTAGTTCCTTTATATCTGCAGTTTTAGGTAAGCCTGCTCGTCAAGATATTGCTATGACGGGCGAAATTACTTTAACTGGGCGCGTCATGGCTATAGGTGGAGTAAAAGAAAAGGTTCTGGCTGCGTTTAATTCGTCTATAAGGGAAGTTATTTTACCTGAGGAAAATAGACGCCATCTTCAAGAAATTCCTGAAGAGATCCGCAGTAAAATTAATTTCCATTTTGTTAAACATGCTGATGAAGTGATTGATATTGTTGTGACCGATGTAAAGTAACATGCTGAACGTTCGCTGAGACGGTTTTGTTTGTTACAAAATAATATAACCAAGTGACTAAACAAGGAGACGCCTCAGCGAATGCCCCCGGCCATTATTAGATTTACTCCAGCAGTTAAGTTTATATTAATACTAAATTTTTTGACATATTTAGTACAACTGACTACTAAATATTTATGGAATAGCTATTTAATTGAGTCTTCGTTGGCTTTAGTAGGCCGCTGGGATTGCGGTTGGCAGTTGTGGCGTTTTTTGTCGTATGCCTTTTTACATAATTCCGTTTGGTCTTTGCTTTGGCTTATTTTAGCTTTGCTTTTCTTGGGGCCTTCTGTAGAAGAATGTATAGGCAAGCTGAAGTTTTTGTGTGTTTATTTTGGAAGTGTTTTTGTCGGAGGTCTAGCTGCTTATACTGTCGGACTATGGTTGAAAAGTTCTCCAGAAGTACTTCTTATAGGCAGTAGTGCTGGAATTTTAGGGATTTTCGCTTATTTTGCTAGGCTTAATCCGGAAATTACCTTGAATGTTTGGTTACTTGTTCTCATTCCGATCAAGGCCATTGCCTTGTGGTGGTTTACGGCAATATGTTTAGTGATGTTAATGCTGAGTAATTTGGCTGCATCGGGATATTGGCAAGCTGATCTGGGAGGTTTCGTTTTCGGCAGTACCGCTCTTATGTGGTTGCCTAGAATAGAGCTAAAGCGAAGTTTAACAACTTGGTACAGACGTTGGAAAATTTGGGGAATAAGAAGGTTAGGTCGATTGAACTGCTTGCGTTCTTCCGATAGCACAATATTAAATAATAGTAGTCTAAACCGTACAAATTGCGGGCATCTCAAGGTCGTTTCAAGTAAAAATGGCGAAATTGTTAAGAATGCTATAAATCCTACAGTTAGCAATCAGAACTTGAAGAGTTCTGATGAGCTTAAGCTCGATGCTTTAATGGATAAATTGATTTCAAAGGGGGAAAAATATTTAACAGCTGAAGAGCGCTCTTTCTTAAAATCTAAGTCAAAGAGAAGTTAGTTTAGTGGTGCTAAGACACAATATTTTCTTCCATTTTGATATTGACAGAATTAGAATTAACTGGTGGCTGTATAGGGGCTGCTTCTGCTTGATTTTTATCTGAGTCACATTTTTTGGATGGCATATTTTCTTGAGAACATAATTTATGGGGCTTGCGTCCAGAAAGTAGGCTTGCTAAAGGCTTAGCCCAACCTATACGGTCGATAATCATTTTGCAGACTACTGTCATAGGAGTAGCTAAAAGCATGCCCACCGGACCCCACAAAACTCCAGCAAGCATCAAGGTAAGCAGAATAACTATAGGATCTAATTCCAACGAATCTCCGATGACACGCGGTTCAATTAAATGACCGGAAACTAAGTGAACTATGGTAGGCAGAATGACTACCATACTAAATGAGAATAAACTTACATCAGGATCAAGAAGTACTAAAGGCAGCGGCAGAATAACGGCAACAATTGGACCTACGTTGGGAATAAAGTTTAAAGTAAAAGCCAAAATACCCAGCACATGCGCCATGGGTACATTAAAAATAGTAAGAATAAGCCAAGTTAAACATCCCACTGTGAGAGATAACACGCCTTTTATTAGTACATAATATTCTATGCTCTTGCAAATATCTTGGAATAGGGTAGTTTGATTGTCTTTTTCGCTGCCCATAGAAGAACCAAACATAAGGAAAATAAGGTAAATTCCCACTAATACAATGTTTGATACAAAGGAAAAAAGGGCGTTAAAAACGGTTGCTAATGCATTGCCAATACTGTTTGCTGCCTCTGAACCTATAGTGGAAAGGATGTTCGCACTTTTCAAGTTCATACGGCGCATCCATGGATTGCTGCACAAATTATCTATAAGGCTAATAAAGCGCTGCTCGTAAATATCTAAGTTCGATGTTAGATCAACTACAGAATTTGATACTACTATAGTTAAGCTGACAAGTAGGAAGGCACCGATAAAAAGAGTTAAGATAATAGACAGAATTCTGGGACAGTGAAATTTGTCAGTTAAGTAGCTGACAATGGGGCGCAAAGTAAGCGCCAAAAAAACGGAAAAAACGAAGGGCAGTAGCACTGATTTAAGCCAATATGCCGCAGCAGCACAAGTCAGGCTGGTTAGAATAAGCAGACAGAAAGCCTGTATGCGTTGACAATCCTCAAGACTGACTTTGGCTGTTTGAGTTGTTTCATCGGAGATGGGCTCCTCCAGCTTTAACGGCAGGGTAAGCTGACAGTTTTTTTCTGACATACACCACTTTCTTTCTAATTATGATCTATAACTCAGATCATTAATGAAAAGTACTGCTTCGTATGTTTCCTTGAAGAAATCCAATAATTAAGCAGAAGGAGAATGGGCTGAATCCGCCTTATTCACCGTTTCTGCTTGATGCACCGCAGGAAGTTCTTCTTCTGAAGGACGATACTCAGGGTCAAGATTGCGTATTTCATCCATAACCGCTTCAGAAAGTTTAGCATAGTAAAGCATTTGGCTGAGCCGATCTCCAGGTAACTCATCTAAAAACAGATGACTCAAATCCATCGGTTTGCCTATATAGACCTTTATAGTTTTGAATACGGTAGGAAACTTCATGCCTACACCTAAAACTTGGGCCGTTCCAGCCATAAAAACAGGCATAACTATAGGTCGTGCCTCATGAATAAGTTTGCCTACACCAGGTTTTCCGTGACCGACCTTACCAGTACGGGAGCGGGTTCCTTCTGGATAAACAATCATTATATTATCTTTGAGAAGTTTGCGCCATTCTTCAACTTGTTCCATGTTGCCAGTGCGACGATCGACTGGATAAGCCTTGAGATGGCGGAAAAAATGACGCCCTAAGATACGCATAACGCGATCGCGCAATTTTCTAGAGGATGGATCTCCAAAAAAGTTTTTGCGATCGGCTAAATTTATGGGCAAATATTTAGGCTGAAAGAATATTTTGGGAACATAAGCGGCAGCTTCGAAAATAAAGTTATCTAACAAAGAGTTATGGTTGATACAGTAAAGTACGTTTTCATGCTCTTTAGGAATGTTCTTTAATCCGTAAACTTTGGTTTTATTCAGCATTCTGAAAAGAACAACAGAACCTACAGCTGCAGCTCCGAAGGCAACAGAAAATCCGATCCCGTCTATGGTTTTGCCTATGGCTTTTTTAGCCGCGCCAATAAATTTGTTGTTTTTTTTAGGCTTTTGTTCACACATTTTTGTCTTATCTTTGCCTTCGTCAGTCGATGCTTCAATAGAGGAATGTTCTGAAGTTGTTTCGGCCGCGGATGCGCCGCTGCTTTTTGTTAAAAAGAAACTCCGCACAGCTCCGCTTAGCTTTCCTTGAGACGTAACTGCGGGACTATTATTTTTATCTATTTTATTTTGGTTTTCAGCAATATTAGGGCACATATGTCTGGGCTTCTACGTATGAGGATAAATTCTTTTTCTAAAAAAATCAAAAAAAATAGCCGCACACTGTCTAAAACGATCAGCATACAGCCACAACCAACAGTTGGTGCGGAAGAAGAGATTCGAACTCTTACAGGTTTTACCCCACAGAATCCTGAGTCCTGCGCGTCTACCGATTCCGCCACTTCCGCACGAAACCCTCGGCCTCTGCTAATTTTTGCATTAGCCTCAAGTACCTCGTAATTCTAACAGAAAAAATATGATTGTCAAGATATTATCTCTTAAAAATTTCCGTTTGTTCGCGGGCTAATTTATCACATAATTCGTTATAGTAATGATTCTTATGACCGGGCACATACTGCCAATCTATAGTATGGCGCTGGCTGACTTCTAATAGTTGCTGCCATAGATCTTGATTCTCAACTGGTTGCTTTTTGGAGTTAAGCCAGTTAGACGATTGCCATTTTTTTAACCAGCCTTCTTTGAAAGCTTTAAGTACATATTGAGAATCTGCAAAAACAGTAATGAATGCCGACCGTTTCACAGCTTTTAAGCCTTCAAGAACCGCCGTAATTTCCATGCGGTTATTGGTAGTATGTCTATTGCCTCCGCATATATGTTTTTCAGTGCCTGATTTCGGATGAATAAGTATGGCTGCCCATCCTCCGGGGCCTGGATTGCCTGAGCATGAACCGTCAGTAAAAATAACTATTTCTCCGGAACATTTTAATTCGTTGGCGTGCTGATTGTTTGATAAATAAGCCATGTCTTTTTGTGTCTAACCTGTTAGTAGAGTATTTCTTAGAAAAAAGAGATAATCTAGATATTTTGAGTAAAAACATCTTACAGCTAAGTACATAAACAAATCTAGACTTTAATAAAAGAGCAATCCATTATAGCGACAAAATAGTTTGAATACTAGGATACTTGCTTTATGAAGCGAATGCGACGCAGGGTCTTTTCTCGTTTAATTGAAAATCCCGCCTTCAAGCTGATAACCTGAGTTCGCTTACGTCATTTATAATATATTTAAGAATATATATTTAGTTTGTTAGCTGTTGGCTGATTAAGCTTTCAGAGGTTCTTTGCATACGATGTCAACTTTATTCACCAAGATACTGAACCATGAACTTCCCGGTCATTTTGTGTATGAAGACGAAAAATGTGGCGTCTTTCTTTCTATCGCCCCTATAGCTCGCGGTCATCTTTTAGTCGTGCCGCGCAGTGAAGTTGATCATTGGATTAATCTCAGTAGCGAAGATATGAGTCATTGTACTTATGTAGCGCAGAAGATAGGTAAAGTTTTAATGAAAACTTTTAACCCTACTAAGATTGGGGTACTAATTGCCGGCTTGGAAGTGCCTCATACTCATATTCATTTGATTCCGATTATAACTGAGGCCGATTTATTTAAACGCCCTCAAGAATCTTCTCAAGAGGAATTAGCTGCTGCTGCTGCCCTCATTAGGCAAAATATGCCGACGGATTTGTTTTTATCCTAATTGCTATAAAAGATAGCGGGCTCTCTTTTTTTTTGCTTTACCTGAAGATAGTACGAGTTAGTAATGCTCCATAATAATGTTTATTTGCAGTCTCTTGAATATGAACTGCCCCCCAATGTTGTTACCACTCAAAATATTTATGACCGTCTTAGCGTTACCTTTAAGCGTTTAGGATTGCCTGTCAGCTGGGTGAGTGCTCTTTCTGGTGTTGACGAGCGCCGAGTTTGGAAAGCTGAAGATAAACTTCCGGATATTGCAGCTAAAGTCGCCAGCAAGGCGGTAGAGCGGGCTGGTATACCATTAAACAAGATTGGCTGCATTGTGTGCACCTCAGTCTCTAAGGAATTTATTGAGCCTTCTATGGCTTGTATGGTTCATAATGCTTTGGGATTCCCTCCAGAGACAATCAGTTACGATATATCCAATGCCTGCTTGGCCTTTATTAATGCTATATCTTATATGGGTCAGCTTATTGATAAAGGCATTTATGAGGCTGCTCTGATTGTCGATGTAGAAAACTCTCGTTTAGTTATGGAGAATACTATAGAACAGTTAGCAAAGAGCGATACTGATTTAACTACATTTTCTAAGCGTTTTGCTGGCTTAACTTTAGGATCGGGAGCTGTGGCTGCGGTTATTTGCAACGAGAAGTTGGCTACTTGTGGACGCAAAGTTGTGGGACATGTCCAACTGGCCGATACTAGATATTGCCGTCATTGTATAGGTACTTTTTCAGATATTATTACCGATCAGACTAGCTTAATGAAAGCTGGTATTGAATTAGCTGGCAGAACTTGGAAAATAGCAGAGCAAACTTTGGGGTGGAGTACTGATAAATTAACCCATTATATTTGTCACCAAGTTGGAGCGCGTCACTACCGATTGCTTTTTGAAGCTTTAGGTCTCGATTTAGCTAAATCTTTTCAAACATTTCCGTTTTTAGGTAATGTGGGACCGGCAGCTGCTCCTATTACTTTAGCTATAGCTGCTGAGCGGGGTATAATTAAAAGCGGCGATCACGTAGGAATAATGGGAATAGGTAGCGGCTTGAATTGTGCTATGATGGAGATTGTTTGGTAAGATGAAAAAAGTAAAATCGGATGCCTGGAAGCCCTTATATCCTTTTGCTTCCAATTATATGTATATACCTAATACTGGGCTGCGCATGCATTTCATTGATGAATGTCAGGTGGGCCCCGATCGAGAGCGGGAACCCATAGTCTGTGTGCATGGCAATCCTACTTGGTCATATTACTACCGTGAATTAGTGAAGGCTTTTAGTCCTCATCATCGCGTAGTTGTTCCAGACCATATTGGCATGGGGCTTTCTGATAAGCCGCAGCATTACAATTACTGTTTACGCACTCATATCGATAATTTCGAGCTCCTTATGGATAAGCTCAATCTTGAACCTTTTACCATGGTCGTTCATGATTGGGGCGGAGCTATAGGTCTTGGTTATGCAGTCCGCTATCCGGAAAAAATAAAGCGCATTCTGTTTTTGAATACTGCAGCCTACCGTTCTCCGTTTATGCCATCAATTATAAAGTTGGCTAGAGTTCCAGTGTTAGGCAGTTTATTGGTGCGCGGTTTAAATGCTTTTGTTCTTGGAGCTTTACTTATTAGCACTAAGCGGCCTATAAGTTCTTATGTTGCCTCTGGTTATATCGCCCCCTACAATTCGTGGGCCAATCGTATAGGTGTGCTGCGTTTTGTACAGGATATTCCCATGGAGCCAGCCCATCAATCTTATCAAACTTTAAAAGAAATAGAGTTAAGCTTGCCTAAGCTAGTTTCTATACCTAAAACGTTTGTTTGGGGTGGATTAGATTGCGTATTTAATGATAAGTTTTTGCGTCGATGGCAAGAAATTTATCCCGATGCAGAGTTCCATCGCCTTGATGATGTCGGTCATTACGTAATGGAAGATGCTTCAGAGAGAGTTTTTGAGCATTTGAGGAAGCTACTGGCGCGCTGATTCCAAAATATTATTTTTTGTGACAGGTGTTTTTTTGTATGAGTAAGACACGCAATAAAGCTGCTGAAGGAAATAAGGCCTCAGCTGCTGCCAATATTTCAATTCATCTTCCTAATATGGCTGGTGAACGGCCCAATCAGGATGCGGTCAGATTTCCTGTAAAAAAGGAATACCAGTCCTGGACTTACAAAAAGTTAAATGAACAGGTCGATGCTTACGCTCAAGCTATGAAGGCTGCCGGCGCCGTTAAAGGACAAAAAGCGTTAGTTTTTCTTAAGAGCGGCCCTGAATTAATCGCTGTGGCTTTTGCTCTCTTCAAGATGGGAGTATTGCCGGTAATGCTCGATCCGGGTATGGGCAAGGATAATATGCTCCGCTGCATTGAGCATGTTCAGCCGGATATTTTTATAGGCATACGTATGGCCCACCTTATGCGTTGGTTCTACCGCCAATATTTCCAGAGTGTAAAGCTGAATTTTACCGTTGGAGAGTGGATGCCCGGGTGTGTCGATATAGCCAAAGAGGGGAGCAAGTACACTGAACATTTTAAAGTAGTTCCTGTTAACGAAGACGAAATTGCAGCTATTCTCTTTACTTCAGGCTCCACAGGCAAAGCTAAAGGAGTAATTTACACTCACTCTATTTTCCAAAATCAGGTTAAATATCTTAAGGAACTATTTAGTTTTAAACCGGGAGAGTTGGACATGCCCGGTTATCCTCTCTTTGCGCTTTTTGATATAGCTTTAGGTATGACTTCAGTCATTCCGCGTTTAGATCCTAGTTGCCCTGCGAATTGCGATCCTGCTCTTTTAGTTGAAACTATGGAAGAGTTTGGAGTAACTACTTGTCAAGGCTCACCTGCTATCTGGCGCAAGGTTTATAATTACTGCAATGAAGAGGATATTCAGCTTGATACTCTTAAGAGGCTGATCACTTTCGGCGCTCCTATTCCCAGTGATCTTTTAAAAGGCATGTTCTCCATAATGAACGAGGATGCCGAAATTTATACTCCTTACGGAGCTACTGAGAGTTTGCCTGTGGCCATCATTCCGGGCAGCAGTTTATTGAAAGATGCAGCAGATAAAACTATTGCTGGAGCTGGTACCTGTGTTGGCAAGCCCATTAAAGGCATGGAAGTCAAGATTATTAAAATTACTGATGATCCCATTGCTGAATTCGATGATAGTTTAGTTCTGCCTGATGGAGAGGTCGGAGAAATAGCCGTTTATGGTCCGGTAGTTACTCAAGAGTACTATCACGAAGATGAAGCTAACGCTGTTTCGAAAATGAAGGATCGCCGAGGACGCAATTGGCACCGCATGGGTGATACTGGATATTTTGATAGTGAACACAATTTATGGTTCTGCGGACGCAAAGCTCATCGTGTGGAAACTGAGAAGGGAACGCTTTTTCCAGTTATGGTTGAGGGAATGGCCAATAATCATCCGAGAGTTTTCCGCAGTGCTTTGGTCGGTGTGGGGCCCAAGGGCAAACAGACCCCAGTTTTGGTTGTAGAACCTAAGCCTGGCTCTTTCCCCGAAGATGATAAGCAGAAAGAACTGCTTTCCCGTCAAATTTTAGCTCGCTACGATGAAGATAAACTTTATAGTCAGATTAAAGAAGTTCTGTTTTACGATTCGTTCCCAGTTGATCCACGTCACAACGTTAAGATCCATCGTGAAGAATTGGCTCAATGGGCTGCAGAAGAGCTTGGTTAGGCTCAATAGCGGGGAATAATTATGGTAAAAGTATTAGTGGTTGGCGGCGGCGGATTTTTAGGCAAAGCTTTAGTCAGAAAGCTGATTGAGCGAGGCGATAAGGTGCGCAGCTTATCTAGAGGGGCCTATCCCGATATTGAAGCTCTTGGAGCTGAGGTTGTACGCGGGGATATAGTTTCTCTTGATGCCGCTCTAGAGGCTGTTGCTGGCTGTGAGGCTGTTTTTCACACTGCTTCAAAGGCTGGTATCTGGGGAAATTATGCTGAGTATGAGCGTGTTAACGTTTATGGCACGCGCTCTTTGCTCGAGGCTTGCCGCCGCCAAGGAGTTGCTAAGTTTATTTATACTAGCACACCCAGTGTTATTTACCATCCTAAGGCTAAAATTGAGAATATCCAGGAAGATACCCCTTATCCTGAACATTTTGAGTGTGCTTATGCTCAAACTAAGGCTCAGGCTGAGAAGGAAGTGCTGCTGGCCAATAATCAAGATATGCAAACTACAGCTTTGCGGCCGCATTTAATTTATGGTCCTGGTGATCCTCATTTGATACCGCGGTTAGTAGAGCGTGCCTTTGCTGGACAGCTTTTTCAGGTAGGCGACGGAACTAATAAAGTTGATCTAACTTATATAGATAACGCCGCCCAATCTCATATTGATGCTTTTGAACATATGGATAGCTGTGCCGGCAAGGCTTATTTTATAAGCGATGGACAGCCGGTTGTACTTTGGAGTTGGATTAAGGAGCTTTTGGAAAAAGTAGGTGCTCCCCCCATTACTCGTTCCATCCCTTACGGTCTTACCTGGGGATTAGGGGCTACTTTGGAATTTATTTATAAAGTGTTGCATAAACAAGAAGAACCTAAGATGACTAAGTTTACTGCTGCTCAACTGGCTACGTCCCATTATTTTAATATAGCTAATGCTCGTAGAGATTTGCAGTACAAGCCGGAGATCTCAGGCGCGGAAGGAATGGCTCGGTTGGTAGATTGGATAAAAGAACAGGGAGCTGGCACCTTGCATCATCAGTAGGCAGGATAGCCTTGATTGATGATTCGCAAAGAATGTTGGGCTTTAGCGTATAGTTTTTAGTTGTAGCGCAGATTTATAATGGCGTCGCTGTTTATACGACATAGCCTTGTGTAGTCGATAGGAACTATAACTGTACGCAGCCCTTCTTTTTTTAGTTTATTCATTTGCAAAAGAAGGAACGCTGCTTGGGCATTTATATCGCTCGCTGTTAGATAATTAAGGCGCTCCTCAAGTGTTAAAGGCATGTGATTATAAAGATAAGTTAAGAAGCGTGGTAAGTCTTGACTATAGCCTTTGAAATATTTGTTACCTCGCGAAGGTAAAACGGAAAATATTGTATCGTCGGAAGAGGCAATAAGTCGTCGGCAGCTTATCCAAAGATTTAATAATAAATCTCTGGAATTACTTACACTCGGTGTGCGATCGTTGTTAGGAAAAGCTTTAAGTGCGGCTCTCCAAAAAACCAACTCAGTATTAAGTTTATCTGGAGTGTAAATAGCTGTATACAACGATGATACTTGAATTAGACAAAGATTTTTACTCTTGTAGGGAGATACAATTATTTCATCGAGATGCACGATGCTCATAACTTGGTGAAAATCTGGCTTCTTGGTGCGTGGTCTTGTTAGATATGCTAGAGCTAGCAGTGAATTTGTGTGCTCTTTGGCATATTTAAATATCTCGTGGTAGTATTTTTTGTTTTTTAAACGGATGGTTAGCGTCTGCTGCGGAAGACAGACAAAGCCATACACAGGCAGCAGAGGTAGAAAAAACTCTAAGTTTTTAGGAATGCTGTCCATATTATTAGTATTCTATCCTTGCGAAAAATTGTTTGAGTGTTTTAACAGTCGAAGTAATGGGGCAAACTAGATAAATCATCTACTTTATCTATATTTTGCAAAAATTTTTCTACCATGTAAGGAGAAAATTGAGTACCGTTACCGCGTTCCAATCTGCTTAAGGCTTCTTCTATACTTAGCCCCTTACGGTATGGTCTGTTGGTGATCATAGCATCAAAAGAATCTGCAATCGCTATAATTTGCGAACCTAGGGGAATAGAGCGGCCTTGTAGTCCGTCAGGATAACCTTTGCCGTCGTATCTCTCGTGGTGATGAACCACCATGTCGATCACTTTCTCTGGTAGAGAAGTTATGTTGTTTAATATATTTCTGGCATTGCTCGTATGAGTTTTCATAATTTCAAATTCTTCATCAGTCAGAGCACTAGCTTTCATGAGTATATGGTCTGGGATGGAAATTTTGCCGACATCGTGAAGAATAGCTGCTTTAGCGACTAGTTCAGTTGATTCTTGATCTAGGCCTATACATTTGCAAAGAAAAACTGATAGTTGTTCTACTCTGGAAACGTGGCCGTGAGTATAAGGATCCTTTGCTTCAATAGCCTGAGCCAAAGCTAAAATAGTCTCGTAATAAGAACGTTCTAGCTTACTATACAATTTCATGTTGCTCAAAGTGATTGCGGCTTCAGTGGCTAAAAGCTTTAAATAGTCGATGTCGTTCTTGTCGTATTGATCCCCCATCAATTTATTAGCAACAGCTAGAACACCAAAAGGTTTATGTCCGCTGGCATCTTGTAGAGGTACAACCAAAAGGTTGCGCAGAGACATACTATTGCTGTCAAAAGGTTTTTTTTCTAAAGCACTCAGTCCTTGAGTATGGTACTGAACATTTTTATAATTTATGATTTCCCCTGTAGAAATCACTTTAGAGAAAATACCTGCTTCAATTTTTTGACTTATAGTTCGGGCCATTACTTCGCTTATGCCCAAAAAATTAGGAGTTTTCCATTTGCCGTCTTCGTTAAAAGCTACAAAAGAAACTTGAGATTTAACCTCTTCACGGGCAAAATAGACAACTCCGTCTTCTACAACCTTGGCGGAACGCTCAGAAGAAAGCTTTTGAAAAAGTTGCAGCAAACTGTACAATTTACGTTGACGATCGAAGAATTGAATTTCACTTTCTTCTTTTTGGGCGACTTGATAGCGGGCAATAGCATAGGCTTCTTCAACACGTTCATCTTTGCGCTTTTCTATGTCAGAAATAGGTTTATTAATAGCTGAGTTAATAAAGAAAGCTACAACAGTGAAAAACGGCAGTAAAGTTAACTCGGTAAGAGATCCTATATCATCTAAAATAGATAGTCCTTTACCAGAGACAAAGTAGGTTGTGAAAGAAGAAACTGCACAAAAGATTAGAGATGTCCAGATTTTGCCTTTTAAAGAAGTTACCAGAAGAGCTAGATAAAGTAGCAAAAAGTATTTACTGTTTAATGAACCTGTATTTAAAACAATACAAAATGAAGATATACAGAGTAGTGAAGATAATGTATACCAGAGTTTTAAATTATCTGAACGCAGATAACTAATAAGTGCACCGATCAGCGAGACTGCCAGCACAATCCACATAGATGGCATAAAGTATATATGGAAAGAAGATAAATCTAGGCCCAGCAAAGCTGGCATCGTAGACAAGCAAGATATAGTCAGTCTCATACTCTACTCCGCAGAATCAAGCATTACAAAGATTTGAAGCACTATTTATCCTGGTAATACTTTAATAGTAACCTTAATAGGCAAATTCTGCATTGGGCAGATTTATCCCGCGCTTTTTAGTTAAGGCAAACTGCGGTTATAAAACGAAAAAACCGCCTTTTAAGCGGTTTTTTTTACTTAGTTTTGAGGATCGCCAGAAAAGGTGCAAAACGGATCTTTAGCTTTCATGTCTTTTTTGAAGACAAATGCTCTCGTTCGACATCCTCCCCGACACGAATCTACTCTATCGCAAGCCTTGCACTTACGGCACACTGCATCGGATCGCCATGATTCCAAAACTGCCGATTTGTTCCAAATCTCAAAAAAGCTAGTCTCGAGAATATTTCCAGCTGTCCAGGCAGGATACGCACTTAGCATAGCGCTGGGATAAACTAGTCCGTTAGATGAAATATGAACGATCGTACGACCGCACTCGCATCCTAAACCATCAAAAACCCGTAATTTATGAAATTTCGGAGGAGTAGGAGACTCCATTTCTATATCTAACTGCTTATTTTTTGGTATATTGTTGATAATTTCGATAGGCTTAAGAATTTCATCGGGTCCGAAAAGTTTGTCTCTATAAGATGCTGCTCGCCCCACAGGAAGAGCTATACTAAAAATTAATTTATTAACTTTCAGTTCTTCCGCCTTCTTGACTATGGAGGGGATTTCGGAATAATTACCTTTGAAGAGGGTTACATGGAAGTTGAAACTAGCTTCAGGACAGGCACTACGCAGGTGAGCTATACCGCGCATGGCTTTGCGATAAGATCGCACGCCGCGTATGTTATCGTAAATTTTTTCACTGCCAGCATCCATGCTTATGCAGAAGGAATTTATTTTTACTTTAGAGAGTTGTTCTTCCATAGATTTAGTGGCTATAGTAGCATTAGTCGACACGTTGACACACATGCCGTAATCGTTGGCTAAAGCCACTACTTTGGAAAAATCTTTCCTTGCTAAAGGTTCCCCTCCGCCTATATCTAAGATGAATACACCCATGGTACACAGCTGGCTGAACAATCTGTCCAGTTGTGGTAAGGTTAACTCATGCTGGCGAGACTTTCCAGCATCAGCCCAGCAATAAGGACAATTTAAATTGCAATACTTAGTTAATTGCAGGTGAACCCGTAGGGGAGCACTTAGGTGGCTTCGAGAATTAACGAACTCGTTATTCAGAGCAACGCCGACAAAACGTCCGTTTTCTATAAGGCCTAGTTCAGAAGCCAGCATTACAAACTGAATGTAAGATGTCTTGCTTGTATTCCTGCGAACCTCTTCGGGAAGAAGATCGTAAGCTCGATCGGCATTTTCTTTTTGACATGCCAACAAAATTTCCAACGCTTCTTTGTCAAAAGTAAAATAGTCTTTTCGTGATCTGCGGTAGACAACACAGCCACATGAATCTCGCCGCAAGACACATGGGGCTGTTGCTATCCTACTTTTTAATTCTGCTGGTAAATTTGTCATTAGATAAACATCAACAAAATGCCACCTACACTAGGCGCAACAAAAGCACCCCCACATTCAACTCATAGCTTGTCTAACTACTGATTTTTGTTAGCCGAGCGATTCGCCTTCTTTATCGTGATAATCGCAATCCTCTAGGCAATCTCTGAAGCTCTGCATAGGACGAGACTGGTATGGGTGGGTGCAATTAATAAAAATTCTCGGAGTTTCACCTTCCAGGCTGAAACCAAAATCGACGTATCCACAGAAACGATCAGGAACGTTGTCGTAACAAAACTCATATAGCTCACTATAAATTTCGGGGCTTGAGTGCTGGAACATATGTTTTTCACATTGGAAGATGCCTAATACTGAGCTGCGGAATCTGCAAGGCCGATATGCCATATCTACGTCTCCTGAAATCAGCCGGTTTTCGCCAACAGTTACTGTCGTAAAAAGTGACGAAACACGACCTCTACTTTGCTTATGACTATAAAATGTCAGAAGCTAACCTCCGATAATGAATACCAGAAGTACTGAGTTTTATGCACAATGCATGGCTATTTTCGCCGTCTTTAGGAAGATTCCCTGCGATAATATATACAATTTTGTCAAGCTCTAATGGCAGATTGTATAATTATTCAAGAATGCAGCCATATTTATGTTGGCGTTTAAACTAATATATTTAGTGGTTGAAGGATGTAGCTTAAGCTAAACTCTACTGGTCCGTTTAGTAGGAGTATCCGACAAGGACAATGTCTGTCCTTATTGAGGTATTGTTATATTGGTAATGAGATTTAAGGTCGATTTAATTTTCTCAACAAAGGTACTGTGATGCGGTAGTTTGTCTGCTGTGCTCCACGTAGAAATATCAAAAAAAGCCCCCTTCTGTACTACAAGAAGGAGACTATCTTTTGATCGGTCTCAATGCGACCCTATATACATTTTTACTTGGTGGAGCTAAAGGGACTTGAACCCTTGACCCCTTGCATGCCATGCAAGTGCTCTCCCAACTGAGCTATAACCCCAGGAACGCTATAATTATACTATATTATCGGGTGAAGTCAAGACATAACTGCAATTTTTTTATAACGCATTGTATATATATGGAGAATAACTATTGGCTATACTAGCTATAAGAAAACCTAAGAGATGGGGCTGTCACAAGTCATCGGATATTTCCATATCCCGAATACTATGTGTTCTGTTGAGCTGCGCATCTTATCTATACGCCGCCATAAAATCATCCGAAACTAAAGATAGCCTACTTCTGTACTACAAGAAGCAGACTATTTTCTTGATTGGTCTTAATACGACCTTGTATACACTTTTTATTTGGTGGAGCTAAAGGGACTTGAACCCTTGACCCCTTGCATGCCATGCAAGTGCTCTCCCAACTGAGCTATAACCCCAGGAACGCCATAATTATACTGTATTATCGGGTGAAGTCAAGGGATTTGTACCGCTTTTTTATTTTTTTTCTATATATTCTCTGGGATAATCAGCTTAGGTGTTATGGCAGTTTATGGTACTCTTCTGATTTGTTTTGATAAGGCACTAACAGTTGATGAAGCTCAATTAATAAAAAAAGCACTACCTCTCTTGAAGGAGAGGAGTGCTTCTCTTTTAGTTAGTCAAGTTGCTTCTAGCGAGCGGTAGCAGCGGACTGAGTAGCGTTGAGAACATCAACGCTGATGCTGGGACCCATAGAAGTAGTCAGATAAATGGAACGAACGTAGGTTCCCTTTACGGCTACGGGACGAGCTTTCAAAATGGCATCAAACAAAGTGCGGAAGTTTTGCTCGATCTTTTCAGAATCGAAGCTAACTTTACCTAAAATGCTGTGAACGCAGTTGTGCTTGTCGTTGCGGTACTCGAGCTTGCCCCTCTTAAACTCAGAGATGGTCTTGGGCAGATCGGGAGTTACAGTGCCGGACTTCGGGTTAGGCATACGCGGACCCAACACACGACCGAGCTCTTTACCAATGATGCCCATTACGTCGGGAGTAGCTACGCAGATGTCAAAATCAGACCAGCCAGATTTAATTTTGGCAATTACATCTTCGAAACCAGCGACATCGGCTCCAGCTTGTTCGGCAGCTTCGATTTTGTCAGCTTTGGTTATGACGCAAATGCGAAGGCTCTTACCGGTGCCGTGAGGCAAAACGATGGTGCCGCGGATATTTTGGTCAGATTTTTTGCAATCGATACCAAGGTGGAAGTGAGCCTCTATAGTCTCATCGAACTTAGCGTAGGAGAGTCTTTTAACTAATTCGACGGCCTCAGCGAGGGTGTACATTTTACCTTTTTCGATTTGCTTTAATGCTTCTGCGAATTTCTTGCTTTTCTTCGCCACTTTAAACCTCCAATGTGGTGCTGCAGGCTGAATAAGAACTCTTCAACCCTCCCACTTGTGCCTCCGTTTAGGCACACACAAAATAGTTTCTAATTACCCTTCTACGACGATACCAGCGCTGCGGGCGGTGCCGGCGATGATCTTCATGGCAGCTTCGATATCGTTAGCGTTGAGATCTTTCATTTTGATCTCAGCAATCTTGCGAATCTGGGCAGATGTTACGGTGCCAACCTTGGTTGTGTTGGGCTTGGCGGAACCGTGCTGAATTCCGGCTTCCTTAAGAAGTAATGTTTTGGCCGGGGGGGTCTTGGTAATGAAAGAGAAGGTCTTATCTTCGTAGACAGTTATTTCTACAGGGATAATCATTCCTACATCTTTGGAAGTGCGCTCGTTATACTGTTTAACGAACTCCATAATGTTGAGACCGTGCTGACCCAGAGCAGGACCAACAGGGGGGGCGGGATTAGCTTTTCCCGCGGGAATTTGCAATTTAACGATGGCTTTTACTTTCTTTGCCATTTTTTTTTACACCTCTGCAGCTGAAGCTGTACTCTCCATAAGCAGGGAAGCCTTCAAGGCTGCCATGCTGCGGACAAGACAGCGGCTAGATTTTTTCAACTTGACCAAATTCAAGAGTGTGTTTAACTTCACGACAACAAAACTCGACATTGACCGTAAGTTTTTCACTCTTTGGATCAACTTTAATAACTCTGCCAGTATGATTCTGAAAAGCACCGCTGAGAATGTGGACTGGTTGACCGATCTCCAACTCAAGCTTTATCTTCTTAGGCGCAGATAACCCCATCAATTGTTTAATTCTCTCTACCTCATCGTGAGGGAGGGGAACGGGTTTCAGACCAGGGCTGACAAAGCCGGTTACACCGGGAGTGTTGCGGACAACATACCAAGAACGGTCGTTCATCTTCATTTGAATGAGAACGTAGCCGGGATAAAGTTTCCTCTTGATGGTACGCTTTTTCTGCTTCTTGTTTCCGTCAGTGCTGAAGCTGACCTCTTCCTCGACCGGCACCAGAACTTGGAAAATCTGGTCACGCATATTTTGAGTCAAAATACGCTTGGTAAGGTTTTCAGAAACTTTATTCTCGTACCCTGAGTAAGTATGGACTACGTACCATTTAGGGGCGTCGGGATCGTTCTCGTCAAATTCGGGGGCGCTCCCTACTTCCGCTTCCGAGACTTCCTCTTCAGCAGCAGGGACTGATAACTCAGTCTCAGACTCCTCAGCGCGCGTTATTTCATCTTCTGTCATGCTCATACACCTTTAGGCGAATCAAACTAAGCTTTTAGCTTTCTGTTGTTCCAGTAGAACCTGCGTTCCGCAATCTGGAGTTATAAAAACTCTCAATCTAGTTTGGCTATACCGGTACGTCGGCAGTGCCAAACAGTGCGGTTAGTATTTTATTAACGACTCCCATATAAGCGGAAACCAGAATTAGAGTGACCAGCACTACTATAGTGGCAGTTCTAAGCTCCGGAAGCGAAGGCCAAGAAACACGGCCCCATTCATCTTTGACCGAACCCAAAAACTTTACAGTCCGATCGTATAACCCGACTATGCCGGTAGTTTCATGAAGAGAGGTATTTTTCTTAGAAGTATTTGATTCCGAAGATTTTGCTGCGTTCGCCGCTGGGGCCTGATCTTTTTTTATTCCGCTGCGGCGGGCTTTACTGCGCGCTGTGCTGCCGGAACTAGCCACGATTACTTAGTCTCCTTGTGAAGCGTGTGCTTTTTGCAAAAACGGCAGTATTTTTTGATCTCCATGCGATCGGGATCGTTTTGTTTGTTCTTTTTAGTCGCGTAATTACGGCGCTTGCAACTCTGGCAGGCTAAGTTTATAATTACACGCACTTCTTTTTTAGCCATTATTGACTCTCCTTGGTTAGCTATTTGGCGGCAAACTCAAAAAAAGAGCCCTGACAGCAATCCCGCCATATCATGGCTTCACAGATTACTCCAGAACCCTTTTTCACTAGAGGCCCCACCCGCCCAAAAAAGAACAACCTAAGCCGCTCTTTTGTTTGGACTGTTAACTCTATGTTTACAGAACATGCCCTCAGGCACACTGCAAAGACACAAGAGGTACATGGAGCTGAGAAACAGGCTCGAACTGTCGACCTCGTCCTTACCAAGGACGTGCTCTACCTACTGAGCTATCTCAGCATAAAATGCTGAATGTTACACGAAGACAACTCGCTTATTAGCATGGAGCTGAGAAACAGGCTCGAACTGTCGACCTCGTCCTTACCAAGGACGTGCTCTACCTACTGAGCTATCTCAGCGTATCTTCGCGCATCATTCAGGCTGTGGAGCGAGGAACGGGGCTCGAACCCGCAACATCCAGCTTGGAAGGCTGGAGCTCTACCATTGAGCTATCCTCGCAAAAAAAACATCCGCGCCTGACCCCCGCCTTGCGCACAAAGAGTATATTCTTTGAAAATTATTATGTCAAGTGTATTTTGGTCTCAATGGTTATATATTTTTTGTTTATTTTTTCGCTGATCCGTCATATGTGCATTAGAATATGTATATTAAAAGTCGTATAAATAGTGCCTAATTAAGTAAAACTAAGGGAAAACTTGTCGCTTATGCAGGAATAAAATGTGGTGTCAACGAATCTGCGGGCCGCTCGGATGACTGTCGGAGCAACGTCGACCATAGCTGAATTAGGTTTTTTATCTGAACTTTTTTAGTTAGATAGATTTGTTAGTTAGATAAAAGACTTAACTCGGAGTGTAGGCTAGGCGAGGACAGTCGTCTCCTTTATTTTATTTATGGAGATTATTTGTGAGTATCGCTAAGTTTTTTGCAGCTTTTTCTTTGTTGTGCTGCCTCAGTGCTGGAATCAGCGCTGAAGCTGATGTGGTCTATTCAATCAGAGAGCGCGATACGATAGATAGAGTAGCTGCTAAGTACAATGTGACTCCTGAGCAGATTAATAAGGTAAACCCAAAGCTTAAACAATCTGGTTTCAAACCTGGCGTCGTTATTGTTGTACCAAACAGCCCCGACGACGAAATTCTTACTAAAGCTCAAGAAAAGGAAATTTTAGCTAAACTTGAGCAAGATCTGCCTTCTCCCAGTCTTGTGAATTTAGACGTCTCTGAAGTGAATCGTGCTGGAAATCGCCATAGAGGGCAGTTAGCTTATCGCGGTGGTATGGGCGTGAATGGACGTTTAGTAGACAACGCTCACAAATACCTAGGAACTCCTTACGTATTTGGTGGGACGGGTAACGGATCTTTCGACTGCTCCGGGTTTACTATGAAAATGTACGAAATGTATGGCGTGAGTCTGCCGCGCACTGCTGATGTGCAGTACGGAGTAGGAGTAAAAGTTCCCTTCGGTGCTGAAATGCCCGGTGACTTAGTTTTCTTTGAAACTTATCTTCCTGGCCCCTCTCATGTGGGAATTTATATTGGCGATGGTAAGTTTATTCATGCCTCTTCCAGTAAAGGGGTTACCATAAGCCGTTTAAGCCAGCCTTACTATGCTGCTCGTTATTTAGGCGCCAAGAGAGTGTTTAAAGAGGCCTTGTAAATGCAGTAATATTTTCAGCGCCAATATGGCGTTTTGAAGTTGAATATAAAGGCGTCCGCAGTTTGATGAGCTGCGGACGCCTTTTGCTTTTTATTTATATAGATCTGTATACTTAGGTGGCGTCTTTTAGCGGAAGATAGCTACCTGCTAATAACGTTCTCTTCGAGCTAAGCCAAGAAAAGCACGCATAGAATTTTCTGACAGTCCTTCAGGATTAGGTTGAACTAAAGCGTGATCAATTCCAACCGCTTGTAGTTCTGCGCCAACTACTCCGAAGGGGCCGTCTGCATAGCAGTTGCTGTAAGGATCGTAGGCCCAATTGTCCATAGTCCCCGAAGCGGCATTGTAAGAATGCATAAGTTCGTGATGGAAACCAACTAAAGGAGGACGCTCCCGCCAATTCTCATCGGCATTTAGAGAGATCGAGGCCCTATTATAGTATATGGTGGAATCAGAACCTGTATTGGCTTCTTTGGCTTCATGATCGTAGTAACCATCGGCACCGGAACTGCATTGGTTTCCGTTGGGAGTCTCAGAAATATTTACTTTGTGCCCAGTTTCATTGATCACGTTGTAAGCTTTTTGACCTATAGGAATATCGCTTAAGGCTTCTAAATCGCTATTTACGCGATTTTGGAAAGAAATATCTCCGCTGATTGATAAAAATTGAGGAACTTCAGATGAAGTTATCTCTTCTACAGAAGGGCTACTGCCAAGCTTTAATTCAGTTTGGGCAGAGGCGTATATTTTAGCTCTGCTTTCATTAGCAGTTTGTATGTTGTTGTGACCGCTGCCGTCAACTATGACGCCGGAACCGCCGTTCAGTGAAATAGTATCGCTGTCGCGTCCGCCAAAGAGCATATTGTGGCCGCCAGCTGCCGAAATAATATCGTTACCATGGCCGCCGTCTACATAATTTTGTCCTGAGGAAACTTCAATAAGATCGTTGCCGTCTAGGCCATATACTACGGCTCCTCCTCCTTCATCGGAAAGGTGATCGTTTTGATTGCTGCCTTCTATATAGTCTCTTCCCAAGCCTCCGGTAATTACGTTGCCGTTGATGGAGCGTCCGTCGATCGTTTCGATTACTGGGGAACTGCTGTCAAGATCGAATCCCCCAGCGATAATAGTATCGTTGCCACGCTGGCCGTGAATTTCATTTTGACCGTAATTATCGATAATGGTATCATCGCCGGAACCGCCCTCAATAAAGTCGTGGCCTTTTCCTCCGGTTATAAACAAAGGCACGCGAACTTCTTCTTGCACTATGATCTTGTCGTTTCCGTCTGAGGCGTCAATAACTAGTTTTTTTGCTTCGGTAGAGGTGAAACTGTTCTTATCGCCATTTATATCGACAGTTATACCGCCATTTTTATCAGGAGATACCGTGATTTGGTCGTTACCCTTAGTAGCTGTGAGGATAGTTACTTCTGAGGGATCTCCACGTTTGCCCACTAAACGTCTGGCTAAAATATCGGCGTCGCTGCTGTGTGGGGCGGCCTCAGCTTGAGAGCTGCTCAGTTTAAGACTGTCTTGTATGGTATTATGTTCAGTTGAAACAGAAGCTACAGATGTAATTTCGTTTGAGCTGATTGCCTGGGAAGCTTGGATATAATTATGGGCTAATAAGTTAACGTTAATCATACTACCCACAGTTTAGCACAAAAATAGACCTATTTTATTGGCAGTCTGTTGAAAAATAATTAACTTTATGGGAAAAGTGGCCTTGTCGTAGCCTTTTGGTATTAAGGTGCCAAAAATCAATATGCTGTTAATATTGACGCAGTAATTGTGACATTTGTTGGCAATAAATATACAGCAAAATTTTGTATATGAAGTTGATGGCTCTGCAGTTGCGGGCAGTTTATGCTTGTTTATACGCTTGGCCTATGTGGGGGGCCTTAGGAGCAGCTCTGGGGATCTTATTTAAAGTTTGGCCCCTTGGAGGATGGGGAACCGCTGCGTTTATTCTAGCCACATGCCTTTGGTCTCTTACAACGCTGTGTAGTTGGCGCCTTCAAATTATGTTATGTTGTTTGATCGCTGCTACCGCTGCTCTAATTACGGCCTCGTTGTATGCACCTTGTAGTTATAAAGCGAATCAGGCCTATTTCGAAATAATGGAATGTTCATATGTGTGCGGAGAAGGAGAAATAGAACGTATTTTTCTTTCTCCACATAGGCAGAGGATGGTGTTGCGTCTCAAAAGTGGACGACCAATTCTAGCCGAAAGCAAAAAAACACTTTCTGCTTCAATACGTGAAGGAGCTTTAGTGAAGTGTCGCGGTTTGTTGTTACCTTTGGGTCAGGAAGCCGATTATTACCGTCGATGGAAAATTAGCCATGTGATACAGTTAAAAGAACTTCATTTGGTAAAAGCTCCCCAGAGCACATTTTTATTAAAAAGTGAAGCTCTTCGCTTAATTATCAAAAAGCGCATAGATAGTGTTTATCTTTGGTACAGTCGCGGCTTAACTGCCGGCATGTTTTTAGGAAATAGTGCTTATCTGCCCATACAAACTAAGGAATTACTGCGCAGTATTGGGCTGAGCCATCTGACAGCTGCTTCTGGTTTCAATGTATCAATTGTGGCTGCTTTAGCTGCTATGGTGGTCAATTTGATGGGGGGCAGCCGTAGGTCTGGAGTCTATGGGGCTATTGTGCTGTGTAGTCTGTATTTATTTACAGTAGGTTGGGCCGCTTCCTTAGTTCGGGCATTTTTTATGGCCAGTTTAGCTTTGCTGGCTATTCCGCTTGGACGTCCAGTGCATCTTATACGGACACTGTGCATAGTATGGATTTTTATGCTTATGAGTGATCCCGCTTGGATTGAGGATATAGGATTCCAACTCTCTTTTGGCGCTGTACTTGGCATAGCTATATGGATGCCAGTTTTTGCTTCTATCTTGTCTTGGTTGCCAAAATTCGTTAATCAGTCAATTAGTTTGGCTATATCAGTTAATATGTTTTTACTTCCTCTGCTTATAACATATTTCGAGCAATTTCCTAGTGCGTTTGTTTTAGCTAATTTGCTGATTGTACCGGCTTTAGAATTAGTATTTGTTTTAACAGTGCCTACTTTGATACTGGCTGACGTTCCTTATTTGGGAAAAATGATCTTGATGATAAATGAATGGCTATGCCTTTACGCTTTAAAGGCGTCTTCCGCTCTAAGCGACTGGTTCCCAGTTTTTAAAGCCACGCCGCTTTCTTCTGGAAAGATAATCTTATATTATATGGCGCTTATTTGCGGACGGATTGCACTAAATAGTTCAGTTTATTTCTCTAGAATACATTCTTCGTCTGATGAGAAAATAATCTGAATGGAGGCAATGCAATCTCGCTAGATAAAGCTTAAATTGCTTAAAAATATTGACTTTTAATTCATTTTTAGAAGTAGGATTGAAGCTTTGCATGCTGAAAAGACTCGACTGATCGCTTGGAAGACCGTGAAGTTTTGGCTTATTGTTAGGCAAAAGTTTTTTTATGTTATGAACAGTGGTGGGTTTTAGACATGTGTGACTGTACTGTTAAAGTGGAGCTGATTCATGAAAAAGCCCGATTGCCTAAGAAAGCCTTCCCGACAGATGCTGCTTACGACCTTTTTCTGCCTGTTAAGACTGTTTTAGCTCCTGGGCAAACTAAGGTTCTTAAAATGGGACTGCGTTTTGAAATGCCTGCTGGTTGGGAGGCGCAAATAAGAGGGCGCAGCGGATTGGCTGTCCGAGGTTTAACAGTGCATTTTGGTACAATCGATCATCTGTATCGCAAAGAATTGGGCGTAATAGTTCACAATCTCTCTTCAGAAATTATCGAGCTTCAAGAGGGGGATAGAGTCGCCCAGGTCAAGTTTGATAAAGTTTGGCATACCAATTTGGTGTGCGAGATTGTCTCCGATACAGAGCGTGGCGGCTTTGGCTCAACAGGTTCTTAGTCTGCGTTTTTTCGCATCTCAGCACTATTGCTAAATGCATCGCCTAACATTTTAAGGGGTTTGTGTACGTGTCAGCTATGAATGGAAATCTTTTGTCTTATAACGATGACATTGACTCTGAAGATGAAGTTGGCCTAATAGACTTATCTACCGAAAAGAGCAGCAAGGATAAGAAAGCAGTCGCGGTAGAGTCTGAGGAGCAGAAAGAGGAAAACGAAGAAGTTCTAACTGCAGAGGCTATTCCTGCTCTGCTTGAAGAAGCTGACAGCTTGTCCTTACGTGGCGAATTCCGAGAGGCTGTACTTAGATATGAATCGGCCTATAAGATAAAACCTACCTCATTTCGAGTTGTTAACAGTTTGGCTCGTCTTTATGCTGTATGTGGTAAGCTAAAACGTTTGATAAAGCTCTCTTTGCAATGGATGAAGCAGTTAGAAGAAGACAAACAGTTTGAACTAGCTTTGTTAGTGGCTCAGGCTGTGATGCGCTTCGACCTTGATTCTTTAGAAGCACGTTTGGGAGTTTTGCGCTGTATTAAAAACAGCGGTGATGAAGACAGGTACATCAAGTCTGTTCTAGATTACTCCAATTACTTTGTGGATATAGGCAGCGGTGAACTATCCGTTAAAGTGTTACAGGTGGCTCTAGATGCCTTCCCCTTGCGTGTAGAATTGGCTGTCAAGTTAGCTGATATTCACATGCAGCTGGGTAATATTCAAGAATGTACTAAACAGTGTCGCAATATAGCCTCTTTCTACGAGAATAAGAACGATTATGTTCACGCTGCTGAACTATATCGTCGCTTGCGCATGCTCCTTCCTGAAGATCTTGGTATAGCCCTGCGCTTGGCTGAACTTTACAGTTTAACAGAAGATTACGAAAATTCTATTTCTGTTTACCGCTCTTGCATGCATATAGCTTACGATAATCGTGAAGCTCTTATGGGACTAGCTTCGGCGTCTATTGCAATAGGCAAGCATTCTGATGCTAGTTTAGCTTTGAGGAAGATACTCTCTAATACTCCTGATGACTTGGAAGCTCGAGAAAAGCTAGCTGAAGTTTATGTAGCTATTGAGAACCCAACCGAGGCTGTAAAAGAGCTAACTGCTGCCTCCAGATCGTATAGCGAAGCTCAAGAATACGATGACAGTGTGCGTGTTTTGGAACGCCTGTTAGAGATTGATGCTTCCAATACTTATGCTGTACGCGAGTTGTCTAATGTAAAAACTCTCATTGCTCAGCGTGAAGCCAGGCTGGCCAAGATGGCAGAAGTGGCCAATAGGGGTAAGACTATAGGACAGACAGCGCCTGTGGTACAAGCTGCCAGCGAAGATGATCTTTATGCTGACGATGGTCCAGTTGGTGGATTTGATGGTGAACTGGATAGTTTTGAGGGTGAAAACGAAAGTCTGGGCAAGATTGATGATGACTTCTTGCCGCTTATGGCTGAGGATAAGCCTGATGCTCAATCTAACGAAACAACATCTGGTCGTCCCGGCAGTTCTGTTACTAGAGTTCTGGTTGGCAAGGCTGTGCCTGGTAAGCTGCTGGTTCCCGTTCCGTTCGTTATGGCCTCCTATCCAGATACGATTGAGCTTATGCAGAAAATTGTCGTGGAACCACCGGCACGGGAAGTAATTCCTTGGGAGTATCTGGCGGTATTAGAGTCTGATAATGTAGCTGCTGAGTCTAAAAATCAGGATGAGGCCTCTGCTTTATCTGCAGTGGCTTCTTCTCCGTCAGCTAAGAAAGAAGTTAAGGCTGGTCCGGTAGCTTCAGCCTTTGCTTCTTCGGGTAGTTCCATGTTCGGAGACGGTGTGTTTAGCTCTGCTAGCGTGCGTCCAGCTCGAGGAACTTCTAAGAAGCGCAAAGGACGCAAATCTCGTTGGGAATCTCCTGCAGACGATGGCGAAGAGGAAGAAACTAGGGGAAATAGAGGGGGGATGTCTAGTGTACAAGCTGCTCTGATGGCCCGCTTTAGCAAACGTTGAGAAAAAAATAGAGGCGGTGATTGTTATATATCAATCATCGCCTCTATTAGTTTGACGCCAATTTTTTTATGGGCAAGTAGATTAGGCTTTGTCTTCTGTATGGTTAGTCTCTTCGGGAACCAGAGCGGCAATAGGGGTTAAGCCTGCCTGAATTTTATCGCCAACTTTTACCAATGAACGGTATTTATCACAAGGCAGGTATACATCGGTGCGCGAGCCCATGCGTATTAAGCCGTAACGCTCTCCTTGGGCCAGCAATTCGCCGCGCCCGACCCAGTTATATATACGACGAGCAATGAGACCAACTCTCTGGGCTATCGCTATAGTACCGTGTTCTGTTTCTAAAAGAACATAAGTTGAGTAGTTGTGATTGGCCTTAGGTAGATTGGCTCTGGCATATCCACCTTCTACATCAAATTGATCGACTATTTTTCCCGAAACTGGAGAACGATTGATATGGGTATCAAAAAGTGACAAAAACGTGGCGATACGCAGCCATTGTCCAGTGCCCAGATGAGGATCCGTTACAATAGATACGTCGAGAACTTTACCATCGCAAGCTGAAAAGGCTAAGTTTCTGTCTGCTTTGATAGTCCGTCTGGGGTCTCTAAGGAAAGCCGCTACTCCAGCTAATAAGATCATTGGCCAGTACCACAGAGCACAGCCAAACTTTTTCAGTCCCCAGCTTAAAGTACCTAAAGGCAGTACAAAGCGCAGAAAATCTTTGGCAATTTTTATGGGGCCTAAGGCTAGAGAAGAACGTCCTTCAATAGCATGAATTTTAGCAGCATCCTGGCAAGAACTAGGGGTAAAGCGAAGATGATTTACCCATACAGGAGGTATATTGGTTACAATCGTTTCCTTGTAAACTAGAAAAGAGTTTATAAAGCGCTCTAAGCAGGTAGGTTGGATCGGCTGACAAGAATTTTTTCTCCAGCACGAGGTTAAAAAACTGCGTACTTTCCTAAGCCAGGCTATTTCCAAACAGCTGACGGTACCACCTTGAATTAAAAGAGAACGGCAGCTTTCCATGCTTTTTTTGAGTATATCGTCAGATAAAAGATCAATAGGGTAACTGAGAATAATTGAATTGAAGTATTCTGGTTTGTCTAGCTCCCAAATAAATTTGTCTTCGAAATGAATCTGAGAGATTCTAGCTTGGTAAGATGGTTCTGTCTTCAAATTATCTTTAAGAGACGATATTTGTGTAGAAATACTGTCTGTAATGTAAAGTTCATCTCCGTCGTGTAGCGACTTAATAATTTTTACCACCAAATCTGGTATTTGTGCTCCTGATAACAGGATACGTTTGGGGGAACGTAAACGAAATGTTTCTTGGAGTAAAGCTTGATATAATCTTGGAGAAGTAAGCATATTTACCTCATGTAAAAATTAGAAAAGCAGTCGGATACAAGCAACTCAGGCGCACAAATTTATAACGACAGAGTTTCGCTTTTGCGAGTGTGCACCCAAAAAACAAGATTCGAAAGCAAGTGCAAGTTAAGCACTAAGCCGATTGTCTTCGAGATTCGTCAGTTAAACTTAAAGTTCCCACATAAACGGCTATAAAGCTGCCAGATTACGCAGCAATATATTGATCTGGGGCGGGGGAAGAGTTATTTCGATTGCTCCACGCAGTACAGCTTGCTTGGGCATACTGGAAATTAAACAGCTAGCCTGATCTTGGGCAATAGTTAAACTTCCAACTTCTCTCATATGTACCAGACCTTCTGATCCGTCATCGCCCATACCACTGAGAATTATGCCTACAGCCTTTTGGGCATAATTCTCAGCCAGACTTGAAAACATAGCTGTAGCCGAAGGACAGTGCCCCTCTAAAGCTTGTTTGGGCAATAATTTAATTTTTTTCTGTCGGTTGACAGTTAAATGATACCGAGATGGAGCCACATAGACTATACCGGCTTTTAGTTCGTCATTTTCCACTGCTTCTTGTACGTGCAGATTTAAACTGGAAGATAAAGTGGAAATAAGGGTAACATTGAAGCCTTCGCTGATATGCTGAACTAAAAGAATAGGAATGGGATATTCTGGTGGCAGCCCGTTTAAAATGATTTTTACCGCTTGTAGACCTCCTGTTGAAGCGGCTATGCCTATAATTTGAGGTTGCAGAAAACGTTTAAAAATTGATGAAGTTTGAATGCCCAGAACTGAATTGAGATTATATTGAAAGTTTTTTAATATAGAAAACTTGCTGATACTGTCAGCCACTGAATTCGGTATGCCGGACTTTAGGTTAACTTCTTGTTGGCAATATGATTCTTTAAAAATTTTGCAATCTCCAGATCTTCGTTTGACTACCGGAACTACATGCATCAGTCGAATACTATTTACTAAATTTTGCATTTGTTCGCTGTGTCCCTCTGATGATGGGGGAGGAGGGATAGCCATAGAGGCTACCGCTCCGCACCAGCTTATGTCTGTATACCGGTCAGCAGTTTCCTCGCTATACAACAAAATAATAGGAACGGGGGCTTGTTCCATGATGGACAGAGCTAACTGGGCTCCTTCAAGTTTGCTGGCTAGAGGAGCAATTATAACCAGATTAGGCTTGTATTTGCTGATGCTTTTGATGGTCAGCTCGCAGGCCAAGACTGAAGCAGCTATGTAAAAACCAACCGAACTGAGTTTTTGGCTAAGCCAAGTACTGCGTTCAAACTCCGGATCTATTATTAATAACCTGACCATAATTTATCTGCTAACTTTTACTTCTCCTAGGAACCTAGTTACCGCTTCTAAAAGCAATCCTTTATCAAAAGAACTTTTCCCAATATAGGCATTGGCACCTAATTTTAGTCCGCGCTGCCTATCTTCAATTCTTTCTTGACCAGTTATCAGGATGATGGGAGTTTTACTCAATCTGCTGTTAGATCTGACTTTGATGACTAAGTCGAACCCTGTTATTCCCGGCATATCTACATCGGAAATGAGCATGTCGAATTTTTCGTTTTGCATTAACTCCCAGGCTTGGCTGCCGTCAGCAGCCACCCTTACTCTGAATCCAGCTGCCTCTAAAAGTCCTCGTATAAGCGTTCTCGTAGTTATAGAATCGTCCGTTACCAAAATTAAGGGAGAGGTGTGAGCTTCAGTTTGGGGTATCGAACGAATACTGCCGCGCACGTTAGTAAGGAGATCGGCTACATTTAAGACAGGAACTACTTGGTGATATCCTACCATACAGGTCCCTGTAATAAAGCGGACTTTTTTTAACTGTGGTCCTAAATCGCGTGCCAGAACTTCCTGAACTCCAATAATTTCGTCAACTGTGAGAGCTAAATGATGTCCTCCTGCCGCGGCGATAACTGTTGAACAGCCTGTTCGAGATTGAGTCTGATTAATTCGCGGAAGTTTTAAAATTTGATCCAGATTTATAATTGGCAAGGCACGTCCACGAAAATTAATCATGGGACAGCTTTCAAGAGTGAATATTTCTTCCGGTTTTATTTGGGCCACAGCTTCTACGCCGCTTAAAGGAAAAACTAGGAATCGTCCCTGCTCTTTGACGAGTAGTCCTTCAAATGTAGCCAAGCTAGTAGGTACAGATAATATAAATGAAGTCCCCTCTCCTATTTTCGTTTTTACCCTTATAGTTCCCTTAAGCGCTTCAATTTTTTCTCTAACTATAGCCATACCTAGGCCGCGTCCTGACAATTCAGTAACTTTAGAAGAAGTCGATATTCCAGAAGTGAAAATGAGATCTAATGAATCTGCTTCAGAATCGTCAGATATAATACCTTGCCTTTTAGCAGCTTCTATGACTTCGCAAGTTTGAATCCCCCGGCCATCGTCGGCGATAACAAATTCCATTAATCCGCTACCTCGGCTGATAACTTTTATGCTGAGACACCCCTCTAGATTTTTATGTAAGGCTTGACGTTCTTCTGTGCTTTCTAAGCCATGATCAAGAGCATTGCGAACTAAATGGATGAGGGGAATTTTGAGCGATTCCATAATGCTGCGGTCTAGCTCTAGATCGCCGCCAATGGTAGTAATACGAACTTTTTTAGATAGCTGCCTGGCTATACGGCGTGCAGCTATTTCTAGTTCTTCAAGCAGAGGACGCACAGGAGCTAGGCGTGCTCCTTTTACTTCGTTTAGTAGCGACTGTAGTTGATTGTTCAGTTCATGGTAGTCTGCTCCGAGGTTGCGAGTATGGCGCTGCATCGAAGTTACTATAGAGCGCAGATCGTTAGATAAGTTGCAGATAAAAGGATTTTCCTCACTTTTATCTGCAATGTCTTGGAGAAGCCGATTGGCTAACGTAATATTGTTTAGCAAGTTTTGCGCTTCACTCCAGCGTTGTTTACTGTTTAAACGAGCTAGAACGAGCTGTTCACCTCGGCGCAATAGCAGATCTAACTTGCTGGAGCTGATGCGAACCGTTTCTGATTTTGGTTTTATCGAATTCGAAGATAAGTCACGAGTTTTGCTGCCGGGTATAGCTTTTTTTTGTAGATCTAGCTCAGCTGCAGAGTTGTTAGACAATGGCTGTTTTTCTTGAACGTTAGAAGGTAAAGGGGCAGAACGATAAATTTTATTAGGCGTGCTATTGGGAAGGACCGTAGATGTTGTATCCAAAGAGGCTTCTGCGGAAGTCGCTAAGTCTATTTTTAATTCTGAAGCAGCACTGAGGGCCGCTTCAATCATAGATGACAGTTCTGCTTTGTTAGCCTTAGCAGGAATTTTTTTCCAAGTGGAGAGTATGTTCTCAGCTGATTGACAAATTTGACCAACACTATCACAGCCTATAGCTTGAGAAGCTCCCTTTAGACTGTGAAATTGGCGGAAAATTGGCTCTATTAATGGAGCTGTCTTCAGAGGATCGCTGTCTAAGGCAATCTCCATCGCTGAAAGGCCTGAGAGAATCCCTTTAATATAATCTTCCGCTTCAACTTGGAACGTGGCCAGCAACCGGCGCCTGAATTGTTCCTCGTGAGTAACCAATATCTGTTTCTGCCTTTCAATATCTAGCTATAATTCGCCGTTTTTTAGCAGGCTGTGCAACGAGAATGACATATTTTTCATGTTCTTAGCCTGCTTTTCAGTTTGATGGGTGTTTTCTAAAGTTTGTTTACTGGCTACTTGGATAGCTGCAATAGCTTGGGCTATTTGGTCTACTCCAGCTGCTTGTTGCTCTGAAGAGGCGCGTATTTGACTAGCTGAACTGCTTGATAGACTAATAGTCTCGGCTAGAGCTCTAATGACCTCGCCGGCTTGATTGACCAGCTCAACACCTGCTTCAACAGCTTTTGTTCCTGTAGCTGTATTGCTGAGAGCCGCTGTCACAGCTTTTTGAATTTCTCCTAAAATAGAACGTATTTGTACTGTGGCTTGACGGGATTGTTCTGCTAATGATCTTACTTCGCTGGCTACTACTGAGAATCCGTAACCATGCTCTCCCGCTCTGGCTGCTTCAATAGCGGCATTGACCGCTAACATATTAGATTGTTCAGCCAGTTCTTGAACTGTAGATATAATCTCTCCTACGGCTTGGGTCTGTTCTGATAAATGCTGCATATCTGAAGCTATGGCTTGCACCTCTTTGCGGATAGTCTGCATCCCATTGATAGTGCGTTCAACAGCTTCGCGTCCGCGCAAAGTGACTTTTTCAGAAGTTAGGGCTAAATGGGCTACTTCCTCAGCTTTTTTAGTTGATAAAGCTGTAACTTGTTTAAGCTCACCAACTGTTACAGAAGTTTCTGACACAGCAGAAGATTCTTCCGACATAGCAGCGGCTTGTTTAGTTGTAGCTTCTAAAATGCCGCTAGAGGCTTCTGCTACTAAGGAGGCAGTTTCTTGTAGAGCCTTAATAAGATTTTCTAGTTTGCCTCTGGCTTCACGTTCTGATACAATTTTTGCCTCTATTTGCTCTGCCATATTGTTGAACGATTCGGCTAGAGTTGTCATTTCGTCGTTGCCTATAATCGGAACTCTGGCAGTTAGATCACCGGAAGAAATTTTTAAAGCTGACTCTTGGATAAAGAGTACGCGATTTGATACACTGCGGGCCATAGTTAAAATAATTAGGATGAGACATAAAATAAAGGCGTTTACACCGGAAGTGATCAGACTTACTTGATTGGAAAGCTTATCTGTATAATCTGCCAGCATGTCTGTAATAGAATTTAAAGACATTAATATCGGTGATATATCTCTTTCGAAGGAGAGGAGATTACCTTGATGAGTTGCGCTGGAATTAGTGATTGATTGATTGAGTTGTATGAAAATTCTGTTCCAGTCGTCGTAGGCTCTTGCAATATTGTCACTAGCCGGAGCAAAAGAAGCAGGTATCTCATCAGTTAAGTAGTTGAGCTCTCTGTGAAGTTGTCTCTTCTCCGCGTTAATTTCTTCTATCGTTTGCGAACGTTCGATAACGCTTATATCGCCAGTTAAGCGAGTGGAAAGATCAAAAATTCTCCATAGGCGGCTTTCCGTACTGGAAGTTATTTGGCATAATTTATTAGCTTTTTTTAACTTAGGTTCCATACCTAGAACTAACACACAGGTAACACTTAAAGTTACTACTAGCAGTATGGCTACAACCCAGCTTAGTGTTTGCGATGTTGAACGCCGTTTATTAAAACCTATTGTCTGTGTAGCTGATGCCACTTGCTTCCACCTCTGAAAAAACAGTATTTCTAGTTAAATATACATATACTGGCAAGAATTGTTTCTGTATGAGTAAAATTTTCTGCAACTACTTGGCAGATTAATGGTTAATCGTCTTTTATCACCAGGTGTGAATCTGCAGATAAAAGTTCCAGATCGAGGACTACAGCCGCATAATCAATAGTTCCTTTTATGAAGTTGCGAGGAATGCGTTCAGTTATGTCAGGGGGAGGACACAACTTATCAGTATTGATAATTTCCAGTTGAGAGTCTGCCATAATGCCAAAGCGCAGGCTGGGAGTTTCGACTAATATAGCCCTGGGGTGGTCAGAAAGACCTTGTTTAGGTATAGAGAAAAAATCACGTAAATCAATAACTGACCAAATCTGACCTTGAATAGACAGAAGCCCAGTAATAAAATCTGGTACTCCAGGAATAGGAGTTAAGTTACTTGTGCTGACAACTTCAGATACGTATTTAGACTCAATAGCATAGAACTCGGTTCCTAATTTAAATCGCAGCAAGCTCAAGGAGTTATCGCTGCTGTTAGTTTTTACAATCGGCTTCGCCAGGCGTTCTGCTCGTTTAATTAAAATATCGTTGATATTGTCCATGATTAAAAATTTTTAGGTCTGCTTGGGCGCAGAAGAATTGAACATGTTGGAAAGATAAGTATTGGTGCTGCTGAACTTTTGTAAAGTTTCAGCTAAATGCTTAGCTTCGCTTACTTTAAGACCAAAACTGTGCAGCAGCAGTGTGCTGTCGTCCATATTTTCAACGAGTTTGTTAAAAGTATCTACGTAATGACGAAAATTATAATCTTTGTTCTTATACATTACTTGAGCTAGCTGTAAGTAGGCAGCAGCTAGATTTGGATCTAGATAAATGGCCTTATGTAAAGATTCTATCGCCTCTTCATGGAGATCTAATTCGCGCTGGATAGTTGCTAGAATCATCCAGCCGTCTATGTAGGTAGGACAAGAATCTATACTTTGGGTAGCAGATATCAAAGCCTGGGTAAAGTTGCCTTTATCGGCATAATGACGTGCCTGTTTAGCTAGTTCTACAGCTTGATTTGGGTGATTGAGCTGAGGGGGTAAAGAAGGTGATGATAACTCTTTGTCTTTCAGATTGTTAGCGAAAATTTTGACAGTTTCTTTAGTTAATGGGCTTGAAATGCCAATTTGATTGAGCAGGGGGACTGATTGAGACGATAAGGAGAGGGAACGGGAAGGAAGGAAAAGAACAGAATTTGCAGTTGAAGAAGTCAAGCTAAGGTCAAGGGCAGAACCGGTACGATAGTCCGTAGTTTTTGCAAGGAGTGCAGCTTCCTTAGGTCTGAGCACCAGCAATCTAGATTTCATACGCTGCAAGTACAGGTATGGGGGCAGCTCGAACGGTATTTCAGTAGGAGCTAAAATCAGCCATCCGTGTGGAGAAAGACATTTATAGAAACATTCCAAAATTTTATTTAAATAATCTTTGCTTAAATATATCAGTACATTGCGGCAAATTAAAAGATCTATATTTTTGAGTGTATGATTGGGAAAATTGAGATCGCATAAATTGTGCTGAAAAAAGGTAGTTAAACTGCGCAATTCAGAGTTGATAGTCAGTTGTGTGCCTTCTTTTTTTAACCATTTTGCTTTAAAGTAGTCGTTTATACCTCTGGTAGAGCGCTGATTATATGTGGCTTCTTGGGCTCGGGCTAGCGAACGCTGAGAAATATCTGTACCTAAAATTTTTATATCCCAGTCGGCTAAATTAGAAAAAAATTCTTTGATAGTAATAGCTAAGCTGTACGTTTCTTCACCGGTTGAGCAGCCCGCACTCCAAAAGCGCAAGCGCTTTTGAGAAGCTCTTTTTTTGATTATTTCTGGCAAAATCTCTTCTTTGAGACTATCCCACAGATGTGGATCGCGGAAAAAGTAAGTTTCTCCGACTAATATAGATTGGATAATTTCGTCGCGTATCTGTTTAGGGGGCTCCTTCTCCAGGAAAGTTATAAAATCGTTGAGACGTTCGGTATATCCATAGCATTTAGCTGTAGTAATAAGAGCATACTGAAGATCACTGCGGCGGCTTTCCGGGAACCATTGGCCTGCCCATTTATAAAGGAGAGATTCGAAACGTGTTAGCAGAGCATACATATTTTATACGGTGAGTTCTGAATTTAGAGCAGCTATCCTTGCTGCTGTTCTTTATTAGTGAGGGGACTGCCCTCTCTGTTAATTGCCAATTGATTCTGCTGCACTAGCTGTCTCACTTCGTCCAAATTAAAAGGAGCCAGTAGTTCCTCAGGGCTAAGAAAAAGAAATATTCTCTGGTTAGTATCAGTAACTGCGCTAGCAATTTTCAGAGGTGTTTTTATCAGTGAGCACATATCTGTTTGGGAGAGAATAGAAGATAAGCCAATAATTTGATCGGCTACAAACGCTAAATTATCCTTTTGGGCTTTGATAATCACAAGTTGATTGCTTGGGTGGAGAGGTTGGGTGGCCATGGAAAATATCGATCTAATATCGACAACCGGAATAAGGGTGCCATGATGGTTTAGTAACCCTATAATATGATTAGGCATATTGGGAACTTGAAGAAGGGCCGCTGCTTGTTCTACTCGCATGACACAAGGCAGCGGAACTGCGAAATTGCTTCCTGCAAGTTTGAAAGTTAAAATTGGGCTGTCGTTCTTCTGTTGGCTGAACTGCTTCATATGCTCAGTATAGTAGCAGAAAATAAGGCAGTCTGATATATCGAGCAAGAAGACGATTCCTTTATATACATTGCGGCAGGTTATGTAAACGAATTGCGTTGGATAGAAAATTTTAAATCTTCTCGAGACAGTAAAAAAGTTAATGAAGTTATTGAAAATGGCGGAATTGTTGCTTGTGTTTTCCAGGCTGGATGTCTGCTTTTATGTAGGGCTGACTTTCGAGATAGTGTAAAAAAACTAGCTAATTGGCATGGACAGAAACGTATTATTTATTTTTGTGCTGCTGAATTGAAAGATATTTGGCAAATATGGAAAGATAGCCCTGATAAAACGGATATAAACAATTTCCTGTCTTATCTTTATCTCGATTTATCTATACTGATATCTACTGCTTCGCCTGCAGTTGAAGAATGGATGAGAATAGGCTCAGCCAAGGCGGCAGTCTGGATCTGCCAACGTGGTACAATTAACAGTATATTGCGTTCAGTGAACAGACGCTTAGCTGGTACTTTCTTAAGTTTGTATGAGGAGGGAAGGGAGAGAAAGCTTTTAGAGGGGCGGTATCTGCTTGATAGAATTGAAGCTGAAGCGGCGGAATGTGATATCGCTGTCGAGAGTAATTTAACTGGTCCTATCTTCAATCAAGAAAAATTTATAGCAGATTTTTCTGCTGTTGATTGGAGAGTGATTCAGCGGGGCATTTATTCATTGAATGAGCTAAAGGGGTATACAAATAGACATTGGATTCTCTCTAGTGAAGTACTCAGTACTAATAAGTTTAACCGCTTGTCCTTAACTAATGTAATTTTATGCTTAGGTAAATCGGAACGAGCGGCCAGCTATATACGCCATCTGTGCGAGAACTTGCGCAATCCTAAAGAAATTATTTTTTTTATAAGTTCAGCCTGTGTACATGAAGCTTTACATGAGGCGGTCTTTTTATCTAGTTATGAAGATGAACTTAATGAAATATATCCTCTATTCGAAATAGAGCGTTGCCAAGATAAAAAATATCTGGAACAGAGGCGTCAAGATTTATTAAAACAACTGAAAGATTATCGTCTAAACGAAGACATTACTACTATTTGTGTTGAGATTAATGATGAAAAATTGGGTGGTAGTTTTTTAGAACAAGTCCAAAATTGTGCAGAGCAAGTAGTCCGTTTTAACGTTATGTGATATTAGAAAGATGACTGCAGATAAGGTTCTGTCTCACTTAAAATGCCTAAAAAAAAGTTATCATTCTGCAGGAAGAAAGTTCGTCGGCAATGAAGTTAGGGGCGGTTATAGAGCCTGAACTGCAGGTACTGACACTGCAGCTTCTGGCGCACTGTACTTTTTGGAGCATTTTGTAATGAGTGAACGTGATAACAGCGTAGCCGCCATAAAGGCTGAAGTCGCTAAACATCGTGAAGACATTGTAAAGTTTCTGCGTGAAATATGCGCTATTCCCTCTATGAATTCCCAACTTAAAGAAGTAGGCGAGCGCATTAAAGCCGAGATGGATAAACTTGGTTTCGATAAAACTTGGTTCGATAGTATGGGCAATATCGTTGGTGAAATTGGCGATGGCCCCAGAACTATTGTGTTCGACAGTCACATCGACACCGTCGGTATCGGCGATCCCGCTGAATGGCAGTGGGATCCTTTTGAAGGCAAAATAGAAGATGGTATTCTTTATGCCCGCGGTGCCTGCGATGAAAAAGGTAGTACTCCCGGTATGGTATATGGCTTAGCTATTGCTAAGCGTTTGGGCCTTCTTGAAGGCTGGAAAGCTTATTATTTCGGCAATATGGAAGAGTGGTGCGACGGTATCGCTCCTAATGCCTTAGTTGAGCATGAAGGTGTAAAACCCGATTTCGTAGTGATCGGCGAACCTACCAAAATGCAGGTTTATCGTGGCCATAAAGGGCGCGTAGAGATTGAAATTATTTCCAAAGGTCGGAGCGCTCATGCGGCTTCCAACCATTTGGGAGACAATGCCGTTTATAAGGTACTCCCAGTTATCGAAGGTATTTCTAAACTTGAACCCGAGTTGGGCGATCATGAGTTCTTAGGACACGGTAAAATTACCGTTTCCGATGTCAAGGTGGAGACTCCGTCCATAAACGCCGTACCCGATGAGTGTCGCGTTTACGTAGACCGCCGCATGACCTTTGGCGAGACTGCTGAGGGAGCTTTAGAACAGGTCCGTAAGCTCGTTCCTGAACAATATAAGAACGATATTACTGTGGAAATGATGAAGTACGCTGAGCCTTCTTATACCGGCTTCGTGTTCCCTGTCGATAAGTACTTCCCCGCTTGGGCTTTAGATGCCGAGCATCCGTTAGTAAAAGCTGGTCAAGAAGCTCGTGTCGCTATCGGTTTAGAAGATGTTCCTTCCAGCAAGTGGGCATTCTCCACTAACGGTATCTACTGGATGGGCAAGGCTAACATCCCCTCTATCGGTTTCGGCCCTGGCGATGAAGTCACCGCTCACACTGTGCGCGATAGCGTGCCGATAGATGATGTGGTTAAGGCGACTGAGTTCTACGCTGTTCTGCCTAGCTTAATTCCTTAGTTCTTGTAAAAATTTCTCCGCTCTTATGTGTAACTCTCTCCGCTGTTCCTTTAGGGGAGTTTGCCGCTCGTATTTAGGATACGGCGGAGTAGGGAACTGTAAGTTAGCGGTTTTAGATAGGGCTGCTGCTTTCTGTTTGCTGAGCAACTAACTGACAAGTTAGAAAGTGTTTTGTGTAGCGATTGTTGGTAGCCCGTAATGTATGTGTATATAGTTCCGCTTAATGGTAGAGCAGTTTTTTTGAGCTGCTAGAACTTGTGGAATATGGTAACACTGTACCGACGACATACGGGAACAGTATAAAAATACGCTTGTGGAGATTGCTGAAGCCTTTACTCACCGTTGGCCAAGGTGGAGTAATCTGTGAAGCAAGAATACTGCGGTTTACACCGCTGGTAGTGTCAAATCTGTAAATTGGAATTACTCGGAGGCTTTATCTAATGTCCCAAACCCCATTCCAGATGGCTCAGGCCCAGTTTGATCACGTAGCCGATTTGTTAGATCTGCCGCAGGATGCTCGCGATTTGCTCCGCGTGCCTATGCGCGAGTATCACTTTACTATTCCTGTACGTATGGATGACGGTTCTACTCGTATTTTCCGCGGATTCCGTATCGTTCACAACGATGCTCGCGGTCCGGGTAAGGGCGGTATTCGTTTCCATCCTGAGGAGACTGCCGACACAGTACGAGCCCTTTCTACTTGGATGACTTGGAAATGTGCTGTAGCTAATCTTCCTTTGGGTGGTGCTAAAGGTGGCGTCATTTGCGATCCGCGTGAGCTGAGTGAGCGTGAACAGGAAGGTATATGCCGCGGTTGGGTGCGTGCCATATCTGGTACTGTCGGCAATGTAAAAGATGTGCCGGCTCCCGATGTGATGACCAATGGCCAGCATATGGTTTGGATGCTCGATGAACTTGAGCACATTCGTTTTGCTCATGAACCTGGCTTTATAACTGGTAAGCCCGTAGGCATGGGCGGTTCCAAAGGTAGAACTGAAGCGACTGGCTACGGTGTAGTTTACACCTTGCGTGAAGCTCTTAAGTACAACGGTTATAAGTTGGAAGATATGACTGTTGCTGTTCAGGGATTTGGTAATGTCGCCCAGTACACTGTGGAGCTTATCAATAAGCTTGGCGGTAAGGTTCTGGGTGTTTCTTGTTGGGATAAGGCTGATCGCTGCGCTTATACTTATACAAAAGAGTCTGGTGTACTCTTCAGTGAACTCATTTCTGCTACTGATAAATATGGAAGTATCGATAAAGAGAAAGCGGCTGAGCTGGGATATCAGCGTTTAGCTGGTGACGAATGGATGAAGCTTCCTGTTGATGTCTTGATTCCTGCAGCTTTAGATCGAGCTATTACAGAGGAAAATTGCCATCAAATAGCTTCTACAGTCAAGATGATTGTTGAAGGTGCCAATGGCCCGACAACTCCTGCTGCTGAGAAAGCTTTAATAGAGCGTGGCGTGATTGTTGTTCCCGACTTCTTAGCTAATGCTGGTGGTGTGAGCTGCTCTTACTTTGAGCAGGTTCAGTGCAACATGAACTACTACTGGGAGCGCGAAGAAGTTCTCGATAAGCTCGAGAAGCTGATGGTTACTGCTGCTCTCGCAGTTTTCGATTTAGCTAAAGAGCGCAAAGTCTCTCTGCGTGATGCCGCTTACATGATTGCTATTGATAGAGTAGTTAAAGCTTGCCGTATTCGTGGTTGGATTCGCTAGCTAATTTTTTTAGAGTGGTTGTCTTAGTTGAGTATATAATAAAACTTAGCTAATAGGGCCATTTAGAGGAACCGTCAATGCCTTGGCTTAGGAAAATGACGGTTCCTTTTTTTGTGCAGGTCAGCGTTTAATCTGCAGTGATTTGCTCTGAATTATAAGCCAGCTCTTCTTCTTGTTGAGCTAAAATCAGATCGTATTGAGCCAGAACCGCGTCTTGCAAATCGAGTTTATCTTGTTTATCTGTAAATTGAAGGGCTTCCAGCCAACGTCCATTTTTGGTGCGTTTGGCCGGCATACTCAACCAGCGCGAGTTGTTCTTTTCAAAAATTTTAGCCCCTTTAACCATTAACGGACCCAGTCTGAACATGACGGTCGCTTTGGCACAAGTATCAGAACAGAGGGGAATTATTTGACGAATTTCTGTATCAAACTTCATAATATGTTAACTCCTTTTTATTGAGATTATTGAATAAATAAAGCACTAATTCGCTTTGGTTTGGATAGAGCGGCCGTTTTTTTCATAAGCTTGGCTGTATTTATCAATTACAGCCTGCTCTACTAAATTTTTCATTTCTTGATCAAGGAAGTATACAAAATCGCCCCAATCGCCGTTATCACTTATGCGTCCTGGCATGCCAAGCCAGCGCTGCCCATTTTTTTCGAAAATTTTAGCCCCTCTGATAATGACTGGTCCTAATTGAAAGACTACGCCTGCTAAAGCAAATCCGCTTTCATATTTGGTGATATTTTTTACCGTAAAATCTTGCAGCATATTGGTTTACCTCATATTGAATTTGATTGAGAACTTGCGCGTTGGTCGCGTTTATGAGTTCTTGGAGGCAGTATAGGACAGTGTTTTTGCTGCGAAGTTGTCTAAGTTTATCAGAAATATTGTCAGTATATGATTATATTGTAAACACCGCTTGTTTTTAAGCTGTAATTCGTTGGTTTGCCTTCCTAGGTATCTGAAAGCTGTTGAGAAGAGAAGGCACTTTTGTAAATTTTGCGCCCCCTTAGTCTTGATTACTGCAATTTTTTGCCTTAGCATCAGGCTGATATGTCAAAAATACGCTTTGGAATAGAATTACCTAATATTCTGCCCTGGCCAGTGCTGAGGGAGGCAGCTTTAGCTATGGATCAGCAACGCTGGCGCGGTCTTTGGACTTATGATCATTTGCTTCCTTGTACTGCAGAGGAACTCCCTTTAACCGTAAATTCAGCTGAAGAGTGTGAACGGGGGCCTATTCTGGAAGGATGGAGTTTATTAGCTGCTTTGGCCGCTATAACTAAAAGGGTGCGCTTAGGCACAATGGTTACTTCAGCGACTATGCGCCATCCAGCTCTGTTATGCAAAATAGCTATTACTGTCGATCATATCTCTGGAGGCCGCACTGAACTTGGCTTAGGTACAGGGTGGCATGAACGCGAACATGAAGCCTTTGGTATTCGATTAGGCGGTCTGAAAACTCGCTGCGATCGTTTCGAAGAAAGTGCAGCTTTAATAAAGCGATTGCTTAACGGCCCTTATCCGATAAATTGGGAAGGTAAGTTCTTTAAGCTGCATGAAGCCCCTTTCGCTCCTACACCTTTGCAACATCCTCTGCCCCTTTTATTAGCTGGGGGAGGTGAAAAGCGCATTTTGCCTGCAGTAGCTCAGTATGCTGATGGTTGCAATTTGTATGTTAATATGTTCTCATCTTTGGAAGAAGCCAGACATAAGTTAGAAGTTTTGCATCATCTTTGTGAGGAAAAAGGGCGTGATTTTAGTAAAATACGCAAAACTGTTACTATGTACGCTGATATTATCGATGATGAACAGGAAGCACATCGTTATAGGCGTTTTATGGGGCAGCATCTTTACGACGAAGAGGCAGATGCATTGCCTTTTGGTTCCACTCAAAGAATTATAGATGCTATAGAGCCTCTTATAGATATGGATATTGACGAGGTTATATTTAACGGCCCTTATCCTGAGCCTGAGCGTTTGGCCCGTTTAGACAGCGAAGTTTTGAGTGCTTTCGATTAAATTACTTGACAAAGCGGCTGCCCTGCATTGTTTTTATGGAAGGCAGCCGCTTAGCATAGGCTATAACGCAGATAAAAAGTGATTTAATTATCCGCTTTCTTGGCCATAGTCAGTTTGCATTTCAATTGCTTTAATTAGATTAGCCAGCGAGTTGTCGAACTCTCTTCTTGAATAATCCTAATCGTTCTGTCATAAAATTCTTGAGCTTCTTCAGGCGTGTTGCCTATGCAGGTAACACCAAATTTTCCGTATTGAGAAATAGCTCCGATCATATGGAAAATAACTCCCGTGTTGGTAATTGAATTGAAATGCAGTTTGGCGTAAGTGATTATATCTATAAGATCTTCCGGAAGTAGTCTTTTATATTTTTCAGAAATTAGATTATCTGAAGCTACGTAATATTTTGTGGAACCGCGTGGAGTAGTAAAGAGTCCCGTATCAGGGTTATAATGGCCGCCAGTTAAAAACTGCAGGCTGCGCAGAGGATGGGTTGTGCCGCCTTTGCGCATGTTAATTTCAATAGCATACAGTTGCCAAGGATTATCAGAGCTAATATGGCGGTCTGGAATAGTAGGAACAGCCATATAGTCTATGGAGACACGTTCGATTAGCCCTTCTTTAGCCAGACAGTTTCCTATCTTTAAGCCGCCGGCATGAAGCATATTTTGGAAAGGCGCAGAAGCCGGAAAGCGGCAGCCTAAGAAAACTTGACCATCGGCGCCGCCCATGATCTGGTCATGGGTGGAAATAATTTGTACTTCTTGGGGAGGTACGATCCTAGTTTGGACGCTAGGAGAGGCTTTATCAACGCCCTCAATGAATTCCTCGACGATACCTTCCATTTGTTCAAACTTCGATATGAAATCTTCATAAGGAAGGTTAGCTGCTTGCATTTTGAGGTGTTTGGGAAGATCGCTTAAAACTAAATCGACAGCTTTTAAACGATTGGCTGCGGTAGGATCAATTTTAAGCAGTTCATCAAATTTATAAATAGCATTGCCTTCACCGGAGAAGCCTTCATTTATTTTGATAACAGCTCTTCTAAGTTTAGGATTAGTAAAGTACAAATCTACTATAGCTTGGGCAATTTCTTTTTCATTTTTGAGATCTTCGTGTCCGCGGGAGCAGAGCACACCGCATTTTTTGAATAATTTGCGAGCTCCTGACTTTGTACCGTAATGAAGAAATTTAGGATCTGCTCCTAATAAAGGTAGTCCCAGAGCGACAGACAAGCTTTTTTCGGCTGGAGTTACGTTAAATACTGAAAGATGGGCTATTTGAGAATGGATTGTATGATTGCGGATTCTCTGCAGAATAGCAGGGCGCTCCAATACTTTTTGTGTAAGCGATTTATCGCGGGAAGCATCGTTGACATTGTACATGTGCAGTCGGCGTCGGGCATGAGAATAGGGAACGCCAGGTAAAAGCTGCAGATAATAATCAACAATTCTGTCTCGAATGGGTTGAGAAGTAACAAAAACAACTTCAGTGCTAGGATTAGCCAGTTGAATTAAAAGGAAAAGAAGGCGCTCCTCATAATACTCGATGCCGTCTATTTTGCGCAGTTCTTCGGTGTCGAGGGTTAGTGAAGGCACCACCACTACCGTTTCCTTTATATTAGCGTTATGCTTGAAGGCATCCCACATTAAAGGAAGTTTGGCATAGAGAGCTTGGAATAGGCGCTCTTCTTCTTTACTTCCTCTGGTAGGCAGTTTAGAAAGAGGACAATATAAAGCCGGATCGTTCAGAAGTACATTTTTTTGTATACTAGATTCAGCGTAAGAGTCTGCAGAAGGTTGCCCATCCAGATCGGCAACGCGCAGGGAAACTTTTTGACTGTTCAAGTTGAATAGAAGTCCGTCTCTTTCTGGTTATTATTTTTAATATAAAAGTAATCTCAAGTTTGATTTTGTCTTTTATCTTTTTCCCCCTTCTGCTATATCTGTTAAAAAAGGGTAAGTATATTTTAGTTGGAAAGTAGCGCGTCGGAGTTTTTACCCGGAGTATTTAATTAGGCAATGAAAGAACAAATCAAGACTGCTAATATGGGCAATAAGGAGAATAATTCAGAGGCAGAGCCCAAGATGGGGCGTATTTATAGGCGCCATAGGTTAAAGAAAAAGGAAATAAAGACGCATTCAGCTAGACGATCTTTTCACTCGCTGAAAGATGTTCGCTGTATGCCTATAGCTGAAGCTAGTCCTTTAGTATTGAGGTTGCGCTTTGCTGTACCTGAAGATGAAGAGTCTTGTCCTAGCTGGAGTGAAATTTCAGCCTTTTTGGTCAGTTTAGACCATACTCTTTTGCTGCCTGAAGACAAGAATACTGGACCGCAGAATCCGCAATATGAGTATTATAATAGCGAAACGCGGGCTTATGCCAAGTTTGTAGGGTATCTTCCCGATAAAGGCGATGAAGTGGGGTTGGAGTTTGAACTCAGTCTACCCTGTCCTCATGTTTTTGCTTTGGAATGTTTTTTAGCTCCTATTGTAACGGCCCGTGAATTTAATCTGAGGATAGATTACCTTCCTTGTGCTGCTCCCAGGGAAGACGCGGACAAACAGGGATATGCTCTTAAACCTTTATACAGTTCAACAAACCCTGTTTTAGACGATCTTATGCTTCTGTGGCACGATGTAAATGTTCGGGCCCGTCAGATTTGGGAGTGCATTCACGGAGCGTCTCCCCGTTACCGTAGGTCTTTTTTGGAGTGTGTTTGGGAGTACCGCATTATTGCTCCCATACTGCGGAGTCGTTACTCCAAAGATAAAATGAAGCGCCATTATGCAGATATAGAGTTCTATCAAGATTTAGATACTCAGCAGGTATTTACTATGTGTGAATGGAGCAATTTCGAACCTGCAGTATTTCCAATAACTGATCGCATCCTTATTCATAGCCAAGAACAGGAGCTTGACGGCAAGATTATAGATGCCCGTACTTTCTTTACCGAAGGAAAGACTTGGTTGAAAAAGATGAGTACTCCGATGAAACATTATTTTACTAGAGATAATTGCTCAGCTAAAAACGAAGAACTTTGCGCGTTCTTGGTCTCTCTTCCTAATGTTGGCCCTCAGGATTATAAAAGAATTCCCTGTCATCGTTTAGAAGATGTTTGAGCTTGAGTAATTAGCCCGCAATTTTTGCCGTTGTCCAAATAAAATTATCAGTTGTTAAGTTTGTTGTAAGGAAGTATTAAATAGGTGCTGGATAATTACTCTTGTGTTACGGAAGCAATTATTCTAGGAATTGTTCAGGGGATATCTGAATTCTTGCCGATTTCCTCTTCTGCCCATTTAATGCTGCTTCCTCAGTTGGCCAATTCTCCTTATTTTGGCAAAATGTTCGATGTAATTCTGCATGGCGGAACTCTTTTGGCTATCTGTCTATACAAGCACGAACTGATCGAGAAGCTGCTTTCCAGCCTGGAAGATTATGTTTTGACTTCTGTAAGAAGACGTCGGATTATTCCTTGGCAGGAGTGCAGCGGCGATTTTAAATTGGCTGCACTTATAATTGCGGCTTCTATACCTACTGCTGTTTTGGGATTTGCTTTAGAAAATGTTGTGGAAAAGTACTTCCACGGACTAATATTTACCGCTTTTACCCTTTCGATTTTCGGTTGCCTATTATATATATCCGATCATTATAAAAGCAGAAGTCGTGAATTGACTGAACTAAGTATAAAAGACGCGGTCTATTTGGGATGCGCCCAAGGGTTGGCACTTTTTCCCGGAGTTTCGCGTTCCGGTATCGTTTTAACCGCTGCTCGTTTTTTTGGTCTTAACCGTCAAGAATCTGGCAGAATCTCTCTTCTAACCGCTTTGCCAGTAGTGGGAGGGGCCTTTTTAGTGAAAGTTATGCGCGGTTTTTGTCTCGGGATTGATATGAATAGAGAGTTTCTTCTAACTGTAGGCAGCGGATTTCTAGCTTCATTTACCGCTGGTTTTATTGGCATTATGATGTTGGAGAAAATAGTCTCTCAGCGTAATCTGCTTCCTTTCGTTATTTATAGAATTATTTTAGCAGTGGCACTCGTTGCAGTGTATTTTGTCCGCTAAACTACTGTTGTGATAATTATGCCCGTTTTTTCTGTAAAGCATGGAAAGGCATTGAAGAATGCGTCAATATTTGCAGTTAGTAAAAGATATTTATGAGAAAGGTTCTCTAAGAGCTGATCGTACCGGAACTGGAACTAAAAGCATTTTTGGATACCAGATGCGCTTCAATTTACAGGACGGATTTCCCGCTGTAACTACTAAAAAGTTATTTATGAAGTCTGTTATTTATGAGCTGCTTTGGTTTTTGCAGGGGAGTTCCAATATATCATATTTAAAAGAACATAATGTCTCGATTTGGGATGCTTGGGCTGATGCGAAGGGAGAGCTGGGACCAGTTTACGGAGTTCAATGGCGTTCCTGGCCTAATTATCATGGCGGTACTATTGATCAGCTGCAAGAGATTATTGAAGAGATAAAGAGCAATCCTTGCTCTCGTCGTTTACTGGTTAGCGCTTGGAATGTAGGTCAGCTGCAGCAAATGGCTCTGCCTCCTTGCCATGTGCTTTTTCAGTTTTATGTTAATGAAGGATGCCTTTCTTGTCAGCTTTATCAGCGCAGCGCTGATGTTTTTCTGGGAGTGCCCTTTAATATCGCTTCATATGCCTTGCTGACTATGATGATAGCGCAAGTATGTAGTTTAAAATGTGGCGATTTTATTCATACTTTGGGGGATGCTCATTTGTATTTGAATCATCTGTCTCAGGCTGAGGAGTTGCTGAGCCGTCAGCCTTATCCGCTGCCCTATATGGAAATTAATCAATCTCGGACTAGCTTGGATGAATTTGTTTATGAAGATTTTTGTCTAAAAAATTACCAGTACCATCCGGCTCTGCGTGCTCCCATTTCCGTCTAGCGACTGTTTAACCAAATTGAGGAACTTAGCGTCTGTAGATTACTTGAGAATTTGAGTTATTATCAGCTTGACTACTGAAAAATTCATCTTGTTGAACGTGTCCAGATGAAGATACGACTTCTTCAGTAATTTTGTTATTTTGGTAATATCTGACAAATTTGTGCTCAAAGTTGCTCTGAGGACGGCGGCTGGCTTGTATTTGTTTAAAAATAGTTCGACTAGCCGTGATTAGCATTATAGGGGCTAAAAATAGGGGATATTTAATCGTGCTCCAAAGTCCCAAAACGACTAGTCCGCTTTCAATCAGACTGGAGCCTACCGTATTTAAAACAGGGCTGTTGGAACTCGGTTGCAGGATCAGAGGTAAAAAAATTCGCTCCAGTCCTGTCGCTTGATAAGTTCGCTGAGCCCCTCTTAAATTTATATATTGATGGCGCATAGTTAGCAAAGGCCAACATATTAGTAGGCCGACTGCTACGGCAGCAACCATTTGAAACTGGAAGCTGGGATGAGTAGAGGCTGCTATCGAAAGAATGCACAAAGCCGCTGCCGCCGGACGCAGCACAATCATTAGCGGCCCTAAGACAGCTGATCTCATAGGTGAAAAATCGCTGAGAACTTCTATAATAGCAGCTACGCCTATGATATATAAACTTGTATCTGAAGTTAATATTTTGGTCTGTTCAGGGCAAAATAAAGTAAGATTGGTTGAAAAGCGGCAGACCAGGCATAGGAACAATAGCGAAGCGAAGGTCCTAACTGAAGCGCAGACCGCCATGCATAGGCACGAAGCTAAACAATTTATAACAATCATTAATAAACAGTTCCCCGGTCGGAGAAATTTCTGTAGTCGGGAAGCGTTAATCCTTCTGGAGCTATTTTAGAAAGCATTACGTATGTGATCGATTTTTAGATAAGTAGAAAAGCCGGTAATGCCTATAACATCGAAGCGTATTTTAGTATGAGGCGGTTTGCGCAAAGTTAAATAGGCTTCCCCTAAGGCTTGTAATTTGCGCTGTTTTTTTATTGTTATACTTTCTAAAGGACTGCCGAAACGATTGCTACTTCTCCATTTTACTTCTATAAAAACTAAGCAATCATGGTCTTCTGCCACAATATCTATCTCGCCGATAATCAGTCCTCGTCCAGATCGATATGAATATTTAGTATTTGGATGGCAGTTATAGTGCAGTTTAAAGTTTCGTTCAATAATTTTTAGGCCTATAGAGTGAAGGTAGTCTATCGCTACTCTCTCCCCGTAATTGCCCAAAAACCTGTTATTTTCCTTAATTTTCATATTCTCCCCCTCCTATGGCGCCTCTATAATATTCTCAAAGGCTATTTTTAAGGCAACTTAAGCGTTGTACTTTTAACTGCGGAGCTATTGGTAAAAGGAAGACTAACATTTTCCACAAATTACCAGCTTATGTTTAGATTTTTTAATCTTTATGGCTGTGAATTGGCTAGCAGTATAGGAAGCTGCTTTAATTTTAAAAGGTTGTGTGCTGTTTTAATAATTAGCTCCTTTGGACTTGGCGCTTGCGCTTGTTCTGGTAAGAAAGAACCGACCGCTCCTGCTCCGGTAGCTGTGTCCAATTCTACAGCCTCAGATTCGTCATCCGAAGACGAAGAAGAAACGTTTACAGAAGAGTCTTCTCCGTATAGTCGAGGTGATTCTTTTTTACAAGATTATTATAAACATAAATACAAAAAACGTGAGCGTTCAGCAGTAGTCGCTGGGGTTAAAGATCTGCTGTCATTTTACAGTGAAGATCAGCTTGAACAAGCGGCCAATACTATTTTAGGATATCACTATATAGTCTACCATGAAACTCCTCAGCACAATTTACTTAATAATCACGCTGTTGCCCGTCAAATAGAAACTCAGCTGCGCACTATATGCACCGGATTAAATGTTCCTTTTGAGGCCATGTGGGCCATTGTTAGCTGGGAAAATTCTGGTGATATCAGCAAGGTATCTTTTGCCAATGCTGCTGGTTTGGGCCAAATTACTGAAGGCGCTGTAGAAACGGCTCATGCGTTCGGAAAAGCTAGAGCTGAAGAATGGAGACAGGAGGCTGCTCGTCTGCGCACTTCAGAAATACGTGAAGATAAAATAAAGGCTGAACGTTTAGAAAAGGCTGCTAAATTAGCTGATTGTGAAGAACGCCATGCTGAGCTGACTAAAAATAATAAACTTAAAGATGAACGTCTAATGATCGAATGCAACTTAGAAGATTCAGTGCTTTTCTTTAAGTATCTGCTTTCAAATTATGGAGAGCGTGTCGATTTGGCTATTTCCGCTTACCATAATGGGGTTGTAAATAATGACGACGTTATTTACGCTTATTTGCGTCAAGTCAAAGATTTGAATTTAGAGGCTGAAACAGATCATAATCGCATTGGTCTTTTTGAAGCTCTCGAACGTTACGATTTAAAATATATCGATTTATGGAATAACATTTATACGAGAGAAATTCTCTGCGGATTGCGCACCGTTTACGGAGATAGAGTAAACGAAGAAAATGCTTCTTTAGCTTTAGGAGATGAGTCAGATCTTTATCCTTGGAAGGTAATTGCCTCGTATGCCGGTTTAAAAGCGGGGGATAATTTTGTGCGCACTTTGCAAAGACGTTATGAACAACCGCTCGACTTTTGTGAGGTTAGGGGACTGCCGACTTATGACTCAGTAGAAAAGCTTAAGGACGGCTTAGAAAACGATTGGTTGTGTGCTATAGATTCGACTAAATTTAAAAATTTTGGGGTGGATATTCCGGCCGCAGAGAAAATTGTCCCCAAAGTAAGTCAGGCTAAAGCTGCTGACAAGGCGAAGAGTAAAGCTAATAAAAGCGGCAAAAAAGTTCCTGTTCAGGAAAAAGAGGTGATTCCTGAATTGAGCGGCGATGTCAAAGCGGCGTGTTGGTATGCTTCTCCTGAGTTATATGGGTACTTATCTTCCTTACAGAAACGTTTCATAGAATCAAGTGGCAATCCTAACGTTAAATTGCCTTTAAAAAATATTTCTGGAGCTTGGGCTTTAGGGCGAAATCATAAGTCTTGTGCGGCTAATAGTATGGAAACTCATAATAGAGGGGTGGCTGTTGATTTTGCTTTAGGTAAACTACCAAATGTGCACAGAAAGATTTTAGAGAAGCTTATTCTAGAAGATTTTCTGCTCGATGTTGTTTATATTAAACGGGCCGCTGAAGGCATCGTCCATGTAGTTATTAATCCTCGCTGTGGTGATGATTTTATCAGAAGTTACGTTAATTACGTGTCGCCTAATGGTAAAATTGCCAAGGCTTTGGAAAGAGCTTCTGATCAGGAAGCAGCCCAAGCCAGAGAAGCCGCCGAAATGGAAGCAGCTAAAGAAAGCGCCAATCCTCAGTATAGTCATAAGATGGCTAAAGAGCGTGCTCGCCGGGAACAGCTGGAAGCTGAAAGGCTCGAGGCTGAAGCTAAGGCGCGTGAGGCCGTGCAGTCTAGAGCTAGTGCGGTTAAGAGAAGGAGTGGAAAAAAAGATCCTAATCATAATGAAGTAAACTCAGAATATACTGCTCAAACCAAAGAGGAAGATGAATTGCTGGCCATACCTGATGAACCGATTAATGATGGAATTTTTAAAAGTTTAGGTGATAAGAGAAATCAGCCCAAACAAGGTGCAGATGATGGCGTCTATGATTTCTAAGCGATTATTTCGTTGGGCTAAGATGGCGCTTTACTCCAGTAGATGGCGCTTGTGCATTGCGGTATTACTCCTCTCTTTGCTAGGATTGTGGACCGTGTATCCCGCAAATTCTTGGGCTTCTAAACGCGATTTAGAGGTGCGCAATCTATTTACTAGCTTAGCTAAACAAACATTAGAAAAAATTAATGCAGAGACTGGACCCAATGCAAATTTACGTAAGATAACCGCATCCAGTATATCCTCTAATTTATTCCGTTCATTTTATTCTGATTCTTCTTTGTTAAATACTGTCCCTGAAGCTTATTTAATAGGTGTAAAGCAGGCTCAGGGAGCGGAGCTAGCTCGTTTTAATTCAGTAGATTTGATGCAATGTTATGCTGAAAATAAGAATAGCTTAAATAAGTTTATGTCCGGTTTGCGATTGATGGGGATAGATCGTGGAATTATTTTAGACTGGAATGATCCTAAAGTAATCAAAGCTACTTCTAAGGTATATAAGTGCTTAGTCCAACTAGATGATCAGGATATCACTATATCCTCTTCTAGCCATTATCGATCTCGTGAATGGAGCGGAGAAATTCGTTTCAGTTGGTATCCCTCTGACGGTATGGCGCGTCTGTACGCCGTTATTACTTTTTCAGGATCAAATAATGTAAAGACAGCTATCTTAAGTTCTTCAGGAAGAATTACTACTCAGAAGCATAAGCCTTTTGCCCGTATAATTACTATCAGTGATTATTCATTAAATTTAAGTACAAGAACTTTGAACGCTAACGGCAGTTATTGTTTACCCAATGTGATTAACATGGCCGGCGGTGGCTCGCTTTTTGTTGACAATAATTGCCGCCTCAAGATACAAAATTTTGAAGTCAGCGGAAGGGTGTTAGAGACCATAGCGGAGTCTGGTCGTGAGGGAGGGCTTTGGAATATTGAATATATTCTTACAGGGACTGCAGATAAATTTGGAAACATGAGCGGCACCTGTGTTATTAAAGGAAAGCAGGCTGCTTTTGATGCCAGATTCGGCAGTGGGGTAAGTACTGAAGGGGCAACTTGGAAAGCATCGCGCCATGGCAGGCAATTTAAAGGTGTGATAAATGTGGGAGGAACTCACACAATTTCTTGGCAAGCTAACCTCAGTGACTAAGTTCGGCAGCAGATCTGTTTGAAGGAGGAGCTGTGTCTGTTATATCGATACG
>JBJEGD010000004.1:0-174070 GCA_051874735.1 Candidatus Bruticola sp. | reverse complement strand
GTTTAGGCGTTGTCTCTGAATTTGATATAGATTTAATTATTCCCAATAAATCGTTGAGCTTGAACGAGGGAGCACTAGCTCCTTGGGGCAAGCCTGTCCATTCTATGCGCTATCATATGCGGGAAACTTGGTTTTGGAGTCAGCTTTTCAAACTAGCGGATTGCGGAATTGTCGATTTAGATACTCCTTGGTGCGAACTGGATCAGCAAAAACAACATTTAATTTTATACGGCTGCTGCTCTTCATCCGCAGACATTCCTAACTTTGCTGGGGCTTTGCCTATACTGGAGAAACGTTTTAAAGAAACTGATTATGAGCCGGCTGTAGCAGAGATGGGACGCTTTATGGTTTCTTCACTCTGTCCCTCCTGCCAGGGGTCCCGTTTAAGAAAAGAGGCTCTAAGCGTAAGCATCAATGGACTAAATATTCATGAGTTTTGCACTAAATCAGCTATAAAAGCTTTAGAATGGTTGGAAAATTTAACTTTATCATCTAAAAACCAAGCTATTGCCAAACCTATTCTTAATGAATTAAAAGGGCGCTTTCAATTTTTAATCAACGTAGGCCTCGATTACTTAAACCTAAGCAGACCGACTTCAACTCTGTCTGGAGGAGAAGCTCAACGTATTCGCTTAGCTACGCAAATCGGCTCTGGACTTATGGGAGTACTTTACATTCTAGATGAACCTTCTATCGGTTTGCACCAGCGAGATAACCAGAAATTACTGCAAACTCTCAAGCATCTGCGCGATTTAGGCAACACTCTAATCGTAGTAGAACACGACGAAGACACTATTCGAGCTGCCGATTACCTGGTTGACATAGGACCGGGCGCAGGAGTTCACGGAGGAGAAGTTGTTGTCTCAGGCAGTTTACGGGACGTGCTAAATGAACCTAACTCTTTAACTGGAGCCTATTTAAGAGGAGAAAGAACTATACCTCTGCCGAAGCAGCGCCGATCCCCCAACAGAGGAGCGCTCCGTCTGTACGGATGTAGAAAAAATAATCTCCGCCACCTCGACGCCGAATTTCCTCTGGGAATAATTACTGGTATAACGGGTGTATCGGGCTCAGGAAAAAGCACTTTAGTAAATGAGGTGCTCTGTAAAAATCTGTCTAGACCGGCAGGCTCTGCCCTAGATCAGTGTGATCGCTTAGAAGGAGCAGAACTCATCGACAAAATTATTAATGTCGATCAAATGCCTATTGGGCGCACTCCTCGCTCTAACCCAGCCACCTATACTGGCTTGTTCGACGCTATTAGAAAGCTGTTTGCCGCTGCTCCAGAAGCTAAAATGCGCGGTTATAAACCGGGTCGTTTTTCCTGCAATATTAAAGGAGGACGCTGCGAAGCTTGTCAAGGGCAAGGTGTGCTTAAAATAGAGATGAACTTTTTGCCCGACGTCTGCGTACCGTGTGAAGTTTGCCAAGGCAAGAGATACAATCGGGAAACTTTAGAGGTGCGTTTTAAAGGACTAACTATTGCAGAAGTCCTCGACATGACGATTGAGGAGGGGCTTCAGTTCTTCGCTAACTACAGTGGCATACATTCTAAACTCAAAATGCTAACCGACGTCGGTTTAGGATATTTACGTTTAGGACAACCGGCCTCCACTCTCTCCGGAGGTGAAGCCCAACGCATCAAACTATCCAGCGAACTATCTAAACGAGCTTTAGGAAGTACGCTTTACATTTTAGATGAACCTACCACAGGTCTACATTTTGAAGATATAGCTAAGCTTATAAAAGTACTGAACAGGCTAGCTGAAGCTGGGGCGACCATAATTATTATCGAACATAATCTCGACGTTATAAAATGTTGCGATTGGCTTATAGATTTAGGACCTGGCGGGGGAGATCAAGGAGGGAGTATGGTAGACTGCGGAACTCCAGAAGAAATAGCCAACAATCCGAACTCATGGACAGGTAAATTTTTAAAACCTATTCTAAATGAATAGACTGACTCCAGCTGAATCGGACTATTTCCCAACTTAGAGTTTTAATAGCACTGGCCTACGAATATAAGAGCCAGCCCAACAAAGGGAATCGTTCTTTTCTGAAAGTTATGAAACGTATCTGCTGCCCGCTAGGTGTTATAGCCTTAACCTATGTAATAATATTGTTAGTTCTTACACTGCCAATTTGGCAAGCGGGTGACAATGTCGTTTTGGGCGCCGTAACTGATGATACTTTTGACGAGATGGTGCTCAACAGAAGCGTATTAGACAGTTTAAAGGAGGGAAATTTTCCATTAACCAGTCAAGCTTGGGAATTTCCTCTTAACATAAATTTAGTTATAACCCATAAATCGTACCTACACACACTAATTGGCTGCTTCTGGCAAATGTTGTGCAGTTGGCCCGCTTGGTGGAACATGAGCCTGCTCAGTGCCATTTGGCTAAGCGCCTTGGGAAGCTCTTGGGCTGTGCTATATTTGGGAACGACCGATTCTCAGCTAACTGACTACCGCCGAAGGCCTTATGTCTGGCTGCTTTCCTGGCTCAGCGGCCTACCTTTTCTTATGTCCCCATATACTGTTCAAATGATAAATTGGGGCCACCTGCCGCAGCTATTTAGTTTGCCTGTCTCGTTGTCGTTAGTCGCTGCTGCTTCCATATTTACTGTCCACAACTCAAAAGACTTATCTGAAACTCGCCCAGCTCCACTATCTGCCTACGTTCTCCTTTCTATATCTGTTATAGCTGCTGCAGGAGTCTACTGGATTTGGGCCGCAGGCCTAACCTTAGCCGGTTTAGCTTTAACTTTTGTCAGAGGACCATATTTAGATAAAATTTCGCTAAAACGCTTGACTGTCTGCGTATGCTTTACAGGACTAGCGGCTTGTCCTGCGGCCTTTTATGTGTTGCATGTCGATCCGGATTTGCAGCGTTACCAAAATACAGCGCAGCTTAATATAAACGCAGAAGAAAACCGAGCCTTTGAGCGCATGAGCCATTTAACTTTTACACCTCAGCAAGAAGGTAAAAGCCTCACAATAAAGCACGGTTCTTCCCTCATAAGTCCAATTTTAATTTTAATGCTGTTTTCCATACCGCTAAGCCGTAAATTTCAACAGAATTCAGCCCTAATATGGCTGTGGTTAGCCTCATTTTTTATTTTAATCGGCTTAGGACCTTATTTAAATTGGAATGGCGTTTTATTACTAGATACTCAAGGTCGCCCTATACAAGCACCTTTGGCCTGGCTAGCTAAATTAACAAATCTGATTTTTTACTGGCGAACTCCACAAACAGTATGGCCTTTAGCAATAAACTGCCTGATTATTAGCTTAACATTATTTATATGCCGCACTTGGCAGAATTGGAAAGATTCATCACTAAACAAACGCTGCTGGCAAAACCTCGTAGCTATAGGATTAACGTTATTAACAGTACTTCTCAGCATCAGTTGTCGAGAAAACGAACTTTTTTCAACCAGTCAGCAAATCAAGCAAAGCTATTACCCTGCTTTCAAAGTATCGGTACCAGATTGGTGTGTTTTCTTAGCCGCTCAAACTCCTAAGTACGCTTCTCTAGATTTGCCTTTAGGTTACTGTACCAACGTTTGGCAAACTCAATTTTTACACGGTTCCCCTTCGGCCCATGGGAAACGTTCTTTAAGCTGGTTGGCCCGTAACAACAGCTATATAGCTCAGTTTCTGCTGCTAAATAAAACTTGCAGTTCTGGTTTCATCACTAAGCCTTATCCTAATGAGGGCAGTTCGGAAGTGCTATATGGACAAGAAAAATTGCCCCAGCAATTTATGGGCGACACTAGCCCCTCCAGATTCAGCAAGACTTCCGATTCATCTACTAATCAAGATTTAAAAGCAGGCACTGTAAATAAGTATATAGTAAAAAAAGATGCTGAGTTAGTTTTTAAAGACGGTTTACGCTACTTAATAGTGCATCGGGCTAATTGTGCCTGGTTAGCGCCCCAACATGGCAAAGAGGTCTACGATAACTTCAACAAACAACTAAGCAAAATATACGGTTCACCTGTTTATAGAGACTCACAAGCCTCGATTTATTTAATAGATAAATCTGTTCTAGGTGAAACGCTAAATTGAACCTCTCGAACTTATCATAATAAGAAATTAGAAAAAAAGGAAAAACTCATGGGTATAGCTGGAGATATTGTACAAATTGTTGTAGCCGCTCTAGTTTGCGGCCTTATAGCACAGCGTTTTAAAATGCCGGCTCTATTAGGATATATCGTGGCTGGCATACTCATTGGCCCTAATACTATCGGCCCTAAAGTGGTCCATGTAGAACAGATAGAAGTTTTAGCCGATATAGGCGTAGCTTTGTTACTGTTCAGTGCCGGCTTAGAATTTCCAGTAGAGCGACTGTCACCTGTTAAAAAAATTGCTCTCATAGGAACTCCGCTGCAAATTTTAGCCAGCATAGTTTTAGGAGGAGCCTTAGGAGCCTGTTTTGGCTGGAACTGGGTACATTGTATATGGTTCGGATGCATAATTTCCGTATCCAGCACCATGGTAGTACTCAAAATTTTAGGTGAAAAAGGACTAACTGGCACTCTATCCAGCCAAGTAATGACAGCTATACTTATCATCCAAGATTTAGCAGTGATTCCTATGATTATTCTGCTGCCTGAGCTCAATAATCTTAGCCAAGGAATGGATATTTTAGGTATGGCTATTATCAAATCTGTCGTACTTATAGGATTTGTAGTTGCTATCGGTTCCACAGCTATGCCTAAATTTATCGCCAAAATTGCAGCTTTAGGTTCTCGCGAACTCTTTATGGTTACAGTTTTGGCCATAGGCTTAGGACTGGGTCTGCTTACCTATACCATAGGCTTATCCTTCGCTTTCGGTGCATTTTTAGCAGGTATGATCCTTTCCCGCTCCGATTTCAGCCACCATGCTTTAAGTGAAATTACTCCTTTGCGCGACCTATTTTCACTACTCTTTTTCTGCTCAGTAGGCATGCTGATTCAACCCCAATTTATTGTCAATCACTGGGTACAAATTAGCATATCTATACTTGTACTGTTAATCGGCAAAGTGATGATTTTCGGCACTATTACTAGAATTTTCGGCTACGTTAATATCATGCCTATAGCAGTAGGTCTGTACATGTTCCAAGTGGGCGAATTTGCCTTCGTATTAGCCAGAACGGGAATTTCTAGCCAAGGCATAACTAAAGAGATCTATCTTTTAAGCATAACCGTGGCCGCCATTACTATTGCTATTACTCCCTTCTTCGCTAACATGGCCGATCCGATTTACAAATGGTGGAGAAAGAGAACGAACACTAAGCCAATAAATAACATGAATGTGCCCAAAATCGGGTTTAAAAATCATGCTATTATCGTAGGTTACGGTTCTATGGGTAGTTTCTTGGCCGAGGCTATTCCCGATACGACAGAAATTCTCATCATAGAATCTCATCCCCAAAGAGTTAAAAAAGCCAAAGAAGATGGCTACCAGGTAATCGGGGGGAATGCCGCCTCCTCAGATCTGCTCAAAGCGGCCAATGTAGAAGAAGCGGCCCTCATGATTATTACTATTCCTGACTCTATAGACTCAACTATGGTGCAGGAATCTGTTACTTATTTGAATCCTAAGCTCAAGGTTATGGCTAGAGCTCGCAGCCTGGAGCATATGAAGGAGCTAGTCAAACACGGATGTAGCGAAGCTTTAGTTCCGGAATACGAAGCCTGCTTAACTATGATGCGTGATATTTTAGTCTTACTAAAAGTAAAAGATGCAAACATTGAAGAATTTATCCAGGATGTACGTACCAAGCAATACAGCCCTATTTTGGTGCGCAACTCAGCTACCAAGAAAAAAACGTAAACACTTCTGGTGCAGACTCCTAGCAAAGTAGCCCCGGCTATTCTGGCTTATCTACCTTTAGCTAAATGGCTAGATAGGTTTAATCTGAATAACTTCACAGTATGCTTCAATTCCGCCTCACCATTAGCGCCTGCATTTTCTTAGCAAAAAAACGGACTAAGGGTTCGTTGAGGCGGGATATTAAATGTAACGATAGCGAAGAAAAACACACATCATACGAAGTTCAATTGTTCCTGGCCGATTTTTTAGCTGAACAGAGAAAGTTGAGGAGCCTTAAATTATGACAAGCCAAGCTCTAAAAAGTTGGCCACAATCAGATATACTTAATTGCCAACTGGCCATTATCGGCGGGGGCACCGGAGGTTTTGCAGCCGCTTGGGCAGCTTTGCGCCAAGGTCTGAAAGTGATTATAACAGATAGCTGCGATCGCCTAGGTGGTCAATTTACCTCTCAAGCTGTCCCTCCAGACGAGCATCCTTGGATTGAATCACGCGGAGCCACCCGATCTTATAGGCTATTCCGTCAATATATACGCTCTTACTATAAGCAGTGGTATCCGCTCAGCAGCGAAGCTAAGGAAAACTGGCCCAAGCTCAATCCCGGTCAAGGCTGTGTTTCAGCTTTATGCCACGAACCATCAGTCAGTTCTTCTATAATTGAGGCTATTCTTCGTCCTTACTTGAGTTCAGGTCAGTTAACCGTGCTCCTCAGAACTGATCCCATACAAGCAGAGAGAGTGCAGAATAGAATTACTGCTGTTCTAGTTAAACAAAAAATAACGGAACCTTTAGCAGACTCAATGTACGCTCATAAAGCGACAGATGTCCGACTGTACTCTATTAACGCTCCTTATTTTATCGATGCCACCGAAACTGGCGATTTGCTGCCTTTAGCCCAAACAGCTTATGCGATAGGCAGTGAATCCCAAAAGGAAACTCAGGAGCCCCATGCTCCCTTGGTTGCTGATCCTCAAAATCAGCAAGCCATATCTTGGTGCTTTGTTATTGACTATCAGCCTAAACGCCATAGCGTAATTGACAAACCGGCTGATTATGAATTTTGGCGTTCCTATATACCTGCCGTTAATCCAAGTTGGGGTGGGCCTTTGCTATCCTGGCAGGCTACTCATCCCATTACCCTAGAACCAGTAGTACGCACTTTTGACCCTGTAAATCCTCAGCCGGAACGCGGCCCCATGGATTTGTGGACTTTCAGACGTATATCTTACGCTAAGAATTTCCAATATGCGCCTCAGACTTCCGATATAGTTTTAGTTAACTGGCCTCAAATCGATTATATGCTTGGCAACATTATCGATGTATCTGAAGGGGAGAAAAATGAACACCTAGCAGGTGCCCGCTCTTTAAGCTTAAGTATGCTTTATTGGATGCAGACAGAAGCTCCTAGAGATGATGGCGGACAAGGCTGGCCAGGTTTAGCTTTGCGTCCCGATATTACGAAAACAAACGACGGCCTAGCGGCAGCTCCTTATATACGCGAATCTCGGCGCATCAAAGGACACTTTACCGTGTTGGAGCAGCATGTAAGCTTAGAAGCTCGCTGTGCTTTAACTGGTTTAAAAGCGTCAACCGTAAAAGCCGCCCAATTCTCAGACAGCGTAGGTATAGGGGCCTACCGTCTAGATCTTCATCCTTCCTCTGGAGGCGACAATTACATAGATATTAGCGCTCTACCCTTCCAAATTCCCTTAGGAGCGTTAATTCCCTGTGATACAGACAATTTGTTAGCTGGAGGTAAGAATCTCTCTGTAACCCATATAACCAACGGATGCTACCGACTGCATCCTGTCGAATGGAATACAGGAGAGTCAGCGGCTCTGTGTGCCGCTTACTGTTTGGCAGAGAATCTATTACCAGCGGAAATACGCCAACGCCCCGAAATTTTGCAAAAATTTCAAAATTGGCTCATAGAACAAGGCCTGGAACTAGAATGGACAGGGGATATTTACCCTCTTTAATCAATTAATTTCCCAGAAATGTCAAATAGCAATAAATCAAAATTTAATTGGCGGAAGCTTGTAACTCCTAGCCGAAACTGGCACCGTACCGTATATTTAGCAGTTGTCTTTGCCCTCTTCCTGTTTTTACAGGCTGAAGTATATTTGCGTGTCCACGGATACGCTCCTGGGCAGATGGCTAATATAAAAAAAGTCGATCCGCTCTACGATCTGCAGCAGTTGACCGATCATATATCTTTCAGAGGAGCTGTTATTTCCAGCGAAGACCCCAACGTAGTAGAGCACACGAATATGGACACCTCCCGGCGCAGCAGCCCGGAAGAAAAAAAAGATTACGACTCTCGTATTTTAGTAGTTGGTTGTTCACAAACATACGGAATGGGAGTAGCAGACGAAGAAACTTTAGTTTGGAAATTGAACGAACATTATCCGCGTACACGCTTTGATAATTTTGGCGTCAAAGGATATGGAACTTTACAATGCCTACTAATGATGCAATATTGGTTGGAGCAACGCCATTACGACGGAGTAATTTATTATTTTATCAAAGATCACGGGCGTCGCAATTCTAAATACTGCCTTTTATCTGGTCCCCACGGCAGGTATCGTCAAGCCCCCTATGCGGACTTCGACATATTCGGAAGACTGCGCACTTACCCTTACTATAAATTGGAGAATTTTATATCTCTCAGTTCTTCTGCTTACACTTTCTTCCGCTATTACTACTATTTAACCATGTACAATTTTTATCAGCGCCAGCCAGAAATCAAACGGTATCGGCGATATAATAAGTTATCCTCAGCCCTAATTGAAGAGATGCAAAAAACGGCCTCTCTTCACCACGTGAAATTTGTTGCTTTCAATATGGATCCTAGTATGGGGCCGGGAAATAACAAAGAAATAGAAGATGGTCTTTCTCCCTACCTAGTTAATATCGGCAATAAAAAATTAAATACAAGTGCTTACAGAGTAGGCGGCAATTTCGGCAACCACCCCAACGGATTAGTTCATACCTATTGGGCCAACAAAACTATCGAGTGGATTGATAAAAATAACTGGCTCAAATTCTCTGATAAAACAGATAAAAATAAAAGCTGAAAAATTGATAAAAACCCTGTTATAAAGGTTTATTGCTCATGATAGAAGAAAGGTACTTGAGAGAGAACTTATGTAGTAGAGGGTAGTTTTACTATGACAATGAGTAACGAACATTATCGCATGGCTGAACTTCATCGCGAACGCGGCAAACGCAGTTATGAGGCTGGAGAGATTAACGAAGCAATTCAAGAGTTTACTGAAGCTTACAAATTCGATCCCCGCGATGCGGAAGTGCTCTACAAACTAGCAGAAATTTACGGAGCGGCAGGTTTCATAGATCCTGCTGTCGATTTTATTCAGAAAAGCCTGCGTGAAAACTTTATGAATATTGACGGCTGGGTAATGCTCGCTAATCTATACGCTCAAAAGGGCGGCGCTTACCTAGATTTAGCCTTAGAGCAGTTAGCTCAGGCCTCCGCTCTAGACGACAACAATACCATGATCCATTATCTACGTGGTAACGTTATGGCTCAAAAAGGTAAAAAAGAAGAGGCAATCGAGAGTCTAAAAAAAGCTTTGGAACTCGATCCCAATAACCCTTATGCCAAACATGATTTGAACGCTTTAACTCAAGCCTAGTTTTAATTTCAAAATTGTCATAAAAAAACGCCAACTTAATCTTGTGAAAAGATAAGACAGGCGTTTTTTTTATCTGACAGTAATTATAATTTCACTTTGTAAAGGGTTACTCTAAGTTTTTTAACTGACTAGCTTCATCTTTGCTTATGCTGAAACTTTCAACATTTCCTTTAGTATCGAGACGAATCCATAACCCCGGATAGACAACAGCTTGAGGAAGCTCCTTAAGAGGGGCCCCCAGTTTGCTCTTAATTGTTTTAAGATTAGATTCAGGCCACAATCCCTCAGAGGTTGCTCCCTGGTAAGTCTGCCAGGCCACGCCATCTTTATTTCCCGGAGCATAGAGTAGAATGCTGCCTACAACTCCATTAAGATAAGAAATTTCTATCCCTTTATCTGGATACTGCACAATTACATTCGAAGAATTAAACGGATTCTTTGTACAAGTTTTAGGTTCTCCTAAAGTATTGACGACTTGTTTCTCTGTATCGAATAAAGAAACTTCCTTAATGCCTGTGCCAGGAACAATATTGCCCGGATTAGGTCCGTCAGGCGTACTCCCAGTACAAGCAGCTGCTGTAATTAACAAACCAACGGCAGCAGCTTGTGTTAAATATTTTCTGAATAACACAGCTCATTGTCTCCTAACTTGTTTATAACCTACAGTATGACAAGCTATAAATTAAAGGCCTTTACTCAATACCAACTTTGTCATTTTGCTGATCTGAGTGCTGATTTTGCGTTTTATTCTGATGCCAAGAGCGATATTTAGCTCTATCAGGCTCATCTTCGGGTGAAGATAATTTTTCTTCCGGCAACGGAGCGGTCTGAGGCACAATAGGAGTCAATTCTTGTTTTTCTTCCTGCACAGAATTAACCCCATTTTTCGAAGAAGCTCCTTTTCCATCAGTCGATGGCTTCGGTAAATTTTTGTTGACTTGCTCTTCGCCAACAGGAACTTTATCAACTTCAGAAGCCTCAACTGCAGAAGAAGGCTGAAGCTGTTTTTCACTAGATTGAGAATCCTTAACTTCAGATTTAGAAGCAGACTTCATACCAGATTTTGGCTCAGACTTGGCAGCAGAAGACTGAACTTTTTTCACAGCAGCTTTGCTTTTAGGCAAAGTAGATATGCGCAGTTCCCTTTCTTCCTCAATCCACTGATTGGGCACATTAAAGGCTTTCAGAACTGGACGAAGCGGGATAACGGTAACCGCCCCTATTTTACGGGCTTTTCCGGCAACCCAAGCCCTACAGCCTACAGGGACTTCGTTAAAATCTAAGACGTAATCATCATAAATGGGGAAATAAAGGATATCTTTACTGCGACTGACTTTCACAACCTGATTGTAGTTGTCCCATTCTACATTTAGACCTACAGCGGCTGCTATTTTAGGAGAACCCCAAATTGTGCCGTCAATCATAGATGGCTCTACTGGCCAATCTTTTAGACGTTCAGTACCAACTGAAACACTTACGCTACTAACATAAAGTTCTTTGCACACTCCGTCCGTTTTAGCAAAATAGCCTAAGTCAGACTCAGAAGCTTCTAAACCGGCCTGACGCAAAGTATTCTTTACTGAAGAATTTGGAGCTTGACGATTGTAAACGTCGGGGAAAACAGCTAAATAATAACGATCTTCGTCGTAGTCGCAACCAATTTTGGAAATTTCATAGTCTATGCGTACTGGCCAACCAACTTGTACCTTTTCAAAAAGCTCATGTACAGAATTGGGATACATTCTCATACATCCATGAGAAACGGACTGGCCAATTGACATTGGAGAGGTTGTCGAATGAAATCCTATACCAGGCGCACTAATTCCTATCCAACGATCGCCCAAAGGATTATCTGGTCCCGCAGGTACAACCTCATCTTTTAAGCCAGCCCATTCAGGCGGGAACCAAGCAGGGTCTTTAGTACGCGATTCTATAACATAGTTGCCACACGGAGTTTCAAATTTGCCGCTTTGCCCAATAGCGATAGGATAAAACTTCTCAAAGCTTCCGTTGCGAAACAGAAATACTCCTCTTTCAGGTAGATTAACTACTAATCCATTTTGTGGAGGATTACTTGGCAGAACTCGGCGTCCTGGAATAATGAGAGACGTACCTGGAGCGACATTTATATTGTTAGGATCACGATCGTTAGCAAAGGCCAGATGTTCAATAGCTAAGCCATAATTCTGGGCTATAGTATAGAGATTTTCGCCAGCTTGAACTACATGTGTGCGATCCCTACCCTTTACTTTACGCCAAACGCCCTGAGCTTGGACGTCGAAACTGCAGCCCCAAAAAAGCGAAACTACAGTCCCTAAAACAGCTACTCGCTTAAAAAACAATTTAAGATTCATAAAGACTAAAATATCCCCACACAAAGCTCAGTATACAGCCAGCTCTTTATATATCTTAGGTGATTACCTAAAAAATCTATTAAAAAATTCTGCCATATATTAGGTAGGCCTGCATACTTTGAACCGCAAAAAATCATTTTCTTAAAAGCTATAAGCAGGATTCCCAGTATATGCTCAAAAGCTTTTTAAAGCAAATCAAATTGTCGGATATTTTCGGGAATTTTCCAATGGATACGAATTTAAAAATTATACGCAGAACCGCTTCGGTGTGCCCAACCTGCCTGCGCGATGTCCCCGCTTATACGGCGGAGAACGACGGCAAGATCTACTTATACAAGGAATGTCCCGAACACGGCCTTTCTAAATGCCTAATTTCTGAACATGCCGATTATTATGTTCCCCTGGATAATTACTTTTTTGAAGTAATGCAAGGCAAAGAATTGAGACAGCGCGATTACTTAGTGCGCATGACAGAAAAATGCAATTTGCAATGTCCTATCTGTTTGGCCAGTGCCGATTCAAATACTAATCAGGCCCCGCCTCCAATTCCCGACTTAAAATTAGAACAACTTGTAGCCTTTATGGAACGAAATAAAGGACGCAAGCTGAAGATAGATCTTATTTCTGCAGAACCGACTCTTTGTCAAAATCTGCCTGAATTTTTAAATGAAATTCATAAACGCGGTCATATCGCTTCTTTGCACACCAACGGCATAAAATTAGCTGATTACAACTATGCCAAGTCTCTTAAAGAAGCTGGTCTAGACGAAGTTTTCCTTCAGTTCGATGGTTTTGATGACGACGCTTATATGCGCATAAGAGGCGCTCGCCTAACTCACACTAAACTAAAAACGCTCAAAAATCTTCAAGATCTGGGCATAGCCGTTAGTTTGGTAATGGTTATTATGCCCAACTGCAACGAAAAAGAAATAGGCAAAGTGCTCGACTATGCCAGAGAACACAATTTTGTTCGTGAAGTAATGTTTTTGGGTACAAGAGCCCTGGGCTATTTCCGAGACAGCCAAGATCTGCTGATGCCAGATCAAGTTATAGACTTAGTCCATCAACAAAGCGGCGGTCTCTGTCCTAGGCAGGAATGCTTCTTTTTCCAAAAGCTATACTTCGCTTTGCTCTCCTTCCTTGGGGTGCGCAAGTGTCTGTACGTGCAGCACAACCTTCTAATCAGATCTAACAAGCAGTTCATGTCCATTTCCGACTTTGTCGATTGGAGTAGAGTTGAACCTGTTTTAGATATGCTTCCCCAAGTACAAACGATCTTCGATAAGTTCATGTGGTTTCTGCGTCTAGGTTTTTCGCTGCTTAGCCTAAAGACGCTAAAACTGCTGCCCGACTTTTTTAGCTTGTTTGTGCGTTTAAAGCTAGGCTGGAACTTGAGCCAGCTTCCTCACGCCCCACTTCTCATAGGTTATATTACAGCTTGCGATCCCCTGAATGTTGATAGACAAATTGGCAACTATTGCGGCAAAGGGGAAATAGCTGTTGATATAGGTATGCATGAGTCTGGTTCGGAAGCTAACATAGAGCGCGAGCGCTGGTGGTCCGCACAGACACGGCGTATCCCTAAAAAATAAACTAGTGTCGGACAGTCTTTTTCATAGAGACTGCCCAAAATTCAGCAAACAGCAGCTTTACGGTTTTGAAGCCTGCTGTTATGCAATACACATGCCGGAGGCATAAGTTGTCGGCCACTCCCCTATCAGTCCCCACTCTGCATCGCCCGCCCTCACCTCTATACAAAGAACTAAAGAAAAAAGGGCGGATCTATCCTGCACAGCCATGCATACTGGAAATAGATTACAACACCGGACTGTTCGGAATTGAGTTTCCCACAGGCGGTGAGCTTTCTATCGAAACAGAACTGACTCGGACCAGCAAACACTTTCCCTTAGCCGGCGTTGAAAAATTTCAGCAGCCTTCTGCTGAAAATCCGGAAACAGGGTGCAAAGTATTTTATTTCGACTCTTCCAGCAGCAACGCTAGAGGCTCTGGCGAGCTGCATTTCGTCCAAACTAGCGGACACAAACGTACTAATTCTATGAAAATTCGCTTAGAAGTTGAGTAATATACTCTGCACAAATAATACACAATAAAGGCCGCTGTCTGTGTTAGTTACGAACTAGTTCAGACAGCGGCCTTTTTTATATTGATGCCTATACTACTTTACTAACAAATTGCTCAGAGCATCGTATAGCAACACCTTAGCCATAGAACGCCTATATTCAGCAGTAGAACGAATATCGGAAATAGGCTTCACCTCTTCTGAAGCCAAATGAGCTGCCTTCTTAAGAATATTCTCAGTTAAATTGTTTGCTAAAAGGAACTCTTCGGTGCGAGGTGCTCTCAGCACAGTCAACCCTACAGAACCGAAAGCTAAGCCTAAATAGCTAAAAGAAATTTCATTGGGTTCTTTATCTTTTAGTATATAACTTAAGCCGATATTAATTTTACTTATAGCCAACGAATTACGCTGAGCTTTGGCGTTCCACACTCCGCGCATATTCTCGCGAGCAGGAAAAGATATGCTATAAATAATCTCCCCAGGTTCAAGAACCGTACGACGAGGGCGCAAAGTGAAATCTTCCACCTTAACGCTTCGTTCTTTGTGCAAAGAGACAATATTAACTTCAGCTCCCAAGCTATACAGAGCTGGCACAGTATCCGCCGCTGGCGATCCGTTACCTAAATTGCCGCCGATTGTACCTCGGGAACGCACTTGAGGCCCACCCACATTAGAACTAGCTTGTACTAAAGCAGGAGCATACTTTTGCAGCAAACGGCTGCGCATAATTTCGTGGTGCGATACACCGGAACCGATGGTTATTTTACCCTGACTGCACCTTATGCCATGCAGATCGGGTATATCGGAAATATCCATCCAAACAGCAGGGGGAAGTAAACCAGCTGCCCGCTGAACCATAAGATCTGTACCGCCAGCCAAATAGAAAATTTTTTCCTGGCAACTTTCGGCAGCTTGCAGCAGAGCTCCCAATTCAGTAAAACGCTGTACCTGCAAATTCATAAATAAGGTGCTCCTTAATGTGCTTAGTCGTCTATATCAGCGGACGGTGCAGGATGAATTCCTTCAATATCTTTGAGTCCTGAAGGCTGACCAGATTGGCGCAACTCCCTTTCAATGGCTGCAGCTCTCATCACCGCCCGGAAAATTTTATGATAGCCAGTGCAGCGGCAGATATTACCGCCTAAAGCGTGGCGTATTTCATCGAGAGAAGGATTGGGATTTTCCTCTATAAGTGCGCGGGCAGCCATAACCATGCCGGGAATACAGAAACCGCACTGCACACTGGCCTCTTCCACAAACATTTGCTGTACAGAATCGAGGCGACCTTCAAAGGCTAATCCCTCAATAGTTACCAGCCTATGTCCCTGAGCTTGAATAGTCATAACTAAACAGGAGTCAACAGGCTTGCCGTCCATAAAAATAGTACAGGCCCCGCACTCGCCTTTGCCGCAGCCTTCTTTGACGCCGGTAAGGTGAAGTTCATGGCGCAGCGTATCCAGAAGGCGCGCGCTAGGATCGACCATTTTATCTATAGGATGACCATTAACGGTACACTGCAACCGAAAATTTTTCTCACTCATAATTGTGCAACTCCTGAATTGTGCAGGGCTTCCCAAACTCTTTCGGGAGTGGCCGGCAGATGTTTAAGGCGTATATTGACAGCATTGGCAATAGCATTAATAATGGCCGGAGCTACAGGCACTAAGGGGGTTTCTCCGAATCCTTTGGCTCCAAAAGGTCCCCAAGAATAATTGTGCTCCACTATGACAGGAACGATTTCCGGTACATCGGTAGAGGTAGGCAAAATATAAGTAGATAAATTATTGTTGAGAATCCGACCTTTATCGAATTTATATTCCTCCATAAGAGTATAACCTATACCCTGAAGAGCTCCGCCTTGAATTTGTCCCTCTACCAAAGCCGGATTTAAAGCCCGTCCGATATCTTGACCACTAACAAAACGATTAATTTTGACTTCGCCAGTCCAAGTATCTACGGTTACATCGGCAGCATTAGCACACCAAGTGTAAACTTCATAAGCATCACCCTGACCATACTGATCCTCAAAAGTTTGCTTGTAACCTGGGCGGGAGTACCCCTGAGCAGCCATGTGCACCCCGCCAATCCAGCAAGCTGTAACCGACTCCTTCCAATCCATAGCTTCTTTGCCCTCAAGGAAATCGTCCATACGCCGCCTAATTTGCCTGCAGGCGTCTTGCACAGCTCGACCGGCGCACAAAGTGGTGCGGCTGGCTACAGTTGGGCCGGAGTCAGGAACCTGCGCAGTATCGGAATCGGTAAGATAAATGCGATCGTAAGGACAGCACAACACTTCAGAAGCTATCTGTAACAGCACAGTAGTCATACCCTGGCCTATTTCCGTAGTACCTACAGCTACACGCACAGAACCATCAGAACCAACGACAACATTGGCAGAGGAGAAATTGTTAGGCCCACCATTAGCCCCCAAGCCAACCCCGTAATGACTTACTGAGAAACCGATGCCGCGCTGGAAACGATCTCCCTTATGCTTAGGTAAAGCCTTGATTTTATCGTATTCGACTACTTGTTTAACCTTATCAACAACTTCATCGAAGCCAACCGACTCTACCAAGAGCTGACCGCTGGTAAGCTTGTCACCCACATGCAGCATATTGATCCTTCTAAACTCAATAGGATCCATACCTATCTGGCAGGCGACGTCGTCCCAGTGGGCATCGGCCGCAAATACAACCTGAGGCTGACCGAAACCTCTAAAAGCTCCGTTTGGTGCAGTATTTGAACCGACAGCATCGGCCAAAGTACGCAAATTAGGAATATTGTAGGGGCCTCCTGCATGGAGCATACCACGCCAAAGTACGATACTAGAAAGCGTTAAGTAAGCACCGCCGTCCACATAATAGTGAATGTCTACAGCCTTAATACGGCCATTTTTATCGACTGCACTTTTAAAAACTGTGCGGGAGGGATGACGTTTAGTCATTGACTCCATGTCTTCTTCTCGGCCGTATATTAACTTAATAGGGCGACCAGTTTTCCAGCTCAGTACTGCAGCTAAACTGGCAGGAGTGCTAGGGGCATCTTCTTTACCGCCGAAACCGCCACCGGTTACCGTTTGAATAACTCTAACCTTCTGAAAATCGATGCCTAGAACTACGGCAACCGCTTTCTGCACATAAAATGGGCACTGCATAGAACCGTAGACAACCCAACCGCTGCGGTCGTCAGGCATAACCAGAACGCCATTCGTTTCCAAATAAGCATGTTCTTGGTGAGAAGTGGTATATACAGACTCATAAATATGCAATCCAGGCTCAGGATTGTTAAAAACACTATCGACGTCTCCTTTGAACTGCTGGTAGTGCCAAAGGATCCAATTTTTTTTCAACCCTTCATCGATAGATAAAACAGGTTCAAGTTCTTCATATTCAACTTCTACAGCAGCTGCGGCGGCCTGAGCTTCCTCTAGAGTTTCGGCTGCTACCAAAGCTACAGGCTGCGCCGCGAAATTCACTTCCCCGTCAGCTAAAAGCGGCAAATCGCAGCGAACCAAAGGGATGTAGTTAGGTCCCGGAAGATCTTTGCTGCTCATAATGCAGCATACGCCAGCCATTTGTTCTGCTTTAGAAGTATCGATACGCTTTATACGAGCCTTGGCATAACGACTGCGCACGACAGCCCCGTAAAGCATATTGTGTACAGATATATCGTTTATGTATTTGGCCTGTCCTGTAAGTTTACCAGGAGCATCAGGACGAAAAGCAGACCGACCAATGACATTGAGCGGAGCGCAGCTGTGCTCAGTCTCACAGACAGTTTCTTTTATTTCAGGTAAAGCAGGATGAATCATAAATAGCAGCTCTCAACTCTGGTATTCTCTGCACATTTTAACACAACAAAGGAAGTTATTTGTGCACAAAAAGTTTTTTTTCGATATATTATTTCAGTGATATCGCGATGCTAATACGTTATAAAGTAATTTTAACTTTAAGCCTAGTTTATCCCTGCTTCAAGCGTATATAGAAAGGTCGGCAACAGCTATTTTCTCTGAAAAAAAGGCTCTGCAGCTGGAAACTAAGTTCCAATTTGCAGAGCCTAATTTGATCGTAAGGATTGGTGCGGATATCAGCTACTCATGGCGTAAAGCCTGAATGGGATCGAGCTTAGAGGCTTGCACGGCTGGGTAAAGACCAAAGAAGACACCCACCGTAGCTGAGAACAGTACGGCAACTATAATAGCTGTCGGAGAGATCATCATACTCATAGACATAAAATGAGCAGCCAACGAAGTCAATAAAAAGGCAAAAATTACCCCGATAATACCACCAATTACGCTAAGCATCAGAGACTCTACCAGGAACTGACGTAAAATATCACTGCCTTTAGCTCCTAAGGCCATACGGATGCCTATTTCCCTAATTCTTTCTGTTACAGAAACTAACATTATATTCATAATGCCAATACCGCCAACCAGCAGCGAAACAGAAGCAATGCCGCCCAAAAATAACGTGAATGTCTGCGTCGATTCTTCCATCATACTGGCTAACTCTGCCTGAGTACTAACCCGGAAATCGTCCTCATCACTTTCTTGTAAACGATGACGGGCACGTAAAATAGTAGTAATATCCTCTACGCATGAATCTACTGTTTCTTTACTCGAGGCAGAACATTGAATATTGCGTATGTAGCGCAAACTGAAAAGGCGAAACATAGCAGTAGTGTAAGGTACCAAAACGGTATCATCTTGGCTGGGACCGAAACCTCCGTCACCTTTAGATTTTAAAACGCCCACAACCAATACAGGAATTTTATTGATACGCACACTCTGCCCCACCGGATCGACACCAAGAAACAGCTCATCAGCCACAGTAGAACCGAGCACGCAAACTTTTACTCGAGCACGCACATCTTCATCAGTAATAAAACGACCTCGAGTCAGTTCCCAACTTTTGATAGCCTGATAACTTTCAGCACATCCCACCACTGTAGTAGACCAGTTTTGCTCTTGAAAGATAATCTGCGCCGTATTTTGAGTCATAGGACTAATATTGGCCAAGTTAGGCACAGCTTTTTCCAAAGCCTCGCAGTCTTGAACAGTTAGACGGGAACTGCCGTAAGCACCGCTGCGGGCTCCTCCCTGACGTACAGCCCAAGCAGATACGGTGATAGTATTTGTTCCTAAATTAGCAATGCTAGATTGAATACGATTCTGCGTGCCCGTACCTAAAGCGACCATAGTAATTACCGTGGAAACGCCAATAATGATACCGAGCATTGTCAGAAAAGAACGCATTTTATTGCGCAGCAGAGCTAAGCCTGCAATGCGCATAATCATAAGCCAACTCATAACAACCTAATCCTTTAGAACGGAGGGCCGCCGCGCTTTTTATTGCTGCTGCTCGATTTTACTAGGCTTTTATCAGTACTGCCTATTACTACACGGTCGCCTTCTTTGAGCTCGGAAGAAGTTACTTCTGTCCTACTACCATCAGTCAATCCTGTGGTTACTTCTACACGCACTAATTTTGTTGGATCATCTTTGTCTTCAATATAAAGAGCACGAATAGCCTTCTTGCTCGCCGCCACAGCCTCGCCAACAGACTCAGCCCGCTCTTTATTTTGGGAACGTTCTTCTTTGTTGACAATTTCCACAGAATCGCTGGGCTTAAAACGCAAAGAAGCACTAGGGACTAAAAGGATATCACTGTGCTTGACAGTTTGAATACTAACCGTAGCGGTCATACCGGGAATCAGGCACATATCAGGATTATTAGTAGAAATAATTACTGGAAAAGTGACCACGTTATTAGTAGTTTCCGCAGCCTTACGAACTTCTTGTACCTTGCCTTCAAAAACTTTATTAGGCCAGGCGTCTACCGTAAAACTGGCCACATCGCCAACATTGATTTGGCCAATATCAGCTTCATCAACAGTGGCCTCTACCTGCATAGAATCTAAATTTTGAGCCAATTTGAAAAGCTCAGGGGTCTGATACTGAGAGGCGACTGTCTGTCCTTCAGAGACCTCAATACTCAATACAATACCGTCAATAGGTGAGGTAATACTGGTTTTGCTAAGGTCGACCTTAGCAGAGTTTAAGCTGGCTTCAGCTTGCTGAACATCAGCGGCGGCTCCGACTACAGCAGCTTCAGAAGAAGCGGCTGCATTACGGCTAGATTCCACCTGCAGGCGGGCGGCCTCTACATCAGCTTGGGCTCCTTCAAAACTGATCATAGCTGACTGCAAATTAATTTCGGCACTCTTCACCGAAGCAGCAGCCGCTTCAAGACTCGCTTTTGAAGCATCTACAGCAGCTCTATTAGTAATCATAGAAGTATAGGCATCGTCGCGTTCACTGCGAGAAACTAAATCTTGAATAAAAAGCTTATTCCAACGTTCATAATTAGCTCGAGCATTATTATATTCAGCTTCGCTTTTAGCTAAATTAGCTTTAGCTGTATGCAGATTAGCCTGGGAATTTGCTAAATTAGCACGCGCATTTTCAACTTCAGCCTGACTTTTTTTAGCCTGAGCTTGCTGAGAAAGTAAGGAAGCCTCAGCCTTCCTGACTACAGCTTTGGAATTTTCAGCATCAGAAACAGCACTATCATAAGAAGAACGGGAACGAGCTAAACTCGCCTCAGCTTTATCGACCTGAGCTTGTAAAGTTTCCGGATTTATTTGGGCCAGAATCTGTCCTTTTTTTACAGTGGAGTTATGTTCTACAAAAATTTTGTCAATTACACCGGACACCTCGGAGCCGACATCGACAGCAGTCACAGCAGTAAGCTCACCTGTAGCTGTCACGACTGACTGAATGTCACCCCGTCGAACTTGGGCTGTTCGAAACACATTACCGCTGCCGGAATGGATCGAACGCATCAACAGCCATCCCCCGCCCACAGCAATGACAACAATGATTAAAATTATCAGGAACCGCTTCATTATTTATTCTCTCCAAGGCTTGGGAATTCAGCTTTTATTTTTTCAGCCGAAGCACCGCTGTTAAAGGGCTGCGGCAGTTCAGGCACTTCATCTAAACGTATTTCTTCAGAAATTTCTGGAAGATTATCCATATCATTTACTCCCAAAGCTTTTATCATGACAGCTTTAGCTACACGCAGATCATTTAAAGCTGAGGCATAATCAGACTGAGCTTGAACTAAACTTACTTCCGCATCTGATACCTCTACATTGGTACCAATACCGACTTTATAGCGAGCAGCTGCCAAGCGATATTTTTCTTTTGCTGAAGCCATAGCAGCTTCTGCAGAAGAAATTGAAGCTTTAGATTGACGAAGTGAAACTTCAGCACTCTTAACTTCTTGATAAATTTTTAAACGCTGATTCTGAAAGTCTTCTGCCAAAGCTCTAGCTTTAATTTTTTGCGCACTTTCCTCATAACGGCGCAAATAGCCGTCAAAGAGCGACCAGTTTAAACTAACCCCTAAACTCCAGTTGCCCTCAAAAGGAGAGAGAGAGCCACTTCCGCCCAATGAACCGCTAGCTTTAAGAGTTGGATAATAATCACTGCGTATAACATCAAGTTCATTGAGAGCTGAGCGCAAAGCGATTTGCGAACCAAGCAACTCAGCCCGATGCGACATAGCAGTTTTTATTAGCTTTTCCGAATCTATCTGTTCAAAATGCTCCCAATAAGGGTCTAAACGAAGCTGATAAGGCTCAGCTTCTGAACGGCCCATACTGACGTTTAAAGTTACCCAGTCAACTAAAAGCTGCGTTTTAGCCTTAACTACTTCATGCTGAGCAGCGGCCAAATCAGATTCAGCACTAACAACTTCTGATTTAGCCTTTAAACCAGTCTCATAATGCTGACGAGCTTCATAGAGACGAGCTTCTTTGTTGTGTACATTTTCCAATGCAATAACTAACATCGTCTGATCGACATAACAGGCAAACCAGGATTTACGGACGTTGAGCAGAACCTCCTGACGTTGAGCCTCTAACTCAGCTAAAGCGGCAGCCTCAGCTAATTCTGCTCTGCGCAGAAGGGGACGCCGACTCAAGTCAATTAAATTCTGGCTTACAGTAATCCCTGTATTGACACGGCTGCTAGAATTATTGCCTCCTCCGGAAGAGACACTAATAGTTTGTCCAGTGATAGGATCGGTCATAGACCGCTCACTTTGATTAGCGAACATACCGCTGTGAGTAAAACCAGCAGAAAAAGATATTGAAGGATAAATATTACTAAGCCATTGGCCTAGCTGTTCATGAGTCACCATGGCCGAATATTTGCTGGATTGCAAAATAGGACTGCACTTTAATGCATATTCTTCAGCCTGAAAAAGAGTCAACTCAGCGGCGTCATCGGGAATAGAAGCTTCTTTGCGAAATTGCTTCATTTTCTCTAGATCATTCAACATCAAAGATGTATAGCTGTCACGTACACTTTTTTGAGAAACAGATGCCGTACTTTGAACTTGCCCAGATACTGCCTCTGCAGTCTGAGCAGGTACCTCATTCGCTCCAGACGAACAACGGGCGGATTGGGTTAGGCTTAAGGCGGTTGCTGCAGCCGCACAAAGCAAAAGCCAGTTTTTTGAGTAAAAAAAATTCATGCTACACGCTCTCAGCTTATTCTTTCGGTTCCAGTTCTCACAATTTTTTCAATAAATCACAACAAGTAATAGTTACCAACATAGTAAAACTGTTCCCCCTGACTCTAATTAATATATAATAAAAATGTTTGTTCCCCAATCTAAAATAAATATGTCATAAATTCCTTGCCTGCTTCTAAAATTTCTAAAATAACCTACATGGCTGTTTTTATCGCCATTACTCTTACTCTGCGAGCCCTACCGACCCCGCCTATTTTTCACGGTTTTTTTAGGTTTGTAGCTTTTCCTATTATTCTCTCAGGTTTTATTTTGGGAGCAGAAGCGGGATTCTGGGTGGGGGCTATAAGTGATATTTTAGGATGGGTTATATTTCCCAGCGGCCCTTATTTCCCCGGTTTTACCATCACTCAAGGATTAACTGGATATATACCTGCCAAACTTTTAAATAAGCACAATATATCTTGGTTGAGAATGCTAGCTGCTGTAGCCACTGGACAAATAATTACTAAGTTCTTTATGGTGCCTATATTTCAACATATGCTCTTCCAACCTACCGAAAGCTGGTTACATACTTGGCATTTAATTAGTTGGGCTTCTTTGCCAGCTCAACTGTTTCATATACCCGTATATACTTGGTTAATCATCTGGTCGCTACGTTATCTGGCCCCAATACTCCCGACAGCGACAGTCCATAAAACACGCTAGGACTGATACTAGCTCAAAACTAAAGGCAGCCTCAGAATTCTTTCAAATTCGAGGCTGCTTAATCAACATATAAATAGAAGACCTTAAGATCGACGATCGCGAGTGATGCGAATTCTCTTTACTCCACCGCCGCTATTTTGACGCTCACGGCGTCCCTTATAACTGTTGCTATTTTTACTGTAACGCCCTTCTCTGCCGCCAAAACGCTCAGTGTGATAATCATCGCGGCCAGCTCGCTTTGAACTGAAGCGCTCTCTGCGTTCAGAGTTCTTGACAAAGGAACTGCTGGAACGACGCCCACCTTCACGGAATTGTTTGGCACGACTGATGCGTTGACCGTCGCGGTTGGAGGAACTACTTCCACGGCGACCTTCCCTGCGACCGGCCGGACGCTCACTACGTTGCTCATTATCGCCACGGCGTCCGCTCTTATCATTTTGCCTATAAGCCATATCGAAACGGCGAGGATCATCTTTGGATAATTTAGAGGAATATTCAGCCCCATCTTCTCGTTCATAATCACGCCTGACTAAACGAGCAGCCCAGCGAGGCGCTCTTCCCGATCTGACAGGTTCATTTTCAGAGGCAGCTGTTCCGTTAGGTTCCTCCGACGCCTCTTCAGCTTGAGTATTTATATTCTGAGCTACCGGAGCTTCAGAATCAGAAAAATCTTGATTATCTAAAGACAGCCCAGCGGCCTCTTCTCTATCAGACTTACCTTCAGAAAGCTCTTCAGTAAAACCATCAGCACGCACCAACGTTTTTTCACGGCGGCTGTAGTTGCGCAGTTCTTCTTTAACAGGCCTAGAGCTGTAATATTCTTCCATATTGAGCTTATGCTCAGCTTCTTTCTCTCTAGCCACAGAATTGCGCAGGAAACGTCCTAATCCTGGCAATCTTCTAACAGCATCTCCTATGCCGTCTAAAACATAAGGCGATATGTCAGAAGGCAGGATACCACTTGGGCCGATAATAATGTTGGGCTGGAAAAATTCTTCGGCGTATTTTTCAAAATAAGCGTTTATATTATTGGGACTTTCGTGGGCGATAGTTTCGTGATTAATGCCTCCGATAACAGAGCGTTTCCACTCGCTAGCACCGCCGCGTAACGACTGCTTTACAGAAAAATGAGGCCAGCTCACGACTTGAGTACGATAAGATTTCAGAGTATCAAAATAGAGACGCTTGCTGTCAATACGCAAAATATTAAACGGAGCAGAAGCGGCAGCTTCCAAAACTCTATTATTGTAAGGTTGGCATAATTCCTCATGACTTAGAGGATCCAATATATCGTAAGCAGCCTCTGTTAAGGTGAAAAAGATGCCGTTGACACCTATATCGATAGCTTTGGCTACATATTTAGCTTGAGAAGAAGAAATTACGTCAAGAACAGCTTTAATTATTTCCGGACGGCGACGAGCAGCGTTTAAAACCATCTCAGGGCTAGACAGCTTACATAAAACTGTCCAAGGACTATCAACAGAATCTACCACCCATATCTGATTTTTAAAATAGCGCACTATTTTATCTAAAGCGCGCAACTGATGTCCCCAAAATCCTTCTTCAGCTACAATACTAGGAATCTGCAGAAAATCACTGGCTTTATCAAAACTGCGCAGACTCGATAAAGGATAAGGATAGGAGTTCATAACCCGAAGATAATCGAGTTCAAAACGTCTGGCAAAAGCGATATGGATATCGGCGACTGCATCGCCAGACATATGTTGCAAACCAAAATTGTACCAAAAAGAAAAAGGAGGCCTGTCGACCTCTGCCCCCGCCAAAGCTGCTTGGAGGCGTTCCGAGCTATTCATATTCATAGCCTCCACCATTCAGCAGATAGAACATGGCTTCCTGCCTGCCTTTATTTGAAAGGGACATCGCAACTCAGCAAAAGCTCAGTTTCCCTGCAGTTCTACTTATGCAAATATCTAGAGGCATAAGAACATATACCATCAGCCAAACCATCAGCTATAGATTGACGGTAATTAGGATCTCCTAAAAGGCGTGCTTCTGTGCTGTTACTTAAAAAGGCTGTTTCTACTAACACCGCAGGCATCTGCGAATGAACTAAAACGAAAAAGCGATCCTGTTGAATACCGCGGTCATAGCGCCCGGAAGCTTTCATAATATGAGGATGCATACATTCAGCCAACGCTCGGTCGCTACGTTTGTAAACGTGCAAAGAAGTACCTTCAGCAGAACTTGAAGCAGCCGCATTGCAGTGAACGCTTACAAAAATATCGGCCCCTCCCTTGGCCCCAATATCTACACGCGCTCCCAATTCCTGGCTATTAGAAGAGCCGGCCCAAGTGACGTCACGATCAGTCTCTCTAGTTAAAATTACGTTCCAGCCACGACGTCGCAGGTTGTCTGCTAACTTCATACATATATCTAAAGTAATATCCTTTTCCATATAACCGTAAGCACCGCTTACACATCCGGAGTCTGAGCCGCCATGTCCGGCGTCTATACAGACAGTTTTGCCACCTCCTGCATTAGTATAGGCATAAGTACTGCTCAGACTGCCAGAACCGCTCATAGCCGCCGTATCAAGATTTATCTTGTCCTCTGAAATTTCTAAACATATGCTGTTAGCCGTACGCCCTGAACTCACTTTAACTCCAGCAGCATCGCTCAAATCGAGAACTACGCGCGTTATAGGCACAGGTTTAGCTGCATACTGAGAAATGCGAACCTGTTCAACCAGCTTGCCAGATATTTTTTTGGAAATTTTATTCTCAGGAAAAATTACCCGTTTAAAGTCGATGACGAATCGGTTTTTATTCTCGGCCAGGCGCTGCCACTCATACATTACAGGACCGCTGAAACCGATAGTAACGCTACTACTGACGTTGCCTGAACTTCCAAAACGGCCGACTTCACAGCTGGTAACCTTTTCATTTTTATATTGAGCCACTGAAGCTCTAGGTAAGCTGATGGCGAACTTAAAATCAGTTCCCGTGCGGCTGACTGGAGGGGTAATATTCAGTTTAGTGTTTGTAGGCACGACGATACGCGACACAGCCGGTCCTAAGGTAAACTGGCCTAAACGAATATCCCCAATTTCGGGATGATTTACTCTCAAACTGGAAGTATCTAAAACACCACCATCTATATCGATAACATAACGATCTGGCTTAGACAATTTAAAAGTAGAGAAAGAAACTGGCGCGCTAGCATTAACATTAAGTGTTAGATTAGACCCGCTGCCGTCTAAACGCACCGAAGTAATTAAAGGTTCAATCCAACCTTTACCTTTAGTTCCATCAACGGTTACACGTACATCTAAGAAATCTTCTAAAATAGAAATAGGACAGCAGTATTGACCGTTTATCTCTCTAATACCAACATCGAGCGTTCGCCCTCCCAACTCGTCAGCTAACTTTAACTGATCTACTTTTAAAGTATTGGTACGTCCGTTTTTTGTTACACTTAAAGTCTGGCTCTCCTTACTCCAAATCCAAGACGAAGCTCCAAATAGAGAAGCAATCGATTTTATCCCGGCAGCTTCGATAGGTACAAAATATTCGTCTTCAATGCCGGTTGTGCGGATCGATAAAGGATAAGTTCGTCCCTTGGCCAGAACAGTAATATTTTTAGGCGGACCAATTACAATTTGAGCAGGCAAATCTGAAGATGCTTGTTTAGAGCTGATATTCCGTCCTTTTCTAACATTATTTATCGTAGCCGAAGCTCCAGAGGCTTTTTTGACGTTACCTGATGAAGTATCAGAGTCTGAGGTATTTTTACCATTCTTATATGGTGAAGGAGCTTCAGTAGGTGCTGGTACAGAAGGGGCCCGATGTTTTTTTAAACTGGTGCGGCTATATTTTTTCCCCCACGGAAAGCCTCCAGAAGTTCGGGATGCTTTTTTACTGCTGGTGGAAGTTTTGACCTTGCTTTTGGAGGTATTTTTAGCAGCAGGCGCTTCTTTAGCAGGAGCACTCTGAGATACAGAAGTTTTTGAACTCGAAGAACTAGTTATGGGCTGAGCCTTTTCCTCAATAGAGTCATCGGGAATTTTAATCAAAACAGGAGACACTCCATCATTATCCCCAGCAGGCTCAGCCCATGCACTCCGGACAGCTACTAAACATAATAAACAAGCAATTAAAAATGTAAAAATCCATAAATTTTTGTACATAATCGCCGATAATGCCAAATTATCCCACCCTGGCATATTTTTCTCACAGAACTAATCGATAATCAAATATTATTTTAATATATTAAAGGTACCTTCTCTCTATAATCTTTCTTAGCCTTCTGCCAGCCTTCAAGCAAAATTTCAGTCGCTAACTAACATGTCATTTGGGAGTTTTTTATCTTTTCTAATAATAAAAAATAGACGATGCCGTTATTTGTGATAAAGATATACAGGGCTAACGTTAGGCATTATAACCTTTAAGCAAGGTAAGAAAGTATCTGTATAGAAACTTTTTTTATAATAAATTTAGTTCCTAAAAACTGAATTTATAACTTCAAATATATTTTTCTATCCGCAGTTCTAACTGCAGCGGCCTATAAAAACTAAGGTGCCGAGAAAGAACTTGTTACTGCAAATGCATATTGTAGACACTCATATTCATCTTAACAGCGAAGAATACAAGGATAATTGGCAACAACTTATAGCAGAAGGCAAAAGCAGCGGCCTCAAGGCTTTTATTGTTCCAGGCACAGACCTGCCTTCTTCGGAAAGCGCAGTTATGATGAGCCAACAAGAAACAGCAATTCTTCCTGCAGTGGGAATACATCCTCATGAGGCCGACAAGCTTAATCAGTATAATCTGGAACAAATAGAGCGATTACTGCCACAAGCTGTTGCTGTAGGAGAAATAGGCCTGGATTATCATTACAGTTTTTCTTCTCCACAGCAGCAACAAAAATGTCTACAGGCGAACTTTGCTTTAGCGGAGAAAGCGAAGTTACCAGTAATTCTCCATATTCGTGAAGCTGACCAGGATATGCTGAATTTTATTTATAAATTCGGCAAGCCCACAGCCGGTGGGGTTGTGCATTGCTGCAGCTCCGACTGGCAGACAGCACAGGATTACTTAAATTTAGGTTTTTATATCGGCATAACAGGAATGGTAACTTTTCCTAAGCTTAAAAATGTCGCAGAAATAGCAGCAAAATGTCCCGCGGATAGGCTACTTATTGAAACAGACGGCCCTTATCTGGCACCTATTCCCCAAAGAGGGCGAGTATGTCATCCGGCCTGGATTAAATACACGCTAGATTACATTGCCAATCTGCGGGGCATAACCCCTGAAGCCTTGGCTGAGCAGACATCAGCCAACGCCTGTAACCTTTTCGGCAAGCGTTTATTGAATTTGCTCAATTAATTTTAACCGTGGCGATTTTGCCACCGTATGCCTTGTATTACTACCCCGTAGAGTGGAGAGAATAAAACAAAGTGAAAAACACTGCCAAATTTTTATTTGTAGGTTTAGGCAACATAGGCTGTCAAGCTGTGAATAAAGCCATAAGCACTATGGAAGAGTCTTATACTGATTCGATCAGAGGTTTGCTTTTAGACACAACTAAATCGCTACTTGATTCCTTTCCCCACTCTCCGCTACTTAAAACTATTTTCCTAGATACTGCCAAAGCTTCCCGAGCCATTCAGATGCGCTCTCAATCGCCCGTTTTGAACGGTTGGCTGCCTAATTTTCCTATGACTATCGAGTCTGGCAGCGGACTTTTCGGCTGTAGAGCTTTAGGCCGCCTGGCTTTTATTATTAATATCGCCCAAGCGTCCCAAGCTATCAAAGACGCTCTTATAGAACTTACTCAAGAGCACAGATCAGAAGAAAATTTATGTCTCAAAATTATTGTCTGTGCTTCATTAGGCGGAGGTACCGGCGCCGCTCATGCCGATCTAGCTTACTTAATTCGCCTGCAGCTTGAGGAATTAAACCTTAAGGGAGAAGTTGCCGCCCTGCTTCCTTACTCCCAAACTATGCCGGAATCTGAAGCAGCGGCGGCAAATGTTTATGCGAGTTTGATTGAACTAGACCACTGGATGAGCGGGTCAGCCTATGACTTCGCCTGCGATTTTGCAGAAATTGAGCAGTGGGAAATTCCGGAAGATGAAAGCAAAGCCAACAAACGCGATGAAAGCACAGCAGAGATCCTAGCCAAATTAGACATATGTCTAGCAGAAAATGTTCGCAATATTAACCCCGGACTGGGCCAAGAGCAAAACCATAGCCAAGAAGTGCACACGGAACAGACAGTCCCCAAATCTAAAAATTCGGTTAATCTCAAAGTGTTTAATCAGCCTGCTTACGATTCAGTTATCTTCAACAGCCTAGATAAATTTAACGATGAAAAAGAATGGCGATCCTTATCCCATATTCTAGTGCGCCTTACTTATTGGAACCTAGAAGGAGACAAGCTGTATCGAGTTCTGCAGCAACAGTTAACTGAAGCTCAAAATAAAGAACAAAGAGAAAAGGCCTCAATTTCTTTTTACCAAAATAGTAAAAGCAGTAGCTACGCTGATCTTCATTCTTACCAAATAGCTTATCCAGCTCGCAAAATTGCTACTGTGGCCCGCCTTTTATCTAGTCAAACGGTTGTTTCAAAATTATTCAATTTATTTTTTGAACAGGATCTGGATCAGAACAGTATCCGCGGAACCGAATTAGGTAAAGATTTTATTAAGTCCCGCCATCTGGACTCTTTCGAAGTACATAAGCGTTATACTGAGTGCTGGTGTCATACTGAAGGTGGTATTTACGACTCAGATTCATTTATAAAGAATAAACTCGAGCCCCTGTACCAGAATCCCATATACGGAGACGAATTAGTAAAATACTGCCAAGCCTTCGATCAAGAACTAAAAGAGCTGGCAGTTAGCTGCGAAACTAAACCAGAATTTTTCAGTGCTTTGTCATCCGTAACTAAAGACCTCAGCGACGATTTTATAGTAGGCATGAGCAATGCTGTAAGTGATACGGTAAACCGACAGCATAACGGTATAACTATGCACCATATGGCCGAAGAAATAAATAAACAACTTTCTTTCAGTCTGAGTGCTCTACACGAACGTACTAATAGTGCAAAATCAGAAATAATACGCCTAGAGGAATTGAAAAACCAAGCGATCAGTGATCTGGCCTCCTTTAAACCTTCACTGTGGAAAAAACTCACCCGGCAAGTAGACTTCACTCCACTTAAAGAAGCGGGAAAAGTTATTGCCGAATATTATAAAAACGTTTTTATCAGCTATGTAGGCCGAGAAGAAGTAAATGCTTTTTTCAACATGATTGGCGTCTGCGACCAAACAGTAAAAAAGCTCGAACAACTGCGCAGCTTCTTAGATGAATCATTAACTCATTTAAAAAACTCAAACCGCCATTTATATAATCAGGTTTTAGAGGACAGCGATGAACCCTTAATTTCTAAGCAAGAGGCCGTCAGCTTTATTGCAGCCCATTCCTCGCCTCCAGATCTCATGCTTCTTATAAAAGCTCTCGATCAGGTGACCAATTTTAATTTACTCGATCTACCGCAAAACTATACGCAAGAAGAATGGATTTCTGAACTGAACCGCATAGTAACTAATCTGTACCCTATAGATGAGCCTCAACCTGCCGGTGAATTTTTATCCCGCTATCCCGGAGATAAACTCAGCCGCAAGCTGACAGCTATAAATAACGAAATTTCTTCCTATTTCTGTTATACCCAACCATTAAACACCACGGATGACGCAGCTCAAAAGCAAATATTAGCCTCATACTGCCTCAATCCCCAACCGGTAGCCTCAGATCAAAATCAAAGCGAACGTCAAAATCAAGCCAAAACTCTAAATCAGGCCTTGAGCGCAACGAGTTCTTCACTTCCGATATCGTTCATCGATGAGCCCGAATTTGAAACTATAGACATAGTCGAAATCTTCAGCGGCTTTACTTTAAATGATTTAGAGCTTTCAGACTACAAAGACGCCTACCTAACCTCTTTAGTCCGCAATACACGGGCAGTGCAAATACGCAAAGATATCAAATTTAATTCGCTTATAACTGTTGATAAGCGCACTTATATGAGTGCAGTCAACTTGCTGGCTGCAGCTTTCAAATTCGGTGTGCTGCAGGAAAAGGAGAACTTTAATTCTTCCGATGATGAACTGCGCTTGACTAGTAACAAATGGCACGATCTAACTTCAGTTAGGGCCTGTCTCCAAGTATTTGCCAATCCCGTAGAAGCCCTGATATTCGAAGGGCGCTTTTATAATGAATTGGGTAAATGGCGCCAAGAGCAGATCAATTCTCAAGGAATTAGCGCCTGGTTGGAGGCTATGGCTCCAGACAATCAGGCCAGCACTTCATACTTAGATAATCCCAAGTCGTCTTTTTATAAACTGCAGCTTAACAAGCAAATTGTACATCTACAAGCAGACATGCTTCGCGATTTGGAAAACAGCTGGTCATCCTGGAAGTATAAAATTATTGAATACATGAAGAAAGGTCTCGATTTAAAATCAGCTGTTGCTAAAATTGTCCCTCCTGGTCTGGCTCAATGGCTAGAAGCGCGCTGGCAACAAGACAGAAAGCCCATATAGATAAAGCGTCTACGCTTACAGGCTATTTTTGGTGCAGGGCTAAAATTATTGATTGCGAAAAAGCAAAGTACTATGAAAAATTTCCCTTTATTTTTTAGAGGTTTACTTGTAACTGTAGTTTCCGCAGCTTGTTTAGCCGCCCCAGCTGCGTCTTGGGCCGATATGCCGGACAAAGCCCAGACAATAAGTCCTGGCCATGCTCTTTTTAACAGTATGCAAGAGCATATAATCAAAATATCAGACCATATCAAGAGTACTGTCGTTCACATTGAAGTACTTTCTAAAGTGGGTAATCAAAGACGCAAGGCTACTGGTAGTGGTTTAATTCTTTCTTCTGATGGAAAGATTGTCACTAATTACCACGTGATAGATAAAGCTCAGCTTATTACAGTTATCCTCGATGACAAGAGTAAATACACAGCGGAAATCATTCGCGATGACCAACAAACAGACTTGGCCTTCCTCAAGATAAAACCAACCAGAGAATTACCTTACGCCCAGCTGGCTGACTCTGACAAGGTGCAGGTAGGTGAGTGGATTATAGCTGTCGGCAATCCGTATGGCTTTGACCGCACAGTATCTTTCGGTATTGTCAGCGGCAAAGGACGCTTTATTCCTGGAGCAGACAATGGAGTGCCCTTAATTAACGATTTTATTCAAATTGACGCCATGATAGATCCTGGAAACTCCGGCGGTCCTCTTGTCAATATGAATGGCGAAGTGATAGGCATTAATTCGATCGGAGTTGGAAGAGGCCAAGGCTTCACCATTCCTTCGAACATAGTCAAAGATGTAGACAGTCGCTTGGAAGTTGAAGGACATATTCAGCGCGGCTGGCTGGGCGTATTTATGCAGCCCTTTACTGAAGAGTATGCCGCTTTTATTAAGCAGCCCACCCTGCGAGGTTTATTAGTAAGCGATACGACCAAAGACAGCCCAGCTTATAAAGCCGGTTTGCGCAGCGGAGATGTTATAACTAAGCTGAACAATAAACCGGTCAATGCCGATACAGACGAAGCTTTAAATCGCGTAAAACTTGAAGTAGCTCAGCTGTTGCCTAATGCGAAGGTGCCTATAGAATACAGCCGCAATGGCAAAAAGTTTGAAACTACAGCCATTTTGGGAGTTCAGCCCAACGTCAGTACGAACGACATTGAAACTAGCTACGGCTTTATCGCTAATGAAATTACGGTAAGCGCTGAACTGGAATACCGCCTGCTCGGACGCGACGGCATGCTGGTCTCGAAAATAGAAAAAGGCTCTGCTGCAGCCACAGCCGGCCTTTCAGTAGGCGACGTTATCACCAAAATTAACGATAAACCGATTCACGATTCCAAAGATTTAAAGGAAGCTTTAAATAGCGTCAAAAACGACAAGCATTTCCTTATTACTGCAAAACGCGGCCAAATTAAGGTTTTCTGTCTGATAGATACCTCTACTTACGGAGCGGCTGACACTTCAAAAGTAGAGAAAGACAAATAATTGCTTTCAGCATAACAGCTTGAAGTGGCCAAAAATTTTAAAGCTGTCCGGAATTCGCCCTTACCACATTACAGCAAAAAGTAAGGGCGGATTTTTCTTTAGATCAGCGACATAAAAGCATAAAAAAAAACTGCTCATGACTGAGTAAGTCACAAGCAGTATGCTGGGCTAATTAAGAATTAGCGGACAATGCGGCGCTCTCTGTCTCTTTCAAGAAGCTGAACTAAAGTCTTGACCGGATCCTGGAAGCGGGTCAGCAAGATCATAGCAGCAATCACGAAGGGCTTATGAGCGGCCTCAGCATAAGTATCTAAACGATAGCGCTCAAATACAGAAGCAGCGCACTCACCTTCCTTGCAGCTTACGCCGCTGATATCGGCAGGCAAGCAATGGCAATAAAGAGCTTTGCCACCGCGAGTGAGTTTCATCATTTCTTCGGTGCATTCCCAATCTTTATGGGTAGCATTGTGAGCTAAAGCTCTCTCCTCTAAGGCCTTGAGCTCAGAAGCACGACCGGAACGAAGCAGCTCAGTTCTCTCCTGCATAACGGTAAAAGGAGCCCAGCTCTTAGGATAGACTATATCGGCATTTTCAAAAGCTTCTTCCATAGAGTGGGTAATCTTAAAGCTTCCGCCAGTCTCCTGGGAGAACTTGCGAGCAGCTTCAACTGGCTCTTCCAACAGGTCGTACCCTTCAGGATAGGCCAAGCTGACATCCATACCGAAACGGCTCATCAAGCCTATAATACCCTGAGGCACAGAGAGAGGCTTGCCATAGCTGGGAGAGTAAGCCCAAGTCATGGCTACTTTTTTACCGCGCAGATTCTCAACTCCGCCAAAACGCTCAATAATGTGGCTCAGGTCGGCTAAAGCCTGAGTAGGATGGTCAAGGTCGCACTGCAAGTTTACCACGGAAGTGCGATTAGGAAGGATACCGTGTTCGTAACTCTCCTGAATAGAATCTGACATTTCCTTCTGATAACGATGGCCCTCACCGATGAACATGTCATCGCGAATGCCGATAACTTCAGTGAGGAAGGAAATCATAGTAGCAGTCTCACGAACAGTTTCTCCATGAGCAATCTGAGAAGTACTCTCATCGAGTTCCTCAGTACCTAAGCCGAGCATATTGCAGGCGGATTTAAAAGAGTAACGAGTGCGAGTGGACTTATCGCGGAATATGGAAAGGCCCAGACCAGTATCGAAAACTTTTACCGATTTACCGGCACGATTCAAACGCTGCAGAGCTTCAGCCACTAAGAGAACAGCATTGATCGTCTCTTTAGGATAACGCCAAGTGATAAAAAAGCTGTTATTGTAAAGCTCGGTAGGATTGGCTTCTAACTTAGTAATAATTTCTTTTACTTTATCGAGGTTAATGTCAGCCACAGTACATACACTCCAAAAATAATGTTGACAAATAACAGGTGTTAGTAACAAACTCGCGCTACTTTAGACATGCCCCAAGCTTGTCCTGCACACAATAAAGGGGAAAATATGCATTTTATAAACTGTGTCGAGTTAGTTTACAAAGCATATTCACCCTCTGGATGACAAAATTTAAGGTTCTTCCAGCCAAATTTCGGCTCCTAAACAAGAAGGAAGAATAGCTAAACAACCATTTTTTACTTGAGCAATTTTACCACTAACAGCTCCGCGGAACTTAACTCCTTCAGCTAAAGCAGCCGCCTGCACAGGAATCGACAGATACTCAATCGACGCCTTGGGGCACTTAGACTGACTTTCTTGGCCTTCCCTAACTATCGTGCATATAGCCCGGGAATGCTTATCTTCACGCATAAACACTAAACTGTTATCTTGAGCTATAAGCCACTGCAGCCCACCACGGCGCAGAGCAGAGCTCTGCTTGCGCACGACACAAAGACGCTTCATAAGAGACAGCATGTTTTTGTCCCACTTATCCTCATCCCAAATCATAGTGCGACGATTATCAGGGTCTGGGCCTCCCTCCAGGCCTATTTCATCACCGTAATATATACAGGGTACTCCCTGATAGGCAAACAGCATAGTATATAAAGCTGCAGCTTTATCAGCCCTTCCTTGATTAAAAGTCTTAACACGAGGCAGATCGTGACTGCCGACTAAATTCAGCATATTTAAAGCGTTCTTCTCAGGGATAGCAGCTCTGAAGCTCTGCATCTGTTCTGCTAAATCAGAACTGCTCAAAGCCGTCGTGCAGCCCCACTCGTGGCCCTTAAATCCTTCGAAATCAAAACCAGCCATCCACTGATTCACAGGCATGCAGAAGGCTCTATAATTCATAGAAGCATCGAACTCGTCACCCTGCTGGTAATCGCTAGGATCAAAAAACTGTTCTCCCAGAATCCAAGCTTGAGAATTTTCTTCTTTAACGGCCCGACGCATTTCTTTGCCGATTTCATGGCCCAACTGATCCATTTTTTGTCGAGCCAGCATATTAGCGACATCAATACGCCATCCGTCAATAGAGTACGGAGGAAGCAACCAGCGTCGCATAACGGACTTACAATCCAAATACATTCTCTTGCGCAGCTCCTGAGAGCAGTAATTCAAACGAGGTAAAGTACGCACTCCCAGCCACATTTCGTACTGTTCAGGATTATCATTATAGAAGGTAAAAAAAGCATACTCTAAAGAATTTTTATCCGTCTGAGCTTTTTTGAACCAAGTGTTTTGATTTCCACAATGATTAGGTACTAGATCTAGTACCAAACGCATATTGATAAGACTAGAGGCGCGACGCAGTTCAGCTAACGCGTCATTGCCTCCAAAATGAGGATCGACATTATAATAATCAGCTACATCATATTTATGATTGCTGGGAGATGTAAAAATAGGATTAAGATAAAGAGCGTTGATCCCTAGCTCCTGCAAATAAGGAAGTTTAGCCGTAATGCCAGGTAAATCTCCACCATAAAAGGAAACATTGCCGCAACTTTTATCTAAAGGAGCTTCCCAGTCGAAAGCCCGTACAGTCTGTCCAGCAAGACTGTACTCACCGTCTTTGACATTTGTTGAACTATCTCCGCAGCAGAAACGATCGGGGAAAATTTGGTAAAAAATACTATCTTCTACCCATTGAGGCGGCTCATTCAGGAAAGAAATTTTAAAATCATCTCTGTCTAACGGAGTATGGGAACAAAGTCCTTTAGCATTGTAGTTGAAAGTACCCGAAGCGGTTACGCAGATAAAACGATAATTGAGAAGGGGAACTTCCACTTTTAAATTGGCTTCCCACCATTCCCAATCTTCAGAGAAACGCTTAGCTATAGAAAAATTTTTCCGATTAAGCTTAACAGCACGGACACAAATTTCTTCACCTTCCGGAACAATGCGAACAAAAACTTTATCTGCCGCCAAACCTTTATTTACGCGTACCCGCACTACCAAACAACCGTCGTCCAGACGACAGCAGTATGGTTGAGCAGTAGAGTGAAAAATAGGAGCAGCAATAAAGGTGTACATGGCGGACCTCTCATAAAAATCGGTATAGGCGTATACAATACCGCTCCACAGCTTTAAAGGCAAGTTATATAGTCGACTGCGCAATCCAAGCCTAGAATTAAAGGAACTAAATAGCTTTTCAGCAGGGAAATACAATATCAACAGCGACTCCTAAGGAACTAGGAATTAATTAATATCAAGCGAACTTAGCAAGTTCTATGAGCGTCCCCGAGATCAGACGATACACAATTACTAAGGTAGCACCAGAGCGCGCCTTTGAAGCTTGGACAGAACCAGAGCATTTGTCTCGCTGGTTCTGCGACAAAGTTGTGGGCTGGCCCGGCTATGGTGGTACTTTAACCATGACTTGGGAGAAATTCGGCTTCAATATCGATTACTATCTGCCCACCATCATCCCACCCAAAAAAGTGGTCATGAAGTCGCTTATTCCCGGTATGGGTACTCAAACGCTCAATATATCTATCCGCGCTTACGGCAACGGCTGTCGCGTAGAAATTGTCGAGACAGGTCCCGGAGCTGAGGGGCAAGCGGGAGCCGGAGATGCCAAATCGGGCTGGGAGATGTCTCTAGCCTTATTCAAAACCTACGTTGAAAATTTTTGGAATAAAAATCGGCGTACATTCTTTGCTATTATCACCGCTCCATATGAAAACAGCCGCCTTATGCACTACTATAAAGATGAAGATGGGTTGACGAAGTGGTTGGCTAAATCTGGCTCCATAGGCGATCCTGGCACAGCGGTGGCGCTGAAACTTAAAAACGGCATGAATCTTACCGGCAAGGTTATGGCGGTTACTAGTCATGAATTGCTGGTTACTTGGCGTGAAATAAGCGGTTTTATTGAACTGAAATCTTTTACAGGTAGTGCTGATCGTACGGCTATTTTAGTGCGCGGCTCCACCTACGGAGACACTATAAGCGATGAGAAACTAGCAGAGATCAACCGCTTCATTGAGCAGGCTGTCAGTGTGCTGCATATCATTTTAAAGGCTGAAGAAGAAGCACGTCAGACGATTGCAGCCCGCAAAGCCGCCAAAGAAGCTGAGCGCCAAGCAAAAATGCAGGCAGAAGCTCAAGCAGCGGCTTTGGCAGCAGCTCAGGAAATACTTCAGGCCAGCAGCAGCGAAGATGAGCTTTTGAATATGACCCGTGAGGCGGAAGCCCAAGCAGCTAAAATTAAAGAAGAACTTATTCAAAGCGCAGCTTCCTTCGATGAAGAAGAGCTACTTCCCCAGCCACTAGAGCCAGAAGACGACACCCCCGATCCGGTGCCCAATCCGGGTGAAGAAGATCCAGACGACGACATTTAATTCTATATTAAAATAGGTAGCTGTTTTTCTCGTTCCACATCTATTTTGTTGGGCTCTTTTTGGCTATTAGCTAAATCTCCCCTAAATAATCTTGAGCGCCCTATATTACATACTTTTAATATGCTGTCAATATATTGGCATTATTGGGGCTTCAGTTTGTTAAAACATAACATTTACAATTTCAATACAAGCAGTCAGTCTAAAGCAGCGGAATTGTTCTGCGCGATTGCCTATCTACACAGAACAATGTTTTGAGCTTAAGCTGACGACTTGTATAGGGGGGGATTTAAATTTATGTACCAAATCAGCGCGGCAGTTGGACGTTCGGCTTACCAAAACTTAAGCGGTTTCAATATCAACTGCCGCTCTCACGCTTCACCTCATAAAGCAGGTGAAATTAACGAAGAATTAGATTCTTGGGAAATTTTAACTATACAAACTGATAAAGAAAATAACTCGCTCAGCGAGTCGACTCTGGACGCCCCAGACAATTCCGCCGCTATACAATGGCGCAAGTTTTATGAACATTGGCCCGTACCAGTTGTAGCCAAAAACAAAAACTTTGAAGTATGGCACTACGGACCCGAGCGCAATCTAGACAACGTACTACCTCGCGTGAAAGGCGAACAGGCTATTTGCAGCGGTTCTCACCTTCAAGCTCTACAAAGTGCTCAAAAAGCGCTCGACTCCTTCTCTTATAACTTAGGGCAAGAATTTATATTAGCCGATCAACCTCTGCCTATAGTTGTTGGCCACCCTAAGCTCAGCAGCCAACAGCCCTTTTATCAGCAGTCGCCTTTTAAATGTATAGGTGTAAGTAATATGCCAGAATACATCCATCCCGACAGTATCAGTCACGAAACCGGCCATGCCATTCTCGATAGCTGCCACCAATATAATTATCAAGATTTTGAGACGTCAGCTGCTCACGAAGCTTTTGCAGACTGCTGCTCGTTATTATCCGCTTGGCAAGAACCGGAGATACTTTGGGACGTCCTGCGCCAAAGGGCTTTGGGGGCCATTTCCAATAAACTCACAGCCATAGGAGAAAGTTTAGATCCTAACCGTTCAGACTATCCCATACGAGACTTAGCACAAGACCAATGGCAGCAAACGGAAAATCATAGGCCTCATTCCGATCCCCATATGTACAGCGAACGCTTTAGTCAAGCCTTTTACCAATGTTTGCTAGCTTGGGAGCACTTCTATAGAAGTACCAATTTAGCTACTATCAATCCAGCTCCAGTTCTTTCCGATAAGTTACAGCGCAAGCTCCAAAACTCTAATTTACCCATAAATTATACAGATTGCTTAGCTATAACGGCAGCCAGCCAAACTTTAGGACGCCACTTTGCTAACTCTATCTATTTTCTCCCCCAATCCCCCAATCTTAAACTCAGCGATTTAAGTAAGGCCATAATAGAAGCCAGTCGAAGTCTAGAAAAAGATCCTCAAGTAAGTGACAACATATACAGGGCAAACTTACCGTTATAAGAAGAATGTCCAACTAGCTGAAAAGACTTTCTGCAAAAATTTTCAACATATTTTTAACTTAAAATATTTTTTACACAGAATAGTGGAACTTCATTATTACTTTCTACTTTTAGAAATTGCTGAATGTTGCTAAACTTTAAGTAATATACAGCTCGAGTTTTTGCTTTATCTGTAAGTTTTTTTAGCCTTGAGTTGTTTGAAGAAAGATTTTTTGAGTATTTTTAATGATTGGGAGATAAAAATCGGTGAAAATTAAAACGCTGAGCAGCTTGCCTAAACTGCGGGCAAGTTATGTGTTTATCCTGATAGCAGTATTCTTATTAAGCTGCTCAATGAGCCACAAAGCTGCAGCCCAGGCGATTAGTCAGGAGACACCGCCTCCTCTGCCTTCGCTACCTCCCCCCATTATAAACTATTCACTGCAAACGGCCCCTCCTGCTGTAGGCAAAGCGAACTCCATAAGTACTGCAGCTGGTTGGCAGATCATATCATTTCCAGTCAAAAAAGTAGACTCCGTCTGGGGACTCAAACGTATGCTCTATAAAATGAGCGGTATTTCCTATATACCTATCGATCCTGTAAATAATCCTCAAAGCTTGGAGCCTGGTATCGCCTATCTTACCTATGCAGATTCACCTTGCACCATTTACTTCACTAACAGTCAAAAGTCGGCTCAGCGCACCTCAACTAAACTGACTCCCGGTTGGAACTTAATTGGTCTTCCCAGTATGAAGACAGTTTCCAATCAGCTCAGCACACTCACCAATCTCAGCGGCCAAACTATAGTTCCTATCGATCTTAAAGAAAGGAGCAGCTGGCCACAGAGAACCTGGATATCATCCCATTCCGGAACTTTCGTCAATGGTCAGTGGACCAAAACTGGCAAGAGCCTCAATAACCTTGTAAATCCAGGCCAAATTTTTGCGATATACTGTCGCGAGCCTCTGAAGTTAAACTGGAATCTTGATTTATCAGCTCAAAATTTCCCTGAAATAACCCAAATAACTCCATCCTCTCCATCAACGGGAGATATCGTCTTTATTAAAGGCTCTCGCTTAGGTAGCTTAGAGACAGGAACCGTCTCCATTGCAGGCATGCCTTTACCCAACAGCTGTATCCTTGACTGGCAGCCTAATTACATTAAGTTTAAAGTTCCCAACGGAGTGAACTCAGGTTCTTTACGAGTCAGTGTTCAAGGCTGTCCCAGTTCGGCCAGTTTAATATCATTTTCGAATCAGAACAATAATTTAACTAAGGCCACAGTTGCAGCTTCTTCCAAACATAATGTGACTTCCTCTACTATAGCAAAATCTGCTGCTACTTCACCTAAAAATTCAACAGCTTCATCTAAGAAAGTCTCACTTAAGACAAATGCTAATACAAAAAAATTTAGCTATATCGACGATCACATTGCTGACATTGAACATGACATTGACAATACCACCAAGAGCAGCTCTAGCAGCGCCTCTTCAAATTCAAAAAAACAAGTAAAAGCTGTTTCTCCTAGTGAAGCTTCTTTTGAGGCTCAACAGCAAAGACAAATTAGCAAAAGTTCAAAAGCGATACTTCCAACTGATGACGATGACGCCAATTTCTTACTTAGCGGCGGGTTGCCAAGCCTTACAGGCAGTTCTTCTCTTACTGGTGAAGTAGTTTCTTCTAACGGCCGACCGATAAAAAGAGCTAGAGTTACTCTCAGCAGCGGTCAGCGAGCTTTAACTGATACCCTTGGCTGTTTTTCCATTAGCAATGTTCCTTCCGATCGCCAGATTAGCATTTCCGTCTCTAAAAACGGTTACAATACTGGCAAAGGTAAAATAGCTATAAATTCTGGTCAAACTAAAAAAATAAAAGTAGAGCTTTCTCCTAAAAACTCTGAGGGAGGAAATAAAAACTCCAAAGAAGTGCGCCAAACTGGAAACTTTGTAGTCAAAGCTGAGAGTATGCGCGTAGGTCCCAGAGAACGACGTCTCTATGTTTATAAAATTGAGGTAACTCAAGATGGCGACCTCAGTAAACATTGGCAAAATACTTGGTGGGATGACACAGGCAACGCTTACGTTGAGCTCGTTTGCGATGATGCTGCTTTAAACGAAAACTACAACATTACTATCACTTGGAAAAGCCGCGGACGTCACTCCCGTGAAGTTTCTGATAAATGGAGCAGAAAATTTACTTCCAAAGATCAGACCTTTACCTTTTCTCATCCCTAACTATGTTCTTAAATCTCAAAATATGCAATTAATTTGTCAACATCTTGATATATAACTCAAATATAATAAATACCAGAGCATTCTTTATGCTGCTCTGGTATTTATTTGTCTTTTAACATAAAATGCTAATTGCTTATGCGTTTAGCCTGTCATCTGGCTGTAGAATATTTTCGACAATAAAAAAAGAGGTCTATTGTGAGTAAAGTTGTCCGACGCGGAACGAAACAGAGAAAGATTATCTGCCAAGTCGTCCAGGACGCAGATCGCCCCTTATCTCCACAAGAAATTTTACAAGTAGCTCAGCAGTATCTTCCTAGTTTAGGTATAGCTACCGTTTACCGCAGTGTAAAGTACCTTACTGAAGAGGGTGTATTTAAAACTGTTGAACTACCTGGCGAAGGCATGCGCTATGAGCTTTCCGGTAAACATCATCACCATCATTTTCACTGCAAGGCTTGTGGAAAAGTTTATGAAATAGACTGCTGTATTGGGGCTGACACTCATGATATTCCCAGCGGTTTCAGCGTAGATGAGCATGTGGTATTTTTATACGGCATATGCGCCGAATGCAGCCAGGGCGTAAAAAAGAAGAAAAAAAATGCTCTAGATAAGAACTGCTGCTTTGAATAATTGGCCTAAAATTGATAAATAAGCGCACAAATATAAAAAAAATATGGAGTTCAGCTCCCCGATGGCTCCTTGTCTTTGTAGTCTGTACAATATCCATCATGCCATTTTGGTGGTTATTCATAACTTCTTGGAAAGCTGATGGAGTTTATGGAACAGGACTGCATTTGCTTTGGCCAACGCGATGGACCTCTGCATATTATGAGCGCCTGTTTGCAGCTAATAACCAGCTGCCTTTGCTTCGTTTTTTTATCAACACCGTTCTGTATTGTATTTTAGGGGTGCTACTAGAAGTAAGTATAGCAGCTTTAGCAGCCTATCCCCTGGCCCGTTTAACTTTTAAAGGCAAAGAGGCTGTCATGTTAGTATTGGCAGCCGTCTTAGCTTTGCCTAGTCAGGCTAACACCATTATAAATTTTACTACCATAAGAGCCTTAGGACTTTACGATACTGTTCTAGGAGTCATTCTTCCCGGCGCCGTCAGTGTTTTTACGGTATTGCTATGCCGTCAAGCATTTCTCAACATTCCCCGAGAATTAGAAGATGCTGCCAGACTGGATGGATGCGGCGAATGGGCTATTTTTTATCACGTTTGTCTTCCTTTAAATATGCCGGTGCTTTCGACAGCAGCCCTCTTTGCCTTCACAGCTAACTGGAACTCTTTCTTATGGCCACTAGTAATTTTAAAATCGGAAAAATTTTACCCTATCAGCGTAGGCCTAGCTTATCTGTCCTCAAGTTTTGACAGCGATTTCCGGGTCGTGGCTGCAGGATCATTTTTGGCCGCTTTGCCTATGATAATATTTTTTCTGGCTATTCAAAAGCACTTTATAAAAGGCATTACCTCTGGAGCTATTAAAAGCTAACCGAAAAGCGGAAAATTAGCCAAACATTTTATCTATCTCAGCGCTGAAATTCTTTTCAACTTCGCGGCGCTTCACTTTTTGAGTAGGCGTCAGTTCTCCCATAGCAAAAGAGAAATCGCGATCTGAAATATAAAAACGCTTAACTTTCTCATAAGACGAGAAAGAATCGCAGGCTTCGTTGATTTCACTGCAGATAATTTCTTGTACTGCAGCATGATTGACCATTTCACGATTAGTTTCTGCAGTTATATTTTTCTTTTCGCAGAAGGATCGCAGTTTTTCAAAATTAGGTACGATAATAGCGCCTACGCAGCTGCGGTTATTACCAACCAAAACGGCAGAAGTAATCCATTCGCTCTTCAAAATAGCCGCTTCAATCTGGCTAGGAGCTACGTTCTTCCCATTAGACAAAACTAAAAGATTTTTCTTGCGATCGGTAATAAATACTTTGTTATCCTCCATATAACCGACATCACCAGTATGGAACCAGCCTTCACTGTCTATAACTTCTTGAGTATCCTCCAAATTCTTAAAATAACCGCGCATGACATTAGGACCTTTAGTGAGGATTTCACCATCTTCGGCAATCTTAACCTGGCTGTAGAAGACTGGTTCGCCTACCGATCCTGGACAAATATCAGTAGCCCTGTTTATACAAATAACTGGACTAGTTTCAGTTAAGCCATACCCCTCACGCATAGTAAAGCCTAAATCGAGGAAAAACTCACAAACATTGGCAGGCAGAGGAGCACCGCCAGAAACGAACAAACGGATGCGACCGCCGAATTTTTTAAATAAATCGCTAAATAGCATTCTACGAGTAATAGCGTGAATGATACGACCAGCTTTATCAACTTTGCCTAAGCGCTTATTAGCATTGTAAGATCGTCCCACCTTCATAGCCCATTTGAAAGGTTTGCTCTTAAAACCGGTCATGCGAGAAATAGCGCGATCGTGAATTTTTATGTAGAGAGCCGGCACACTAGTAAAAGTTGTGGGACGCAAAACCTGCATGTCCTGCAATACAGTAATTAAATTTTGAGCGAAGCCTAAAGAAGCCCCTTTATAGCTGTTTAGATAAAAAAATATGCGCTCAAACACATGAGATAGAGGCAAAAATGATAAGTGAACATCTTCATGCGTAATATCGATAATTTTATCTAAAGAATCAACCTGGCTACAGAAATTGCCATGCATAAGCATGACCCCTTTGGGATTGCCAGTAGTACCTGAAGTATAAATAATACTAGTTACATCGGTAGTCTTTATGGAACTGACCCTGTCTTCTATGCAAGCCTGGTAACTGTTAAGATGAACCCGACCATAACTTAAAAACTCAGACCAAGTCCAAAGTTGCTTACTACTGTGAATACCTTCTAAACTGACAGACGAAGATACTACAATATGCTTCAAATCAGGAAGTTCGCTTTCAACAGCTAAAGCTTTGCTGAATTGCTCCTGAGTTAGAACAAAAAGTACTTTCGCTCCACAATCTTTAACAATATAGGCAAACTCGCTTTGACTCAAAGTAGCGTACATGGGTACGTGAATACATTTTACATGGGACGAACCGAAGTCCACTACAGCCCATTCTACACAGTTAGAAGAGAAATTAGCGACCATATCTCCAGGCTGGCAGCCAATACCTAACAGAGCTGAAGCAAAAAAAACTATCTCCTGGTAAATTTCATTGTAGGTTTTAAAAATATACTCACTGCCGACTCTAACTCCCAGATAGGGACTGTTGCCGTAAGTATCTACAGTACGCCGGATAAGCTCGGGCAAAGTTTTTACATTGGTATTGGTAGTTTTTGCCCACTCCAATATTGCCTGATTTATCGGAAATTCGCTTCCAACTTGTTCTTTTACAGAGCTGATTTCGTTAGCTTCACCTATATTATCGTTAATTTTCACAAGCAAAAACCTCAACTGATATTGCTTTCACTTACCTACAAAATAAGCTTTATACCTGCCGATGCAATAAAAAAAGAATACTTTTTAGTGGTCCTCTATAATTTCTAAATTAGCTCTAGGCAAAGACAAACAGCGGCCGTCATCTAACTCAACTTTGGCTACACGAACTTTAGCTCCAGTAGGTATAAGCTGAGCTTCGTGCGGAAGCTCTGTAACTTTAGCTAGCTTACCGAAATCAGGATCGCGAATTAAACGAACCCTAGAACCGACTCTCAGTCCGGATATACAAGGAGCGACTGATGCTTTTTCCTGAAATTGCACCTGCTCGTCCTCGTTTTTGGCGACAATTATTTCCGGACGTATAACTCCAGCTCTGATCTGTGTAGCTCCGGAAACAGAAGCCCATCGGCCAGCATAACGCTTAAGCAAAGCAAAAGTACGCTCCGCCATAGCTATAGTACCGAATCCCTCAGTAATAATTAAAGTAATACCTTTATTTTCAGATCCGGTAATAGCTACTCCTAAATCAAAGCCCAAGAAATCGGCTAAATCAGCATCAGAAATTCCGCCAACTATTACAGCCCGGACTCCTATATCCACAGCACGGCGCAAAAACTCGGCAGTTACTAAAGAACCACCTACTAAAATTTTACCCTTATGCTCAAAGCTCAATTTTTCAATTTTCATTTCTTCCTGAGCTGAGTCTGTAAAGGTAAATAGTTCCCCTGCCGTCTCTCCGCCTATGCCGAAAATCCCCTGTACATAAGAGGCAACAGTTTTGATAATCACTCCCTCTTCAGGAAGAATTTCTTCTATAATTCCGTCAACATAGGCTTTTATTTCTACCGGTACTGAAGCAGCCCGCAGTACTACTAAACCACTCACATCAGACACAGACTCTACAGTACCATTAATTGGCGCTAAAATATTAGACTTAAAAAAACCCAAAAATCCTTTGCTGCTAGCTAAAATATCACCTTTTAATACGGTATCACCCTCCTGTTTGAGCATAATCCGGCTAACTTCACCTGGAGCAACTCCTAACTTAGCAGCTACATTAACTATTTCTACACTTCCAGGTAAGAAAGTATTGGCCACCACAGTATTCCAGCGGACTCTATCCCCTTTTTTGACAATTACATTCCCTTTCAGGGGTAAACGACGCTCTATTTTTAATTCAATTTGATCGGTAACTTTTAGACCGGGGACATAAGCACTGCTCATATTTATTTTTTAAAAGCCGCCTTCCATTCCTGAAGTTTTTTGACAAGCTCTGAACGTTCTGCAGGCAGCACAAACGGAGCCCTCCCTCGACCGTCAAAAATAAGACCAGTAGTACCGCCCTTCAAAGTAAATTCTGCTTCTCGACCGGCTCCAGCTCCAATATCAGTCCGTCCTATAGGAACTAAACGTGCCTGCAAGCTCTCTCCAACGGGCAACTTACGCACAATAATCTCACCCATGTGCAATACTAAAGTTTCACCATGGCTAAATTCAACTTTGAGAATTTCCTGTCCCTCAGCTACTGCCCGTCCATTGGTAAAACGCGGAGCAATGCAAGTGCCTAACTCTATCAGACAATCTTTTTCAAAAACATAGGCGGCAGCTTCAGGCATAATAGCCGAAAGCACACCTAATTGCGGCATCATAAATATGGAATCTACAGCCAGTTGAGTCACACCGCAGGGAAGATACGAATCTATTAACATCCAAGCGGTCTGCCAACGTTCCGGAGCATGAGAAAGTACGCCACCTGAACCTATAAGCATATCTAAACGCATCGGATCAATTAAACTTTTCTTTTCCCCCTGATTAAAGATAGAGCCTATCTCAGCTTGGTGCTGAACTCCCTTTAATCCATCAGCTAAGAGAGCGTGCTGCTCAAAGGATAAGCGCAAAGCTTCTCGACAAATAGCCTGTTCTATTTCCAAATCTTCTATAAGAAAAGGAATAGAAGTAGGACGAATCATTTTATTTTTTATACTGTTGCGCAGCTTAGCTTCTTCAACTGCAAAGGGTACCCAACGCAAAACATTATTTAAACCAGCTTCGGCCACAACATTAGATATCGAGTAGCTCATACCGTAATTGGCCGAGACTGTGCGATTGAAATTGCCGTCAAAAACAGAAAAAACGTCAGTTGTAGCTCCACCGATATCAACGCCAAGTATATTTATCGATCGAGTTGAGGCAATTTTTTGCATAATCATGCCAACTGCTGCCGGAGTAGGCATAATGGGCTCGTCAGTCATAGCCATCAGTTTGGGATAACCTGGAGCATGCGCCATAACATGTTCTAAAAATTGACTTTGAATTTTCAAACGGGCGGGCTGTAAGTTTTCCCGTTCCATAGTAGGCCGAATGTTATCAACTATTTCCAGAGCAGTTTTATGTCCTAATATTTTTTTTACTTGTTCGCGGACGTCCCGATTGCCGGCAAAAATAACTGGTAATTTATAATTTACCCCTAAACGAGGCCGCGGATCGGCAGCTCCAAATATTTGAGCCATTTCCACTACATGTTTCTGAACCCCGCCATCAACTCCGCCAGAAAGAAGTACCATATCCGGCCGAAGTTTTCGAATAATTTCTATTTTTTCATAAGGACGGCGCGAATCATTACAAGAGAGGGTTTCCATCACGACAGCTCCAGCACCTAGAGCGGCCCTTTGAGCACTCTCCGTACTCATTTTGGCCACAACTCCAGCTACCATCATTTGCAAACCACCACCCGCAGACGAAGTGGAGAGATAAATATCTATTCCTTGCTTGCCATCGTAAGGCTTAATCAGCTCACCTTTATCATCGATAAGAGGGCGACCAGTAATTTCTGAAAGCTCCATAACAGCATTGCGCACACCTTGAGTGACGTCTTCAGCTGGTGCTTCTACAGTGGTAGGCGCCTCGCCTCTGGCTCTTAAGCGAAAACCTTCAGGCCCCTTTTCTATGAGAATAGCTTTGGTAGTAGTACTGCCACAATCTGTAGCCAATATTGAAACGATTGAATCTTTATTTATCGTGCTGTTCATTATTTTTGAATTTCCAATTGCTCGATAGCTTCCATCAAAGCTTCCATTTGAGAAGGCTGCTCCGCAATTTTAGCCATCTGGCGACATAAATCACCCCAGCCGAACATATTGGCAGCCGGTGAAAGAAAAAACAAAGCTTGACTGCCTATAAAATGGAGCGGACGGCACGATTCCAAAAACCAAAGAGCCGGAACTCCTAAATGGCTGGAAACTACCAACTGAGCTAATCGATTTACATCATTTTCCACTTTAGCCTGCTCAGTTTCAGAAGACACAGGTTCTTGTAGGGACCACATTTCCCGCCAATTTATATTCATATCACTTATTAATTAATCGGTCTTGACTAACTTGCGAGAAATCAGAGGTTCAACTATTTGCATAGATTCCTCATCGAGGGGAATAAAAACAGAGTTTCGCAAACTTTTAAAATATTTGGAAAATGAAGAACTTTTGGAGGCAGGATGCATTTCCATCCAAAGCACAAAACCATTGCTCTGCATAGAATAGGCGCGGTAATCATCCCACTTAAACACAGAAGGCTTACCAAAACGGCGCACTTCGATCTGTTCTTTAGTAAAAGTGTAAGTAGTGGGAACGAAATAAGGAATAAGGCCATGCAGTATAACCACTAGTAAAACTGCCGGAACTAGCAGACTACTCCAGCCTCCTTTAGAACTGAACATAGAGAAGATCATCAATAACAAAAAAAGAACAATAACTGCAGTCAACCAAGGGCGCTTAACGGCAGGATGCTGCCTAATAATTAAAGGCAAAGCAATTTCTTTATTTTTAGAATTGCTCTGCTTGTTTTTATAATGTTTTTTACTCAAACTTATACCCTATACACAAACTTTCAGACAGTTGCCATATAGAAAAATGATATAGGCTCAACCGCTGCAGCATCCACCTATTTTCTTATGAAAAAAAGCTATTCCAGCCTTTGTTAATATGAGGCGGAAGCTAATCGCTGACTTTAAATTCAGAATACAAAGGCAAATGTTCCTGCAGAAATTTGACGCCAGCTTTAAGTTCTGTAATTTTACAATCTCCCAGTTTGATATAGCGATTATCTATGGGATTAAGGAAGAATTCAACAGCAACATTACGTCGCTCTTTAAGCTTAAGTTCATCGTAAGAGCAGCTATCAGGCTCATCAATCAGCCATAGCCTAATAGAAACAGTTCCTCGCTTCTCGTGATGCACTATAGAATAGCTTTTAAACTGAGACCAAGCCATTTCACCAGATACACTTGCGAAAGTGGGGTAATGTTTAATCATATTAGTCCGCCCATTTTGGGAATTAACTAACATAGTCAGCCCAGTCTCACTGAATATTAAATTCACATCAAAATCGCCATCATCAGAGCCCCCAAATATTATAAATAAGGCCAAAGCAAGGACAATGAAAGCAATAGTAAGCTCAAATTCTCCAACATTAAAGTTCATTACATATGTAAATAAAGCCACAAATATAATTATCGCTACCAACGGTTTTAACATATACCACAATTTCGCCAAACCGCGTCCCCGGAAGACTTTATGATCTATAACTAGATAATCTGGAGAAGTTAAATAATTTACATGTTGTGTAAAATTTGTGTTTCTAATTATGTGCAAATAATCTACCATTGCCCATATTCCCTTTGTTCGTTCTAAAGCTACACTAGCTTTATCCCATTATAAACTACTGAAGTTTGATATTCGCGACAAAAAAGACTTACAAATGTTTACATTCTGTAAATAAGACTGGCGTTGGGATAGAACTTCACTTGTTTTAGCTTATGGGACAAAAAGTTAGTTACTTTTTGAAGATCATTTTGCGGAATAAATAAGCGCATTGAAGGATTTAGCTCAAGGCTTGCTCCTACGGTGATGTACAACAGGCTCATAAAATTTTCTTCTGGAGGCTTGGACCACAATACAATGCACTCATGATGAACGGAAAAAGCTTTAAAATACTCCCAGTCCAGTTCATCTTGAACGGGGAGAGAAGGGATCATTTCTAACAAATCGGAGGGAAGCTCATCTCTATCGACATGAACACTCCCGAGTCCTAATGATGCGTAAAAACTTTCCTTTATATCTTTGAGAGAGAAAAGCCCCTTAATTTTTCCTTTTATACCCTCATTTGTCAAAGTTATCACAGCTGTTTCTTGGTAATAATTGCCAAAAGTTAGAAACGAGGCAACCACTATAAATATAGCCACAATGACGTGTATTGACGTACTCACATTTAAAGCATCGTTTAAATAATATTTTTGCATGTATATATAAATACAAATCATAAGGTAGTAGCCAATAGCAGCCATAGCAGCAGCTATCAAAGTATAAATTAGATATTGGAAATGCGAATAAGAATATTCAATTGTAAGTGGTTCAGACTCTTCTTCAGAAAAAGAAGATTCTATGGCCGTTTCATAATCATCTTCGATATACTCTTCAGGAGGATCATAACTAGGCGAAATTAGAATAATAAAACTAATAAAAAAAGACATAGAACTGCCTAATGTACAATACAAACTTACATCATCATCTATATATGGGAACACCAAAGGATAGGCAATAAATCCCAAAAACAATATAAAAAATGACAGTGAATAGAGCAGTTTAAATCTACCCGGCAGTTGACCATCGATATTACCAGGAAGTGATCTTAAAATTTTCTTGTAAATACGGGAACAAAACTTAAATATTACGGAAAGTATCTGATTTCTGGGGGAATTATTTACAAAACTTAAGGGTACAGAGGCCCCCTCTTGATGTGGCTCGCTACTTTCAACTTCATGAGTATAGCTATCTGCAACTTCTTCATGATCGGGTCCAGTATTAGCGTGAAACGAACTGCGGTATCGATGGTTTTCCATATTCAGCATACTTACTTAAATTCTTACCCCCTAACTAATATGTTTCAAATAGAACCACAAAAAGCTATAATTCAAGATTTAAAAATATTTTCGAGCTCAACTGTAGCCCAAAATAGACAAATCTAACGGAAGAAGTTAACAGTAGCCTGCCATACATCCTGAATGTACATAACCCGCCCTATCAGCAAAGAAATTCTGGCCATAACGGTGTACCCGAAGGCAGCTCCAAAGGAGATCATCAGCACTCCTATGCCTATTTTAGCAGTTTTACCCCAAAAAGTTCCCTTATGTTCTTTAGAAAAATAGAAATACATCAGGCCGCTTAAGACCCCAACTGCAATAATCAAATTTGATAAAAAAGTCGCGAAATCTGGGCATCCCCAAAGTGGCACAACCGTAGCCTCAAGCTGTCGAATAACCTGGGCTTCCATGGTATAGACTATGTTATAGCCAGCGAAAATACCGACCATAAAGGCTAAAGGCCAACGGCTAATCCAAGCATACTTGGGCACGACTCTAGCTAAAAGCATAATACTGAGTACGGCTGCTATTAAATAGCGCCAATCGCCACTCTGCAGTTTCAAAATCAAGTTAGGGTAAATCACCTGCCAGTACCCAATGCACATCCAATAGCCGGCAGAGACTCCAACAAAAATATGCTCAGCTAATCTGTACAGAGGATTATCCTTATAGAGAAAGCTGAAAATGCACATAGTCAGGCAAACACCTATCCACATTCCTATAAGGTCACTTAATGAATGAGCTTCCATAATAGATCCGCAGCCTCTCTACAGCTAGTTTCTAGTATTTTTTTTATGCCAGCATTGGGCAAAGTATATTAAATTGGCTAAAACGATCAGAAAAGCCACAAAAAAATGGGCCATAGATTGAGCATCGATACCCCGCGAAGCTTGACCGCCCTTCATGCCTATCAGCACTTCATACTCGCTGGCTCCGCGCAAACCACCTAATAGACCAATTAATTGTCCAGAATTCAAAAAAGGATAAGCCTCAGGAGTAGTTACGGCTGTAGTACCAGCCAATAAAGGACGATTATATTGGCCAACAACCACACGAACGAATTCAGCTAGACCAGGACGCCCCATAGACCAATCGCAGACTAAATCAAAACTATCCCATCCAACGACTCTATTCATAATAGGCAAATCAGACAAACGACGACCAGAAAAATCTGACGTATATATTGAGCCAAAATCTTCCCCTATAGCCTTAAGTATAACCTCTCCTCCATTTTTGTAGCCTAAGTTGACATAATCTTCACCATATACGGCTTCATATTCTTTGGCTGCTTCTTGCAATGCTTCTCTAGCAAAAAGACTGCCTTCAGGCCACAAGGCTATGCATACGACTTTGCATTTGCGGCGGAAAAGGTGGCGCAACATGGCTACAGCCATAGGATGACACTCTACCTTAGTGCCTGGTCCATAATCGAACGACATGCAAACGCAGGAATTTTCTGGCAAATTTTCTACAGTTTCATAAAATTTGATGCTGAGCGGACTAGGCTCTATCCGCAGCTGAAGCGGCCAAACAAGAGGAATAATCACACATAAGGCTAGAGCAAAAAAAATCCAGCGCCTATCCAAATTTGACAACTTAGCTAACATTAATCGGAGCCTCCTAAATAAGATCGCTCAATACCTAGCAATATTTTTAAAGATACAGAAATCAATCCGACTGAGGCTCCTAAGAGAATAGCCCGCTGACCAGCGGCATTGAAAGTGCCCATTAACCAATCTTCAATAAATTTAGCTATATCATATTGACCTACTATAGGTAACATCTGCCACAGATGTTCACCTAAAGGAACGCGGAAAAGCATGACGATGAACGCAGTAACTAGCAGCAAAGCTGCTTCCCAAGATCTGGCCCGAAAAGCTCTGAAAGAAGCTGAAGCGATATAAAAGGCCAACAAACTGTAAGTAGCTGCCGACAGAGGGGTAAATATATGATCAAAAATCCAGCTGAAGGCTGTCCCCTCGTCGGTAGGTAACTTGCCATGCGGAGCCAGAAAAAGGCCACAAATTAATGTTACTATTAAAGACAGCAGCAATACACAGTTGTATCCCCAGCCAGGAGTCTGCGACATAATTTTTTTACCATTAACGGCAAAAAGACTCAAAGCCCCTAATATAAAGGCAAAGGTAAGGATAATATTATAAAAATCATTAAACAGGTCGCCCAGCCAATTCAGAGGGTAACTGTAAAACTGCACTATCATTACCAAGCCGGCAATGAAAGTAATCAGCAGCGGAATCTCACGCTTCATATATATAATCCTTTAAAACAAGCTACCAAAGATAGGAGATCCAATGGCCTCCGCAGCTGAGGCAAATTATACCTGCGATAATAAGCACCATAATAGCCGCTTTAGCAGCATCCTGCCCCTTTAATGAGCCTATCTGCATAGGATCATTGGAAAGATAAGCGGAGGCGGCATAAAGTTCCTCACCAATAAGTGTGTAATCACAAGCGGCCACAAAGAAAGGTAGTTGAGAAGCGCTAGCTGTACCAGCAATTTGTATGGCTCCTGTAGAATTACCAGTTTCCGCCAGCATTAAGGCCTCAGCTAAAAACGTGCCCATGTAGAGGACAGCCGCTGGTCTCTCCCTCACCATAATACCGCACACCCCCGCAGCGAATCCAAACTGTTCACCGGATAAATAGCAGATATTATCACTAACGTAAGAATCGGGACATCCGGCCTTTAAATAAGATTGACTGACGACATCTTGAGCCATAGACATTACTACAGGGCTGCAGTTAGGCACCATAATAGAGCAACCATACTCGGCGGTGCAGCTGCTAACCTTGCCTAAAACTGAAAGAGCGGCCATAGTCTGCGTATCATCTATCTCCCCGACTCCAGGTATATACAGCACCGGACGCCCCATTTCAGTAGCCCTGCCGACGGCTTCATCTAGAGCACTCAAACCAGCTATTTCACGTATAAAGAGCTTCTTTCCCCGATTAGCCTGGGCTATATACCATAGAATACACCCAGTTAAAAGAATAACTCCGCAAAAATTATTTAGCTTTGTCCAATCAAAAAATATGCTCCTCAAAGGACGTGTCAAAATTTTACCGTTTTGGCTCAGAAGTGTCAGCTCTCCCCCAGAAGAAGCCAGATATATTAAAGCGTCATCGTGAACCTCAAGGTGCCGCTTGCGCAGAACCGACCTAGCAGCAGACAAAGCCCTATCTCCTCCGAAAGATACGATTTGACCTTTAATCGGCTCAGATGTAAACGAAAATCCACCCTTTTTGAAATCGATAAGTTTAATACGGCTGACAACTTCGCCGGTAAAACGATCGTTATCTACAGACACCATAGCCAGAGAATTACCACAAGGGATAAGAGAAGCCGAGTCTAAATTTTTACTACTCCAGCCTAAACGGCGCCTGCTCTTAAGATCTAAAGCCGCAATAGATAAAACAGCAGAGTTAGCTCTTTTACCCCAAGCATAAAGATTATTACCTAAAATCAGAGCACTACACCCTAAATAAGGGCTGTCTTCCATGTCAAATGAGCATTCTGTCACTGAGATTAGCTCGTTATCTTGCAACAAGTATACAGCGACAGCATTATCAATACCTATAAAAAACCAAACATTATCTCTATCGCATACCAGCTGATATAACTTATTGCTTATTTCAAAATGGGAGAGTACTTTTCCATCTTCAGCTGAAAGTACGCATAAATTCCAGCGTTCCAAAGAATCTAAATCGGAGTAAAGAGCCCTAATTTGCTTAGAACTAAAATTTACCCATTGAGGCAGAAAACTTATGCCAATGCTATTTAAGAGCTGCAAATCGGTAGAATAAAGTTCCATAACATAGGCAGTTTTTGCTCCGTAATCACTGCAGGAAATAGTCAGAAGCCTATTTGGACCTGCATAAAAACGATATAGCCCTATTATTTGTCTACTGGAGCTCATCCTACCGTTACTAAGCGACAGTGAACAAATAGTACCTTTAGCTCCGTGAACCTGACTAGAATTGTAGCCATTCTCTTCAGTAAAGGCCAAGTAAACAAACTGAGATGAAACCGCTAAATCTGCGAAGAGACCCGATAATGTTTTTTTCCAGCGGATCTGACCGTCAGCCAAGTTTACTGAGGCACAAATAAAAGATTTTTGACCTTCAGCTTGGCCAATTAAGACCATTTGTTCCGGCCATACACCTATATTACTAGCGATTAAACCGAATTCAGATGAGAAGTCTCGCTCCCATAAAAGCTGTAAATTATCCTGGCGGAAAACAGAAAAAGAATTTTCTTGGCGCAGGACAGCGAACTTATCTCTAACTAAAATTACCTTGGCTTCATCGTTTTTGACAGCCTTCTGAGCTACTAACCGCTTTGCTGTTAAATTGACACTGCTCAGCCAATGCTTTTGTAAAGAAATAAAATAAGAGCCACTTAAATAATTGTTGTTATCAGTTCTATAAAGAATCTCCCGCTCTTTATTATCAAAGTCGACTACTGTGCCTTCTAAAGAATCGATCCGCGTTATATTTGAAGAAGACTTTTTGCCCAAATTATTTGGACCTAAGCCTAGGCTTATATAAGGCGCCTCCTTATCGTAAAAAGAAACAGAATCGCTGTCACCAGAGGCAAACCAGTCCTGGTCTTGAGCATAGGCTGATAAACAACTGCTTAAAATAAATATTAACAACGGTAATATGCAGCGTATAATAAGCGTCTCAACAGACTTGCTTTTCATAAAATAATCCATATTTTTTTATTATGAGCGCCTATAAAGCGCCTATAATTCACACACTGTGACTAAAAGCCTCACGGCTAGCGGCAACTGCTTCAGGTTCATCAATAATCAATGCAAACATTCACCGCCGTCTAACACCAGCATTTGGCCAGTCATAAAATCGGCGCCACAAGCTAAATAATTTACAGCTTCAGCAATATCATCGTTGGAACAAAGACGCTTTAACAAAACATCGCGCACCAGCATTTCCCTGAGCTCCTTACCACCTTCATCAATCCAAGGCTCGTCGATCAAGCCTGGAGCTACAGAATTTACCCTAACTTCTGGAGCCAATTCTTTGGCCAACGATTTTGTTAAGGAATGGATACCGGCACACACTGAAGCGAATTGAGTGTAAACACCGTTAAATGCCGAAGAACTAATGACATTGATAATCTTACCGTAGCCCTGAGTCTTCATAAAACGGCTAGCTGCTCTACTGCAATAAAAAGTACTTTTTAAACCGCGATTGATGACTTCTTCCCACATTTTTTCGGTAATATCACCCAAAGCAGCATCATTCCAGAAGTAGTTATTGTTAACTAAGACGTCAATGCCTCCCAAGTGATTAGCACAGGTCAAAAAAGTTTCTTGTACTTCCTGTTCATTAGTCGTATCGAAAGGCTGAGCTAAAACTTTGCCCATAGCATCGGAAGGAGGGATATTAAAGAGTACCTCCTGGGGCCCATTAATTAAAACGCTGAAGCCGGCTTGAATTAAAGCATTGCAGATAGCAGGACCGGCCGTCCCCTGCCAATCGGTAACTACAGCGACGGAAAAACGCTCACCCACAAAAAAATACCTCTATGTAAATTAACGCGCCAGCTTTACTTTCTATGGCTTCAAGTAAAAGCCTAGCCTTCCAAACAGCAAAATTATCTACCTGAGTAAATCAATGCCAATGAAGCGTTAAGATCTCAGCAATCTAGCAATTTTTCTAAAATGTTCTTAACTCCACAGCTCTCGTTTTCTTCCGCTTTTAAACTTTTTAAAAGAAAACTAAGTCCAGAGCAATCTAGGGAATAATCTTGACAAGGATTAGGTTCATGAGCTCGTCCACAGCACATTTCATCTACTCGCAAGATATCGCGTCCAGCTTCAGAGAGGGAGCCAGCTATCTTAAGCAGATACCACTGCCAACTGGAAGCAGTTTTATCAACAAAAGCCTGTAAATCGTTAGGGGCCTCAAAAGCTTTAGTTGCTGCTTCTTTTGAGCTAAATGTCGGCCCTTCCCCGAGGAAATCGATCAGCACCACCGATTTATTAATTGGGCAGGTTTCATTGGGGGCGCAGTTACTTTCATCTAAATTTAACATTTTACTTTTATTTTCTTCAGACAATTGGGCCCAAAAACTTCTCTCAATAAAAATGATGTTTCCGGAAGCGGCAGTCTCTTCTATATTTGTATAAGCTGGGCATCCTAATAGTAGCACACTGGCCAAAGCGGCCCAGCGCTGCGGCAAATAAACACCGCTTAAAGTAAATCCTTTTCTAGATAAAAGCAGACCCCAGGATATAAAATTCTCGCTTTCTCCTATTAGAACCAGCTGTAAATAATTGTCTTCCATATTGATAAAAACTCCTAATTGAAAACTTGCCTTTCTACTATCTAAAAAGATCTCCGCCTTCTATCTGATACTATTTTATAGTTTCATACTTATAACTAGGATCTAGAAAGCACTAGTCGAAACTGTTCCTTTAATAATAGAAAGAAGAAACGGGATAAAAATACATGTTCCCGCAGTGAAAGGTTTCCCCCATATATGGCTCTTCGCAGGATGCAAGTCTATAAATTAGGTATAGATCTTATCGCCCACGACCCTGTAGTTATTCTCACAGACGAGAGCCAGGGTCATAGTCTTCCCATAACTATCGGCGTATTCGAAGCTACAGCTATTGCTTTAGCTATGGAAGGCACCGAGGTGCCTCGTCCTACTTCTCACGATTTAATAAAAACTATCATTGAAGAGCTCGGTGCCTCACTTAAAGAGGTAATAATCACTAAGGTCGTGCGCAGTACTTTTTATGCCAAACTGACTTTAGTAAAAGATGGACAGGAAATTTCTATTGACGCCCGACCGTCTGACAGTATAGCTGTAGCTTTGAGAACGGGAGCTCCTATTTATGCCGAAGAAGAAGTACTACTCTCAGAAGGCATTAAAGGTATAAGCTTTGATGCTCCTGCTGCTGATGAAGACGTCTTTTACGTAGGCCGTGAAGATGCAGACAAAGAAGATCAGGAACTACCTAAATCTTCGGCCCCAACAAATGTTATCGAAGAACTTACTGAAGAAGACGACACTTTATCACAATTCATAAACAATTTAGATCCAGATGACTTTCAGGGCGACGACAGATTGTAATTGTAAAAAAAATAATCTTTTAGGCCTAATATTGCCGTAATTTTCTTATAACCTCATATACTGTAAGAGCCTACAGTACAAATAGTGCTTAACAGTACAAACTGTACCTTATTTTGCAGGTGAGCCAGCTATGACATTAAGCAATCATAACAATTCGTCATCGTCCCAAAACAACAGTGGCCTGAAAAATTCTGCTTCTTTAGGAATATCCCGTGCTTCTGCAAGCGGAACCGGCAGCCCCGACATTAACAATAATTTGCCCGGTTCTAAGCCTAAGAAAAAATCCCCTCCGCCTACTCCTAAAGAGCTTCTGTCTATATACGATGAATTAAATAAAAAAATTAGGGCCTATTTAAAGAATACCCCTATAGGATCAGACGGCGATGAAGAACTGCAAAAAGCTCCCAATGACTCTTTCAATTCAGAAACTCTTAAGAAGCTGCGCGATCTTAGCGCATCTAAAACGACATCTCCTATAAGCGCTGCCGCTACTCCGCCTAAAGAATCAGAAAGCTTAAAAACAGCTCTTATTTCTGCTCAGCATCTTAAGTATGTCCCCGAGCCAGAGTTACCCAGTGGAGCGGAATTGCTGGAAAAGGAAGTCAATATTGAAGACATACTGCGCGGAGTCAGTTCTGAGCGGCAGCTAGACAGAACTCAAGTTATTCTAAATGAAACGGCAGCTAGACAACGCATCGATCTTAGCGGCAGTGTTGATAAAAATACGTCTTGGGCTAAGCAAACTTTGAAACAAGAAGCTTTGCCTTATACACTTCGCAGTGCAGCTAAGAAAAAAGAAGAAGAGGAAGGCAACAATCAGACTTACATTCCTAAGGTAGCCCCTCGCAAGGTTTTCTCTAAGGCTACTCCTTTTACTCCATTAGCTTCTACCCCTCTACAAAATCCCAATGCGGCTCCGCAACTTCAAGCCTCTTCAAGTAAATTGATTATGAATCAGCTTACCAAGTCGCCTTTTCGTGAAATAAGCCGCAAAGAAGCTAGAGCTCAAGCTAATGAAGAACATAAGTTAGTTTTTGCCTCCACTTTCACTCCTAAAGCTGGACAGATTCCCCTCATTCCTTCTATAAATAACGAAATTACCACCCCCGATGCAGATTCGGAACCTAAAGAAGAGGGAACCACTGTTCCAGATTCAAATAGTAATGCTACACCAGCTGTTGCTGAAAATGCCACGGCAAACTTTGCCTTAAATGCCACTCCCCAAGCTTCAACTTTGCCTCCTTTAGTAGGCAAACCCATAACAGCTCCAGGCACCGCTCAGTTGGGGAATGCGTCTATGACGATACCTTCAATACCAGCATTCCGTCAAGCGAATATGCCCTTTGCTATGAACTCTCAGTCTCAGAAAAAAACAGCAGCAGGGCAAGCGGACTATCAGCAAGCTAGTATTCCAGTTGATTCAAGTGTGCCTATGGCCAAGATTCGCTTAGAATTAGCTCTTAATTTTGGAGGGCGACCCGCTAATTCACGTTTGCCAGTCTTTTCTCCGATACTAGATTATTTATTCCAGCCTAGAGTCAAAAGACAGATTGCTCGCAGCAGTACTCCTATAAAAATGGTTTCAGACGGTATGCTGGGCAACTCTATGTCGTCATCGGGCAGAAGCAGCCTCAGGTCATCTTCTTTAAGTTCCGCTATGGCTGTAAATACCAATCGAGCAAACATGCTAAAGCTTAGTCAAGCCTGCGGTTATTATGGCTCTGACAGCGAAGAAGAAAGTCTGATTAAAGATGCCGACTCTAAGCGCATGAAGGCTCTAGATACTAAATATCCACTTCATTTTTCCTCAACATCTCTGCCTTTGCCTGAATATCTGGGCGCCATTGACACCGGGTGGATTGGCAGATTCTTACTCAGCTTCAAAGCTCCGCTGCATATGGAAGGTATGCGCACTAAATATATTCCAGCCAGCAGCCGACGTTACGGTGCCAGCAACGCCGCTGAGAGGCCAGTTATTTCTGATCTCTTTCAACAGCTTTACGATTCTCAAACTGGTGTGCAGAATGCTGAAGAGAAAGCTATCAACGGAGCTATTATGATGATTCGTTTAGGAGGACGGGTCGCTTACGATCATTTTGTCAGAACAGCGGAATTGGGTAGCAAAATTGCTGCTGAAATGAAAATTGAAGATATTAGGACGCGCCGTCAAATCGAGTATGGTTCAATGTTCAAAGATATAGGTGAATTGGACATACTTATGCAGCAAGAGAGCCCTGAGAAGCTCAATGAGCTTTACAATTATTTGACTTCTGAGGAGTATATGCAAACTCTTCATGAAAAGGGGGCTCGCCGCTTGCGTTGGCCAGAATGGCTGTTGCAAACCATACGCCATCTGGAAACAGAGGAGTACGATTTATTTAAAGATCACGCTCGCTTCAGCGAAGAGATTATCAATACTGTTCCAAGCCTGCGTGCTCTCTGTCCCGTAGTTAGAGCGCATCACGAACGCTGGGACGGACGTGGAGGGCCAGATAGTCTAACCGGCGATCGTATACCTATAGCAGCGCGCATTATTGCTGTATGCGATGCTTTTGAAGCCTTAACGCAGCGGCGTCCTGGCAGCAAAACTTATAGTGCTCACGATGCAGTGGAAATTATCTCAGGTGGTTCCGGTTCAGCTTTCGATCCCCAAGTCGTTGAAGCTTTTAAACGCGTTGTAAACAACTAAAGTAAAGGGCCCTGCGTTTTTTATTCTTATAAAGAACGCAGGGCCCTTATGGGCGGCCCCTCAGCAACTAAAGGGTATATAATTATTCAATAAAGTGAACTTTAGAGGCTTCGTAATGACCTCTAGCTGCTGGATCTTCATCAGGCACACCTATAGCTATTAAGCTGTAGGGCACTCCCTTAGTACCTAATACAGAGCATATACCCTCAATATTTTTCTCTTTGGGATAGACTCCGCACCAACAAGTTCCGTATCCCAAATTGGCGGCTTCCAAAAGAATATTTTCTGTGCAGGCTCCGCAATCTACCACCCAATATCCTTCAGGGATGCCACCCTTCTGTACTTCAGGCAAAGCGTAAACAACTATAGCGGCCGAAGCAGTACTGAGCATAGAAGCATAAGGCATAACCTTCTGCAAACGATTGAGAGTCTGGCGATCGGAGACTACGTAAAACTCCCAAGGACGAGAATTACAGGCACTAGGCGCCATCATAGCTGCCTCTAAAATTTGCTTAAAATGTTCGCGAGGAATAACCTCTCCAGCTTTATAACGGCGGACACTGCGGCGCTTAGCGATAGCCTCAGTAATTTTCATATTATATTCCTCCAATTCAGCATGGCAAAAATAAGATGCCTTTCAGCAAACGCAAAAGAGCTTCCTAATAAGGGAGCCAGATCCTTTTTGCAACCTTGAATCTTTGATATATTGCAAACTTTAACTCACCAAGCTATATAATAACGCCAAAAATATAACGGTCCCCAGCAACAAGGAGAAATACAACAACTTGCTCTTAGACGGCCATTTTCATCCTCTAGACTGCCTTGCTAAAGCAGAGAATAACCATAAAGCAAATATTTATAAAATTAAAGGTGTGGGCGCCTCCTCATCTCCTCAGCAATGGGAAGAGCTGCGCCGTTGGGGGAAAGAGACTGGAAGTCCTTTCGTTTTGGGCATTCATCCCTGGCAAGCGGCCGCAGAATCGAATTCAAGGCACAACGGTGCCCGTAAAATAAATGATTGGCTGCATATTTTAGAAAGTTTGCTCCAAGAGACATCTCTGCCTTGCGGTATAGGAGAAATAGGCTTCGACCGTATACACAACCCCCAAGCAGATCTTGCTTTACAAAAAGAACTTTTTTACCGCCAGTACTGTCTGGCCGCTAAATATCAACTACCCGCGGTTATTCACTGCGTAAAAGCCTACAACCAACTATTTGAAATGCTGGCCGAATTTAAAAGATGTGAATTTTTGAATAGTCCTAAACTACTCATTCACTCATTCTGGGGCAGTCCTGAATTAGGAAAACGTCTAATTAATATGAAATTTTTTATTTCCCTTAACAGCCGAATCATCACTGCCGCTACAGCTTCGGCTAACAGTCCCTCTGCTGTTAAATTAAAATTATTAGCTGAGGTTATTCCCGTACAAAACTTAATTTTGGAAAGCGATGCTCCCTGGGGATTGCTAAATCAGCAGCAAATTTTTAATTTAGCTCAAACAATGGCCCCATATTGGAATGTAGAAAGTAGTTACTTTCAAAACTGCTGTTTAAATAACTTACGCTTACTTTTTAAATTATGACATTTTCTTCTCTGTACACTAAAATTACCATATATTTCCTTTTATTATGTCTGCTAAGCGGAGCTTTTTTTATTAGGTCAGGCCAATTTAGGGGCTGCGGCTTATATCGAGATGAACCAGGCACCAATACGCTTGCTTTCCGCTCTATAAGCGAATATATATATCCCGAGCATGGAGCTGAGCCCATAGAAATTAACGGCATATTCTATTATAAATTTATTCAGCATCCTTGGCAGGAGTTCTGCTGTCTAGTATTGGGCGATATAACCACTTCAGCCTATCGCTTTAGCTCACTTATAGGGGGGATATTAAGTTTGTGGGCATTATTTCATTTAGGAAAGCGCTGCTCCTCTATCTGGATCTCTTTACTAGCTGTTGCCCTACTCAGCATTAACGGATGTCATCAATACTACTCAAATTATTTGCGCTACCACATTTTTAGTCTTTTGGCTGCTATTCTTTTAACCATAATACTTTTTAATATTTTAGCCAAACCCAATATAAAAAATTGGCTTCTATATATAGTGATGTCCGCAGTTAACATCGGTATTAGTTTAAACAATATTACTTTACTGCCGGCTCATTGGCTAATTCTAAGTTTAGCTATAAAACGCACTTCTACAAAAGATCCAGCTAGAGTGCGTTTAAAGTCCGGTTTAATAGCTTCAATTTTAACAGCCTTAGCTACAGCTCTGCCAATGCCGTTTTTTGATCGGGGAGCTCTAGCCAGAATGGACAGCTATCCTGAATTAAGTTGGCAACTGGGAGTAAATATTTTTTGCAGTCAGGCTGGTTTAAAAGAATATTTATATTCTATTAGTTCAATAGTTACTTTACTCTCAATACTGATTTTTTTAATAGCCGGTCTATACAGAGCTTGGCAAGAATATCATAATAAAGGGGATTTGCTCTATTTAACTTTGGCTGCGTGGTTAGTAGTACCTTTGCTGCTGCATGTAATCTTATCCATACTAATTCAACCTCTGATTATTACCCGCAATCTCATTTTTATTATGCCAGCCTTTGCGCTGCTCACAGCTATAGGAATAAATTATTTATCCTCATTAAACTGGCACAAGCTAATTATAACAGCCGCTTGGGTGATAATTATCCATAATCTGCTGCTTCAATGCGGACACAATGTTTTTTATGAATGGGATGAACCTGTAAACTATCGATATTTTCAACCGACTATGACTAATTGCTGCCGTTTTCCTGGAGATCATATTAAGCTCAACGTTTTTGCTAACAGCATAGAAACAAAATCGTCACTATAGAGTTTTAAACATTCCATTTTACTATCTAAGATTTTTCAGTTTGTCATATGTATGTGGTATAATTTTCAGCGCAGCTTTTTTGCCTTATTTTTTATAAGCAGCGGAGATTTTTGACCTGTGTTTTTTAAGCAATGGATGCATAATTTTGCAAATCCCGGCATAAAATGGGGAGGAGCTTACGTTCTACGGCGCATGAATAAAGAGCATATACCTTTATTCCACTTTGCCAGCCAATTTTTTGAAATTCCTATCAATGGAACGGTCCTCGATGTAGGTTGCGGCGGAGGACATCACATTGCCATGCTGCGCAAAAAATGTCATAGCGCTTTAATTTACGGCGTAGATATCTCTCCTTTGAGCGTCAAGGCTTCTGAAGCGTACAATAAAGAAACTGTCAATATGGGATTGGCCAAAATCGTACTAGGTGATGTCTGCGATTTGCCTTTTTCTGATACCTGGTTCGACGTAGTTACTGCTTCCGAAACTGTATATTTTTGGACAGACGTCGAAAAAGCTTTCAATGAAATTTACCGTGTTCTCAAACCAGGAGGAACTGTAGCCGTATATTGTGACAGTTTTGACCCTGAAGCTTCTAAAAAACACACCGATCTTATTCCTGGTATGCGGGTTTATACCTCAGAAGAGCTGCATAACTTTGTCAAACAAGCTAAGTTCATCAATATCAAAGTAAATACCAGCGAAGATGGAAAAATCTGTCTGACCGCCCAAAAAGACGGCGTTTTCAGACGTATTCCTTTTTTTTATATGGGTAATCCGTACAATACACTAGCCGCTTTATGGGCTAGAGCATTAGAATCTCGCCAGCCTGTCCCCATTTTAGACGATCAAAATGCTCTCGACGTTGTCAGCAATATCAACTACGATTTTAGCTATTTTGCTGATTTAGGCATTGATCAAGTTGGCTTAGCAGTGCGCGACTACCTAATAGATCGCATGCTTAAGAACTTCTTAGAAAAAAATCACGACGTTACTATTATCAATCTAGCTCCTGGACTGGATACACGCCTGCATCGTATTCCGCAAAAAGATTATAAAAAATGGATAGATATAGACGTTCCTCTCAATCTCGATCTGCGCAGAGCTTTTTTCAGTAAAGCAGATAAATTAGAAGTTATTGCTAAAAACATCACCGATTTTACTTGGATAGACAATATCAGCAAAGCAGATGAACCCAAAGTCATTATTGCTCAAGATATTTTTGCTTATATAGAGTTAGATACCATAAAGAATTTTCTTACTAAATTAGCGCACAAGTTTGCCCATATTGATGTAATTTTCGATCTACCCTCTTATGAAGAAATGAAAGAAAATCATCAGCTTACTTTACCTGCTCCCGATAAAACCCGAAAAAGAAATGCCAAATATTCTTCAAAAAAAATGAGCAATGTAACTGAGAGTGCTCAGCGTCCCAGAATTTTATGGACTTTGCAGAATGTTTTTGAAGTACAAAAATGGTGCAAAGCCATTAGAGTTGTTGAAGAGCGCAATCTATTTGACTACGATAAAAAACGCTGGGGATGGCGCGGTTTTATTGCCAGGTTGCCCAAAAATAGAGCCCGCATGTCCCACAACGTAGTTCAAATTACCCTAAAACGTGAGCTACTAGTAGATGACAAGGATCGTAAGGCAAAGAAAGGAGGCATCGAAACAGACATTTAAAATTACTTATTTGGCTGTTGCTTAGTTTTCAAGCTGCCCCGTTCTAAACCAATAAAAGGCCTGATGAAGCAGAGCATCAGTTTTGTTGTAAATAATCGAACAGTCGGGCAGTGACTTCAAAAAACTGCGACGGTATCCCTTACCTTTTTTTAAATCTAAGCGGTTGTCCAAAACAAAGACTACGCCACGATCATGTTCTGTACGCACTAAACGCCCAAAACCTTGGCGAAATTTTAACACAGCCATTGGCAGAGCATATTTAATAAAAGCTTGGGGGCCAATATGTTTAGAACGAATTTTAAAAAGCGGATTATCAGGAGAAGTAAAAGGCAGGCGCAATATAATTACACAGGACAACGCTTCTCCTGAGACGTCTACCCCCTCCCAAAACGAGTCGGTGCCTATAAGTACAATCTTTTCTTTATGCTGACGGGCACGGCGCATTCTCTCTACCTGATCGGCCCTCAAATTACTAATTTGCTTTACTAAATTTATACCTAATCTTGAAAGAGGTTCATGCAGAATTTCATAAATTTTTTCCACTTCATAACGAGAAGTAGCTAAAATTAATGTACGTCCCTGCCACAGTTTAACAGTTTCAGTAATAAAACGTACAGCACAAGTTAAAAACGACTCATCAGCAGTTTCAGATACGCCAGCTCGCACTAAGTCATTAGCGACGGCTAGCAGAGCCTGAGACTTGTAATTAAACGGACTGCTGCAAGTAATTTTGCTAACTCTAGATTTTTCTAATTTATCCGTACCAACTCTGCAGCTGAAGAAATCGAAGCTGCTTTCCACTTTTAAAGTGGCAGAAGTAGCTACAGCAGCAGGCATTTGTTTCCAAAAATTTTCAGCTAAATATTCACTTACATCAGCAAAAGCGGCTCGCAAGCGCACACCGCGCCTACTTTTTTCTAACCAATGTCCCATTAAAACTTTACTTTCATTAATATCATGACAATTATGAAAATTATTTATAAACTCATTAAACTGATCTAAAGCGGCTGAAATGAGTATAGACGGCTGATTTTCATTAAGGCTGATTTCTGATTCTTCAGAGATATCTTTCCATAAACTTTCCAGTTCTCTAAGATGAGCCAAACAGCTATTTTCTGCATTTTTTAAAGACTGAGCACTATCAGCCAATCTTTCTCCCCAAATCCCAGATTCAGATAGCCACTTATCGTTAAGCATAGCTAAGCGAGAGCCCCGTTCAAAACAATCTAGAGAACAATAAGCTTTATTTTCATAGTAATGTTCTAAATTACGCAAATAAGGAGCCACACTTTCATAAAGAGCCTGAAAAGGACCTCGATAAAAACTGCTTAAGCTGCGAAAGAAATCGGCCTCACTTCCGTAAGACAAACGACTACTTAATCTTTGCACAGCCTCGGCGATATCGCTAAACCAACCTGAGGGAAAAATACGCTTGTGGGCTTCTGAACTACGCAAACTCGGAATTTGAACTAAAGTTTCCCCAAACAGCTCTCTACTGTTATCTTCTATAAAAATATTTTCTTTATGATCCTCGGCCCAATAAGCTTCAAATTTGTCACCAACACGGGCAAAACTATCAAAAAATTTACTATTGTAGGCCCAATCAAATGAACTGGACATTTGTTCCATAGCAACATCTTCAAAATGATGAGCTTCATCAATAATACAGGCACTTAGCTGAGGGAGCAAACGGTTTATACCATCTTGAGGCAACAGTGCGCACAATAGAGCATGATTAGCAACACAGACATCAGCTCCAGCTAGCTGAGCCCTCTCTTTATAAAAATAACAATTATGAAAATATCGACAACTTTTTTTAGTACAGCTTATTGATTCAGCGCAAATATGGGGCCAGATTGAATCATCCCAAGGGCAAAGATTCTTAGTTAAACGCCGAAAATCGGCCGCTAAACCGCGCAAAGATACAGTTTCTTCCTGAATTTCAGCATGAAACAGAGAGTAATTGCCCATCTCGATACAATCATTTATAGCTTCGAGTATCTGCACATATTGAGGATATTGATTAATGTGCTTCAGCAAACGATAAAATCTCATTAGGCACAAATAGCGAGTGCGGCCTAATGCTTGCACTAAACGAAAAGATAACCCTAATTGATCGCGCATAAAAGGATAATCTTTATCAAAAATTTGCTGCTGTAAATTAGTTGTATAAGTAGCCACCAAAATAGGGCCTGCTCCGTAGCGCAAACGCCAGATTACACCAGGGACCAAGTAAGCTAAAGTTTTGCCTACACCCGTACCGGCTTGAGCTAAAAGCACCTGCCCTTGAGCTATAGCTTCCGCTGCAGCCAAAGCCATTTTAATCTGCTCAGCGCGCACACTGTAGCCCACGCAAGCAGGAACTATTTCTGTAAACACGCGCTCTACTTCAGATAAATACTCTTGTATATTTGTGTTGTTATCCGCAGTCATACTTGAAATAAAGCGCCCCTCTATACTAAAAAAAAGTACGAAGTCCTAAGCAAAAAAACTATATACAGCCTGACGGTTTAAGCTCCTTCCAGTTAGGTATAACACTAATAAACACGCCCAGTCTCGTTACAGTCTCAAACGACATACCAAAAATAATAAGGCCGAATTCGAATATAAAGCGAACTCGACCTCATTATTAAAGCGCAGTTCTGCCGACTCTAATTTTATTAAAAAAAGGGCCGACAGACTTTTTTACATTTCAGAGCGACGACGGCGACGATGGCGAGTAGGGACGTCACTGTCGGGATGCAAATCCTGTCTAGGCTCATCGTAAGCAGGCTCACGCACAATAGGCTCACGGCGGCGCATAGGAGGAACTTCATCATACATAGGCTCACGACGGCGACTGACCGCACGCTCGCTAAATCCTACTTCACGACGGCGAGTTGGCACTATAGGCTCATCGTAGCTAGGTTCACGCATTATGGGCTCACGCATAGCCACTTCACGACGACGAGTTGGCACCACTCTAGATTCATAAATATCTTCTTGGTAGCGAGGAGCCACTGAACGCTCTTCCCTCAATACTCTGGCAGCAGCTCTGTCGGCCCGTTCAGGCTCGCGACGAGAACGTTTAGAAACTCTTTCTGGACGCTCATAACGATCCGCATTATCAATACGCTCTAAACGCTCAAGATGTTCTAAGCGATCGGAACGATCTAAACGCTCTATACGCTCAGGGCGTTCGACACGCTCAACACGTTCAGGGCGCTCCGTACGCTCGGGGCGTTCAGCACGCTCTATACGTTCAGGATGTTCGATACGTTCCACACGCTCAGGACGTTCTATACGCTCAGGACGTTCGACACGTTCTACACGCTCAGGGCGCTCTATACGCTCAGGACGTTCGACACGTTCTACACGCTCAGGGCGGACGGCTCTAGGACGACGTTCAACGCGAACGTCAACCTCTACCGGAGCATTAGCTTGAACTAATTCTTCCTCACTCCAAAGCCCTTTGCGAGTCAGGTTAATACGTCCTAAATTGTCAATTTCCTCAACTTTGACCTTAACCTCATCACCTACGTGAAGCACATCTTCTACACTGCGGACGTGGAAAGGCTTTATTTTTGAAACATGGAGCAGTCCCTCACGGCCAGGCAAGATTTCTATGAAGGCTCCAAAGTCCATTAAACGGGCGACAACACCGTCATAAACTTCGCCGACTTGAACTTCACGAACCAAATCGTTGATCATCTTGCAAGCCTTATCGGCAGCTTCGCTGTTAGAAGCAGCCACAAAAACTTTGCCGTCATTTTCGATTTCAACTTTAGCACCAGTTTCAGCAATAATCTTGTTAATGACTTTGCCGCCCGGCCCAATGACGTCTTTAATACGCTCAGGAGCCACTTGCATGGTGACAATCTTAGGAGCATAAGGAGAAAGACTGGCACGGTGCTCCGGAATAACTTCGTGGATCATTTCCAAAATTTCTAAGCGGGCAGCACGAGCCTGGGCCAAAGCCTTGCTCAGGATCTCCATAGTGACACCCTTCATTTTGATGTCCATCTGCAAAGCCGTAACACCTTCAGCAGTACCGGTAACCTTAAAGTCCATCTCACCGAAAGCATCTTCCATGCCTTGTATATCTGTCAGAACAACATAGTTGTCGCCTTTTTTGATTAACCCCATAGCGATACCAGCAACGGGAGCTTTTAAAGGAACACCTGCATCGAGCAAAGCTAATGTGCTGCCACAAGTGGAAGCCATAGAACTAGATCCATTAGATTCTAAGACATCGCTAACCACACGAATAGCATACGGGAACTCCTCAACACTGGGCAAGACAGGCAGCAAAGCCCTTTCAGCTAAAGCACCATGACCGATTTCTCGACGTCCGGGACTACGCATCGCTTTAGCTTCTCCCACACTGAAAGGCGGGAAATTATAATGATGCATATAGCGGCGAGTAGTCTCACCGAACACGTTATCAAAAGTTTGAGCTTCAGAAAGGGTACCCAAAGTACAGGCAGAGAGCACCTGAGTTTGACCGCGTGTAAATATACCAGAGCCGTGAGTACGGGGCATAACGCCAACTTTAGCCCATAGAGGACGAATTTCAGTCACCTTGCGGCCATCTGGGCGAATACCTTCATCGACAATCATGGTCATAAGCTCATCTTCCTTGATGTGCTTGGAAATGGCCGCATAATCTTTCTCAGCACTGGAAGCTTCACAGATTTCCAAAGCAGATGCTTTGTCTTCAGCACTAAGCTCGTTATCAGCTTCTATAGCAGACTTAAGGGCAGCTAAATTGACCGCATCGAAAGCAACTTCGCGAGCATGTTTTTCTATAACACGCATAGCCTTAGCTATTTCGTCAAACTGATACTTTCTTATCAGTACTTCAAGTTCAGCACTAGGAGTATAAACAGGATAATCTCCCTTAGGTTTACCACATTCTGTAGCTAATTTTTTAATAGAATCAATGATTGTACGAATAGCTTCATGCGCAACTTCAAAAGCTTCAACTAAAAGTGATTCAGGGACTTCCTGACAGCCGCACTCAACCATATTTATATTGTTCTCAGTGCCAGCTACAGTAAGATTCAAAGTGCTGCTTTTCAGTTCAGTTTCAGTAGGGTTAATGACAAATTGACCATTAATATAACCCACGCGCACTCCAGCCACAGGGCCGTCAAAGGGTATATCGGACAAAGACAGAGCGGCACCGGCTCCACATAACGCTAAAACATCAGGGTTATTTTCATTATCAACAGAAGTACATAAACCGACTATATGTACATCGTTGCGGAACCCCTCGGGGAAAAGAGGACGGCAAGGACGATCTATAACACGAGAGACTAAAATAGCTCTTTCAGGGGGACGACTTTCACGCTTAATCCAACCACCAGGGATCTTGCCGACGGCATACATTCTCTCTTCATAATCGACGGTTAAGGGGAAGAAATCAACTCCCTCTCTAGGTGAGGGACTAGCACAAACAGTAACCAGAACGACAGTTTCACCGCTGCTTACTACTACAGCACCACCAGCCTGTTTGGCGACTTCACCAGTTTCAAAGCGGATCTTACGGCCGCCTACACTACATTCGACGACGTGTTTATCTTTCTCAACTTTGGAAAGCACATCTGTCAGTTTACTCATACTATGAGATTCTCCTTTGACTCTTCTTTATACAATGAACAATGCAATAATAATTATAAAAACAACTACGCAAGACTATGGTCAAGAGCCTTTTTTGGGGCACTGCATTAATAATGCGAACAACTTACGAACGCCAACTTAACAGCAGCAGTACAAAACACACAAGATCTTTAGCTTGCCAGGATTTCATTCATAAACCCAATAACCCTGCCCAAATAAGCCGATATTAGAAGCAGAAAAATTTTTATTTAAATACACGGGCTTACTTTTCGACGCAATAAAAAAATAACCCACTCCCCCAGTTACACAAGTAGTAACATAAACGGAACGGGCTATTTCACAAACCTGCAATATATTTTTACAAACTTGCTTACTAACGACGCAGACCTAAGCGCTCAATCAAGGAACGATAACGGGCCACATCTACCTTCTTGAGGTAGCTGAGCAAACGCTTACGGCGTCCGACTAACATAAGCAAACCACGGCGAGTGTGATGATCTTTGGGGTGAACTTTGCAGTGCTCAGTGAGATGAACAATGCGGTTAGTGAAAAGAGCAATCTGCACTTCGGGAGAACCAGTATCATGCTCGTGGGTGCTGTACTTAGTTACGATTTCCTGCTTGTTTTCCATAATAAAAACTTTCCTCCAACACAACCCTTAATACAGGGTGCGCTCATATCAGCCGCTGCAGCCTGAGCCTAAAGGCTGAGGTACGCCTAAAAGCTAAGACTAGAGCCGGAAGCTATTTTAGCATATATAATATATATCTGCAATCAAGATTTTATTTTTTTTCTGCAGCCAAACTGTCCTCAGCTTCAAGTTCCTCTAAATTGTTAGGCTTAGCTCGCCAAGCAAAAATAAAAGGAAGAACCGATAATAAGGCACAGCCTAAAAGCATTTGAAAAGCGGTATCCCAACCGTAAGCATCCAAAATTTTACCCATTCCCCAACCAGATACTATACTACTGAGATAACCGAATAAACCAGTCATGCCCACAGCGGTGGCAGCGGCTTTTTTAGTGGCAAAATCTGTAGCCATAACTGCAACCAGCAACTGAGGTCCGTAAATAAAAAATCCAGTAACTACGAACATGAGACTGTAAACTAAAACAGATGAGTTAGTAGGCAGCTTCCAAAAAACGAAAATGCTGATTAAAGAGGCAATCGTATAATAAGCACATACTGGAGCTCTCTTGCCTTTGAAGAAGTGGTCGGTCATCCAACCAGCCAGTAAAGATCCAGCGATGCCGGCTATTTCAAAAAAGGCCATGGTAACGCCAGCATGACTCAAAGCTACTCCGCGAGCGCTCAGATAAGAAGGCCCCCAAGTAACAAACCCATACCTCAATATATAAATAAAAAAGTTAGCTAAACATACAGCCCAAATATACGGATTATTGAAAACATGACGACATAAGAAACGAAAAAAATCTTGGCTACTCTGCTTATTTTCCTCCGTTTCAATTACCTGGCTCTCCGTTTGCCCGCCATCTGCAGCCCCATTTTCTGCATTTTCTGCTATGGGTATAAAAGGCTTCTCTTTAGTATAAACTTCAGGATCGGGCAATCCCATAGATGCTGGAGTATCGCGCATGCGCTCCAACAAAAACAATGAAGTTAGAGCGGCTATGGCTGCAGGTACACAAAAGACGTATCTCCAGCCGTAATACTCCCCCAAATAACCGCCCATAATTAGAATTAAAGAAAGACCGATTTGATGAGAAGTATTCCAAATACTCCAATAAGTGCCACGTTCTTTTGAAGAGAACCAATGGCAAATTACCCTAGAGCAAGGCGGTGAGCCCATTCCCTGAAACCAGCCATTAAGCACCCAAGCGACTAAAAGAACACCGACGGCACTACTCATGCCGAACATAAAATTGGCCAACGCAGAAAGAAGCAGACCAACGGCCATAAAATAACGAGCATTACAGCGATCGCCTAAAAAACCATTAACAAACTTAGAAACTCCGTAAACCACATCGGAGACGCTGACAATCATGCCTATAGCTGCTTTGCTTATACCTAAAGAACTTTCCAGCAAAGGTATAGCTATAGAGATATTCTTGCGTACAAAATAGAAAACTCCGTAGCCTACAAAAGTAGAATAAAGCTGACGCAAGCGCCAATATCCGTATTGACGACGCATATCGTCTTCATTTTTATACTGAGGAGCAATTGAGGCTGCAGGTTTAAAAATAGAAAAAATATTACTTAGTACAGACATACAGCTTACCCGATATTTTACATGTTAAGCATGGGGATCTTCAGACCACGCTCAATAGCAGTTTGTTCGGCTTTAGCATAGCCGGCGTCAACATGGCGAATAACTCCCATAGCAGGATCGTTAGTCAAAACACAGCTCAAACTTTCAGCAGCTTCTTTAGTACCATCAGCTACACAAACCATACCGGCATGGAGAGAGTAACCTATGCCCACACCTCCGCCATGATGATAAGATACCCAAGAAGCTCCGGAAGAGGCACTTACTAAAGCATTAAGAATAGGCCAGTCAGCAATAGCGTCAGAACCATCCAACATAGCTTCAGTCTCTCGGTAGGGAGAAGCTACTGAGCCGCAATCTAAGTGATCGCGTCCTATAACGATAGGAGCACTAATTTCACCCTTAGCAACTAAATCGTTAAAAACTAATCCCATTTTATCTCTTTGACGATAGCCTAACCAACAAATTCTAGCGGGAAGTCCCTGATAACGCACTTTCTCCCCAGCATACTTAATCCAGCGGGCTAAGGACTGATCTTCGGGAAAAGTTTCTAAAACAGCCTGATCTGTGCGAGCGATATCAGCAGGATCGCCACTCAGAGCAGCCCAACGGAAAGGCCCTTTGCCTTCACAAAAGAGAGGCCTAATAAAGGCTGGTACAAATCCGGGAAAATCAAACGCATTTTCTACGCCGCGCAGTTTGGCTTGATGGCGAATATTATTACCATAGTCAAAAACTATGCTGCCTCGCTTTTGAAATTCCAACATAGCTTTTACATGGATGACCACAGTATCGTAGGCTAATTCCTGATATTTTTGAGGGTTCTCTGTACGCAAACGAACAGCCTCAGCAAAAGGAATTTGACATGGGACATAACCGCCCAACATATCGTGGGCACTAGTCTGGTCAGTTACAATGTCAGGGATAATGCCTCGTTTAAGAAGTTCAGTATAAACTGTAGCCGCATTCTGAACGATTCCCACAGAAAGGGCCTGTTTTTTATCTAAAGCTTCTTTTACTAAAGCCAAAGCTTCATCAAGATTTTCAGTCAAACAGTCGCAGTATCCTTGATCGACACGCCGCTGAGCTCTAGACATGTCAATTTCAGCGCAAAGGGCTACTCCTCCGTTAAGAGTCACCGCTAAAGGTTGAGCTCCGCCCATACCGCCCAAACCAGCCGTTAAAACTAAACGCCCGGCTAAAGAGCCCCCAAAATGCTGCCGAGCGGCCTCGGCAATAGTTTCATAAGTTCCCTGCAATATACCTTGTGCGCCTATGTAAATCCAAGAGCCAGCCGTCATCTGACCGTACATAGTTAATCCTAAACGTTCATATTCGCGGAAATTTTCCCAAGTAGCCCAGTTGGGAACTATATTAGAATTAGCGATTAAAACACGCGGAGCTCTCCGGTGCGTGCGCAGAACCCCAACAGGCTTACCAGATTGAATAAGAAGAGTTTCATCATTTTCTAAAGACTTCAAAACTTTAACTATGTGTTCAAAACAATCCCAGCTGCGGGCCGCCCTGCCAGTGCCACCATATACCACTAAATGCTGAGGATCTTCAGCAACTTCAGGATCCAAATTGTTCATAAGCATGCGCAGAGCAGCTTCCTGCTGCCAACCTTTGCAGGTAAGTTGCGTGCCACGGGGAGCTCTTATTTCTTCGTGCATATTTGCTACCTTTCTCAAAATAAAAAGAGACAATAACAGGATAGATCCATAACTTATAGGTACAGATTAACTGCATTCAATTCTGATAATCTATTCTTATATTTGCCTTCTAGCTTCCCTGCACAATTAAGAGCTTATTTTATGAAGAATCATGCTCAGACAAGACTAAAGATGAACGCGACTAAACTCCATTGACGGCATTCTTCTGTAAATATTATTCAGTAAACCTAAAGCTGCCATATTTACGATCAGAGAGGTACCGCCATAACTAACAAAAGGTAAAGGAATCCCTACTACTGGCAAAATTCCGCTAGTCATACCGAGATTACCTACAGCGTGAATAAAAAACAACGTACCGATACCAAACGCCAAAAAACTGTCATAAGTATTAACCGATTTTTCGGCTAGCTGCCAAGAACGCATAATAAGACAAAATAATAGAAGGATTAAGCAGAGACCGCCAACTAGTCCCATTTCCTCACCAATAACCGTAAAAATAAAATCGGTATGATGTTCAGGCACAAAATTCAGACGGTTTTGAGTTCCTTCCATCCAACCTTTACCCCACACGCCTCCGGATCCGATAGCAATCTTGGCCTGAATAATATTCCATCCTGCTCCCATAGGATCGGCTTCTGGGTTTAAAAAAACCATAATCCTCTGCCTTTGATAATCATGAAGAACGTGGGGCAAAATAGCCAATCCTAAACAAGCTAAAATGACAAACCAGCGCCAATCATATCCGGCGCTCCACATCATCGCACCGCCTACCGCAGAAAAGACTATAGCTGTACCTAAATCAGGCTGGGCCATAATCAGCAGTGCAGGGAATCCTAAAAGCAAACACAATTTGCCAAAGCCAAACAAAGAGAGCTTATCTTGCGGGCGACGTCCATCTTCAGCTCCGCTCAGATAACGGCTCATACAGAGCACTAATAGCAATTTAGCTACTTCAGAGGGCTGAAAACGGCCCAAAAGAGGGACGTCAATCCAGCGCTTAGCTCCATTGACGGTGACACCGCAAATTATTACCGAAACAAGCAGCACCAATATAGCAACATAAAGCCAATTTCCATTGCGGAAAAAAACTTTCATATCAGCAAAAGTAAAGAAAACAAAAGCACCGATGCCGACAATAAAGCAGAAAACTTGGCGCAGAAATTCCGCACTAATTCCATTATAAAACGTAGCACTGGCTATATTGCTCAATCCTAGCAGAACTAATAAAAAAGCAGAAACCAGCAGCGGCCAATCAAAATTGCGCCAATTAAAGCTCACTATACAACTCCTCTAACAAAAATGACGTCCCAGCTGAGGACCGCGCTGCTGTTGATAATGAGAGCCTAAACCTGATCCATAAATTTTTTCTGGTCTTTTGAGAAGATACTCAAAGGCCATCTTGCATATCGGCTGAGCATGACGGAAAAGCACATCTTCATGAACATCTAACTCTAATACAGCCGGCGTACCTTTTATTAATCCGTTTTCCCCAAAGCCGAAGCCAGGATCAAAAAAACCAGCATAATGGGAACGATATTCCCCGGAATGAATATCATAAGCGACCATTTCTACAGCTAAATCGGGAGGAACACGCAAAAATTCTCTGGTGGAAAGAATGTAAAATTCCCCACGCTTTAGTAAAACTTCACCATCTTTAGCTTTAATAGGAGCGAAATAGTCGCTCCCCTTCTGCATAAGACCGCTGCATAAATCTATAGGTTCATGGCAGCTCACAGCTCTGTAACCAACAATATCCTGATTAAGATCTACCGTCAACAAAAGTCCGTTATCAATTAAAGCTTCACTGCGCTGACCTTGACTGTCGTAAACTAGACCTACATCCTGATGCAGCATTTCCAACTCAAAATCGAGCAAATGATTATCTCCGCAAATAAGGCGGATCTGATTGAGCGTACATCCTTGATGAATGCGTATAGACCAAGAGCGCGGCGTAATCATAGCATAGATGCGTCCTTTATAGCCTACGGGAATTTTGTCAAAGCGAGAAACTCCATCAGCTAAAATACGTGTCCATACATTCATGCGACCAGTAGTACTTTTATTGTTAGCATAGGCATGAACTGAATTAGGCAGTTCAAACCCTTCTTCGATTTCTGCCACATAAGTGGCACCTTCTTGCAGTACGGTAGGACGCGTTAAATCTAGGGCCTCCAAAGCATTATTGAGCAGCAGCTCAGATACAGGTTCTCCCTGACGAGGTAAAAAAGCGGCTTCCACGCGCCAACACCTGCGACCTAAGCGCAAATCTAAACTAGCCGGCTGAACATTATCTTTAGGTACCGGCGAAGAACTGAATATACGCTTATTTGTTATAAGTTCTTCAATAAGCTGACAAGGCAAAGCACCGCTCTGACGCATACAAAAAATAGATCTCCTTTGCCGGAAGTTTTATAAGCATAAAGTTCCGCCAACAACTGTAATAAGCTTGTTATGCTTTAAGACCTGCAAGTTACTACACAACGAGCTAAATAAAGCCGTATCGGACAAGCCACTATTATTTCATTAGCTATTATTAAAAATAGGCTCGAACAAATCAATCTGCCCGAGCCACAAGTAAATATCTATACAAAAAAAAATGTCATATAAAAAAGTGCTAAGCTTCCGGCTTTTCTTCTGCTTTCGTAGTAGATTTCTGACGCCAACGGCAGTACTCCAGATCTGTATCTATGTATTCTACAGCAGCTTCTATAATATCCTCACTCTTAATCTCAGCATGACTAATAATACCCATAGCAAAAAGAGCAGATATATCTAAATTATCATCAGGTCTCTCCTTTACGAAACGCTGATAATCTGCATACATGCCTTTAAGTACTTCGCGTTCAGCTTCAGGAGCAGCTTTCATGGCTAAGCCCAATTTGTCCGCAGCGGCACTCAGTTTAGCTTCAAATTCGTTTTCCATAACAGAGCCTCCTATAACCTCATCTAAGCGTGAGAACCGTTCAAAAATTCTAAATACAGGGCTGCGATCCTGCGCATAGGTTACAGATTTAAGATATAGTCCGCCAGGATGGGCTGGAGGAGCACAGCACCTAGGATCGGCCTGCTCTAAAATTTCTTTTATTTTAACGGGAGGCCATTGACCAATACCCACTTTAATAAGAGAGCCACAGATCATGCGCACCATACGTCTCAAAAAAGCATTTGCTTCTATGCGTAGTACAACTAAATGACCTATTCCCGCAAAAGGTCCAGGGCCCTCAACATGGCTCTCACTAATCGTAATACTTTCCATTCTTCTAATAGTAGGTTCATCTTTAGGGACTTGAGAGCCAAAAGTAGCAAAATTATGACTTCCTATTAAATATTGGGCAGCGGAGCGCATAGCTTCCAAATTTAGTTTTTGTTTAACATAAAGAATACGATCGCGAAAGAAAGGGTCCACATCGGATTCATCTTTAATGAGATATTCGTAAGTTCTAGCTCTAGCTGTAAAACGAGCATGAAATGAAGTCGGCTCTTTGCTGACGCTAAGAATTTTAATTGTATCCGGAAGTAGCGAATTTAAAGCCTTAAAAAGAACTTCTTCCGAGCGGTTTACCTCAGTGCGAAAAGAAAAAACCTGCCTTAAAGCATGTACACCAGCATCAGTACGACCGGCAACCCTAATAGAAATAGGTTCAGCAAAAACAAAACGCAGTTTTTCTTCCAAAATATCTTGTATAGTAACTATTTCTTTGGCTTTAGCTTGACTTTGAAATCCTGAAAAAGCGGTGCCGTCGTAACTTATATCAACTCTGTAAACAATATTTCCCCTATTTTCTTTCATTAGATATGATATTCCAATACTTTAAAAAATATAAATAATGCGGCAATGGCCATAACGGCGATTACATCAGCTAATCCTAAATGCAATTCATGCAAACGGGTTCTTCCCTGCCCTCCTCTGTAACAGCGCGCTTCCATAGCCCAAGCCAAATCTTCAGCATGACGAAAAGCACTGACAAAAAGTGGAATCATAATAGGAAGCAGTGCTCTTGCTCTCTGGATTAGGCTTCCCCTGTCAAGAGAGGCTCCTCTGGCCAGCTGAACTTTAATAATAGTTTCCATCTCTTGAGCCAAAGTAGGAACAAAGCGCAGAGCTATGGTGGAAACCATAGCTAGTTCATGGGTCGGAATGCCTAAATACTGTCCCGGAGAAAGTAGCTTTTCCATACCATCAGTCAGCATAATAGGAGAAGTGGTTAAAGACAGTATAGAAGTTAGCAAAACGAGAATCACTAGTCGAAGCCCCATAGCTAAGCCGCGCCAAATTCCCTGATAAGTAACTTCCCAACCGGCAATGGAGAAGCACACATCTCCTGGCACCAAAAACATATTAAAAACAAGAGAAAAAAAAGCAAACAGCCAAACTAAACGCAGTCCCCGCAGCATGAAACCGACTTTTAATTTGGCAGCCATGCCCAAAAGCAAAGAAATTAAACCGACAGACAAAAGGCAGATCGGATTATCAAGACAAAAAATAGCCAACATGGCCATAGCTACTATAACTAATTTTGTTCTGGGATCTAATCTATGTAGAAAGCTATTTCCGGGTACATACTGTCCCAAAGTCAAATTGCTGAGAATTCTGATATTACACCTCTAATTAGGCGATCAAGATTATGGCCTATGAGATTTTCTAAAAAGATCTAATTAAGTTTGGATAATTGACGGCTCTTCTCCCAACAAGCATTGACAGCTTCATCAATAACGGCTCTGAAAGCTCCCTTTTCTAAGCAGCTGACCGCCTCAGCTGTTGTTCCTCCAGGAGTAGTAACTTTATAACGCAAATCACTGAAAGATTGACCGCTCTCGGCAGCTAACGAAACAGCTCCATGCACCATATTCAAAGTAAGTTCTGTCGCCTGCTGCCTCGTTAATCCTAAACGGACTCCTGCATCAGTTAAAGCTTCCATAAATAAATACAAATAAGCCGGTCCGGAGCCAGACACAGCGGTACCAACATCAATTAAATTATCATTATCTACATAAACAGCTTTTCCAATAGAACAGAGTATTTTTAAGACTTTATTTTTACTCAATTCATCCAGATCAGCCGCAGCCGTCCATACAGAAGCGGCCTGGGAAATTTGGGCCGCTAAATTAGGCATAACCCGCACAACCCGCTTACTGCCGAACATTATCATCAACTGCTCAAGAGTTACTCCAGCAGCAATACTTATAAGAAGCTGTTCTTCTCTAAGCTTATGCCCCAATTTTTGAGCGACTGCCCCCACAACATTGGGCTTAACAGCTAAAACAACAATATCACTAGCCCAAGCAGCTCTACAGCAATCATCGAACACCGAAACCTGATACTTTTTTTCTATTCTATCTCTAGTTTGAGAATCGGCTTCAACAACGGCCAATTCATCAGCAGAAAACACTTCTTTACTGAGAATAGCCTTTAAAATAGCTTCCCCCATTTTACCACAACCTAAAATACAACATTTAAATATAGACTTTATTTCCATCATATTTACTATTTCTGCAAGAAGTAAGCATCGAGACTAGTCAGGACTTATATACTATCACTGCCCTAAAGCGACTCAGTTTTTAGAGACAATCAACTTTAACCCTTCTGAAAAACTATAAATAAAAGAGGTAAAAAAAAGTCTCACCCATTTTAGAATGGAGCTGCAAACTAAAATGGCTGAGACCCTTTTATATTTATAAACGGGAACCGAACTTCAAAGAAAACTTCAATGGACAGAGCAACTTAATGAAGTCCGATTATCACCTATATTAAGAATTTTTTAGAAGCCGTAGAACTGGTTGTTCTGGTAGCCCATGAGAGCTTCGCTTCCAGAGAAGACTCCATTATAGCCATAGAAGGGCATTATACTACCACCATACATACCGCCCATGTTGCCATACATGCCACCCATGTTACCGTACATGCCGCCCATGTTGCCATACATGCCACCCATGTTACCGTACATGCCGCCCATGTTACCGTACATGCCGCCCATGTTGCCGTACATGCCACCCATGTTACCGTACATACCGCCAGCCTGGAAAGCATCCATCACTTCAAAAATGCCAGCGGGAACAGCCTGGAAGCCATTACCATTATTAGCAGCGGAGAAAACCGGCTCTCCATTCTGGCCAACAACGCTGAACTGGTTGATATTATCTACGGTAACAACAGTACCGCCGTTACCTTGCTTGTAGAGGACGTTACCATCTTTATCTAAAACAGTAACATTGTCTTCAGGTTTAACCTGCATGGTAAAGCGATCCCTGTTGCCTTCGCCGCCGTCAATGGTCACTCTGTCCTTGCCAGAACCAACCTGATAGTACATCTTATCATTTCCAGTGCCACCACTCATACGAACTCTGTCTTTACCAGAGCCGCCGGAAGCGATCATAATATCATCGCCAGAGCCGCCATTCATGTTGATGAAGTCGCGACCAGAACCGCCGTTAGCGATCATGACATCGCGTCCAGAACCACCGTTCATGTTGATATAGTCGCGCCCGGATCCACCCTCAGCAACCATAAAATCGCGACCAGAACCGCCATTCATGTTGATATAGTCGCGACCGGCACCGCCCTGACCTACCATATAATCGTTACCACTGCCGCCACTCATACGAATACGATCGTTGCCGTAACCACCAGAACTAACCATATAATCATTGCCACGGCCTCCGTAAGAGCTAATCACATCTTTACCGAAACCGCCATTCATACGAATAGTATCGTTGCCATTGCCACCGAAGCGAACAGCACTATCGCCAAATATAGTGCCATTGTAATTTATATTTCTGCCATTATTGTACATGCCAGGCATCTGACTGTAGAATCCGGCAGTGCCGAGACCATTCATTCCCTGACCGAGAGAAGGATAGCAGCTGTAACTGCCGCTATTGATGAAATTATTGGTAGCTTCATTTTTAGAGCCGACATTGCCTCCGATCTTAGAGCCAATCAGGGCACCAATACCGGCACCAATAGGACCGCCCAGAGCAGCTCCAACTAAACCGCCGGTTACACCGCCGCCGACCTTACCGCCCTTTTCAGTAGAAAAAACTGTCTCAGCACCCTTTGCGGCAGCTACACCGGCACCAGCACCAACAACAGCTCCAACTGGACCTCCAACGAGAAATCCGGTAACACCACCAGCTAATCCGCCCAGAATTTTTCCAAACATGGATTTCTTTTCTTGGCTCTCGGCAGCCTGCTGCTGATAATTATTGAGAACCATCTGATTCATCTGGGTTGAAGTCATCATTGTCATTATAAACCTCCTGTATTCGGCATCAGTATTAAAATTAGCAATGGCCGAATCTTTATTGTATTTTTATCTGATTCTCTTATCACACAGTTAAGACAAAAGTAAAGACTGCTTTTAGTTAAAATAACATAAAAAGAGCCTCTGCCCAGTACTTCTGGCAGAGGCTTTTTTAGCCCAATATTATTATTTCACAAGCTACTACTTTATATTATTCATAGAATTCATGTAACTGGTATTAAAAGACTGCATTAAACTATCGGTACCGCCGTACATGTTAATAACACTGCTCAAATCGGAGCCATAAGTGTTCAGATAATTGGCCATCATACTAGAAGCTGCCTGCATATTCTGAAACTGAGCAGAAGCCATGGTCGCCACACCGGCCGCACTAGAGAAACCGGACATACCGGACATACCAGACATGCCGTTCATACCATACATGCCGTACATGCTATTCATACCGTTCATATTGCCCAACGAAGTTGAGAAATTGTAGCCATTATTGCTGTAATTGTACATATTATTGGTGCCGATGCCCGCAAGCATGCCGCTGCCCATGCCAATGCCACTCAACCCTAATCCAACGCCCAAATTGCCTCCCATCATGGAAGGATACATCATAGACATATAACCATAATTGGCAAGAGCATTCTGCTGTTCATTCTTTTCGCCAATTTTGCCGCCGATTAAGGTGCCAATAGCACCACCAGCCAAAGTGCCGATAGGTCCGAAAGCGCTGCCGACTAAACCGCCAACAACAGCGCCACCGACATTGCCGCCCTTTTCGGTAGAGAACACTTGCTCAGCACCACTAGCAGCAGCTACACCTAAACCAGCTCCTACCACCATACCAGCAGGACCGCCAACAGCGCCTAAGAGGCCTCCAACAAGACCACCAGCGATTTTACCGAGAATAGATTTTTGCTCTTGACTCTTCTGCTGTTCTTCGATCATGGCATACATGGATCGAGCCGTATTAAGATCACTTACCTGCATAGTCATAGGAGCCATAGATCCTGCAATACTTAACGCATTAGACATATTCGAAAACCTCCAATACTCAGCAACCCAATACTGTTAAAAGTTGCTAAATTACTATTTAATTTTTGACCTACTTTTTTATCACACATTTTTACGGGAAGTAAATACAAATTTAGATTTTTACTTCCAAAAGAAAAACAAATAAAAAAGCCCCCTCAGTACAAAAGGAGGCACTCTTACATAGCCTAAGCTAGGAAACCTTATAGGCCTAAACCACCATTCATATAGTAATTAGCCATATTGGTGCCGGCCTGCTGATATTGCATCATAAGCTGCTGACTGAACTCGTTAACTCTCTTCTGCTCAGAATGTCCGCCGATAGCACGCCCAAGCAAACCACCGATAGCGCCACCGATCTTGGAACCGATCATGCTGCCTACAGGGCCACCAAGCACACCGCCTATAACAGAACCGGCCACACCGCCGACTGCAGTACCGCCAATAGTACCTCCGAGCTGGCTCGAGAACACTTTTTGCACGCCGCCACCGACTACAGAACCGATAGCACCGCCTACGACGGCACCAACAGGACCACCAACAGAACCGACAGCAGCACCTACAGCGGCACCAACGGTTTTACCAGCAGTAGTATTAACTTTAGGTGCCTCTATTGGGGCAGCTCCCCACTGAGCGCACATCTGATTGTTATAATCGACAATGCTATTCATAGAAATGTTATTCCTCCATTTTTCATCTTACTTAAGAAGTATGAAAACAGTTATATACTTTGTACACAGGTTTTATAACGCAATACTATCAAAAAGTTAATAGTTAAAAATAAAAATATGCGCAAATAATACCTAATATTTAGTACAGATTATAAAAATGTTCATTATTTTTTAATAAAAGCCAAAAAAATAGCGAAATAACGCGCAAGCGGATTATTCTCTGCAAGTATCAAAAAAACTAAATCCCGGAGTAACGCAGTCTTTCTATAAATTTAACTGCCTCCTCAACTGAAACAGGATATTCACCTTCAGAAACTCCAAGCTGCAGATAGGCACATATTCTGCATATATCGGGAGCTTCTAATTTAGCTTCCCGTAAAGAACGTTCAGAATAAAGAACTTTAGAAAGAGGGCCGTCAGCCAACACTTTACCACTGCCCATAACTACCAACCGATCACAGATTTGAGCTAGTTCAGAAAAGCGGTGAGATACCATAATAATAGTGTTTCCTCTCCGCTTTAACTTATTGAGGAGTGACAGAATTTCTTCTGTACCTCTGGGATCTAGGCCAGCTGTGGGTTCATCCAACACTAGACAGTCCGGACGCATAGATAAAATTCCTGCTAAAGCGGCTCGGCGCTTTTCTCCTCCTGAGAGCAAAAAAGGCGAAATGTGCCTATAGTCTATATAATCTAAACCGACTAGCTTAATTGCTTCCTCAGCTCGCTCTTCAATTTCAGATTCAGCCAGTCCCATATTGCGCGGGCCAAAAGAGACGTCGGCGAAAACAGTCTCTTCAAACAGCTGCTGCTCAGGGAACTGAAAGAGCAGCCCCACCGAAAACCGAACTGAGGCCAAATTCGCTCCGCTTACTCCACGATCTATATTTACCCCTTTGATTTTTACAATTCCTGATTCAGCCCGCAATAAACCATTAAAATGCTGAATTAAAGTAGATTTTCCGCTCCCTGTAGCTCCAACTATGCCAACAGCCTCTCCTGCAAAAATGGATAAAGACACCCCAGAGAGTGCCTTTTTGGCAAAAGGAGTACCATCCATATAAGTAAAGCTAACGTTTTCTAACTGAATAATCGGCTCCATGGCAACTGATTTTAGCCTATTGACTCATTTATACGCCTGACATAGCACGTTTTTTGCGGCGTCGTTGGTACTCCTCAACAATTCCTTCATAAAACATCCAAGTAGTATCGGCCGTTCTTCTCCATGATAAATGTTGAGCTCGTTCTAAACCTCTCGTGCGCATCTGCATGCGCAGATTTTCATCGTTCATAACCATATATATAGCATTGCGAATTTCGTCAAATTTTTGAGGATTAAAAGTAATAGCAGCACTTCCAGCCACCTCTACCATACTGGAAGTATTAGAACAAATCACTGGCGTACCAACAGCCATAGCCTCTAAAATAGGTAAGCCAAATCCCTCTATTAAAGACGGAAAGGCCATCAAACTGGCAGCAGCGTAAAGCATCGGCAACTCTTCACGATCTACATAACCTAACCAGAAAATTTTCTGCTGAGGATACTTAGAAGTAAAATACTCTTTTTCTTCTTCAGAGTAAGGCCCCGCAAAAACAAACGGCCAATTGCAAACGGGCGCCGTAGACTGAAGTAAAGCTTCTACATTCTTATTGCTAGTTAAGGCCCCAACATGCAGAATAAAACGAGCAGGAAGCTTCCTCTGTAAACGATACTCATCAACCTGACTTACATAAGGTAGCACATAGCGATCAGATATACCCAACATGATAGTTTTCGTTACAGGAAGCCGCTCTTTCACAACATTGTGAAGAGTATGTTCAGTAAATTGGGAGTCGGTTAAAATGGCGTCGCTCTGGCTGTATTTCTGAACATAATCACGATAAATAAATTTGAGAAGATTCATTTTTATAAAATCGCGATTAAAGAAAAGTTCACTATGAGTGACGGACATTAAGTTATGAACCGTAAGAATGCGCGGAACTCCAATATCCTCCCAAGGGAATCCAAAGCGCAGATCTTGAGGATCTGTAAAATGAAGCAGATCTACTTTCTTAGCTACTTCAAGATAAACAGCTGCATTTTTTAATCCGTCGCGTTTGTAGCCAAAATTTTTAAACACCGGTAGCGAACTGTTCTTAGGAACTTTTATTATCTCACAAGAATTGAGCACCCCCTGCTCCAGACTTATAGGATCTTCAGGCCAAGCCATAAGCGCAACTTCACGGCGACGCTTTAAATACTGCTCCAGCAACTCCCTTATATAAGTACCTGTACCCCTGTATTTCGTTCCGACCTGCAATGGTCTTACATCTAAGGCAACGCGCATAAAATTCTAACCTTTATTAAAACAGAAAACAAAAAAACGCAGCAAGTTCGAGTTTGTATCAATGAAACAACACCCTGTTTTTCTGTAAAGCAAAGTAACAATCCTAGCTACAGAACAAAAGCTGTACAACTTATAAAAAAAATACTTACTGATGCTTTAACTTAGCCGCAATATACTCAGCAGTCTGCTGCCAGGAGAAGTTCATCGGCAAATTGTACCCTAAGTCATTCAAAGCGTTAATTAATTCTATCAGAGACGGAAGTTCTAAAGAAAGTTCCTGGACTATTTGACGATTAGCAAAAAGTTCTAAAGGAGAGCCATCAAAAGCTAAAAGCCCGTCTTTTACAGCTAAAACTCGTTGGCAGTGAAGAACTTCTTCCATATGATGAGTAATATAAATTACGGCCATACCTAACGATTCACGCAGCATAGAAACAGCTTCGAGTACACTGCGTCTTCCAGCCGGATCGAGCATAGCTGTCGGTTCATCCATAATAATATAACGCGGATGCATAACTAATACACTAGCGATAGCTACTCGCTGAGTCTGCCCGCCTGACAGATAATGGGGTTCGCACTGACGAATATTTTCTAAATTGAGAATATGCAACGCCCAATCGATACGTTCTCTAATTTCAGCTGGGGGAACTCCTAAATTTTCCGGACCGAAGGCCAATTCATCTTCAATAGTTGAAGCCACTAACTGACGAGTAGGATCTTGAAAAACCATGCCGACCAAACGGCGCACACTGTAAACATCTTCTTCATCGTCCGTTTTATGACCATCAACAGCTACAGAACCGCTTACGGGAATGAGCAAACCATTTATTATTTTTCCTAAGGTTGTCTTACCCGAACCATTAGCTCCTAAAAGACAAACAAACTCACCAGGTTTAATAGAAAAACTGATTCCTTTTATAATTTCCTCAACAGAAGCATCTGAGGCGTGTTCCGAAACACTAGTGCTATTAGGACTAGGATAAGAGAAGTGAATGTCTTTTAGTACTATCATATTTTGGGCAAACTTTCTGCTTAACTGCAAAAAAAAACGCCCCAACTCTGAAAAGAGATGGGGCTTCTATAGGCGCTAAAATTAGTGAACCAACTCGATAACGGCCATGGGAGCACCGTCACCTTTGCGGAAACCGTTATGAATAACGCGAGTGTAACCACCGCACTTATTCTCACCGTGTCTATCGTTGAAGCGCTGAGCAATATTCACAAAAAGATCCTGAGCGACCTCACGATCGGAAATCTGACGAAAAACGCGACGCTTATAAGCCAAACTCTCAGCAGGTTCAGTAGCGCTATTAGCTCTACGAGCCCAAGAAATGAGCTGATCAGTAAAGCGGGCAACTTCTCTGGCGCGAGTGACTGTCGTAGTAATCTGCTCGTGTCTGAGCAAAGAAGTAGCCAAATTTCTCAACATCGCAAAACGATGACCAGTCTGACGTCCTAAAGTCCGACTGCGAACTTTGTGCCTCATTGGAATAAACTCCTAATATCAAACAAAAACTCTTAATAAAATAAGTTCCAAGCCTCGAAGGGACTAAAAAACGAGAGCTCTCTTAATTGAACCCCTCAGGAGTACTCGGACGCAACGATAAGCCGCGCTCACTGAGCTTAGCTTCAATTTCGTCAAGCGACTTCTGACCGAAATTTTTCAGCTTCATCAGCTGAGTCTCACTGTAATTGAGGAGGTCGCTAAGATAAACGATACCCGCTCTCTTAAGACAGTTGAGAGAACGAACCGACAGTTCAAGCTCCTCAATGAAGATACCATCTTTACCAGTAGGAGCTTGTTCCTGCTCAACTATACCTTCACTGTGATCTTGAAGGCGAGTAAAGAGACTGAGTCTCTCCTGTAGCATAACAGCAGCGTTAGCTACAGCTTCACAGGGCTTAATACTGCCATCAGTTTCAACTTCCAAAACTAAACGGTCATAGTCAGTTCTCTGTCCCACACGAGTATCCTGAACTTCATAGTTCACTCTAACCACAGGGCTGAATATCGAGTCGATAGGAATAGTACCTATACTCTGCTGTTCCTGACGGAACTGCTTCTCAGCAGGAACATAACCGGTGCCTAAAGACGCAGACATCTCCATAACCAAACGAGAATTCTCGTCGGTTAATGTGGCTATCCTGAGCTCAGGATTGAGAATTTCTACTTCCGGATCAGCAATGATATCAGCGGCAGTAAGCTCACCGATACCAGAAGCCTCAATACGAAGAACTTTTTCCTCTCCGCCAGTTATACGCAAGCGAAGTTTTTTGAGGTTAAGAATAATCTCGGTAGTATCTTCTTTTACACCAGGAATTGTAGAGAACTCGTGAAGCACTCCTTCGATGTGAATATGGGTAACAGCAGCACCCATCAGCGAAGAAAGTAAGACGCGGCGCAGAGAATTACCGAGCGTAATACCATAACCACGCTCTAAAGGTTCCACAATAAAGCAGTTTTCGCCTACTTGGCGGACTTCCGCTTCAGGATTGCGCTCATCTACGGCGTCCATCATGTTTGTGTCCAGCATCAGTACACCTCGAATCAAGTTGCTCTATTCTGTAGTACTTAAAGAGCGCTTTTCCCCGGCTAAGCCGCCTGAGAAAACGCGCTCTCGCAATAGTTGCTACTAACCCATGCGGTTGTAGAACTCGACGATAACGTTCTCTTTGATATCGAGCGGGATATCAGCTCTGGCAGGTAAGCTGAGAACCCTACCCTGAGCTTTGCTCTCGTCTAATTCTAACCAAGCGGGCACTTTACGAACTCGAGCGGAAGCTATAGACTGCTGGTTTAATTCCTTATTGGCAATCTTCTCACGAAGTTCGATAACCATTCCGGGTTTTACTAAGAACGAAGGGATATCAACCTTGCGGCCATCAACGATAATGTTACCATGAGCAACTAACTGACGAGCAGCAGGGCGGGAAGTAGTAAATCCAAGGCGATAGACGACACTGTCAAGGCGGCGTTCCAAAATACGCAGGAAGTTGTCACCAGTGATACCTTCCTGCCTGGAAGCCTTGGAGAAATAATTTCTGAAAACGCGCTCAGTCACGCCGTAAATGCGACGCAGCTTCTGTTTTTCCCGCAGCTGGACACTAAATCCAGTGGCGCGACGACGGACGTTAGAACCGTGCTGTCCCGGAGGGGAAGGGCGACGTTCAAACGCGCAATGAGGAGTAAGGCATCTCTCCCCTTTTAAGAACAGCTTAGTCTGTTCACGCCGGCACAACTTACAAACCGGCCCGGTATACCTGGACACGAATATTTCCTCCAAAAATGGGAGCGATTATAGAACTCTGCTATATAATCGCACAATCTTTTATGAAAAATACTATACTCTGCGACGTTTCGGGGGGCGGCAACCATTATGCGGAATGGGGGTTACATCGCGCATAAGAGTAATTTCCAAACCGGCGGACTGAAGAGCACGAATAGCAGCTTCACGTCCCTGACCGGGGCCCTTAACATGAACCTTAACAGAACGCATGCCATGCTCAACAGCAATTTGAGCGGCTTTATCAGCGGCTACGCTAGCGGCGAAGGGAGTGCTCTTGCGGGAACCCTTAAAACCGTGAGCGCCAGCAGTGGACCAAGACAAGGCGTTTCCAGCTGGATCAGTAATAGTGACTATCGTGTTATTAAACGTAGACTGGATGTGGGCTATGCCACTGGGCACGTTCTTCAGGACTTTTCTACCGCGACCACGAACGCGGCTTTGTTTTTTAGCCATGTTCTAATACCTTACGCTTTCTTGCTACGACCGACGGTGCGCTTAGGACCTTTACGAGTGCGAGCATTAGTCTTGGTGCGCTGACCACGTACCGGAAGACTGCGACGATGACGAATACCGCGATAGCATCCGATATCCATAAGGCGCTTAATATTCTGAGTGATCTCGCGGCGAAGGTCACCCTCCACCTTGTGTTTATGTTCGATAATTTCACGAAGACGAGCAACTACTTCTTCGGAGACATCACGAACGCGCATGAGCGGGTCAATACCCACTTCTTCAATAATTTGATTGGCTGTGGTGCGTCCAATACCAAAAATATATGTAAGAGCAATTCCGATACCCTTATCTCTTGGCAAATCGACGCCGGCGATTCTGGCCACGAATCGATTCCTCCTATCCCTGGACCTGCTTGTGTTTAGGGTTGGTGCAGATTATCCTAACCCGTCCTTTGCGCGTAATAACGCGGCACTTCTCACAACGTACGCGCACAGAAGGCTTCACCTTCATAACTCGTTCCTCCAGATATCTCATTGGTGAGGCCACTAAGAAGAACTTTTTTTTCAACTAGCAAGCCGACCTTAAGATTATCAATACTGATCTTGCGATCATTCGGTAATATACAAAACCCTTGAAATAACGTCGCATCCTTCCCGCCTGAAACGGAGGCATACCCTAGCAGCCTTGGGCTCCTAGCTACAGAGCCTTTATAAAAAAGGGTCGGAACAATGCTTTAATATTCTACTACAAGCCTTTGGACTAGTCAAGGCCATTAGTCAATATTTTAGGCTCGCCAGCCGTAATAGCTACCGTATGCTCAAAGTGAGCAGATGGCTTCCGATCGGAAGTTACATAAGTCCAGCCGTCATCTAACTGAAATACTTTATAAGTCCCTAAATTAATCATAGGTTCAATAGCGATCACCATACCCTCTTTTAATTGCGGACCTTTGAGACCGGTATCGTAATTTGGGACTTGCGGCGGTTCATGCATTTGACGCCCCACACCATGGCCAACCAAAACGCGCACTACTCCAAATCCGTTCTTTTCAGCATGTTTTTGCACAGCTACGCCTATATCACGAATAAATTTTCCAGCTTTTGCTTGAGCAATTCCTAAATAAAGACATTCTTTGGTCACATCAACTAAACGACGCACATCTGGAGCAACTTCTCCAACAATATGAGTACGAGCAGAATCTGAAACCCATCCCTTCAAAGTAACACCACAGTCTATAGAGACAATATCTCCCTCTTTGATAACGCGAGGGCCGGGAATACCGTGTACAACTTCTTCATTAATAGAAATGCAGCATGTACCAGGGAAGCCTCCATATCCTAAAAATGTAGGCACTCCGCCATGACTACGAATAAAATCTTCAGCCAACTTATCTAATTCTTTTGTGGTGACACCAGGACGACAATTTGCAGCTAGCATATCATGACAAGCACTAAGTACATTGCCGGACGCTTTCATAAGTTCAACTTCGTGTTCAGTTTTTATTTTTGCCTTTTCATAAATGCGCATTTTATACACTCCCTAATAAAAACGAATTGCTGCAAAAAAATATCTCTTCCCCCCTAATGAGCTGAGCTCCGAGTGAAGAGATTAAGATTACTAAACCTAAAGTCACGCAGAATTTTTGACTAACCTACGAAGCTAACCGAAAAAAAACGGTCTGCCCGTAGGCTCAAAAAAACTATAAACCTTTAGCTTGAGCCATATCTGCAAATTGCTTTTCTACTTCGCTGCTCCCTCGACTGCCATCCAAAGTAACCAAAAGTTTCTTGCTGGTATAATACTCAATCAGAGGAGCTGTAGAGCTGCGGTAAACTTCAAGACGCGAAGTAATTACCTCTTCACGATCGTCAGCTCTATGCACTAATTCATGATGACATACGTCACAAACATTATCTTCTTTAGGAGGACGGTTCTTAATGTTATATACGGCATTACAAGAGGGGCAAACTCGACGAGTAACCAAACGCTCCACCAAGATACTGTCGGGAACATTAAAAGCGATGACAGCATCAAGTGGCTTGCCTATTTTTTCTAAACGTTCCTGTAAAGCTTCAGCTTGAGCCAAAGTACGGGGGAAACCATCAAAAATAAAGCCTTTAGCGCAGTCAGGTTTCTGCAAACGGTCAAAAACGATATCTAATACGAGTTCATCGGGGACTAACTCTCCCTTATCTATATATGAAGCAATTTTCTTGCCGAACTCACTATTTGAAGCACGATGCTCACGGAAAATGTCTCCGGTAGAAATATGCGTAACTCCATATTTAGACACAATGTAGCTAGAAAGAGTGCCTTTGCCGCATCCGGGAGGGCCTACTAATACACAACGCATACTATTTTTCTCCTAAATAAAATAAGTCCGTTCGGCTTTCTATACCTAACGGACTTTTACTTCAAAAATATGAAGTTTTTTCTCGGCTATTTCATAAACCCTTGGTACTTGCGCATAGTCAGACGAGCCTGAATCTGCTGCATAGCATCGAGAGCTACACCTACAATAATAAGCAAAGAAGTAGAACCTAAGAAGAAAGTATTAACCTTAGTCAGCTGCATTATGTAGGTAGGAGCTACAGCCAACAAAGCCAGGAATATTGCAGATATAAAAGTTGTTCTAGAGAACACCTTCTCTAAATACTCAGCGGTAGGACGACCTGGACGTATACCAGGCACAAAGCCTCCGGATTTCTTCAGATTATCAGCAACATCGTTGACATTGAAGGTAATAGCAGAATAGAAATAAGTGAAGAATATGACTAAAGCTGCATAGCAAAGATTATAGAACACTCCACGAGGGGCAAAAATAGTCTCGATATTCTGAGCCAAAGCAGCCACTCCGGGGTGGCTACTGCCCCAAACTAAGTTCATAATCTGAGCCACAGTATTAGGCATATACATAATAGAGATAGCGAAAATAATGGAAATTACACCGGCATTATTGACGCGAATGGGCAAATAGCTGGAGTGGCCTCCGTACATTTTTGTACCAACTTGACGTCTGGGATACTGAATCGGTATCTTACGGATGCCAAGGTGAATGTAAACAATACCAGCCACTAAAGCAATCAAAATTAGGAAAAAGATCACCAACGAAAGTACATAAGCAGCTCCCTGAACATTGGCAACTCTTAAACTGTCCGCGATATAATCAGGAAAACGCAGTACAATGCCGCCGAAGATAATCATAGAGACGCCGTTGCCTATGCCTTTATCAGTCATAAGCTCGCCCAGCCACATTAGGAACATAGTGCCACTCACTAAAGCAATGACTACCATGGCATAAAAGCCAAAGCCAGTCATAGTGAAAACACCGCCACCGCTACCACTGTAGCGAGCCAAAGCAACTGTCATGAACAGAGCTTGAAGTACAGCCAATCCTAAAGTAAGCTGTCTGGTATAAACGCCGATCTGCTTGCGTCCCTGCTCTCCGCCCTCTTTTTGCAAATCTTTAAGCTGAGGCATAACCACAGTGAGAAGCTGCATAATAATGGAGGCGTTGATGTAGGGAGTAATACCCATAGCCGCAACAGAGAAGTTATTTAAAGCACCACCAGTGAACATTCCCAAAAAGCGGAATAATTCACCTTTACTTAGCAGTGCGTTCCACACGTCTTTGTTTACGCCAGGCATACCAATATGTACAGTCAGAACAAAGATCGCCAGCCCGATAAATACCCAAGCCACTCGGCTGCGGAGATCGTCCGACTTTAACGCATCTGCAAAAGAACTGGCCACTTTTAGATTTCCTCTACCGTTCCGCCAGCCTTAACGATAGCATCTTTAGAGGAATTGGTAAAAGCGTGAAGCTGAACGGTGAGCTTCTTGGTAAGGCTGCCGTTGCCTAAAACTTTAATCTGGTTGTTCAGATTCTTGACTAAACCGACTTTGAGTAAAAGCTCCGGATCTACAACGGTGCCATCTTCAAAACGATCTAAACTACCAACGGAAATCTCAGTGTAAACGGTTTTGAAAGGATTTTTAAAACCACGGAACTTAGGAAGTCTGCGATACCAGGGCGTCTGACCACCTTCAAAGCCGGGGGCCTTCAAACCACCGGAACGAGAGCCCTGACCGTTAGAACCGCGGCCAGCAGTCTTTACACTGCCGCAACCATGACCGCGAGCCACGCGCTTGCGACTGCGACGAGCACCGGCGTTAGGGGCAATACTATTAGAACCCATGTGCTGATTGTTCATTTTTTTCCTCCGTATGCTGCACTGGAATGTATAAAGCAAAAAAAATCCAGTCTCAACATAGCTTTTTTACATAGTATGAAAATTGCCCATTTTGAGAATGAGCAACTTTACAGTGTCGCAAAAAAAGTCAGAGCGACCCTTTTACGGACGCCCGACTTATTTTTACTCGGCTTGAGCCTCTTCTATATTCTGAACGCGATGGGCACTCTGCTCTAACTCAGCAGCAGCTTTCTTACCTACGAGCTCAACAACTTCTTTACCGCGGTTACGGGCTACTTGATTAGCATTAAAGAGAGAAGCTAATCCTTTCATAGTAGAATAAACGATGTTGATCTTGTTGGTAGAACCAATCGACTTTGTAACGATGTTATCTATACCAGCGCACTCTACAACGGCACGAACAGCAGAGCCAGCGATTACACCGGTACCGGGAGCGGCGGGACGGAGCACTACATTAGCAGCTCCGTAGAAAGAGTTAACGGGGTGAGGAATTGTGGTTCCCATCAAAGGCACGCGAATGAGGTTCTTGCGAGCCTCCTCATTGCCCTTACGAATGGCATCAGTATTGTCACTAGCCTTGCCAATGCCAACGCCGACGACGCCCTGACCGTCGCCAACTACTACCAACGCGGCGAAACCAAAGCGTTTTCCACCTTTAACAACCTTCGACACGCGTTTGACTTGTACAACAACTTCTTTACTGAGGTCGAGCCCAGCGGGATCGATGCGGTTCCTCATATTTTCCTCCTGATGTAGGCGATGCGCCTATGGAAAAGTCTCTTCAGTTGAGCTTAGAACTCTAAGCCCTGCTCGCGAGCACCTTCTGCCAAGGCCGCCACACGTCCATGGAACTGGTAGCCGCCACGATCGAAGACGACACTATTAATTCCCACTTCCTGAGCTCTCTTAGCGCAAAGCATTCCCACGCGCTTGGCCATCTCAGTTGGGGAAACCTTCTCGTCGCGCAGCGTCTTGTCTAAAGAGCTGGCGGAAGCGAGAGTGTGACCAGCTTGGTCATCAATTACTTGAGCGTAAACGTGCCTGCTGGAGCGGAAAACTGCCAAGCGTGGATACTCAGCTGTACCGCTTACGTTCTTGCGGATACGAGCATGACGACGCTGGCGCAAAACGTTACGAGAAACATTATTATTACTCATAGCTTATTTACCAGTCTTTCCGGCCTTACCAGCCTTGCGAATCACAACTTCGTCTACGTAACGAATACCTTTGCCCTTATAGGGTTCGGGACTTCTGAATTCACGAATATTAGCAGCAACCTGTCCGACCTGCTGTTTATCGGCTCCCATAACATGGATACGATTCAACTTTGTACGAGCATCGGACTCTACATCGAACTCAATACCTTCAATAGGATCGACCTCGATGGGATGGGAATAACCTAAGTTCAAGGTAAGTCCCTTACCGGACTTAGCAGCACGGTAACCTACGCCAATGATGTCTAAGGATACTTTGTAGCCTTTGGTTACTCCGACAACCATATTGTTGATGAGAGTGCGGGCTAAACCATGCTGTGCTTTAGTCTCGCGCTCGTCATCGGGACGGGCGACCAAAATATGATCTCCTTCCACCCGAACTTCCAATTTATCGCTGATGGCTTGAGTGAGCTCGCCTTTGGGTCCTTTTACGCGAACCTGTCCGGGCTCAACATGCACTTCTACACCCTTGGGAAGCACGATGGGTGTTTTGCCAATTCTGGACATACTATTCCTCCTGCAGTACTTGTCTTGGCACTGCCGCGCAGTAATTACCTACCAAACGTAGGCGAGAACTTCACCGCCGACTCCAAGTTTACGAGCCTGCTTACCAGTAATGACGCCCTTAGGAGTAGACATAACTACAGTACCTAAACCGCCATAAATACGGGGGATTTCGTTAGCTCCGACATACACCCTCAGACCAGGACGGCTGATACGCTTAATGCCGTTGATAACAGCCTCATTCTCTGGGCCGTATTTCAATTTGATGTGGATCACGCCCTGAACGCCAGTAGAAGCGACCTGATAACTAGCGATGTAACCTTCACGCAAAAGGACTTTGGCGATCTGCTCTTTGAGCTTGGAAGCCGGAATGTCCACCTGCTCGTGAACGGCTGTGTTAGCGTTCCGAATACGTGTGAGCATATCGGCAATGGGATCAGTGGTGGGCATTTCTTTTCCTCCCTGTATATAAAGCCGAATCCGGCAATCCCTCCGGATACGGCGCGCTGTTCAAGAAGCGCAACGAAAAAAATCTTACCAGCTGGACTTAGTGACGCCGGGAATCTGGCCCAAGTGGGCACGCTCTCTGAAGCAAATGCGGCAAAGTCCGAATTTACGGAAGTAAGCGCGAGGACGACCGCAAAGCTTGCAGCGATTAACAGCGCGAACCTTGAACTTAGGTGTTCTGGCGGCTTTTACTTCTTGTGCTGTGGTAGCCATTAAACTTCCTCCAAAAAATTACTGACGGAACGGGCAACCGAGGGCACGCAGCAAAGCATATCCCTCTTTGTCGGTAGGAGCAGTAGTAACGACGCAGATGTCCATACCACGAACTTTATCGACCTTATCATAATCGATTTCAGGGAAAATGATCTGCTCTTTAAGGCCAAACGTATAGTTGCCGCGGCCATCAAAAGACTTAGGGGAAATGCCCTGGAAGTCTCTGATACGAGGGAGTACAACATTGAAGACTTTCTCTAAGAATGCCCACATAATGTCGCCGCGCAGAGTAACTTTACAGCCGATCTTTGCACCTTCACGAAGTTTGAAGTTTGAAATAGACTTGCGAGCCTTAGTGATAACCGGAGCCTGACCAGTGATAGCGCGCATATCAGAAACAGCGCCTTCAAGAGACTTCGGATTGGCAATCGCTTCACCTACGCCCATATTCACAACGACCTTGACCAGGCGGGGAATACGCATAGGGTTAGTGTAGTTGAATTCTTTCTTAAGAGCAGGAACTATCTCTTCCTGATAGCTCTTCTTGAGCTTAATATCGGCTACTGGGGGACGACCACCGGCAGCAAACTCTTCCTTCTTTTTCTTGGGAGCAGAAGGGGCTTTAGGGGTTTTTCCTTGCTTTGCCACTTGAATTCTCCTCTTCCCGTGGATTTCCGACCCACGGTTGCTAAAAAAGTATACTCCGACCGACCTGAGCGCTACACGAGCCCCAAGTCAGCGGTTATACCACAATACTAAAACTGTTCGTGACACTTACGGCAAACGCGGTGTTTGCTCTTATCAGCATCGATTACTGCGGCAGGGCGAGTGGGCTTGCCGCATTTAGGACAAACTAACATTACATTGCTGATATCGATAGGCAAAGCCTTCTCAACAATAGTGCCCTGGGGAAAACGCGGAGGACGAGCTTTCATGCGACGCTTGACGATATTGACACCATCAACAGTCACCTTATGGTCCTTGGGGTTCACTTCCAGAACCTTACCGCGCTTGTCGGCGTACTTGCCGCAAAGGACGACTACTTCGTCATCTTTCTTTACGTGAGCCATGGTTAACTCCTTAAAAACTTACAATACCTCGGGCGCTAAAGACACAATCTTCATGAATTCGCGTTCACGAAGTTCACGAGCTACCGGCCCAAAGATACGAGTACCGCGGGGATTAAGATCATCTTTGATCACGACAGCCGCATTCTCGTCAAATCTAATATAGGAACCATCGGGACGACGGATAGGTTTCTTTACACGAACCACTACGGCCTTGACCACGTCGCCTTTCTTAATGGCTGCTCCAGGCTGTGCCTGCTTTACGGTTGCTACGATGATGTCGCCAACACTTGCATAAGTAGTTGTAGAGCCACCGAGAACTCGGATACAGAGGAGCTCGCGGGCGCCGGAATTGTCGGCGACTCTGAGCCTGCTCTCCTGCTGGATCATTGTGTTACTCCTTTAATTCTCTGCACGGCGCAATCCCCATACCCGGGCGTTCCGCCGCATTAGCAAAAAAAAGTTCAAAAAAGAGAAATACTAACGGGCTTTCTCAACGATTTCGACCAAACGCCAGCACTTCATTTTAGAGTAGGGTCTAGTCTCCTGAATCTTAACGATATCGCCTTTGCCGCACTCGTTATTTTCATCGTGAGCATGGAATTTTTTGCTCTTGTGGATGAACTTTTTATAAATGGGGTGCGCGAACTGACGGGTAACTTTTACTACGATTGTCTTATCGCCAGCGTTACTAATAACTTCGCCAATTCTTACTTTGCGAATTCCGCGTTCTTCGTTCATTACTTGCTCTCCTTAAGCTCGAGCTCACGGATAACGGTGTGAATTCTAGCAATCTGCTTCTTCACTTGGCCAACCCGAGAGACATCCTGCAAATGACCCGTAGCTAACTGAAAGCGGAGGTTAAACAACTCTTGCTTGGCATCTACTAAACGTCCACGGAGAACAGCCAAACCCAGCTTCCTTAAGCCAGCGCGTTCTTCTTTCAGCTTCATAATTATTCACCACCCAATCTTTCACGGGTAACAAAGCGGGTTTTCATAGGGAGCTTGTGAGCGGCTAAACGCATGGCTTCACGAGCTACATCTTCAGGGACTCCCGCAACTTCAAACAACACTCTGCCGGTATGCACTACGGCTACCCAGTAATCAGGAGCGCCTTTACCGGAACCCATACGAGTTTCAGCAGGTTTCTTAGTTGCCGACTTATCAGGAAAAACTTTAATCCAGACTTTACCACCGCGTTTAATAAAACGCGTCATAGCGACACGAGCGGCCTCAATCTGCCTGTCGGTCACCCAGCAAGGCTCAAGACTCTGGATCCCATACTCACCAAAGGCCACGGTATTACCGCGCTGGGCCTTTCCTGTCATACGGCCACGGTGCGTCTTACGATACTTAACCCTCTTGGGGCTTAACATATTCCTATCCTCCACGCGATCGTAACTGCAAAATGCTGAACCAGTATATTATAAAGATTCAGCTTTTGCAAGTTACGGGCGAAAAAACTTAGCGTCTTGTTGTAAACAGTTTGTTAGCGCTTCGACAAAATGTCGCCACGATAGATCCAAACTTTAACACCAATCACACCGTAAGTGGTATTGGCTTCTTTTATAGAATAGTCCACATCGGCTCTCAAAGTGTGCAGAGGCACCTTACCATTAAAGGTACGCTCGGTGCGGGCGATTTCACTGCCTCCTAAACGACCAGAAACCTGAATGCGGATCCCCTTGGCTCCAGCTTTCATAACGCGCTGAGCAGCCTGCTTCATAGCACGACGGAAAGTAACGCGCTTCACTAAAGCATCGGCGATATTCTCAGCGACCAAAGAAGCTTCGAGCTCGTGCTGATTAATTTCCTGAATAGAAATTTTTACAGACTTAGAGGTCATTTTCTCTAAGCGACTGCGAAGATCATCAATACCAGCACCCTTCTTACCGATCACTAAACCGGGCTTAGCAGTATTGACAATGACGTGAACCTTACTAGCGCGCTCAATCTCGACTTTAGTTACGCCGGCGTTCTTATGGAACTTCACAATAAAGTCGCGGATGCGCATATCCTCACGCAGCCAATTAGCGTACTCTTTCTGACTGTACCAACGAGAGTCCCAACCTCTGATGATGCCAACACGCAAACCATTGGGATGAATTTTCTGACCCATTAGCGCACATTCTCCTTCTCTTTGACAACAACGGTAATATGACTAGTTCTCTTATGGAGCTGACTAGCGCGGCCGCGGGAGCGAGGGAGCCAACCTTTGCCGGTAGGGCCTTCATCAACAAAAGCGCGATAGACAACGAGCTTTTCAGCGTCGAGTTTGTGATTGTTCACAGCATTAGCTACAGCGGACTCTAAAACTTTAAGCATAGTGCCAGCAGCGCGCTTATTAGTAAAGCGGAGCATGTTGGCAGCAGCCGCAGCGGACTTGCCATAGATCGCACGAGCGCAAAGACGCAACTTGCGCGGGGTCATGTGCACATATTTAGCAACTGCTCTAACCGTTACTTCTTCGGTCTTGACGGCTGCATCTGAACCTATATTAGCCATAATTCCTCCAAGAATTTTCCTTTAAGCCAGAACTTACTTCTTAGCGACCTTGCTCTTCTTCTCAGCTTTGCCGCCGGCGTGACCGCGGAACAATCTAGTAGGAGCGAACTCACCCAACTTATGACCAACCATTTCCTCAGCTACGTAAACGGAAACGTGAGTGCGACCGTTGTGAACAGCAATGGTGTGACCAATCATTTCAGGGGTAATAGTGCTGGCGCGAGACCAGGTTTTTACTAAACTTTTCTGGTTACCGGCGTTGAGTTTTTCAATCTTCTTCTGAAGATGTTCGGCCACAAACGGGCCTTTTTTCACTGAACGAGACATCTGAATCCTCCATAAATAAGGTACGAGCCTTCACAAACGGGCCAAGTACCTTGCAGACCTTACTAGCAGCCGCGGCGTCTCACAATCATCTTGTCGCCAGGCTGTTTCCTGCGGGTCTTCAAGCCGTAAGTAGGCTTACCCCAAGGAGTTGTGCTGGGACGGCCAGGAGTAGACCTCGCTTCACCGCCGCCATGGGGATGGTCACACGGGTTAGTAGCCACACCACGGATATGGGGTCTCTTGCCCATCCAGCGAGAACGACCGGCTTTACCAATTATCATATTTTCGTGATCGACATTGCCTACCTGACCTACAGTAGCGCGGCAGGTGATAGGCACTTTGCGTACTTCAGAAGAAGGCAAACGCAAGAGAGCGAAACGGCCCTCTTTAGCCATCAACTGAGCAGAAGAACCGGCAGAGCGAGCCATCTGAGCACCGCGGCCGGGTTTCAATTCGACATTATGTACAATAGTACCAATAGGCATGCTCTGAAGCATCATGGCATTGCCGATTTTAATATCTTGAGCTACGCCAGAAATAACGCTATCGCCAACCTTCATATTATTGGCAGCCAAGATATAACGCTTTTCACCATCAGCATAATGAAGAAGGGCGATGTGTGCAGAGCGGTTGGGATCGTACTCAATAGTAGCAACACGAGCGGGGATATTATCTTTATCACGACGCCAGTCAATGATACGGTACTGACGCTTGTGACCGCCGCCACGATGACGAGCAGTAACGCGGCCCTGAGCGTTGCGGCCGGCAGTTACCTTATGAGGAACGAGCAAAGACTCCTCAGGTTTACATTTGCTTAAATTGCTGTTGTCCATCACCGACATAAAACGACGGCCGTTAGTAGTCGGTTTATAAAGTCTCGTTGGCACTTAAGTTCTCCTTCCGTGGGTATACGCCAAATTCCAAAGCCTAAAAGTTTGGAATTCGTTTGCACCCACAAATGAGGTTTAACAAAAAAAAATCGCTCTCTCATCAATTACAACGATAGAGAGAGAAACCTCATAGCCATGCCAGGCAATTTAAGCATAAAAACGCCAACATTTCAAGATATTCAATAACTTATTAGCAGACTTTTAAATATTTTCTCCAAATTTGTCTTATTGTTCACATTTTAGTAAAAATAAATAGACCAGGCCTAGTTAGCCTGGTCTATTTATCTCATCGGGCCGAAAACTAATTCTCGAACAAAGGAGCACCGGCTACTTCAATCTTGTCACCGGCCTTTATAGAGACATAAGCCTTCTTATAATCGGGACGCTTACCATAAACGCGACCGCGTCTCTTAACTTTGCCTCTCACACGAACAGTAGTTACCTTAGTAACAGTCACATTAAACATGGACTCAACAGCGTTGCGAATATCAAACTTGTTAGCTCTAAGATCCACCAAGAAGGTGTACTTATTATCAGCATGCTGTTCCATGCTCTTTTCAGTGATAAGGGGGCGAAGCAACACATCGTGAGTGCTGTAGCGAAGATTATGTACGCTACTGGGAATCTTCTGAATTGCCATTATGCCAAACCCTCCTCGATAGCTTTCAAAGCGGACTGAGTGGCAACGAGTCTGGGATAATCGATAACATCCAGCAAGTTCAAATTGCGAGCTTCAACCACGCGAACATTGGGGATATTAGCAGCAGACTTCAAAGTTACCTTATCAGCTCCGTTGAGAACGACCAAAACGCGGCCTTCGGCAGGCTGAGCTTTAATAGCATCTAAAACGGAGATGAAAGCTTTGGTTTTATATTCGTCCATCTTAAGACTGTCCAGAGCAGTCATTAAGGACTCGTCCACGCGCTTAGAAAGAGCGCTGCACAAAGCTAAGCGGCGCATCTTGCGGGGAATAGACTGAGTATAGCTGCGCACTACGGGGCCGAAAGTGATGGCACCACCACGCATAAGAGGAGAACGTCTGGAACCCTGACGGGCCATACCAGTGCCCTTCTGACGGAAAGGTTTTCTTCCTCCACCAGAAACTTCTCCACGAGTTTTAGTTTTAGCATTTCCCTGACGCTGATTAGCGCGCATAGAAACCATTACTTGGTGAATGAGTGCCTCATTATAAGGCACGGCGAAGACTTCTTGGTTGAGCTCCAGCTCCCCAACAGTCTCGCCCTTCATATTATAAAGGGATACCTTAGGCATCGTAATTTCCTGAGCCTTTCCTGAAACTGTTTTTACTTCTTAACAGAAGTACGAATAGTGACCAAACCTTGGTTCGGACCGGGGACTGAGCCTTTAACTAACAATACGTTGCGCTCTAAATCTACGCGAACAACGGTAAGTCCCTGAGTTGTTACGCGGACATCACCCATATGACCAGGCTTTCTGGTGCCAGGGAACACACGAGCAGCATCAGTAGCACCGCTGGAAGCAGGCACACGGTGAGACATGGAACCGTGAGAATTGCCGCCGCCGCCAAAATTATGTCTCTTCATACCGCCCTGGAAACCTTTACCTTTAGAGGTTCCCATTACATCTACTTTATCGCCGGCCTGGAAGACATCAACCTTTATTTCCTGACCAACCTCGTAAGAAGCGGAATCATCTAAACGGAATTCTCTTAAGTAACGCTTATTGGCTACGCCATGCTTAGCGAAATGACCAGCACGGGGCTTATTTACTAATTTGTCACGGATTTCGCCGAAACCAACCTGAATGGCTTCGTAACCGTCATTTTCTTTGGTGCGCTTTTGAACTACGACGCAGGGACCAGCCTCGAGAACGGTGACGGGAACAATTACGCCTTTCTCGTCGTAAACCTGAGTCATACCAAGCTTTTTGCCTAAAATGGCCTTCATTGTTATTCCTCTATTTTCTTACTCGCTTTCAAGCGAGGTGGGATGCAGCTTGCGGACAATCGACCTAGTCCTTACCCAGCGGCTGCAAGACAACAGAAGTTGCCTTGGCTGGCTGATTAACCTCTAATTTCAATATCGACGCCAGCAGGAAGATCAACCTTCATAAGCTGCTCGATAGTCTTCTGAGACTGATCGAAATAGATATCGATTAAACGCTTGTGGGTACGGATCTCAAAGTGCTCACGGGACTTCTTATCGACGAAGGGAGAACGGTTTACGCACCATACATTCTTCTCGGTAGGAAGGGGCACGGGACCGGAAATGTGAGCGCCAGTCTGACGGGCGATCTGCACAATCTTTTCGGCCGAATCATCTAAAAGCGCATAGTCAAAGGCTTTAAGACGAATACGGATCCTCTGTTTGGACATTTTTCCTCCTAATGGACAGATCACAACTTATCATCCGGCCCTAAGTAAAGCACAAAGAACCGGATGACAAAATTTCAGTAGTGATCTACTTACAAAACCTACTCGATGATCTCGGTTACGACACCAGCGCCAACGGTTCTGCCGCCTTCACGGATAGCGAAGCGGAGGTTCTTCTCAATGGCGATGTGCTGAATGAGCTCAACGGTCATATCAATATGGTCACCAGGCATTACCATCTCTACACCTTCAGGTAAATGAATGGTACCGGTTACGTCGGTCGTGCGGAAATAGAACTGAGGACGATAGCCATCGAAGAAGGGCTTATGACGGCCGCCCTCTTCCTTCTTAAGAACCATAACGCGGGCCACAAACTTGGTGTGAGGCTTAATGGAGTTGGGTTTAGCCAAAACCATACCGCGAACGATATCTTTGCGCTCTACGCCGCGGAGCAATACACCGACGTTGTCACCAGCCATACCTTCATCGAGAATTTTGTGGAACATCTCGACACCGGTTACTACGACCTTGCGGGTCTCTTCGTGAATACCGACGATCTCAACTTCTTCGCCGGTATGAATCTTACCACGCTCTACACGACCGGTAGCAACAGTACCGCGGCCGGTGATGGTGAAGACGTCTTCAACGGGAAGCAAGAAGGGCTGATCAACGGGGCGCTCAGGCTCAGGGATCCAAGTGTCTACAGCGTCGAGGAGCTTCCAGATAGCTCCGCACCACTTGCACTCTCTGCTACCGCAACCGCACTCTAAAGCTTTAAGAGCGGAACCGCAAATGATGGGTGTGTTGTCGCCATCGAACTCGTAGCTGGAAAGGAGCTCACGAAGTTCCATCTCAACAAGTTCTACCAACTCAGGGTCATCTACCATGTCGCACTTGTTTAAGAATACGACCAAGGCGGGTACGTTCACCTGGCGGGCGAGGAGGATGTGCTCACGGGTCTGAGGCATAGGACCATCAGTGGCGGCTACAACCAGAATAGCACCGTCCATCTGAGCAGCACCGGTGATCATATTCTTAATGTAGTCAGCGTGTCCGGGGCAGTCTACGTGAGCGTAGTGACGCTTTTCAGTCTCGTACTCCACGTGGCAGATAGCAATCGTGATACCACGAGCCTTCTCTTCAGGAGCGCCGTCAATTTCGTCAACCGGCTTAAACTCAGCCTGTCCAGCCTTAGCGAGGACTGTTAAGATAGCGGCGGTGAGAGTGGTTTTACCGTGGTCTACGTGTCCGATAGTACCTACGTTTACGTGAGGCTTACTACGAACAAAATGCTCTTTACCCATTATTATTCCTCCAGTCCGAGAAAGCAGACTGGCCCTCTCGGAATTTTACTCTTTAGTAGTTTAAAAATCTCTATAAGACTGGCCCTTCAAGGAGCCTACTGTTCTGGGCCCTGAGCTAACAAAGAAAAGAATGTGCAGGAGCCCATAAAAAAGAATACACCCTGCGTGGGATTCTACTCCAAACAACCCGTCTTGTAAAGTGCTTCTAAATGATTTGGGCTCTTTTATTTTCGTTTTTCTATCTCATTCCTGCCAGTATGAAATAAAAAAAAACGAAAAATGAATTTATTAGTACACACAAACAAAAAAAAGCGCAGAAAGAGACTCTAAAGTTTCACTTTCTGCGCTTTTAAATTAAATAAACTAGAAGCGACCAGTAATGCGATTAATTATCTGATCTTGGATATTCTTGGGCACTTCAGCATAGAAACCGAATTCCATGGAAGCAGTTCCGCGCCCCTGAGAAATATTACGCAAAGAGGTAGTATAACCAAACATTTCAGCTAAAGGAGCTTGAGCCTTAATAATTTGAATATTGTTGCTATCTACGTCCAAGCTCTCAATTTTACCGCGACGCCCGTTTATATCACCGATAACATCGCCCAAATAGCTATCGGGAACTTCTATTTCAACCTTCATGATAGGCTCTTTTATATAGCAATCATTCTGGCTCAACGCTTCCCGAAAAGCCATTGAACCGGCAACTTTGAAAGCCATTTCTGAAGAGTCTACTTCATGGTAAGAGCCGTCAAACAGTACAACTTTTACATCTACGACAGGAAAACCGGCTAAAACTCCGCACTGAGCAGCTTCTCGGCAGCCTTGTTCAACCGCCTTAAAATATTCTTTGGGAACCGTACCGCCCACAACTTTACTTTCAAATTGGAATCCGCTGCCAGGCTCTAAAGGCGAGACCTCCAGCCAAACATGACCAAACTGACCACGTCCGCCTGTTTGACGCACAAAACGCCCCTCAGCTTTAACCGTCTTGCGCACAGCCTCTTTATAAGCGACTTGAGGACGCCCTACATTTGCATCAACCTGGAATTCACGAAGCAATCTATCCACAATAATGTCTAAATGAAGTTCGCCCATACCAGCGATCATAGTTTGTCCGGTATCAGGATTAGTGCTAGTTCTAAACGTAGGATCTTCATCGGCCAGCTTACTCAAAGCGACTCCCATGCGATCTTGATCTGCCTTAGATTTAGGTTCAATAGCGACTGAAATCACGGGATCAGGGAAAGTAATGTTCTCCAGTTTGATGGGAGTCTTTTCATCGCAAAGAGTATCTCCAGTGGTGGAAATTTTTAGTCCTAAAACCCCGCCTAATTCACCAGCGTGAAGTTCCATAACATCTTCTCTATGATCAGCATGCATGCGCACCAAACGGCCGATGCGCTCCCTTTTGCCTTTTATAGAATTAAGTACAGCACTACCTACGCTAAGTACTCCAGAATAGACGCGCACAAAGGCTAATTTACCGACAAAAGGATCTGTGGCAATCTTAAATACCAAAGCCGCTAAAGGCTCCTCTACCAAGCCTTTGCGCACAACGACCTCATCATCTACAGCACTGTGAGCTTGAATTTCGGGGATTTCTAAAGGAGAGGGCAAATAATCTACAATAGCGTCTAAAAGGAATTGCACTCCCTTGTTTTTAAAGGAAGAACCGCAAAACACAGGCACTATTTCATTTTTAATGCAACGCACCCTTAAACCGCGGCGAATTTCCTCTTCAGTAAGAGCTTCACCTAAGAGGAACTTTTCAGTGAGCTCATCTTCGCCTTCAGCAGCTTCAGCGACCATTTTTTCACGGTACTCCTGAGCCTGTTCCAGCATGTCGGCAGGAATTTCACGATCTTCAAATTGCTGCCCTAGCTCATCGAGATAAACACGAGCTTTCATAGTAACAAGATCGATCATACCCACGAAATCGGCTTCGGCGCCAATAGGAAGCTGACAAGGAACAGCATTCGCCCCGAAACGTTCGGCCATTTTCTCAACTACATTTAAGAAATTAGCTCCTGTACGATCCATCTTATTAACGTAAGCTATACGAGGAACTTTATAGCGATCAGCCTGACGCCAGACCGTCTCCGACTGAGGCTGTACTCCGCCTACAGCGCAAAAAACAGCCACCATACCATCGAGTACACGCAGAGAGCGTTCAACTTCTACCGTAAAATCAACGTGTCCGGGAGTATCAATAACATTGATTATGTGTTCGCGCCACCTGGCAGTAGTAACAGCAGAAGTAATAGTAATGCCTCGTTCTTTTTCCTGAATCATCCAGTCCATAGTGGCTGATCCGGCGTCGACATCTCCAATTCTATGGGTTCTACCGGTATAGAAAAGAATTCTTTCCGTAGTAGTAGTTTTACCGGCATCGATGTGCGCAGCGATACCTATATTGCGCACTTTTGCTAGATCTATATCTTCTTTAGTAGTCACACACGTATTCCTGACTATCTCATTAGCGAGATCTGTTTTTTCTAATGAGCTTGTATTGTTACTTTGGCTCATAAATGTTGGCAGCCCCAATTCTTTTCAGCATAAAATAACTTAAAAATCCGACTTTTTTATTCAGCCGTCTCCCCCCCTTCCGCCTCTAGCATATTAAACTGATCTAATTATACAGATCGTTTCAATCAATTGTTAAAACTGCAGCCACCGCATATTGGACAATAAACTGCTTATTAATTAGTCAAAAAAAACATATATAACAGCAGCAACCAATTTTCGGTATTATCAGCTGAACAATAGACAATCTGCACGATTCATGCAGCAATCTCAAAAAAAGCGCCATACCAGTCTTTATCGGTACAAGCGCAAATCTTTTACAATATTCTTCCTGCAGCAAAGGATAAGAGCTTCCCCGTTACAACAAGCATCATATACAAATTTGTAAACAAATTTCTAGAGAAGCACTCCCTGCCTATGGCAAACTCAAAGCGCTGCAGAACAATTCTTTAAAATTGCAGTTCAAGATTCATTCCGGAATTTTTAATGGATACAGCTCTCAAAAAATAGAAAAAAAACGAACTGAGCTCTAATAAATTTATGTTACCAAACAGGGTTAAACATGTAAAAGAGATTGGTGGAAGAGGTTCAGTCTTTTTTTAACTCAAGCGAAGCAAAACAAAATAAGCTTATGCTGCAAGCTGCCTTAAAGCAAGCAAAATGTGTCCAATAAAAACCTAGTAAGGCGGAACTTTCCGCAATAAAAACGGCAAGTTCCGCCCCTATTCAGCAAAAATAAAATTACCGAGAAGAATTACCAGCGATAGTGAGCGAAAGCCTTGTTAGCTTCAGCCATACGATGAGTCTCTTCCTTCTTCTTAACGGCCTTACCGATGCCTTTGGAAGTGTCGATGAGTTCATCGGCCAATCTCTCGCGCATGGTATGTCCGGCTCTAGTTCTAGCACTAGCGAGAATCCAACGCATACCTAAACTGGTGCGGCGCTCTTCACGAACTTCTACAGGAACCTGATAAGTGGCGCCACCTACACGACGAGGACGAACCTCTACGGTGGGCATAGCATTTTCCATAGCCTCAGCAAAAACGCTCATAGCATCTTTGCCAGTTTTCTGAGCGACGATTTCTAAAGCACCGTAAACAATCTTCTCAGCGACGCTCTTCTTACCACGCTGCATAACGCGGTTGATGAACTTAGTTAATCTTTCATCATGGTACACCGGATCAGGAATAGTAATCCTCTTAGGTGCGCGGCGATTTCTAGACATTGATCTGTCTCCTCCGTCTACTGCAATCCGCCTAACCCCTAGATCAAGCTGGACTGCAGGACAAAAATTTTAAGCTTTATTATTAAAACTGCAAGAGCTGCAAGTCCTCTTACAGAGGATATGCACAAAAAAGAGTTCAGAGCCGCTTACGGGCAGAGAGACTACTTCTTCTTGGCGTCCTTAGGACGCTTAGCGCCATACTTGGAACGTCCCTGACGACGATTAGCTACACCGCCGGCATCCAAAGTACCACGAACGATATGATAACGTACACCAGGGAGGTCCTTTACACGTCCGCCTCTAATGAGGACTACGGAGTGTTCCTGGAGATTGTGACCAATACCGGGAATATAAGCGGTCACTTCAATACCGTTGGTAAGACGCACACGAGCGACTTTACGCATAGCGGAGTTAGGTTTCTTAGGTGTAACGGTTTTGACCTGAGTGCATACACCCTGCTTCTGCGGGTTTCCTCCAGTATCAATTCTCTTCATAAGCAGAGAGTTGTTGGAGAAGTGCAATGCGGGGGCCTTGCTCTTATAAACAGGCTTTCTACGACCGTAACGCACCAACTGATTAATAGTGGGCATAAATTACTCCTCAAACTTTTGCCGACCTTGCCTGCTCCAGATAAAATTGTGCCTCTCTTGCTAAAGCACCCAAAACAAAGAGAGCAGGCTCTTTCACAGTCGGTAAATAACTAAAAACTATATTGCTCTGGATATTCTCCCAGAAAAGCTACGAAATTTTAGCATTTGTCAAGTAAGAAGTCAACACGAAAAACTGTGACTAATTTATAAAATTAGCTTCTGTTTTCCTTATCGTTTTTTTCGTATTCACAAAAGCGATATCCTAACCCACGTTCATTAAAAATATAGCGGGGGTTAGCAGGATCTATTTCGATTTTTTTACGCAAATAATTGACATACAGGCGCAAAAGCTGAGTATCATCTCTATACTCCGGCCCCCAAACTCTAGAAAGCAAATTTTCATGGCTGAGCAGCTTGCCGGGATGATTAACAAAATGATGCAGCAGCTTGTATTCAGTAGGACGCAGGTGAATCTCCTGACCATCTACCTCAGCTAAACGGCGATCAAAATCGACCGTTAATCTAGAATCGATAGCAACTCTATTTCGGGCCAAAGGGGCCGGAGTATCAAGACGGCGCAGTACAGCCTTAATGCGGCTGACTAGCTCTCGGTGGCCAAAAGGTTTACCAATGTAATCGTCGGCTCCTAACTCCAATCCGCGCACTCTGGCATCTTCGTTATCTTGAACAGTCAGCATGATACAAGGTATACCTAACGAACGGCGCACATCTTCCAAAACATCAAAACCTGACATGTCGGGAAGGTTGACATCAAGAAGCACTAAATCGGGAAGTTCGTCTCGAATGCGCCTGGTCCCCTCCATTCCAGTAGTAGCCCCGGAAACTACAAAACCAGCACTTTCCAAAGTAGTCCTAATTAAATCTAAAACATGAGGATCATCCTCAACGGCAACTATACGCCTCCCTTTATATGATGGCACTGAAGTTATCATAATTTTTTACCCTCCCTGCAAGGTATACTGAAATAAAAGCAAGATCCGCCGCCAACTCCATGGGTTACCCCAATATTACCACCGTGAGCATCGATTATAGCCTTAGATATAAATAATCCTAATCCGCTACCGCGTACTTTTTTCTTCATTTCCTGCCCGCGCTCAAACAGACCAAAAATATTCCTGGCCTCTTCATCACTAACACCTGGACCCTCATCAATAACCGAAACCTTTACCCCCAAGGGCTGCTCTTTCAACTCTACAATAACTTCCCCCTGAGTACTGTATTTTACGGCATTTTCTACCAAATTAGTCATAACTTGTTCTAAGCGGGAAATATCTCCCCAAACAGCAGGAATAGAGCCGATAATTTTTTTGCTCAATTTGATATTCTTGGCATCAGCTATAGCACTGAGGCGACGTAATGTGCGATCAACGATTCCCTCTAAATCGACCATATCACAATTTAAACTTATGCCCCCGGCCTGAATAGAAGCCGCTTCCAGCATTTGCCGAACCATTTTCTGCAGGCGTTCGCTTTCTTCCAAAATAACTTTAGACTTTTCACGAATAGTATCCTGGTCCATAGTTATTTCGGGATCACTCATCAGACCAGCGAATCCTTTTATAACGGCAATAGGCGTCTGCAGTTCATGAGACATGGCAGAAAGAAAAACCTTTCCCAAGCGCTCTGTCTCTTTGCGCTTGCGAATGTCTCGCAGAGTCATAACCCAACCATTGGGAATGCCGGCAGCATCACGCACCGTTAAACCTATAACTTCTACGTCAATTTTTTGTCCACTGCGGTCGGTAAGCACAGCTTCAACAGGCTCAGCACTAATAGCTAAATGAATAGGACTAGGCTGATTGTAAAGGGCTAAACTAGAGCCTCCTTTATTGGAAGTAAAACTGCCGTTACTGGCACCAAGTGAGCTTATAGGTAGAATTTTGCAGACAGGCTGCCCTACAGCTTCCCCAACTTCCCAATCGCTCAGTTCTTCTAAGGCGGGATTTATACCGATGATTTTACTCTCCCGGTCTACTATAGCCACTCCATCTTTTGAATTATTTAACATGGTATCGAACCAGCTGCGCTCACGCATTAAACTGTAAAGTAAATTAGCGTGGCGCACACTCACTTCTAAGCGATCGAGAACTAAATTGTACATTTGGGGGTAACGATGCATAAAGGCGGGCAAATCTTGAGAGTGGATAAGCCCAAAAAGTCCAACAGCCTCACCTCCCAACATGACGGGCATGATCAGAGCATAAGAGCGGCCCATACCTAAACGGGAGGCTTCTACTTCTAAACTGTGCTGCAAGCGCCGATTCCGCTGCAAGTGTTCTCCTCTGAAACTATCCCAAGGAGAACGCTGAACCTTCTGAGCAGCTTGAGTAAGCAAAGTGCTGAAACGCTCACTAGGATAATTTTCCAACCCGTAACTGTAGGAATGAAATTTAGCAGACTCATCAGTACCATTCCACAAAACTAAAATACTTATTTTGGCACCTGAAGCCTCAGCTAAACGCTTAAGCAGCATGAAAAGCTCTGATTCAGAATAATATTTTTCGTATTGTTCCCAATCATTATGTGGCAGAACTAAAGCCCCTTTTCTACAACTATCTGTGTTTGTCATATATTGACTTCCCTATCTTACAAATTAAGCCGTAACAAACTCAGCTCTATAATAACAACTTCTAATTTATTATAAGAATAAAACTACTTTTTGTCTTTAACAATCTAAATATACAAGATGTGCGCATTAAAAGTGCTATAGCTCGTTATTATGGCCATTTTGCTGCAACAGTAAATTTAGATAAGATCAAAAAAAATATTTATGTTAATTATTTTCTCATAAAATAAGCGCGCTTATCCCTGTCTAAGCGCTCAACAGCATAACGCAAAGCTGTTCTAGGTAAATCTAGTCTGTGCTCTTGGAGAAAGGCTTCTAAAACAGCCTGATCGCGTTTGCCAATTTCTCTTAACATCCAACCGCAAGCTTTATGTATTAAATCGAAGCGGCTGTGAAAATACAAACGACACAAACTTAGAGTATCTTCAAATTGTCCGTTTTTTATAAAAACATGGGAAGCAACCACTGCTATACGCTGTTCCCACATATTTTCAGAAGCAGACAACTGATACAACAAGTGACGATCTTTATCTAAAAGCCAAGTACCTAAAATAGAGGCGGAAAGATCAACTAAATCCCAATTATTTATGTATTTAGTGTGCTTCAAATATAAATCGATGATCTCTTGCTGAATTTCCAAACTTAATGAAGAAGTTTTACCAGCTTTAACAAAACTTTTTTGCCATAAGAGGAGACCAGCTAACCTCACCTCATGGATTTTATCTTTTACTAAATAAGTGCTGTCGACCGGAGAAAGGCAACTTTTCTTAACCAAAGCTCTGATCTCTGGCACTCTAATTCCCCAAAATATATCTCCCCAACCATACTGTCCGACACCAGTTTTAAAAAATCGCTGCAGCTGTTCTGCTTGCAAGGGATTGTGCATTTTTTCCATTTCAGCTCTAAAAGATAGGCTGTCATATATAGTATTATCTGAATCTGATGTGCTCATACTCTTCTCCAAGTTTATCTTGCTTAACAAATTTGGCAAAAAAAATCTGCGTCAGAGACAGACTAAACTGTCCCACCGCAGAGTAATAAAATAAGAAAGTAAAAAATAGTTTTTCTTCAAAAATTATTTAATTTTAATCTTCAGACTTAGCTGAATTTGACTCATACTTTTTTTCTCTTAAACGTCTGCTATCGAGCATAGCGTCAAGAGCAGACCATAAATAGATGGCCAAAGAGAGTGCTCCCCAAGACACAGCTGCACTGAATGTGGCGTTAAGCCCCCATAAAGCCGAGGTCTGCATACGCTGTTCGGCGCCAGAACGCAGCTCCGGTACCAAAAAATCTAGCGTTCCATTAACCAAATAGTAACAAGCTAAACCAGCTAAAACAGTAAAAATTAGGCCAAAAACTACCGCCTTTCCAGGACGGCGATTCATAATTTGGCCAGCTCCAGGATAAATAAACAGAGAAAAACTCACCGCCAACCAAGGAGAAACACTGTTGTTGGCGCTGCTAAGCAAACTTGGCAAACCGACTTTGCCACTTTCTGCTTTTACCTCTACGGGATCTTCAGTTCCGTTTTTTTCCTTATTACCCGTTTTTACATTCAAGTTCTATCCAACTCCGCTTGAATTGTAACTCTATCATTTGGGAAGTTCCCTAATAGTACTCTTCTTCCTTTGCAGACTAAAAATTGTTGCCAGCTATTTTGTGAAAAACAAAACAAATATCCCCAAGAAGACAGGCTCTTACCTGAATAATGTTGCCATATGATTATAAAAAATTGAGCAAAGACCAACAGATAAAAATTGCTAAAACAGTAGAACACTCCGCCCACATTTACCTAATTAACGAAGTACCCCATTTGCTTATAAACAAACGATGGCGATTTGCCTATGCCGGAAAATAAAGAGAATATATGTAATAATATGGCCGCTTACTTATTGACTTTGACAGTAGCTCTTGCGAACTCTGACATTAATGAAATCTCTTCGACTTTGCAAACCATTTCTCAAAAATTAGACGCCAGCTTACTTGGAGCGAAGTCTTCTGAAGCAAAAAAAAGTAGGCTTCTCCGCAACAATACGGAGAAGCCTACTTTTTAATTAGTCAAGGGAACCAAAGTTAAGCTCTAACACCATCTAAGAAAATATCAACTAACTTATCAACATCTAATTCACTCGTATAATAATTAGACATAACTACAATGTGGCGCAAAGCTTTAGTGACCATAAAGGGATCAATATTCTTGATTTCACCAGCTTTGATCTTTTTTTCTAAAAAAGAGATCAGACCACTGTAGTCCGATTGGTCAAACTCTTCAAGAAGATTATGAACTGAAGGGAAGGTAGCAGCCGATCTCAGAATAATCCAAATTAGATCGCGATTTTTGCTGACATACTCCTTCATTCCAGTCACAATAAGCTTCAAACCTTCATCTAAGGGCAATTCACAGCAGGCTTTCAGCTCTTCAGTATCCCTGCGCATACACCTTTCCTCACGAAAACGGCGGATAACGCTGACCAGCAGATCTTCTTTAGAACTATAATAGTGATAAAGTAGACCAGGAGAGACGTTGGCAGCTTCAGCAATATCTTTGGTAGTAGTACCGTCTATACCATACTTAGCGAATAAATTAGTAGCAATGTCGAGCAGCTGTTCCCGACGCCTGTGATAACGCTCTGTATTTTCATCAGTTGCCATAGTACACCTCAGCTCACTTTTCAAGATTGTCAGATTTCCTATCTACAACCTGACCTGCAGAAGTATCATTGATAGACTGAGACTTAATTTGATCGCTAAGCTTTTTAAGTGAAGGCTCAACGACAGGAATCTCTTTAAATGCACTAGGAATATTGTCATCCTTCACTGGATTAATAAGCTTAGACACTGGAGTACGCAGTCTATCGGCAGAAACATACCAAGCATCTAAATCAGCCTTAAGATCGGTCTCATCCAAAGGACCATCTACCTCAAAGGGATAAGCTCCGGAAGTAGCCAGCATCCAATCTACATTGGCTCCTAAGTAGCTGTACTTAGCGGTTGCTAAGTTGCGCTTGGCAGAGACTAAAGAAGACTGACTATCTAAAAGTTCAGTCGGAGTAGACAGCCCCGCAGCATAACGCACTTCAGCTACACGGTAAGCTTCAGCAGCCTGTTCTAAACCAACGCGAGCTTGGACAATGCGCTCCCAACGGCTATTCAGATTATAGTAACACTGCTCTACATCGAGACGAACACCGCGACGCACAGTTTCTAAACTGGCATCAAGCTGATCTACAGCAGCTTTAAGTTGCTTACTTTGCGCGTGTTCAACTCCGCCATCGTAAACTGGAACGGACAGAACCACCCCAGTCACCCACATAGTATCTTTAGACATTGATGTAGAGTGAGTATTGGCAAGGCTACTCTGCAGAGACAGAACAGGATTACGACTGTTTAAGGAAAGCTCTAAACGAGCTTCAGCAGCCTCCTTGGCCCACTTAGCAGCCTTAACTTCCGGACGGCGCTCTAAAGCTCCCATTACCGACTCTTCCAAACTATAGCCGGATACAACATTATCGGGGATTTTCTGCCAATCAAACGGCACAACGTTAAATTCAGTCCCGATAGGCAGTCCCATATCACTGCAAAGGGAAGCCTTGGCTAAACGCAGTACATTCTTCGCTTCAATTAAGGCCAACTCTGCAGAGGTTGCAGCAGAGCGGACACTTAAAACGTCAAATTTGGCTACCGTGCCCCCTTTGTAAAGAGCTTCAGCCTGACGCAGGGAGGAAAGCTGAGCTTCCAGCTGCTGAGAAGCAATAACTACACTTTCTTGAGCCAGCAATACTTCCAAGTACTTGTTGGCCGTAAGAGCTAGCTGCGCTTCTAAAGCTTGACGGTAATTTTCCAAGTTACAGTACTCTTCCATTTGCGCTGCCAACACAGAGTAATGCAAACGGCCAAAAGTTGAAATAACCTGATTAATAGCTAGTTGGGCTTTATAGTTGTGCTGATAATTAGTAACTAATTTTTGGCCGCCCATATCCGCCGACAGTTCAGGTACGGTCAGAGTATACTGAAGGTTAAAATCGACAGTAGGATTACCTGCGGTATAAGCTTCCTCCGTACTGCCTTTAGCCTGCTCATAGGCAGCTCTAGCAGAATTGAGCGCAGGTGAATTCTTCATAGCCATACGCATAGCATCCCGCATAGAATACTTAGGAGCGTTGGGAATCTCGCCTAAATCATCTGGCAGCATAGTATCAGCCGGAGTGCTGTCAGGAGCAGCCGCAGCTTCAGAAGGCTGCGGCACAGGCTGAGGATTATACATTTTATGAGCCGGAGCGGCTGAAGACGGAAGCTTGGGTAGCGCTTCGTTAGGAACAGCCCGATTGGCTCTGACTTCAGCTTGAGACTCTGCGGAAACTACTGAAGAGTTGCCTCTAACTGCAGATACGGTAACAGTTTGTTTCCCCGATACAGCTTCCCCATTTGCGTCGGGAGCAGACCAAGCATTTTGATTACCTCCGGCTAAAACTAGACCTAATGACAAGACGATAGCTGACATGCGCCACTGGCCAAACCGACCGGTATTTATAGTGACATTCATCTTAGCGTACCTCCTTATCGTCAGAGTCATCAATCACTTTGCCGCGACGAATATCCTCACTGCTCTTGCCTGACTTAGGAAGTTCCGGTTTGCTCAAACTGATCCCAGATTTACTTCCGCTTGTAACAGAAGAAGCGGTGTTGGAAGCGTTATCACTAACTTCGGCAAATTTAAATCCTAAACGGCGCATAATTGCGGTAATTCTGGCTAAAGTGCCATCGAAGGTAATATAGGCAGTCGGTACTACAAACAAAGTAAGGAAAGTAGAAGTTATCAAACCACCAATAACGGCTACGCCCATAGCAGAACGCATTTCGCCGCCTTCTGAAAGGCCTAAAGCTACCGGCAGTACACCAATCATAGAGGAAACGGCTGTCATTAAAATCGGGCGCAAACGCAAAGGACCAGCTTTCAGCATAGCATAGTGCGGATCTAGGCCTTCCTCTTCACGCAGCTGGTTTGCGAATTCTACCAACAAAATACCATTTCTGGTTACGATACCCACCAACATGATAATACCGATTAGAGCAAAAATACTCAGGTTTTCGTGACATATAAAGAGAGCCGCGAAAACTCCGAACAAAGCCAACGGCAAAGTCATCATGATAGTGAAGGGGTGAATGAAAGACTCGAACTGAGCAGCCAAAACCAAGTACACAATAACAATAGAACTCATCAGAGCGAACATCATGTACTGCATAGACTCTCTCTGGTTTTTGGTCATACCGCCAGCCGTAATTTTATAACCGGGGTAACTTTCCAGCAGTTTACCTACTTCACTTTCGAACCAGTCAGCAGCTTGACCACTAGTCAATACGCCTGAGACAGCGTTAGCCGTAATGGTTACTGAACGCATACGATCGTAACGGCTAATGCAGTTAGGTCCAAGACCTTCTACCACATCAGCAACACTGCGCATATAAACATTTTTGCCGGAAGGAGTGCGCAGTAAAATCTTACGCACAGACTCGACGTCTTCGCGGAAGTTATCTTCTGCCTTAACACGTATATCGTAGCGTTTACTGCCAATTTTAAATTTAGCAGCATCGAAGCCGGCCATCATAGTCTGCAATGCAGTAGTAATATCATTGGTCGTTAAACCTACATCAGCAGCACTGTCACGTTTAGGATAAACTGAAATTTGAGGTTGAATTAACTCTAAGTCGTCATCGATATCGCAGATGCCCTTATTAGTTTGGAGCAGTCGGGTAATTTTACCAGTAATTTCCTCCAAAGTATCAAGGTTGGCACCCTGCAAAGCGTACTGCAAATCGTACTGAGTACTGCCGCCACCCATAGTCGGGATATGCGAAGGAATGGCAGTAACACCGGCCATTTTTTCGAACTCAACACGCATTTCATCCATAATCTGCTGCTGCGTTTTCTGGCGTTCACGACGAGGTTTAAGTTCGACGATAATCTGCGCCTCATTGACCTGACCGGTACGAGTATCGCCGATCATTTCCATCGTTTTAGTTACCTCAGGATATGTCTTGATAACTTTAGTTAAAGCTTGGCAGCGTTCATCGGTGAGAGCCAGAGATGTACCAATAGGTGTTTTTATTTTAACAATAAAAGATCCACGATCAGCATTTGGTGCGAATTCTTCTCCAACAAAACGAGAGAGGAATAAACCAAAGGCAAAGCATCCTAAAGCGACTAAGATAGTTACAACTCTAGTAAAACGATTGCTAAGAACTACCGTTAGGCAAGAGCGGTAAGTCCGGTCCATCCAACTGAGGAAAGCTCCTACAGCGTTGGTAAATACGTTGTCATGTTTTTCCGGCTTTAACCAGCGACCACATAGCATCGGAGTAAGCGTGATTGAAACGCAGTAAGAAAGAGTGATAGCTATACCCACGCTTATACCGAACTGATAGAATACACGCCCGATAATACCGCCCATAAAAGCTACGGGCAAGAAGATAGCGGCGATAGTCATAGTAGCTGCTAAAACAGCAAAAGCGACCTCTCTAGTACCTTTACTGGCAGCAGCGGCACCATCCTCCGAGCCTTCTTCCATCATACGGAAAATATTTTCCAGAACTACGATGGTATCGTCAATCACCAGACCTACAGCCAAAGACATAGCCAACATGGTAATCTGGTTGATAGTAAAATCCATGAAGTACATGAAACCGAAGGCGCCCAGCAATGAAGTCGGAATCGAAATCAAGCTGATGATAGTCATCTTGACATGGCGCAGGAAGAGATAAATAACTATAGCCGTGAAGAAACCGCCCAACAGTAAGTCATCGCCTACACCTTGCACAGCATCTTTGATAAAGGTAGAAGTATCGTAAGCGACATCTAAAGTTACACTAGGAGGCAGCAATTTGCGCAATTCGGGAAGCATGTTGCGCACAGCCTGAGCAATACCTACAGTGTTAGAACCTGTTTGCTTAATAACAGCTAGAGTAACGCAAGGTTTACCATTTTCACGGGAGTAATTGCGGATGTCTTCTTCGCCATCCTCTACTCTGGCAACATCTTTAAGGCGGACAGGAGAGCCGTTGCGCCATGACAAGGTCATGGTTTTCAGCTCTTCAATGTCTGTATATTCGCCTTGCATTTTTATGGTAGATTCGCGCTTATCTGTTTCTAAACGGCCACCGGGCAGTTCCACATGCCAAGCGCCTAAAGCCGAAAGCACTTCAGCAGGAGAGATACTGTATTTTTCCATTTTGGCCGCATCAAGCCAAATACGCACATTGCGTTCGCGGAAACCGTACAGATCTACACTTCCTACACCGCTGATATTTTGAATTTGATCCTGAAGAACATCGTCAGCCAGCTGAGAGAGACGCTGATAAGGAATATCTCCGGATAAGCTCAAATAAAGTATAGGAGAAGAGTCCGGGTCGATTTTTTGTACCAAAGGAGGATCGATAGCTGTAGGCAAGTCCTGCTCAGCTTTAGATACTTTGTCTCGAACTTCTTGGGTAGCTACATCGATATCACGATCTAACTCGAACTCAATAACTATTGAAGAGTAGCCTTCATAAGAGACACTTTTAATACTCTTAATACCCTCAATAGTACCAACTTGTTCCTCAATGATGTTGGTAACGTCTTGGTCAATAACTTCTGGATCGGCACCCACATAGGTAGTTGTAACGTTAACAACTGGAATATCAAAGTCAGGCATTAGGTCTACACCCATTCGGGTATATCCCATAATACCGACCATAATCAGTGACAAAACTAGCACAGTCGTGAAGACTGGCCTTTTAATACAAAAATCCCAAATACTCACTGCTGCTCATCTCCATTAGAAGCGGAGAGCTTAAGGGGCTGGCCGTCAAGAATATCTAAAGCGCCAGAGGTCACGAACCTTCTATTAGCCTCTATACCACTGACCAAAGCCTCTTTGCCGTTGCTGTAAACCATAGTAACGGGAATTTTTTTGGCTGTGCCCGTATCTCCATCTCCTTCAAATTCCATAACAAATACAGAACCTACAGCCATGTTTACAGCTGTACGAGGAACAATAATTCCTTTAAGTTCCTGAACAGGCATGGAAGCTTCGGCGTAAGTACCATCTAAAAGTTCATTAGTGTCATTTTCAATATTGAGACGCACTTTAATTGTATGGCTAGTAGGATCGGAAGCTGGTACTACATCGACTACGACAGCAGGAACATTATTAATTATTGAAGTCTTTAAATTTAAACTGCTGCCTTTTTTTACGAAGGGAGCAAACTTTTCATCTAGAGAGCTAATCATCTCTAACTTACTGTTATCTACTACGCTGAAAACGGCCCCGCTGCCATCAGAAGCGAAGGCTCCTACCTCTATATTTCTAGCGGTGACAACACCGTCGATAGGAGATTTTATAGCCATATCATGTAAGTCAGTTAGAGCCGAATCGTAGGCAGCTTTAGCAGCTTGAACATTGGCTTTAGCTTGTTCTACAGAAGCAGCAGCCTGGTCAACGGCGTCACGACTAGTTTTTACGTCGGCATGAAGAATATTTACCTGACGCTGAGCAGTTTTAGCAATGCGCAAACTCTCATTAGCTGCATTTAAAGCGCTTTTGGCTGCCGTAAGGCTTTGGAAAGAAGTTCGCTCGCGAAGTTCAGCCTGCTCTCTAGCATAACTGGAAACGGCATCTTTAGCATACAAATCTTGCTGACGATGCATATTTAACAAAGCATCGTCATAATCAGCTTGGGCACTGGCCAGAGACGTCTGAGCCTGGATAACGCCTTGACGAGCTTTTTGTACCTCCAACGCGGAAGAAACATCAGTCATGCCCATATTTTCTTTAGCCTGACCTACCTTAGTTTTAGAGGCATTATAGTTAGCTAAGGCTTGGTTAAGTCCAGCTTCAGCTTGAGCTAAACTGGCCCTAGCAGAACTGACATTATTTTTTTGCACTGTATCATCAAGTTGGACTAGAATTTGCCCTTTGCGTACAAAATCGCCTTCACGAGCATAAATACCAACAACTCTACCAGCTACGCGGCTGACAATATCAGCTTTGTTTATAGCATTGAGATGACCAGTGATAGTAGTTTCTTCTATAATACTGCCTAGTTTAGATGCAGCTAACTCTACATTGCTCGATTTAACTTCGCTGGCAGCAACATCTTGTTTCTCTTCGCTGGAACTGTTATGGCTGCAGCCCACACTTCCGCTTAACAGAGTAGCTGCTACCAAAATCATACCGATAGGAATATGCAGATTAGAGTATTTGTTATTCATCTGTTTTTTTTATTTTTGCCGTAGATAATAGCAAAAAATATCTCTCCTAGCTGAAGATATAAATAGAAATATACATAAAACGCGGAGCGGTTCCGCATAAAGGGAAACGTATCAATTGAATGATCAGTCAATAACCCAAAGATACAGAGTAAATATAATAGTAATTAAATAATCAGTCAATAATAAATTATTTTGTTTTATTAAAAAAAATATATATAATTATTAATAAAAAAAAGCTGACAATAATAAAAAAATGTATAGCTAAAATTTAATGAGCCCTCTATTCTCAAGCGCATACTGTTTCAGAAAAAAAACATCCGTTAAACTAAGTTCAGTCACATAATAAAATTTTTCACTAAAGATTTTTACTAGTCAAAAAAAAGCTTAACTAGGAGCAACAAAGTTTTGAGCAGGGCTTAGGCTTCCATTCGCAGAAGCAGGTAGTGCTGTAATTTGCTATTCTTTCAGTTAAGGAGTAATTCTATGATTTACTCAGCAGAAGTGTCTCACATGTGTCCGATTGCTAAAGGCGCATATCACGGTCCCGCTCCCATTCCCGAAGAGGGCAAATGGGTTCAGGTTAAAGAGATAAGCGAAATAAGCGGCTTGACTCATGGTGTAGGCCGCTGCGCTCCCCAACAGGGCGCCTGCAAACTCACCCTTAATGTCAAAAATGGCATTATTGAAGAAGCTTTAGTTGAAACCGTAGGCTGCAGCGGCATGACTCACTCCGCCGCTATGGCTGCCGAGATTTTACCTGGCAAAACTATATTAGAAGCTCTCAACACCGACTTAGTATGCGACGCTATTAACGTAGCTATGCGTGAACTTTTCCTCCAGATCGTCTACGGACGCACTCAGACCGCTTTCTCTGAAGATGGTCTTCCCATCGGCGCCGGCCTGGAAGATTTGGGCAAAGCCTTACGCAGTCAGCTTGGTACCATGTACGGCACTAAAGCTAAAGGCGCCCGCTACTTAGAGATGGCTGAAGGTTATGTTACCCGTATTGCTCTGGATAACGACAACCTCATTATTGGTTATGAGTTTGTTAATATCGGCAAGATGATGGCCGCTATCAAGAAGGGTACTGAACCCGCCCAGGCCATGAAGGATGCCACAGGCACTTACGGCCGCTTTGCCGACGGTGTCAAATTCGTCGATCCTCGTCAGGAATAGGGAGATAGCGCAATGTCATTATTTGAAAGTTACGAACGCCGTATTGATAAAATCAACGCTGTGCTTGCCGAGTACGGCATCTCCGGCATTGAAGAAGCTAAGTCTATATGCGATGAGTACGGTATCGCTCCTTACGATGTCGTCCGCAAAGTTCAGCCGATCGCTTTCGACAACGCCTGTTGGGCTTACACTGTAGGTGCTGCTATTGCTCTGAAAAAAGGCGCCGCCACTGCCGCTGAAGCCGCCCGTCTCATCGGTGTCGGTCTTCAGGCTTTCTGCATTCCCGGTTCTGTAGCCGATGATCGCAAAGTTGGTCTGGGCCACGGTAACTTGGGAGCCATGCTTCTGAGCGATGACACTAAATGCTTCGCCTTCTTGGCCGGCCACGAATCATTTGCAGCTGCTGAAGGTGCCATTGGCATTGTCAACAACGCCAACAAAGCCCGCAAAGTGCCTCTGCGTGTTATCCTGAATGGGTTAGGAAAAGACGCTGCTCAGATTATTTCCCGCATTAACGGTTTCACTTACGTGCAAACTAAATTTGATTACTTTACTGGCAAGTTGGAAATAGTGAAAGAAATTGCTTACTCCAACGGTGAGCGTGCTAAGGTTCGCTGCTTCGGTGCTGACGACGTCCGCGAGGGTGTGGCAATTATGCATCACGAAGAAGTTGATGTTTCTATTACTGGAAATTCCACGAATCCCACTCGCTTCCAGCATCCTGTGGCCGGTACTTATAAAAAAGAGTGCCTTGAGCAGGGTAAGAAGTATTTCTCCGTCGCTTCTGGTGGTGGTACTGGCCGGACTCTGCATCCCGACAATATGGCCGCCGGCCCAGCTTCTTACGGTATGACTGATACTATGGGACGTATGCATTCTGACGCTCAGTTCGCCGGTTCTAGTTCAGTACCCGCCCACGTCGAAATGATGGGCTTCCTGGGTATGGGCAACAATCCTATGGTCGGCGCTACTGTAGCCGTCGCCGTTTCTGTGGCAGAGGCTTTGAAAAAGTAAGCTGAATTCATAGAAGCTACTTAAACTTCGCTGTGGTTTGCATAACTGCAGCGAAGTTTTTTTATGCATTTTTAATCAAAAAAAAAGCCCCTTGCGCCGTAGGCGCAAGGGGCTTACCAAATATAGCCTGCCTCAAAAAGGGTTATCTTCTATCAGGCAGACACATACTTATGAACTAGGGCTTGTCCAAGAAGACAGTCATAGTATTGGAATAAAGAACGGCATCATAGTAAGTGTCGTTATTAGGAGTAATGCTAATAGTTGACTTAAAGCCGTTAGCAAAAGTCTCATCAGTAATTACTTCATAAGGATCAGCTGAAGCGGCATTGCCAATATGCTTCAAAATAAAGACTGGCGTACCATTATTGCTGAAACCACTAATCTTGGAATCAGTTTGGATAATAAAGTCGGATGAACCAGCTTCAGAACCATCACTGAGCGTAGCTTCTCTCAAGCAATAAGTAAACTTGTCACCTTCTTTGAAGTGATAGTAGTTATCAGCGCCGATGTCGACTTTAGCTATCTCACCAGCATCACCATAGCTGTAAACGATAGCGAAAGAGTTAGTAATTCTAGGACGCTCCAAACGCAGCGTAAACTCAGGCATCTCGCAGTTAAAGCTCTGCCATTCGGTTTCCGCAGGAGTAGAGTAAGCCCCGAACAAGTGGTCTTCTTTGTCCCAATCATTGATGAGTACTACGCCTGTCATATCGAAACGGCGATCTTCCGTATTGAACAGGTTGCGCTCAGCGTACTGTGCATCAGCGGTAACGCTAGAGTACACATTGTCGCTGACTTTGGCAGTTAAGAGTTTAGTATCGAAATCGGTAATGCTGTTGTCATCAACATTAACGAATTCAGTAACGTCTTTTGTTGCGTGCTCTCTGCCTTCTTCACCAAGATTAGACATAACAGCCACAAGCCTATGGCTAAAACTGCCATCAGTAATGTCAAAGTTAACACCGCGAGGCACATCGAAAGTAGAAAGATCACCCTGGCGAGATATATCTCCGTAGCTCATAGCCATATAAGAGTCGATCGCCGGCTTTACAATGCGGAAGCAAACACGGAAGGTCTCTTTATCATTAGTTTTATCTACACCGACAACAGTGATGGTACCGCCAGTACCAGTATAACTGCATTCACCGCGGGTAGCTTCGCTAGTAAATAAACTATCACTGAATTGCTCTTCAATAGTCTCGATAGTCGTGCCAGACTCAGACCAATATACGCCATACTTATCCAGCTTTACGTCGTCAAAAATTATAGGATGATCCAAATCGGTGCTGGTGTATTCCAGATTATTATAAGTACCCTGATTAGCTACGGTATTACCATCCTGATAACCATACTTATAATTACCGGTAATTTCACCCAAAGACTCATGTTCACCAGTATTGGGATTGGTCCAATAGCCTCTAACTATGACATCATATTTGCGGCCCCAGGGAACACCAAGAACAGTATTTTCATTGTAAGTGTCTACGGAGTATTCTTTACCTGTAGTCTGATCTTTGAAACTGATAGTAAAGTCGGTTACAGCTTTTTCTTGAACTGTAACTTTAATCAGATCAGAAGAAACTTCGTTGTAGGTAAATTTCATTTGGCTGGAAGTTAAATCGGAAGTAGCTCTGATACCAGAAACTTCAATGTAATGAGTTTCTGTCTCAGCTTCTTCTTTATCTTCGAACTTTACGTACTCTTCAGAAAGCACACTGCCGTTGGTAATGTGCTCACAAACCAAACCGTCAGAGATATTTACATAAACTTCATCAGTGTTGTCGTAAACGGCTTTAACCTTCAAAGGATAAGCCACGGGATTCTCACCGAGAAACACCACGATACCGCTGTTAGCATCGGCAATGCCTTCAACCTTCAACTCGGTAACACTAGGCTCTACTACGGTAATTGTAATAGAATTGGAAGTAATGCCATCGAGTTCGGCAGTAACAGTAGTAACACCAGACTCTTTAGCCTGCAGTAAACCAGCCGTATCATCGGAGAAACTAGCAACATTGGGAGTATTGCTCTTCCAAGTAACCTGAGAAGTTACATTTTGTGAAGTGCTGTCGCTCATATGGGCAGTAGCAGTAAACTGACTCTCACTGGGAGTGCCTTTACTGAAGATTTTATTCTCGCCGGGAGCGAACTCATGCTCGATAACATTGGAAATTTCAATGCTGTCTATAACGGCATCACTAATAGTCACAGGCAAATCAGCGGTGAAAGTTTTGCCACTTAAAGAAGCGGTCATGGTGACAGTAGCGGTATCACCTACCTGAGCGCCAGTACTACCAGTAACGTAGACTTGGGAAGGATAAGAAGTAGAAGGCTCAATCGTTACAACACCTTCTGGAGCGACACTGTATGTAACCTGACTGGGATCTAAAGCCTTAGTTGTTCCATCATTGAAAACGACTAAAGCAGAAGCGGGTCTGGTTCTGCTAGGAGCAACACTCAATGATTCAGGTTCGAAGATGACTTTACTCTCAACTACACCAACGCTTACAGAGACGCTGATGTCAGGCATAGAGACGCCTAAAACGCTACCGGAGATAGTGGTTTCTCCGCCCTTACTAGCTGTGACCTTAGCACCATCATATCCGTTCTGCTCTACAGTAGCAACTTCAGGATCAGAACTGGTAAAAGTCATGTAAGGAGTGAGATCGACTATCTGACCATCGCTCAAAGTAGCTATGGCACTGATACTCTCACTGTATCCAACTAACAAATCGTTAATTTCTGTAGGTTTAACAGTGATATTTTTTACTACACTGCTCAGAGGCTTGTAATCGTTAATATTAACGACTGTATCACCGTAGCAGTTCATCTGTACAGAAACAGGAATAACTGCAGTAAGTTGCTTCTCAGAGTTAAGGCACTCTAAAACAAAGCCGGATACTTTAACGGGAACTTTCTCTAAAATAATGGTAGCAGCGTAATCCTTGATGACAGGACCATAAAGAACTTCACGAGAGCTGCTCGAACCTGTAAAGCGAACAAACGCAGTGTTTTCAGGTACGGCACGGGCCAAAACTTTTTCACTGGCCAAATTGTTAAAATGGAAAATAACATCGGAATACTCTTTGGCAGGAGCACCACCGCCGCTGCCGGAGCTACCGGAACCGCCGCAGCCAGAAACTAGGGCAGCAAACAGGAAGGCTATAGCAAATAGGCATAAGCCCAGCCAGCGTCTGCTCCCCTTGCTGCAAGCAAGGGAATTGTACGAATCCATTAAGTTCCTCCTGAACCCCTGGAGGGAGAATCTGATGGGCGAAACTGCACATGAGCAGCCCATTCTACTTTTGATTATAACTCAAAACAGAAATATGATAAAGCATTTTTTTATAGCCATAAAAAAGCCAAAGGACAGGCAACGCATTACAGTCCACCTGTCCTTTATTATTTAATATAACTAACGATATTTAACAGATACTTACTATTATACTTACTTGTTCGGCATTATGAAGCCCATAATACAGGCATCGTTAACATTATAAGTGCGACGACGCACCGAATTACTGCTGTTGCCCTCAATCGTTGTTACCGTACCGCTAGCTGGATCGTAGCTCTCTACAATACCAACGTGATCAGCACTGCTGCGGGTGTTGTCCCAGTCAAACATAATCATATCGCCTGACTTAGGAGCGTAGCCGTTACCGCCCTGCTGCCAGGTATTTTGACCCTTAGACCATTCTACCAAAGTAGGAGTGTAGTTTACATTGGAGCAGGCACTAAAGTCCATAACTCCATGTTTAGCTAAAATACCGGTGGCGAAAGCAGCACACCAAGGCTGTTCTCGACAATCAAGAGCCCAGCTCTGATTCCAATCTTTGGTAATAGCATTAATCTGCGAAGAGTTACCACTCTCAGTCATGCCGACCATAGAGCCAGCCTCAGTGAGGGCCCCATCGACGCCCTTGCTGCCCTTAACTTCGGCGCCCTTCAAATTCTCGAGCATATAAGCACCGACTTGATCGTGATAAATACTAGTTACACCTTTGTGCCAATTTTGGTCAGTAGCCCAACCAGCTTTATTGACGGCTGCAGCTTGATCTGCGATAGAAGCATCGGCCGAGGATCCGCCTTTAGCACGGAGATTGGCAAAAGTTTTAGCGCCGACGTTGATTTGATTCTCTACGCCAGAGAACTTAGAATTTCTGGTAGCGTTATTAGGATCAGAGTCATAAGCTCCTACACCCATCCAACCGTTGATGCCGATACCAGTCTTGCCCCACTGAGTTTCTTGACCAGCTATGGAGAGCAGAACTAACGGATCGACATTATTCTCTTTGCCAGCTTTGACGAACATGGCACCAGTTCCCTCAGGAGCAGCAGAACCTTTAGAAGCCAAGAAACCATCGATAGCTTTAGCGATATCTTCATCGGAGCACTTAGAAAGATCGATGTCGCCAGCTGCACTTGTTCTGGTTGCACCAGAAGCATTAGCTCCCTGAGTAGCACCAGTGCTTCCAGTTCCTCCGGTGCCACCGGTACCACCAGTGCCGTTTACACCGCCATTATTGCCGGAACCACCGCTGCCTCCGGAGCCGCCATTGTTGGCTCCCTGGGTACCATTGTTAGCGCCCTGGGCTCCAGCAGCTTCGTTGGAACTAACCGCCTGAGAACCATCTCCACCTTCGGCTGCTGCCTGCTGGGGAGCGTTTTTAGCGTCAATTTCACCTTGAACCTTATCGATATCATTCTGGAGAAGCTGTTTCTTGTTCTGAATATCTTGCAGTTCACCATTGACGCGCTCCAAGTCGTCATTGACTCCCTGCAGCTTATTAGTAAGCTCCTCAACCTTTTCTTGATCTCCAGCAGCCTGAGCAGCAGCCAGTTCTTCAACCAGCTCTTCCTGCTGTTTTTCCAGCTCCTCTTTCTCTTTGAGCTTAGCCTCTTCTTCCTTATTAAGCTCATCCATGTCTTTCTGGAGATCTTCGAGCTCTTCTTCAGGGGTAGGCTCTAAGCTTTCAATTTCTTTATTGATCTTATCAATCTTATCGTTTACAGCAGAGAGTTCATCGTTAATGCCGTCGAGCTTGTTAGTAAGCTCTTTAACCTTAGCCTGATCACCAGCGGCCTGGGCTGCCTCAAGCTCTTCCATAGTCTTGTCGCGCTCTTTTTCCAGCTCTTCCTGCTTCTTAGTTTGAATGTCTTTCTCTTTATTGAGCTTCTCGAGCTTTTGCTCTCTGATCTTGTCCTTTACTTCGGCCTTCTGTTCGTCGTCAAGCTTTTCGCCGTCCTCACCTCTAAGGTCGTCAGCAATCTTTTCTAAGTCGTCAGATGTGCCTTCTAAACCAACTTTATCGGCTATTTCAGAAGCGACATCAAGACCGTCGGCGAACTTATCTTTTACGGCATCTACTATCTTGCCAGTAATTTCCCCAACTTTATCTGTAATACCGTCAATGGCACCGGTAATCTTGCCGAGCACTCCCTTTTCTTCTGTTTTTCCTAAGAATTTGCCGCCTCCACCACCGAAACCGTTCTTATCGACAGTAGAGCGCTCATCATCATCGAGAGAGGCCACTTTAACATTTTTGCCAGCTTCAGCCGCTTCGCTATAGCTTACAGCAACCTGATCTTGCTCTCTGGCCTTTCTGGCCTGTTCTTCTTGAGCCTTACGAGCTTCTTCAGCTCTTTTTGCCTGTTCGGCCTCTCTAGCTTTGCGAGCTTCTTCTTGGCGTCGGGCAGCTTCAGCTTGCTGTTGCTGCTGTATGGCAGCAGAATTATCGTAATTATTGGTGCTAACTTGCGTCATGTAAAAATCCCTCCTAAACAATCAGCCCAAGGACTAACTCCAACTTGGACAATGTTTTTTGTATTATCAAGAACTTTTTTATTTTTATCTATAATTTATTTATCGTTTTAACATTTTTTTTACTTTTTATTTTTCCCTTATGACACATTTACAATAGTTAACAACTCTGAAACTGAACAAAAAAAATGGATAATAATTTTATATAATCCTAAAAAAATGCCCTTCCAGTTCAAAAACAGGAAGGGCATTTAGGTATTATGTTAAGGCCTAGATATTAGATGTTGGGGGATATATAGCCCATAACGCAGGCCTGATTGCGATCGTAAGTCTTTACTTTTACTGAATCGCTGCTATTGCCTTCAACAGTTGTAACAACCCCGCTGGAGCTGTCGTAGCTAACTACGATACCTACATGATCGGCTCCCGATCTGGTGTTGTCCCAGTCAAACATAATCATATCGCCGGACTGAGGAACATAATCACCGCCAGCGGCATTCCAAGTACCTTGTCCTTTAGACCAATTTACCAATGTAGGAGTATAGTTGACGTTCTCACAAGCGCTGAAGTCCATAACGCCGTGTTTAGCCAAAATACCCGTAGCGAAAGCGGCACACCAAGGCTGCGATTGACAGTCAAGAGCCCAGCTCTGGTTGCAATCTTTGGTAATAGCATTTATTTCAGAGGCATTAGCGTGCTCTGTGAGACCTTCCATAGACAAGGCTTCGTTGAGCGCTCCTTCAATGCCCTTACCATTGCCTTTAACCTCTGCGCCCTTCAAATTCTCGAGCATGTAAGCGCCTACCTGATCGTGGTAGATACTAGTAACGCCATTGTGCCAATTCTGATCGGTAGCCCAACCGGCTTTATTTACAGCAGCAGCCTGATCTGCTATAGAGTCGGACGAAGAAGAGCCGCCCTTTTCGCGCAGATTATGGAAAGTTTTGGCTCCTACATTTATCTGATTCTCTACACCGGAGAACTTAGAGTTTCTGGTAGCGTTATTAGGATCGGAATCGTAAGCGCCTACTCCCATCCAACCGTTGATACCGATGCCTGTCTTGCCCCACTGAGTTTCCTGGCCAGCGATGGAGAGCAGCACCAGCGGATCTACATCGTATTCCTTACCAGCCTTCACAAAGAGGGCGCCAGTACCTTCGGGAGCAGCTGAACCTTTTTCAGCTAAGAAACCATCAATAGCTTTAGCGACGTCTTCGTCGGAGCAATTAGAGATATCGATGTCGCCAGCTGCACTGCTTCTCTTCACAGAAGAGCCTGAAGTTACGTTTCCAGCGCTACCAGATCCGCCAGCACCAGAGACGCCACCAGTTCCAGAACCGCCACCGGAACCGGAGCCAGAACCACCGCCGGAACCGGAACCGCCACCGTTATTGCCGGCAGCTTGCTGAGCAGCGGCTAAATTACCCAACTGCTGTTGAAGTTGTTGAATTTGATTGAGCAACTCATTATTGCCCGTTTCCTTTGACGATTCACTCTTAGACTCTTCTGCAGTCTTTCCTGACTCTTTTGCCTTATCCGAATTAGCGATCTCTTCAGGAGTCATGACTTTGCCATTGGCGTCTACTCTGGCCCCATCTTCATTGATAAGATTGCCTTTGTTATCAATAAGGTGACCGTCGCCATTAACTAACTCGCCATCTTCGTTAAGAGTACTACCGTCAGGAAGTTTCTTGCCATCTTCGCTATAGAGAGTTCCGTTTTTATCTACAAAAACACCCTCGGGAAGATCTTCAGGCTTAATTTGAGAAGCTTCTTTGCCATTCTGATTAGCGCTGTTTCTGGCATCATCGGCGGCATTCTTAGCATTATCAGCAGCAGCTTGATCGGCAGCATTGGCAGCCTCTACAGTGCTGACATCTTCTTGAGCTTTACCGGCCTTATCATTAATTTGCTCTACACTGCTCTCAGCTTTAGACACTTTTTGCTCAGCACTATTGACCTGACCAGCGGCATTTTCAGCCTTAGTGTCAGCCTCAGCAGCTGCCTTCTCAGCGTTCTCAGAGGCAGCAGCATCGGAAGTAGCTTGAGCCTCAGCCTGTTCGGAAGCCTTGTTAGCTTGAGTAGCTTCAGTATCGGCAGCAGCAGATTTACCTTCAGCAGCGCCAAGTTGTCCTTCAAGTCTGGAAGCCTCAGCTTCAGCCTGATCGGCAGCAGCGTGAGCAGCATCTGCTTTAGCTTGAGCGGCATCTAAAGCGGACTGAGCAGAAGCGATAGCTTCTTCATCGGGAACTTCCTGAGTATTGCCCTCTGAATCTTCTATAGTTTTAGTAGCGGACTGAGCAGCTTCTAAAGCAGACTGAGCAGCAGCGACTTCAGAATCGGCCTGACTAGCTTCAGCGGCTTTGGAAGTAGCATCGTTGCGAGCTTGGGTAGCTTCAGACTTAAGCTGTTCCATAGCAGCCTTGGCTTCATCAGCTTTAGATTGAGACTGCTGAGCTTCAGCAGCAGCCTTAGAAGCGTCGGCCTGAGAAGATTGAGCCTCGGAACTAGCTTGAGAAGCGGTGCTACCAGCCTCGGAAGCCGCTTGCTGAGCAGATTGAGAATCGGCATTGGCGCTGCTGGCATTAGCTCTAGCCTGATCAGCACTGGCGGCAGCATTCTGTTGAGCGCTCTGGGCTGCATTCACTTTATCTTGCTGATTCTGAGCTTTAGCAGCATTTTCTTGTTCAAGCTGCGTTCTGGTGGAGTCGATAGTATCACCTAAACTAGAAATGCGGTTCTGTAAAGAGCCCATTTCATCTTGGGTAGAACTCAGCTGCTGATTAACTTGATTCAGTTCCTGACTGAGCTGAGCGACCTTTTCCTGATCGCCGTCAGCCTGAGCTTCAGCCAGATCTTCAACCAATTGAGCCTGCTTCAACTCCAGAGCTTCACGCTCTTGAGCCTTCTTTTCTTGCTCAGCCTTAAGACGCTCCATTTCAGTTTCTAAACTGTTTAAAGTTTCAGCAGTATTGGCCTCTTTGCCCTCTTGATCGCCTTCAGCGATAACATTATCTAGCTCGCGCTGAGCCGCCTCTAAGTCGGCGTCAGCTTCATCGACTTCCGCGTTAGCGGAAACAGCTGCCTGAGCCTGTTCAACAGCCTCTGCCTGAGCTTTATTCTGCACAGCTGAGGCATCAGTAGCAGCAGCATTTTTAGCAGTGGCGTCAGCTTCAGCCTTAACTATATTTTGGTCTTCATTTTCATTAGCAGCTACTTGAGCAGTTTGCTCGTTAGCCTGAGTAGCCTGCTCTGCAGCGGCTGCTTCACCTTCAAGGGCTCCACCCTCTTCCAAAGAAGCGACATAGCTGGAACCGAAAGCATTGATGGCCTCAGAACCGGAAAGAGAAATAGAATCATCGGCAGCAAAGCCAAAAGCTCCACTGGAAGTAGCGGAAGTACCCAAAGTATTACCGGATATATTGCTTATTCCGAAAAAGCCGGAAATTTTATCTAATGACATTCCTCAAATCTCCCCTATTTTCAGCAGAAAAAAGCTGGCGAAACCACACATAAATCTGCTCCACATTTATTTTATTTATCATATATAAATACTTTTTTATCAATACTTAAAAGTACTTTTTTGGACTGTTTTAACATTTATTTAACATAAATAAAGCATTTATAATTCATTTAATCATTAAAAGAAATTGTTATATATATGACATTTTAGATACATATAAGTTAATAAATATCTTTATTTAAGAGATATTTTTATAGTCAAATATAAAAACAGCCCTAGGCTGATAATCAGCGAAAGGCTGTTGCAAACGATTCAGCAGAATATACTTACTGAATAATTGTTTTATTTATTGGGAGATATATAACCCATCACACAAGCCTGGTTGCGGTCATAAGTGTTAACCTTTACTGAATTACTGCTGTTGCCTTCAACGGTTGTAACCACTCCAGTAGAACTGTCGTAGCTAACTACTATTCCCACGTGATCCGCCCCCGATCGGGTATTATCCCAGTCAAACATAATCATATCGCCGGACTGAGGTATATAATCGCCACCGGCACTATTCCAAGTGCCTTCACTCTTAGACCATTCAACTAAAGTGGGAGTGTAATTGACATTTTCACAGTTGCTGAAGTCCATAACGCCATTTTTAGCTAAAATGCCTGTGGCAAAAGCGGCGCACCAAGGTTGAGACTGACAATCGAGAGCCCAACTTTGGTTACAATCCTTAGTAATGGCATTAATTTCGGAGGCATTGGCACTTTCAGTCATCCCTTCCATAGAAAGAGCTTCATTAAGTGCAGCTTCAATACCCTCGCTATTGCCTTTAACTTCGGCTCCTTCTAAGTGTTCAAGCATGTAGGCGCTAACTTGATTTTCGTAAATACTAGTCACTCCATTGTGCCAGTTTTGATCAGTAGCCCATCCGGCTTGATTCACAGCAGCAGTCTGATCGGCGACTGAGTCTTCAGAAGAAGAGCCGCCTTTTTCGCGCAAATTAGCAAAAGTTTTGGCGCCTACTTCAATTTGATTTTTAACTCCAGCAAAAGTAGGGTTAGTAGTCGCATTAGTAGGATTTGAATCGTAAGCACCAACTCCCATCCAACCGTTAAGGCCTATACCTGTCTTACCCCATTGAGTTTCTTGACCAGCAATAGAAAGCAAAATTAAAGGATCTACATTGTATTCTTTACCAGCCTCAACAAAAAGTTGACCAGTACCTTCAGGAGCTTCAGATCCTTTCTCTGCTAAGAAACCATCTATAGCTGCAGCAATATCTTCATCGGAGCATTTGGAAAGATCGAGACCACCAGCAGCGCTAGTTCTGTTAGTAGAGGAAGTAGAACCTGTACTGCTGGTGCTGGCAGTGCCGCCCGTACTTCCAGTGCTACCGACACTGCCAGAACCTCCACTACCTCCAGTACTGCCGCTGCTACCGTTAGATTGATTAGCCGCCTGCATCGAGGCCAGCATCTGCGCTAAACTATTGAGCTGATTCTGAATATCTTCATTACTGACTCCATTATCAGACTGTTCATTGCTACTATTTTCAGCTTCATCTGCCGAATTTTGGGCGCTATCAGCAGCAGCTTGATTGGCCTCATTAGTTTCAGCCACAGTATTTGCATCTTCTTCAACTTGGCCAACAGCATTTTCAGCTTGATCAGAGAAGTTGGACGCCTGGTTGACACTTTGCTCAGCATTACTCGCTTGACCAGCGGCCTCTTCAACTTTTGTATCGGCAGCGGCAGCTTCATTTTCAGCATTATCTACGGCGGCGGCATCTTGCTCAGTCTGAGCGGCAGCTTGTTCGGAGATAGCCTCAGCCTGAATAGACTCTGTATCGGCAGCAGCAGAACTGCTCTCAGCCTGACTAAGCATATTCTCTAACTGAGTGGCCGTATTCTCCGCTTCATCAGCTGCAGCATGAGCAGCTTCAGCCTTAGATTGAGCGGCCTCCAAATCAGCTTGAGCTGAAGCAATAGCTTCCTCATCTTGAACTTCCTGTGTGTTGCCTTCCTCATCTTCTATCGTTTTGGTAGCTGACTGAGCGGCTTCTAAAGCAGATTGAGCAGACGAAACCTCCGAATCCGCCTGACTGGCTTCTTCAGCTTTAGCAGAAGCGTCAGCACGAGCTTGCTCAGCAGCAGAACGGAGCTCTTCCAATGAACTCTTAACCTCATCAGCTTTAGCTTGAGATTGTTGAGCCTCATCTGCTGCTTTAGAAGCTTCGCTCTGAGAACTTTGAGCGGTCGAATTGGCTTCTAAAGCATCTTGACTAGCTTGCGATGCCTGCTGCTGAGCACTCTGATAATTGGCATTAGCACTATCAGCTTCTGCTTGAGCCTGTTCGACACTAGAGGCAGCGCTTTGCTGAGCGCTCTGAGCTGCATTTACCTTATCTTGCTGCAACTGCTCCTTAGCCGCATTTTCTTGTTCAAGCTGATTCTTAGTTGAATCAATTGTTCCACTTAAATTCGAAATTTGATTTTGTAAAGAGCTCAAATCATCTTGGCATCTGGTTAAATCTTGATTTACCTGATTAAGCTCCTGACTGAGTTGTTCAATTTTTTCCTGATCTCCATCAGCCTGCGCTTCAGCTAAATCTTCAACCAGCTGGGCCTGTTTCTGCTCTAAAGCTTCGCGCTCTTCAGCTTTCTTTTCTTGCTCTGCCTGGAGCTCTTCCATTTCAGCTTCTAACCCTTCGAGCGTCTCAGCCGTATTAGCTTCTTTGCCTTCAATCTCACCTTCAGCCAAAACTTCTTCAAGTTCATTTTGCGCAGCCTCTAAATTTGCATTAGCTTCATCGACCTCGGAATTAGCGCTGGAAGCGAGCTCAGCTTTTTGCTCAGCTTCAACCTGAGCTAAAGTCTGCGAAGCAGCTACTTTAGAAGCCGCGACATCGTTAGCAACCACTTCTTCACCCATCTGAACAACAGCATTCTGAGGATTGTCCGCTTCTTCAACTGACATATCTTCATTTTCAGAGGCCGCTACTTCACTAATCTGAGTATCTTCCGCAGAGGAGACCGCGGCTTCTTCCTCAGCTTCCCCAGATTCTTCATTTTCTTGAACAGCGGCCTCTTCATCATCTAAAGAAGCAACATGGCTTTTTTCCATAGTCCCTAAAATTTCAGAGCCAGAAAAAGAAATAGAATCGTTACAAGTTATCCCTAAAGAGTTGCTGGAAGCAGCAGTAGAAAAAGATACTAAATTACTAGATATATTGGAAATACCCAAAAAATTAGATATTTGCTCTAAAGACACAGCATCTACCCTCCTAATCATCCTCAAGTTATAAAAAAACTAACTTTTTACACTTGTACTTATTGATAATTATCAAAGAGAAAAAAGAACTTATCTATACATAAATAGTGGCCTAAAATTCGGATTTCTTAATAAATAGATTTAAGATAAATAAATAAAAAAGAAAATAATAATTGTCTAAAAAATAAACTGGAAACGAGCCTAAATGAGTCCAAATCCAAGATGAATCTCATAAGCAGGATTGACGAATAAAGCAGCAAAACATGGCGCTCATGTTGGAAGTTTGGTTAGTACGCCACGGCAGTACCGATTGGAATGCTGTAAGACGCTGGCAAGGACACAGCGATGTACGTTTAAACGAATTGGGCAAAGAGCAGGCTAGAGCTTTAGCTAATAATTTAAAAGATGTTAATTTTACCCAGGTTTGGAGCTCAGATCTGCACCGATGTATTGAAACAGCTCAGTTGGCCATGCCCCATTTGAAATTAGAAGATATACGCCTAGACAAACGCCTGCGAGAAATTCCCATGGGTATAGTAGAAGGTCATACCTGGAATGAGCTTTCCACAGAAGATCAGGCCAAAGTCACAGCTTGGTGGAAAGATCCTTATAGAACTTACTTTCCGGGCTCAGATGAAAATTTACAGGATGTTTCTGACAGAGCTGAATCCTGGATACATGATTTGCCCAAAGACGGACGGGTAATTGCCTTCAGCCACGGCGGAATTATTAGAACTATACTATGGAATATTGTAGGCCCCCCTCAAGGCAAATATCAGTGGACTATGGAATTAGGCAACACTGGAATCGTTCGTCTGCGCTATATAAATGGACTTCCCAGCTTAGTCTCTTTCAATGATATGTCTCACATCAAAGATGCATGGAAGATGGCGCCGGCTCAAAACGTACCGGGCTCTCCCTAACAATTTTCCTACAAAGAAAGGAACGGCAAAAATACGACATTATGAATAAAAACTTAATTAAAGGCCTCGTTGTTTCCTTAACTGTGATTGGTAGCCTCTGCTGCAGCCTTTCCGCTTGGGCCCATGAAGACTCCCAAACAGAGTACAAACTCGTAGCTGGTAGAAACAAACAGGTTGCAGCTCAAGATAACCAGGAAGCCCAAACTAAAGCCGCCTCCAAATACAGGCATCTCGTTCCTTTCAGTTCTAATGCTCCGGCCCTTACCGAAGTAGTTAAAGTGCGCTTCAAAACTAGTGCCGGAGATATTGAAATGGAAATATACCCTCAGGCGGCTCCCAATGCTGCTAAACGCTTTATTGAGTTAGTAAAAGCCGGCTATTACGACAATACTCCGATTTTCCGTGTCGTTAAAAATCCGCGTCCCTTCGTAGCCCAATTTGGATTAAATTGGAGAGACGGCCAGCGTCAATGGAATGAAAAAAAGTTTAATGATGATCCCAGCCTCTTTCACTTAGAAGCGGGAACCTTAGCATTTGCTAAAGCCGGCCCTAATACAAACTCTACTCAAGTTTTTATTAATTATGCCAACAACGACTTCTTACGCGATCAAGTTTTCTCTACTTTCGGTATTATTACCAAAGGTTTAGATATAGCCAATAACTTTAAGCAAGTGGGCGATCCTAGTATGGGATTGAACCAACGTATGCTCTCTACCAACGGAGACGCTTACCTCAAGCAGTTGCCTGCTAGTCAGCAGCCTACCATGATTATTAAAGCCGAAGTAGTTAAAGATTAAGAATATTTATCTAAGAGACTCAGCAGTGCCGAGTCTCTTTTCAGGAGAAAAAAAATGAATATATATCGCCTGTCTACCTTAGCTGCGGTGCTTATTTTTGCTAGTTTGCAGTTTGGCTGCGCTAAAACTCAAGAAACAGCAGCAGAAAGAGGGGCATCCCAGGCACAGAGCCAGCAAGTTCAACCCCAAGAAAATAAACCTGCCGAGCAGTCAGCTTCCGAACCTGCCGCTCAGCAAAGTCAAGAAAAGGAGAGCCCAATGTCAGCTCAATATCGTTCTTTAACTCCTTTCGGTCCCGAGGCCCCCACTATTACTGAGTACACTTTAGTGCGCTTTGAAACTACTGACGGGGATATCGACATGGAAATCTATCCCCAAGCGGCTCCTAACGCAGCCAAACGCTTTATCGAATTAGTAAAACTCGGCTACTACAACGATACCCCTATATTCCGTGTAGTTAAGAACCCCCGCCCATTTGTAGCCCAATTTGGTATCAACTGGCGCAAAGGCATGATCGACTGGAAAGATAAGAACTTTAATGATGATCCTAGTCTTTTCCGCTTAGACCGCGGCACTTTGGCTTTCGCTAAAGCTGGCCCCAACACAAATTCCACTCAAATTTTCATAAATTATGGGGATAACGATTTCCTGCAGCAGCAGAATTTCAGTACCTTCGGTAAGGTAGTCAAAGGTATGGAGGTTGCGGATTCGTTTAAGTCTGTTGGAAGCCCAGATATGGGACTCGATCAAGGTATGCTTTGGTACAATGGTGAAGCCTACTTGAAGAGTCTGCCCGCCAAGCAGCAGCCCACCATGATCAAAAAAGCTTATATAGTTAAGTAACAAATATATACCTATCTAAATAGCGAGCAAAATAGAAAGATAGCGCTTCAGCTTTTCCTATGAAAAACTGAAGCGCTATCTTTATTTTATATGTAATAATGCAACTGCTTAAGTTTTACTTTTAGTAAAGCCAGCTTTTTCTAAATTATGCCGAAGAATATCGGAGAAACGATCGACGAATTCTACACTAGAACAAATATTAATTCCAGAACCAGCAGCTCTATGGCAGCCCGAATCGTTACTCAGAAAAACTAAAAAGCAATTATCAGCCTCAAAGCCAAAATGAGAAGAAAAAGTATCATAAGCGGAGATGCTATCGATATAATTATCACCAGATTTGCATTCCAACCAATAATATTCTCCGGAGCAGCTAACTAAGATGTCGCGCTCACGAGGAACTCCCTGACACATGAGTTTAGCATTGCGTATAATTTCAAAATCGTCTTCTTCTAAATTATACTCACAGCGGATCTTTCTTATTACAGATGCTGTTTGCTGAGCTATATAGCGCTCAAACCAAAAACCACTGAAAAAGTTATGAGCTATACCTATAGTAGCAGCTCTGGTCTGCAATTTAAAATCGGGATAGCCTAAATAACGGTACTCGTCCAAAAAAGCTATTTCATAAAGAGCTCTACACAACTTATCTATAGTTTTAGCGGAAGCGGAAGAAAAAGAATTGAAATCTAGCGAAAAACTAAATCCAGTGCGCAAATTGGCCTTTATAGCCATAAGTAACGAACTGATATCAGCGTAATGGTTGCCCATATAAAGGGCGATCTCTTCCAAACGATCATCGAGAGTGTTTGGAAGCAGAGGCGAAAATATATCACAAACGTATATATCTTTCGATTCTAAGAATTTTACAATGTTAGGAAAACGACAAGCAAAATCTTTACGCTGATCTGGGCTGGGCAAATCAAAAGTAAACTCTTCTCTGCTCTCTAAAGGTACAGCCGGACATTTGAGTTCTTTTTCTGCCGCAGAATTTATGTTTTCTTGATTATCTTCTTTGAGCTCTTCTGTATGGGGTGCATTCCTATCTGCTATTGAATCAGCCGACTCAACTTTTTCAACCGTATCAACTAATCCAACTTGGGAGAGCAGATCGTTTTGAGAAAGAGCCGCTCCTCGCTCCATACAATCAGCAATACGCTCTAAAGCATAGGCTATTCGTTCCAGAGCTTTTTCAATTGTTTTCATAAGCTTTTCATCTTTCTTGTTTGAACAAACCAACTCTGGCTTAAATTTTAACGCCGTTTACTTCTAATACGAGAAGATAGTCTCTTCAAATATTTAGCTTTATTCTTTGAAATTGCCTTAGCTTCAGCCTTGCTAGATTTAACTTCTGCAGGAGGAGAAACGACCACAGAACTTGGCACTGAAGCCTCATTAATCTGTTTCTGAGCTTCAGCCAAAGCATGCCAATTATAAGCATAAGCTTCACGATACGTTATACCGTGATCAGCGGCATAAACAGCAGCAGCGGAATGAGGAGGAGCATAAATAGTTAATTTCTGAGAAACGTCAAAAAGTCTCTCCTCTAAAATTTCTAAACTCTCAGGAATAAAAATACTCTCCAAATTGCGACAACCGAAAAAAGCTTTACTGCCTAGCCTCTTCAAACTCTGAGGAAGTTCTAAGCTTACCAAAGAACGGCAATCGGCAAAAGCGGCTTCACCGATGCTGATTAAACTAGAAGAAAGCTTCAGAGAACGCAATCCGCTACAGGCACAGAATACCCTACAGCCAATCTCTTTTATGCTATCGGGCAAAACAACTTCGGTCAATCTTTCACAACTGCGCATAGCTCCATCCTTTATAATTTGCAGCCCCTCAGGCATGGAAATCAGACGAAGACGGCTACAGCTGCGGAAAGCATCTTTACCTATAACTTTAAGATTAGCCCCCAGATAGATTTCTTCTACCGTACTGCTACCTTTAATAAAATTATCTCCCAACGATTCTACAGGACGTCCTTCCAGTGTATTCGGAACTTCAGCTTTAACTAAAGAAAAATTAGGTACTCTGGCTAGAACTACCCCTTCAAAAGATACAGAAACGTTACTGTCACCACAAGACACGGAGGAGGATACTTGGGTAGGGTCAGAATGGATTTTACTCTCAGTTTTTGGCTCAGTTTCATTAGAACAAACTGTCTCTGCCTGAATACACTTATTGGCAGTTTCGGTCGCTTTAGTATTTTCTGAAAGCGAATCTTTGACTAAACTACTCTCTATAGAGGCAACGGGGAGGGTAGTATCTGGCTCTTCTTTATCTACAGAAGAAATTGATAAATTGTCAGAAGTGACAATACCATCAGTAGCTTCTGCCGCTTCGATACTCATTTTAGCTGAATCTTTTACTAAGCTATTTTCTACATCAGCAACCGATTGAATAGTAACTGGCTTTTCTTCATCAAGGGAAGAAGCTGATACATTGTCAGAAGCTTTAACACCATCGGCAGCTTCAGCTATATGCAGATGGAAAGCATTGAAATAGCGTTTTTCCAATTCCCTTCTACTCCTGGGCATTAATGACGAACTACTGAAAGGAAGCAGACCAGCCGTCAAATCGGAGAAGAAATCGGCCAATTTTTCTTTATTTTGTGATAGACGCTGTATATTGCCTAACAGATGGGAAGGCATAGAATCGTAATAGGAGGCAGCATTAGGCACAAAAACTTTGACTGATTCAGTTTCGACAGCCCCTTTCAAAATTTCTGAAGTTGAACTCTGCATTAACTCGCCATTTTTATTATCAGCCGGTGCTGAACTAAAAATGTGAGATTGAATAAGGTTATCCTGATCAGCAGTACAGCAAGAGGCGGAGTCAGCTTTTGCGGCGTCAATTACATTACATTCTGCTTCTGTAGGCTCAAAATCTGGAGCAGCAGAAACCACCTCTTTAACTTCGTTAAGAGAAAAAACTTTGCCTTGCAAGCGATATCTGCCTGGCGCCAGATCGGGGAGCTGGAAATATCCCAATCTTTCCATTAAATCCAAAATATCACAGGCAGCGTTAAGAACATCTTGACTACTAGGCTGGGAAACTTTATTAGCATTATCTTCTTTTGATGCCAATTCAAATTCTTTAGGCAATATATCTTTAATGGAAGAAAAAAGCCTGGAAGAGTTAAGTACTTTCTTCAAACTTGATCCTGAATGCCAAATATGCTTCTGCCAAATTTTAGAGAATTCAGCTTGATCAAGAATTTCGTAAGCCCCTTGCAATATCGAAAAAGCTTCAGCAGAAGACATGCCAGCCAGTTCATTTTCATTCAGCAAACTGTCTTTAAATTCGGCCCGTTTCTTTAATTCTGGAGTTACTAGGCGGACAGAGTACTTAAAAGGTGCAAAAGAAAATCGGCTATTCAGAGCTTGAGCGCATTTGGAGGTTCCTTCGACCACTCCTAAACCGCCAAGCATGTAACTACCTCCCGGATTAGGCTCCTTGACACTTATTTCGTCTTCAAAGCAAGCTAATTCAAAATTTAGACCGAACTGAAGAGCGTATTCGTGAGCAGCCGAATCTTTCTGACAAACAATAGTAATTTGCTCTGGGATATCACAGTTATATTCGCTATTATCGGCGCTGTCGTCTAAATGACAACCTCGGCCGAAAATAGGACTAAACTTACATAATTCAGGACCGAACTGCTTAACTGAAGGAGGAATTACAATCCGACGTAAGGAGTTACATCCAAAAAATACTCCAGTTCCTAGAGAGCGCGTTCCTGAGGGTATAACCACACTATGCAAGCTGGTACAATAAGCGAAGACATAATCTCCTAAAGATACCAAATAAGACGGCAAACGCAGATTTTCTATGCCGGAACACCCCAAAAACGCCCAATTATCTATAAACTGTAGCGAATCTGGCAATTCTAAACTTTTCAAAGAATGGCAGCCCCAAAAAGCGCTTTTATCTATAAAGCTCAATCGCTTAGACCAACGCACCTTCTGCATTAAGCTGCAGCCCCAAAAAGCAGCTTTGCCTATAGACACTAAGCTGTCGGAACAATCTAAAAAAACCACATTACGGTTGCAGAAAGCTCTGTTACCTATATGGTTAATACCTCCTAAATGTACAGCTATAGGCACATTAGAACGAGCATCTGCTTTTTTTTCAAAAGCTTTATGACGAATAACAATCCAATCACCTTTAGAAGTGATGGACTTATAAGATAGAGGAGTAACTTTCAAACCGAACACTTGACGTCTGACTAGGCGGCTTGAACTATTTTCAATTTCCTCAACCTCAGCTTCTTCAGGGGTCAGCTCTTCAGAGTTATCTTCAGCAGTGACCGCGCTATTTTCGGCTTCCTCATTGCCCTCATCTTTCATTTCGTGGAGCAAAGGATCGTAAAATTTTATACGACAGCGTCTGGCATATTCCTCAGCACTGCTATTGAGAGCACCGTATATAACTAAATCATCAGCTGTATTACTAAAAATATTTCCTTCAGAGCCAAAAGCATTTAAAGAAGCAGGCAAATCAATTCGACGCAAATTTATGCAGCCTTTAAAAACTTCGGACCCTAAACGACGCAGATGGGAGCCGCAATTGACTTCGCTTAAATTTGTACAGTTTAAAAAAGCTCTATCGCGGATAACCTGAATATTGTCAGGCAAAACTATATTGGAAAGAGCATGACATTCAGCAAAAGCGCAGCTACCTATTTCAGGCATGTTTTCATTAAAACTAATGTTTTCTAACTGAGAACAGCCAGAGAAACAGCCTTCAGGTATAGACACAGCTGCCGCTAACTCGACATTACTAAGCTTATGACACCCTTCAAAGCAATGATCGCCTAACGAGACAACCCGACTGGGGATTTTTACTGAACTCAAATTTAGACAATTTTTAAAACAGAAAGCTCCAATTTTCTGCAAACATAAAGGCAGAAGCAGATCACTTATTTTCTGACAGCCGCTAAAAGCTTCTGCATCTATTGAAGAGATCCGGCAGCGACTTAAATCAACTTTTTTAAGATTAGTGCAACCGCTAAAGGCGCAGCGTCCCAGGTAAAACAAACCTATAGGAAATACTATATCTTCCAAAGAGGTGCAATCTCTGAAAGCACTGGCACTAATCTTCTGCAATTTACTACCGAGCCTGATTCTTCTCAGTTTTTTACAGCCGCTAAAAGCAGAATTACCTATTTCTAATATAGTTTCCGGCAGCTTAATATCGGCTAAGCTCAAACATTCGGCAAAAGATAATTCAGCCAGCGAGGTCAAACTATCGGGAAGAATAATGGAAGTTAGACCATTACAGTTGCGAAAAGACGAGCAGCTCAGTGCTTGAACCGATTTAGGCAGACGCAGAACTTCTAAACTAGTACATAAAGCGAAAGCTTCTTCACCTATAGTATTAAGACTACCAGGCCACTCAATATCATTAAGGCTCTCGCATTCAAAAAAACAGAGTTTAGGAATAACCCTTAAATTAGTTCCTGCAAAGGAAACTCTTTTTAGAGCTGTACACTTACTAAAAGCGGATTCTCCCAGTTCTTCTAAAGAGCCACTAAAACATATATTTGTTAAAGAAACGCAGCCTTTAAAAGCTCCCACACCTATACTTTTCAAAGTGCGAGGAAAAGTAATGCTTCCTAAGTTGCTACACCCCGCAAAGGCTCCAGCTCCAATAGAAGTGACGCCCTCAGGAATCACTACCTTAACTAAATCAGCGAAACCAGCAAAAGCTCCAGGTCCTATAGCTGATATCTGCGCTCCTAATACAGAACTAGGCAACTCTAAACTGCGTTTTTTACCTGAAGGTACAAAACGAGCAATAACTATGCCCTCTTCCGATTTATGGAAATCGAAACTACTAACAAAACTGACTAAATTATCTCTTTCCTCAGCTGATTTTTCTTTTAAATTTTGACTAGCATTTTTTTTAATATAAAGAGGCTCTGAAGCCATCTTTTTATTTTGACTTTCAGCTGATACTTTTATATTTTCTTTTTCGCTGACGCCTGCAGATTTGCCGCCGAGAGACTTCAATAATGGCAGATAAGAATCTGCAGCATTTATAGACTTTATGTAACTGCGGCAGCGACGCATAGAAGTTCCCCCTTTATTTTTTTTGTAAAAGCCCACCTCAACGCCCCTTCCTAGCTGAACAATATAATATTTTCAATATATTTATAAAAAACTTCTCGGCTAAACTACAAGTGCCTTTTATTCGTCTACTTTCTCGATGACATAGCTAAATTACTTTTCAGTCTAAAATTCCCAGAACCCCTGGAACCAAGGACGGATCTCACCATCTTGATCGAATCCTAAACGGAATAACATATTAGTTTTGAAACGCCACTCCACACCGTATACACTATCATCTTGACCGGTTTGGCTGTTAAAACTGCGAGTGAGAGTAAAAAGCAAACGATCTTTACTATCTATTGATTTAGCTATCTTGAAAGAGTAACCATGCGGAGAAGTAATGTCTAGCGAGAAGTCAGATAAGAAGAGCATGCGACTGATCTCTTGAGTTAAAGGTGAAGAGAGCAATTTAGACAGCATGGATATACCTGAAGTACTTAAATCTAAATCTGTACTCACAGCCTGACTACCCGTAGTATTGCCAGGAGCACTAACTATCTGGGCGCTGGAATTGGAAGGCTTATACTTAGCGAATCCTCCCAAAGCCAATAATTTTTGAATCTCTTTTTCAGCTAAAGGAGGATTAGAGACCAGCTCAACCTTTATATTAGGATAAGCTCCACTTACAAAAGCTGTAACTTCGTAGTCATCCACTGAAGCGTCAGCCGTTACATCTTGCAATTCAGGTATCTGGCTATGATTAAAAACAGCTTTGCCGCTTCGCACTTTAAACTTTAAATCGTAAAGGGGAACAGCTAAAAGACCTCTGGAAAGATCTACTTCACCGTCAATCACTGGCTTGCCAGTCTCTTTATCTGGCACCACAGCCAGCTCACCAGCAGCTCTTATGCGACATCCTAAGGCATGCATCCAGACATCTTCACCAATATTAACATTAATACGGTAGTCAACTGGCAGCATACTCCAATCGAAGCTATTTTCTGAACTGCTAGTCAGCGTATTGACATCGATACTTAGGTCACCCCTAGGTACAGATATCTGTCCATACAGATAGTACAGTTTGGGCGGTTGCAGCTTTTCTATATCGTTAGTCCTATCAGAATTGAAACGATTAGCTGTGACTCTTCCTAAGCGCAAATTTTTTTCCCAAGAAGCTAAAGCTTGGCTGCTAATTTTAGCTTTACTCAAATGAAGATCTACGTCAGCTCTTCCTTCAAATAAACTGCCCCACTGCAGAGGCAGCTGCTCACCACTCAAAGAGAAATCGACATCCATAGGAGTAAAACCATCCATATCGGCTCGTCCTCTTATGGTAAAAGGCCTGTCACCAAGCAGACCTGTAAATTTATGTAAATCTAGACGGCTGAAATGGGCTTCACCGACTGCATTCAAAACGACGCCACTATCGCTGTTAGATTCATTTTGGGCATCTTGCTTAGACTGCTTGTTCAATTTCTCAGACAGAACAGCCCCAATACCATGCTCAGCAATAAAAAGACGTTCCTTTTCTTCTGCATATCTGGATATAAGCTCAGGATCATCAATCTCGCTGAAATCGGCCTCTATATTGAGGTTAGCAATTTTACCGGCCTTGCGATGCTCAATTTCTCCTTCATATAGTTTCAGCTTACCGATAATCTCGGGGCGCAGCAAAGTACCACCTATATGAACTCTTCCCAACATATTGCCTGAACTGCCGACGACATCGTCTGTCATACTGGAAATAAGGCCTAAATCTTTGTCTTTGAGTACAGCACTTATATCAATAGCCCCATCAAAAGAAGCTCTGGTTCCTTTCCAAAAAGGAATCAAAGAAGAAGTGTCTTCGGGTCTAACACGGTGCACTTCATAAGGTAAAGTTCCGGAGACAGCAAAAACACGATCAGCCCTTTTGTCTTTGCCGAAATACACTTTAATTCCATCTGCGTAATCGCCGATATCTGAATCGGGCAGTCCCTGACTGACAATATCTTTAATTCTATCGTTAGACAGAGTACCATCCATTGTACCCAATTTTACCTGATAGACTTTAGTTTGAGGATCACGCCGACCACTGACAGCACCCGTAATAGAAGCCATTTCCAATCTGCCAGCTCTGCTGCCAGCGACATCGAAAAGCATATTAAAAACAGGAGAATAGATAGGTCCAGAAGCATTGAGAACAAAATTCTCTACGAAACCGCTAGTTAAGTTGGGCCACAAGAAAGAGCCTAATTCAGAAATAGGCACCTGGCTAACTTTAAGATGAAGCTCATTAGCGTCAATTTTAGACTGTGAATCTTTATTACCGCGCCTTGCAAAGGGCATACTAGTAATTGCTAAATTGGCACTGCCGCTCACGCTACCACCAGCTAAAGAAGTTCCTTCTTCTTTTTCTCCCATGCTGCGATGCTCAGGAATAAACTCAAAAGGCTCTATAATGAGACGCCCCGCCTTGGCTTCACGGCTGTAGGCTCCCTTAAGATTATGTTTTAAAGTAAGACCGCGCCACAAAATTCGGCGAGGAGCTGATGGCTCATTTTTATCCTGACTACTTTTATCAGACTTTTCAATATTTTCCGCTTCATCGATGGAAACGCTGCCGAAATCTAGCTGAGATATATCAAAAGCATAGCGCAAAGAACCAACTGGAGCTTCTGCCAAGTGACCTTTATACCATTGACCTTTTAACCCTAACTCGCCGCTGAAGGAAAAACGGCGTTGACTTACTGGCAATCCTAAAGCTGCTCTGGCTATATTGCCTTGAAAATTCTGCAAACTAAAAGTCAGAGGGACTTCCCCTATGCCGAACTCTGGCCCCTCAGGGCCAGTAAACCAATCATCTAATTCAGCATTAACTGGAGGCGCAAAATTAAAACCGCCTGATACAGATAAAGAAACTGGTTTTTTGTCTAAACAAACTCCGATTATCTCTCCGTCTTTATTTAAAGCAGGCTGAGGATTAAACCCCGCTTTGGAAGAACGTTTTTCATGAGAGGAATCGCCACCTATTTCTAAACGCTCAGCCACAATTTTAGGTAAAATAGATTTTTCAAAAAAGCGATAGGCACTGAATTTTACAGAATCTGCAGGCAGATCGGCATAAACACGTCCGTTCTGCATGCGCAAAGTAACTCCCAATCCTTCATCAGTATGTAAAGTTCCATCTTCATTTTTTTCTAAGAAACCTACTCTAAAATCGGGGAAATATAAACTTACAGGTACCGATCCCCAAGTGACATCTTTACCTTCCATCGCAAAGACAGCTTGAATGGCCTGAAAAGATGGATCATCAGATTCAATGCACACAGCTATATCAGCTCGACCATGGAGATCGGATAGAGCCGGATCGAAATAAGATAAATTGTCTAGAAGAATATCTTCGGCATAAATGTCAGTTTCTAAGTGACCATCAGAACTGCGCCAACCTGAACCTTGAAAGAGCAGATTACCCGATTTCAACTTTAAATTTGAAAAATTTAATTTGTTATTGCTGCGGTGTATCTGCGCAGAAAGGCGATCAATAGGGATTAAAGCATCGGGCAGAATTAGATGGCCTCCGTGAAAGTACACAGATCCATTTATGGCTAAAGTATCAAAAATGCCGCATTTGTTGTCAAAAGAAATATCTAAATTTTCTGTGCCCAACCAACCACTGAGCAAAGAACTGTAATTGGAAAGACTAGGCAATAAAGCCATCGCCTGAGTACTGTTCCAATCATTAACTTTTAAATTAATATCAGCTTTGCCACCATTAATCTTGCCTCTAGCTTGTACTAAGCCGGCAGGAAGTTTTAAATCGTCATAATTAGCTAAATGGCCATCAGAATCGAGAAGACGCCCATCGCGTGGAACATTAGATACTAAAACGCGCTCAAAGTTAATAGCGCCTAAAGACGGCTGGCCATTGGGCGAAGAGTCTAAAGCTACTTCTGAAGATAGGGAAGCTGCTCCGGAAAAAAGACGGCTGCGGCTCGACTTACCAGTAACGAACCAAGGCATGTAAGCCCAAGTACCTGGCATAATTTTAGGTATCCCATAATCAGAAGAGATTAGAGAATACAAATTCGCTTGTCCGCCAGTGATATTGGTATTGTCCAACAGATCAGCCACCTGGGGGAGCCAATTCTGCTCTTTAAGCCAACCGATATCTATGTCTACTGCCTCAGCAGCTAGCTGATAACTCAGAGGCTTACCCAGCACAAGCTCGCCGCTGACCTTAACTAAACCTATCTTGGGCAGCCAAGAATAAAGCTGTCCGGTTTGACGCAATGGAGGAGACAGCTCTGGTCCTAAAAAAGCATAAGTGCTACCTTCCCAATGGGGAATGGACAGCCATCCGGCGCGAGGTAAATAACTCCAAGCGACAACATTATCAGACAGCTTTAGTACCTTGCCCTGTAGAGAACCGCTTCCAGCCATCCACAAAGTATGCTCATCAATGAGTTGGACAGGAGAACCACTTATCGCAGTAAAATAGCTGAAATTGAGATCTTTAGGTTTGCCCCAGACTCCTAAGCGGCCAGTTATTCTTCCCTTTAAAGCCAGATCCGAAGTTAAATTACGTCTGTCCAGATTTAGATCGCGAGCCCAGCCTACGAGACCTATCCCTTGGCTGCCAACAAAACCTTGCACAGCCGCAGCGTAAGAATTAGGTTCTTCAAAAGGAACTATAGACGGAGCTACAGCGTAAATTAGACCCAAATCTTTTAAAGAAGCCTGAATCTCATTTTCTTTCCATGAGCCCGTATATACAGGTAAACAACTACTTACTTCAGATGAGTTAAATGTTTCTTTTTCTTTAGCTGCTTGAGAACTAGCTAAAGAAGTTTCTACTGCAGCGGGAATAGTTGTCTGCTCACATTTTTTTTCTGCTAAAGCTATGGGCGTCGGCGCAGGTTCAGGCTCAAGAGAAGCAACTTTAACTTCAGTCTGCTTCGCAACTTCCTCAAAAGTAGAAATAGAAGCATTTATCGAGCTGGCGACGGCTTCCTCTGGCTCTGCGGATCGCTCAGTTTCTCCTTCTAAATAGAGCTTTATCCAATTATTTTTTGAAACGCCATCTGAGAACCAACTGGCTCCAATATTTCCAACGCCATTAAAGTTTAAGGGTATGTCATAATTGGCAACAGCGGCAAAAGGAGCTATCTCAACGCCGCAAGCCTGCATACTCAAATTGGAGCTGCCTCCGGAAAGGCCTATCCAACCGCTGGCATTTACACTGCCGCCGGCAGCCTGTCCCATTATTTCAGGGACGTACAGGTTCATATTGTTAAGGCCTACCGTACCGTGCAAACCCCGAATTTGCAAATTGCCAACATTCAAATCTGTAGACTGACTATAAGCATATACGCTCAATTCGCTGAGCTTCGAAGGGACGCCCATTACCTGCGCCCTGCCGCTAACTACACCGCCAACTTTTCCTACAGACGGTACATTAAAGGAAGGCAAAGCTAAATTGTCAGCCTGCATACAGGCATATAAATAAGGATGCTTGTAATTGTAACTGGCGTAAGGAACGCTGGCCTGCCCTAAACTGGTTGAAGCTGTAACATTATTAAGACTGACAGTATCACCCAGCAGTAAAAATCTGGCTGAAGCCGATTCCAACATAGAAGCCGGTCCAGAAAATCCTCCTACTCCAGCACCTTCGCCATAAATAAATGGCGAATCAGGGGAACCAACCAAAGTTAATTTAAATTGGCCGACTCGACCTCCGATAGGGCTTATCCCCTGTAAAGAAACTCCTTGACCGCTCAAATTAAGCACTAGTTGAGGCTTTTTTCCCTCTAAAAGGGCGTAACCGCTTCCTTTAATATCGCCTTGAGCAGCTCTAGCTTTAAAACTCTCAACTGTAAGCAGCTTATCCTTCCAACTGAGATCAATATCTAAATGGCGAACAGTCTGACCTGAACAGACTAATTCTTTTGAAGTTATTTTCCCTTTAGCTCCAGGATTGAGCAGCGCTCCCTCAATATTAACTTCAGTGCAAACTTGACCACTGACGGGTAAGCTCAATCCTAAAGCTTTATTTAAGCTTAATAGCTGCAGATCGGGAACTTCAGCGTCAATTTTTACTCGCCCTTGCCAATTCTTGATTTGGCCTGAAGGACTCCATATATAAACTTTACCTTGAGCAAAAGCCCAAGCATCAGCGAAATAAGCTTTAAAGTTTTTCAAAGCAGCTAAACCAGAAATAAGCTCAATTTCAGCTGCTATATTTTGAATAGGCTCTCGACATGAAGGCAGCATTATAGCTCCCTCGCCTATTCTTACATTTCCTCCGTAGTTTAATCGCTCTACAATCTTGCTCCACTCTGGAGCTCGGCATTTAGCCCAAAGCTCAGCATTAACTTCAGCTCCCAGTAAACGTACATTGTTAGGTAGCGACCAATAATCGCTCAAACGAGCTAAATTTATATTTACTAAAGATAAAGAGACATCAAAATCGGGAGAATTATCCAGAAGAATCTGGCCGCGCAACTCGACTTTGCCTTTTTCCGAGTCAAAGGAGTTAACTTTTTGTACAGGAACAAAACTTAACAAGAAATTGGCCCGGCGTTCAGGTGCTGAAGAAATAAAAAGATTTAGCTTGTCAAGCTGAGCGCAAAAATCACCACGGCTCCAATCCCTAAAAAACAAAGAGCCACTATCTAAACATATGTCTCCCTCATAGCGACTAAAATACTTTTCCCAAGGCCAGCGGGTTTTTGGTTCTTTAGTTTTTAAAGATTTCAGTTGAGAAAAATTGAATTGGCCATTTTTATCTATTTCTGGAGCCAGTTGCAAACCGCTTAGATGCAAATCTCCTAAAGCGGCCATATAATCGAAGCGTCTTATACCCCTAAAAAAAGCGAAATTAAGTTCTAATTTATCTAAACTAGCCAAATTTTCTCCGCTATCCAATGCCAAAGAAACATCTTCAGCCAGCAATGTTTGTCTGCTAAAGCTAACGTTTTTAATTTTTATCTGACCAGTAAAATTCTCGTTAGCAGCTTCCAGCGCGTACTGAGCTAGAGAATTAGCATTGAAGCAAAGAAATACATAAAAAACAAAAAGCAAAACAGACGGCAGGCCAATAAGTGCCGCCGCAATCATAAGTCCAATTTTTAAAGCTCGATTAGCCAGTTTAGGCATTTTTTTCAAAATATAAAACTAGACCTCAGCTTTGACTTATTTGTGAAGAAGGAGTTAATAGTAGATTGCAACCAGATATTGAACAATATTGAGGCGTATCAGCCAACCTCACCGGTATAGAAAAATGTTTTTCTAAAAAGGCAGACAATCCACCTAACTTAGAGCCTCCACCAATTAGAATTATACCGCTATCTACTAGATCGGCTGAAAGTTCGCAGGGAGTCTCCAGCATAACATCTTGAATAATTCTGGTAATATCTCTCAAAGGTCCACTCAAACAACTGCTGATAACAGAAGAGGATATAGAACGCTCACACGGCATTCCGCTTACGAAATCGAAGCCGTTAACCTTCATTTCCTTAGGGACTTCCAAAGGAACGGCTGAAGCTAACCCGTTTTTTACTGACTCCACGACGCTGCTAGGAACCGAGATTGTATAGTGACGACGCAAAACTCCCGATATTTCACTAGAGAAATCGTTGCCTCCTATGCTGGCAGATGACGAAGTGATAATTTCTTCACCACAGAGAACAGAAACTTCTGTTTTTCCCGCCCCAATATCGACAATCATCTGCCCCTTAGGCTCCTTAGTATCTAGGCCTAATCCGCGCACGGCAGATAAGGGAGCAGGAATAAATTCACAGGAAACAGCACCGACGCAATTGAGTAGCTGCCTCCAGCAAACTTCATCAACACTGTCTGCAGAAGCAGATAAAACTGCACACGCCTTTATGCGGCGCATGCCCGCTAATTGGCGCACATAGAAGCGCAGCAAAGCTTCTGCTAAAGAAAAATCGCAAATACGCCCCCGCTTAATTGGATAGACTGCAGAAATTGCAGAAAGCGGCTTGTCGGCTAATTCCAGAGCCTTGCGTCCGATAGCCTTCACATGGCTTGAGTTGCAGTCCAATACAACTAAAGAGGGCTCGTCGACTACAATCTTACCGTCGATACTCAACCGGATATTAGCGCTTCCCAGATCTATATTGACGTGTAAAAAAAACAAAGCCAACAAGCCCCTACTGTATGTTTAGAATAAAAGTGTTTTAGTCTTCTTCCTTCGGATCTCTTTCCTTCGGTGGGGTCTGACTTTCCTTCAGCGGCTCCATAACCCTTTTTATATCAGCTCCTAAAGAACTAAGCCTTTGCTCAATATGCTGATAACCGCGATCTATGAAATTGACTCCTCGGACAATAGTTTCACCTTCAGCAGCCAAACCGGCTAAAACTAAAGCTCCTCCAGCCCTTATGTCAGGAGCATTAACTGGAGCTCCTACCAAATGATCGACGCCGCGAATGCGCACAATCTTGCCGGAAGCTAAAAGATCTGCCCCTAAGCGCACTAGTTCCATAACATACATGAATCGACTGTCAAAGATATTCTCAGATAAGGAACTAACTCCGTTAGCTAAAGTAAGGGCCGCTACTATTTGAGGATGAAGATCAGTGGGGAAAAAGGGATAAGGCGCGGTAGATATCTCTTCTAAAGGAAGAATAGGACGCCGCCCCTTAACGCGCACATAATTATCTCCGACTATAACTTCTTGACCAGCTTTCACCAGCTGAGCCAGTAAAGCCTCGATTTTATCTGCCTTGAAATTAGTTACAGTCACATCACCACCGGTAATTACAGCCCCCAAAAGATAAGTACCCGCTTCGATGCGATCGGCAATGATTGAATGCTCCGTGCCTTGCTCCGTGCCTTTTAGTTCTTTCACACCCTCTATCTTCAAAGTTTGAGTATCTATACCGCTAATTTTTGCTCCCATTTTGTTAAGGAAATTAGCCAAATCGGAGATTTCCGGTTCTCTAGCGCATCCTTCCAGGATAGTGGTTCCTTCCGCCATAGTGGCCGCCATCATGGCATTTTTAGTGGCTCCCACACTAACAGAGGGAAAAATAATCTTAGTCCCCTTTAATTTGGAAGCTTTGGCCTTAACAAAACCACCCTTTAATTCTACCTCGGCACCTAACTGCTTAAAAGCTTCAATATGGAAATTAACCGGTCTGGGGCCCAAACGGCACCCTCCAGGCATGCTAACCTCCCCTTCCTTACACCTAGCGAGCAAAGGTCCCATAATATCGAAAGAGGCATTCATACTGCCCACCAACTCTTCCGGAGCGCGAGTAGTTATTTCTCCCGAAGAATCGAGAACCATACGACCAACTTCAGGATTGAAATCGACCTTCACACCAATTTGGCGCAGAATATCAGCCATAACCCGCACGTCAGAAATATCTGGAACGCGATCTAGCTTGACAACTCCCTTAGCTAAAATAGAAGCTGCCATAATAGGCAGGCAGGCATTCTTTGCTCCACTGGCCTCTAAAGAACCGGTTAAAGGGACGCCGCCATGGATAACTAGTCTGCCGCACATGAATTAAATACCTGCTTTCAATTTAACTTTAGCTGCATAGAGCAGCTCAATTTCGTATCTTTCATCAAGATCAGCAGGCTTTTCAGCCATACTTATTTCCTCAGGCAGTTCTTCTTTACTCCAAACCTGATCTACCAAAACGCTGACATTGTTATTTTGAACCTGAACGAAGCCACTTTCAGCAGCTAACATATGTTCACCGGCAGTGTCAGAAAATGATATAAGTCCGGGCTGAAGGAGAGCTAAAAGCGGCGCATGATTAGGTAAAATACACATCCGTCCCTTAACTCCGGCCAAAGAAACCTGGCTAACCTCGCCGCTAAAGACACGTCTGTCTGGGGTAACAATCTCTAAGTGGAACAATAAATCGCTCATACTGAGCCTCCCGCCTATTAAGGCCTACTTCAGGCCAACCTCAGCACTCATCTTTTCAGCTTCGGCCAACACAGAATCGATATCACCGTTCATGTAGAAAGCCTGTTCAGGAATATGATCGAGATGACCAGCTACTAATTCTTTAAAAGAACGAACTGTATCAGCTATTTTAACATAAACTCCTTTACGACCAGTAAAAGCTTCAGCTACAAAGTTAGGCTGAGAAAGGAAGCGCTGAATACGGCGCGCTCTAAATACAATTGTACGATCTTCTTCTGAAAGTTCTTCTACACCAAGAATAGCAATAATGTCCTGCAAGCCTTTATAACGCTGCAGAATTTCCTGAACACGGCGAGCTGTCTGGTAATGATCGTCGCCAACAAAACGTGGATCGAGCAGACGAGAAGTAGAGGCCAAAGGATCTACAGCAGGATAAATACCCTGAGCCACGATGTCTCTGGACAGAACTGTGGTAGCGTCTAGGTGAGTAAAAGACGTAGCTACAGCCGGGTCAGTAATATCGTCAGCTGGTACATAAATGGCCTGCACAGAGGTAATGGATCCCTTCTTAGTTGTGGTAATACGCTCTTGAAGCTGACCCATTTCAGTAGAAAGAGTAGGCTGATAGCCTACAGCACTGGGCATACGTCCTAACAAAGCGGAAACCTCAGAACCGGCTAACACGAAACGGAAAATATTGTCAATGAAAAGCAGCACATCCTGGCCTTCCACATCGCGGAAGTACTCAGCCATAGTAACGCCTGTAAAACCAACACGGAAACGCACCCCCGGAGGTTCATCCATCTGGCCAAAAACCATAGTAGTATTTTTCAATACCCCGGAAGCTTCCATTTCACGATAAAGGTCGTTGCCTTCACGAGTTCTTTCACCTACACCGGCGAACACAGAAAAACCGCCATGGCCCTTAGCTACGTTGTGAATTAACTCTTGAATAAGTACCGTTTTACCTACACCAGCACCGCCGAATAAACCAGTCTTACCACCTCGAGCGTAAGGTTCCAAAAGATCGATAACCTTAATGCCCGTTTCCATAACTTCTGTGGTAGGCATCTGCTCAGCCAAAGGTGGAGCAGATCGGTGGATAGAATAATGCGTGTCAGTTTCGGCATCAGGTTTGGCGTCTATAGGTTGTCCCAATACATTAAACATGCGGCCTAAGGTAGCGCGTCCCACAGGTACTGTAATAGGAGCCCCTGTGTCCTCACACTCCATACCGCGACGCAAACCGTCAGTAGTTCCCAAAGCCAGGGCTCGCACGCGGTTATTACCGCTTTCTCCCATAACTTCTAAAACCAAAACACGCTGCGATTCGGGCAGTTTTTTGAGCTCTTCACCCCTCAACCCACGAAATTCTTCACGCTCAACACGCACAGCGCTGTACAACTCAGGGAGCTCACCGGCCGGGAACTCGAGGTCAACTACAGACCCTACAACCTGAACAATCTTGCCACGTGCCATATTTTCCTCCTGCAAAGGCGGCCTCAGCCACCGCGATGCTGCCGCTAATTGTTAAGCGCTTCAGCCCCGCTAGAGATCTCAATAATCTCAGTAGTAATATTATTCTGACGTACACGGTAATACTTTAAGGTGAGCTCTGAAGCCAATTTGTCAGCATTCTCAGTTGCATTAGTCATAGCTCTCAAGCGTGAACCAAACTCAGAAGTTTTAGACTCGAAGAGCATTTGAGAAACGATAGCCCGCAGGTACATGGGGACAACCTTTTCCAAAGCTGAGCTACAATCTGGCTCAAAAGTATAATCCGCTTTGGCTAAAGAGCTTTTTCCCTCAGACTTCGAAAGAGGAAGTCTGTCTTGTTCCAAACTCTTGTTTTTACTCTTTTCTTGAACGTCTATAGAAGACATAGGCAAAAGGAGCTGCTTAACTGGCTCACACACCAAAGTAGTGACAGCCTTTGTATAAACGCCCCAAACTTCGTCTACTTCCCCATCTAGGAACCATTTGGTAATCAATCCTGAAAGTTTGCAAGCCAAATCGTGGCCGGCCTCCCACTTCAGATAGCTTTGAGTCGGCTCATATCCGCCTCTAACCAGCCCTTTTACAGCCTTACTTCCCAAACAGATTATTTTAGACGGACGAAAAGGCAGGCTCTCAATAGTTTTGAGCGCCATTTTGTTTAAACTGGAATTATAACCGCCACACAAACCGTTGTCTGCGCCAACAACTATCAAACCGATGTTCTTCACCTCACGCTTTTCCAGCAAAGGATGCTTGGCATCTTGGACCTGCTGAGAAAGCTCACTGAGAACTTGGCGCAGCTTATCGGCATAAGGACGGCCTTCTACAGCTTGAGATTCTACTTTGCGAATCTGCGAACTAGCTACCATCTTCATAGCATTGGTAATTTGACCAATGCTCTTAACGGAGCGGATACGCTGTTTTAATTCTCTGTCGCTAGCCATGATTCTCCTTGAAAAAATTAACTGCGACTATTCAGCCGAAGAATTAAATCCCTGTTTGAACTCCTTTATGGCCTCCACAAGCTTACCAGAAACTGAATCGTCTAACTTGCCAGTTTCTTTTATCGTGTCGAGCACATCTTTGTGAGAAGCTTTCATAAATTTCAGGAATTCAGCTTCAAAGCGAGAGACGTCGGCCACAGCTATGTCGTCGAGATATCCTTTGGTAACTGCGAAGATGATCGCAACTTGCAGCTCAGCGCTCATAGGAACATACTGCTTTTGGTTGAGCACAGCCGTAACCCTATCGCCTCTAGCCAATTGGGCGCGGCTAACAGAATCGAGCTCATCAGCACTTAATTTAGCGTAAGCAGCCAAAGCCTGATACTGAGCTAAGTCCATACGCAGAGGACCAGCAACCTGCTTAACAGCTTTCATTTGAGCCGCACCGCCTACACGAGAAACTGAAAGACCGACGTCAACCGCTGGGCGCACACCTGAATAGAAGAGATCTGAATTAAGATAAATTTGACCGTCAGTAATAGAAATAACGTTAGTAGGAATATAAGCGGAGACGTCACCCAACTGAGTCTCAATAATAGGCAAAGCCGTCATAGAACCGCCGCCTAATTCATCAGAAAGTTTGGCAGCTCTTTCTAAAAGGCGAGAATGTAAATAGAAAACATCGCCAGGATAAGCCTCACGCCCCGGAGGACGACGTAAAAGCAGAGAAATTTCACGGTATGCCTTAGCATGTTTAGAAAGATCGTCATAAATAATGAGCACATGCTTGCCTTTATACATCATGTGTTCACCAATGGCACAGCCGGTGTAGGGGGCTAAATATAAAAGTGAAGGAGACTCATTCGCATTAGCTACTACCACAGCGCATTTATGCATAACGCCTTCACGCTTCAGAGTCTCTACCAAGGTAGCCACTGAGTTGGCTTTTTGACCAATAGCGACGTAAATACAATAAATATCTGAATCTTTTTGGTTTATCATGGCGTCGACAGCAATGGCAGTTTTACCAAGCTGACGGTCACCAATAATAAGTTCTCGTTGACCACGTCCTACTGGAACCAGAGCATCGATAGCTTTTAATCCAGTCTGCATGGGTTCACCAACAGATCGGCGTTCAATAACAGTAGGAGCCGTAAACTCGATAGTGCGCTTCTCTGTAGATTCAATGGGTCCCTGACCATCGATAGGCTGACCTAAAGCGTTAACTACGCGACCGAACATACAATCGCCTACAGGGACCTCCGCGATACGATCGGTACGCTCTACGCGATCGCCCTCGCGGATTTCGTCATCCGGCCCCATAACTATGCAGCCTATACAATCCTCTTCGAGATTCATAATCATGCCATACAAGCCGTTAGGGAAACGCAGCAGCTCACCGGCGCGAGCGTCATGAAGGCCGTACACCGTAGCGATATTATCGCCAACTCGGATAACAGTACCATAAGAAGTCTCTTCAACTTCTGGATTATATCCATCTATCTGCTGGCGCAGAATTTCAGATATCTCGTCTGAACGAATTGCCATATTTTCCTCCAAAGAGTTGTGAAAAGCGGAGCCTTAAGAACGCTTAGAAGCCATAAGGTTATGAATATTAACTAGATGGCGTTTTATGCTACCATCATAAAGTCGCCCTCCGTACTTCACCACCAAACCGCCGATTAGCTCAGGACAAACAGTAGTCTGCATTTTGATCCTTTTGCCTGTAATTTTGTTCAGATGAGTTTCAATGAAGATACACAACTGCATATCGAGTTCTGAAGCCGATTCAACTGTAACTTCAACTATGCCGTTCTCTTCACAAAACTGCCTTTTAAAGCACTCAACAATATCGTTCAGGTAGGCCTCACGCCCTTTGTCAATGAGTACAAACAAAAAATTAAAAGCACGATCAGAAATTTTATCGGCAAAAACAGCTTTTATAATTTTCTTTTTTACAGAACGAGCTACAGCTGGAGATACCAAACAATGGCTTAGCTGAACATGTTCAGAGAGTTCTCTTTGAATAGTACGCAGTTCCTTTAGCTGTTCTCTCTGCTGCTTCTTGGCACTGGCAGAAGCATAAAGGGCAGCTGCGTAGCGTTTGGCTAATGATTCATCAAGCATGCTCAGCCCTCATCTTCGTTAAGAAATTTTCTATTATGTTCTGAGAGACAGAATCATCTAAAGACGCACGGATTATAGATTCAGCACGTTCTGTAACTTTATCGGCCATGCGAAGTTGAAGCTCATCCTGAACTTTAGAACGAATAGACGAAGCTTCGTTACGAGCACTGGTTAAGACCGCAGCGGCTTCTTTTTCAGAATGTTCTTTACTTTCGTTGATGATACGTTCAGCATCGAGCTTGGCCTTAGCCTCAATTTCTGCCAACTCGGCAGGAAGATTTTTTAACTTGTCGCTCCACTCTGCAGATTGCTTCTTAGCCTGATTTAAAATATCTTCAGCTTCAGAAATGCGCTCTTTAGCTAATGCAGCGCGATCTTTAGCGACCTGGGCTAAAGTATCGTAAAGTACGAACTTAAGACCGTAAAGGAGAATACAAAAGCTCAAAAGACCGGCAAAAAAATCGAATGAATTGGTCATTCTACGCTCTCCTTTACAAATTTTTCGACACGCTCGCGCTCGCGACCGCTGGTAAGACCGGAAAGTATACGCATGGCAGCTTGTGAAGCTAAAGCAGCAACGGCAGAATCAAGCTCAGCTTCAGCACGTAGACGCTCATCTTTTATCTCTGCCTTGGCTTTTTCAATTATAGCCTCAGATTCAGCTTTAGCTTTAGTTAAACGCTCCTGACGAATTGCATCAGCTTCCTTTTGGGCTGCTTGTACTTGTTCAAGAGCTTTTTTTCTGGCCAGACGGACTTTTTCTTCGTATTCGGTCTTAGCCTTGATTGTCTTCTCATTGAGTCCCCAAGCTTCACTTACCTTATCGGCAGTCTGAGCCTTGCGCTCACGACGAGCGGCCAACATAGGTTTATAAAGTATCTGACTCATCAAAATATGGAAGACATAGAAAAGGCACACTTGAACGCCTATCATAAGGGGTTCAGAGCCCATATTCTTCAACAAGGCGAGGATTATGTCCATCGACACCTCCTAAATAAAGCCTCGAACTGGATAAAAACGAAACTACTCCGAATGAAAAACCGGCATAGTCCAACTTAAATAGTTAAACTTAATAAGTGGTAAAAAAAGATCTACCAGTTCGAGGGCTCGTGCCTTTAACAGGAACAAAGAAAATTACTTGTTGATAAGCAACAGAGCAATAACTAAAGCGTAAATGCTCAGAGATTCAATAAAAGCTAAGCTCAGGAGGCATAAACTCTGAATTTTGCTAGAAGCTTCAGGATTACGGGCGACTCCCTCGACAGCCTTAGCGGCGGCATTGGCCTGACCGAAACTACCGGCAAAAGCAGCTAAGCCCAGAACGAGAGCAGCAGACAAAGCGTAAATAGCACTGGTGCTTAAGAAATAGGCTTCACTACCGGCAGCAGCGGGGGCTGCGGCAGCTTCGGCAGCAACTTCCTGAGCTAAAGCAGGCATAGAGCAGAACAATCCCATGGCAAGCATGGACAAAATGCCGAACAATTTTCCAAACTTAGAGTACATTTTTTACCTCCGAAATAACTTAGAGACAGTTTTTAAGAATTGACTCGCCCCTTTCACCAAACAGCTAAAGCTGGTAAAAACTTGATGGTTTGATAATTCTTTTGTCTCTAAAAGCTTACCTTTTCTAGACTCTTAATGTTCGTCAGCGACCAAGTGGCTGATATAAGATAAAGTTAAAATACAAAAAACAAAAGCCTGAATGAAACCGGCCAAGGCACCTATACAGGTCACGAAGAGGGAAACTCCCCACATAGTAAAACTCAGGATAGAACCTTTTAATTTCACAACCATACTTGAATCAGCAGCAAATATAGAGCGGAAGAATTCCCCGCCTACGCTGAAAAGATTGCTCTTAACTTCGTGTTCTCCGTGGATATTACCGTACAGTCGGAAGGATAAGGAAAGCAACCGAGCGACTTCTTCTATGACATTCAGACCGCAAAATAGCACAGCTAACGCTGGCACCAGTACATAGCGCATAACACCTGTAAACTGTTGCCACAGCTGAGGAACAGGTCCTAAGTAATGGCGCAGCCAAACTACAAAACCGGAAAAAAGTCCGTTTCCCTCCTCAAAGTGACGCCCTTCAACCTCATCTCCGGCTTTTGACTCGCCTTCACGAACAGCAAGACCTCTCCTTTTGGCTTCTTCTTCAGCTTCAAGACGCTCCTGCAACGGATCTCCGCAAATTTTCTGCTTTAAACCATAATAAGTAAAAGCTATACAAGATACTATAGCCAAAGCCAAAGTAGTATTGTAAGAAGACGTAGGGGCCTCAAAAATTAAGTGAGCATGTCCTTCTTCGCCACCTAAAAACACTGCAGGAACCGGCAGAAGTCCAGACCAGTTGCACAAAAGGACAAAAAGGAAAATCGACATAGCAAAAGGAGTATACCGTTCGCCACGCTCTCCCATAAACGAGTAAGCCATATCATTTACAAACTCGTAAACATGCTCAAAAACAGCTCCCATGCCGGTAGAAATAACTCCAAGATGTTTCCGACCTATGAAAGCCAATACTAAAGAAGCTACAATTACTAAAATGGTAGAAACAATTAAAACCTGATTGCCTATATTAGCGAATCCAACGGCCTCAACGGGCGCTGAGGCCAAAAAAATACTTGGCGCAGCTCCCCCCAAAAAACTCCAGCCCATAATTATTTTTCCTCCTTAACCCGGTATGGATTATTTCTTTTCTGTCTGATAATTATAAAAACAACAGCAACCAATCCTACGAATACGGCAGCAATTATTCCCAGACAAACGGGCCATACAGGAAACAAAAGGAACTTCAGAGCTCCGTACACACCTCCAACAATTACCAGCCAAGGCCAAAAAAATTGCATTCTAAGGGGTGCTCTGCTCTTTTTCCTCCAAGATTTATTTAACTCCTTGTCAATAATAGAACTAAAAAACTTATTTGTACATAAATACCAAACTATCCAATGTAATCCGCCGATAGCTGCTCCGCATAAAAAAGCTTTTAAATTTTGCAGCGGGAAAGCGGTCATAAGCTAACCTCTCTAATTTCTGCTGAAACAAACTTCTTCTACAAGAATCTGATATCTGTTGCTTAGTTACCTTTTATTGATCTTTGATTCTGAATCATTATTATGACTGTTCTTAGAGGGCGTGGGTGAAATAATTTCCCTAAGAAAAGGTTTAAGTACCAAAGCTCCAGAGTAAAGGCCAACTAAAACCCCAAAAATTGTAAAAATATAGAAAAGCCAAGACAGACCGCTGTACTCCGCCGCTCGTTGTCCTAACCACCAAAAAGCCATAATTACAGCTGCAACAGTAAAGCCGAAAGAAAAAACAATCCCAAGCGACTGAGCCATAACATTCTTTTCCCGACTTTGTTTTTGGTAGGCTTTTATACGTTCCCGTAAAGCTTCAGGGGAATCGGAGCTGGGAGCGGCAGACTCTTCTTTTTCATTTTGATCCATTGCAGATAAAGAAGCAGTTATTTCTGCTTTTTTATCTGCAGGAACAACAAAAGTGTTGGCTTCATATTCACTTTTGTATGTGCGACGAGCTGCTATATCCGCTGCACTTACAGCCATAGAATTAAGCTGAGAACTTAAAGAATTGCTGCATGAATTCTGATTAAGCGATGAAGACAAAATATCAGCAGATTGCCCAACCGCTAACCCAGTGTCGAATTTGTCAAAAACAATTTGAGCTTCTTCGCCTTTTTCTTCAGGAAAAACCTCAGAAAGCAAATCAGAATTTATATTAAAATCGTTAAGCAGTTCCTTAGCTGCAGCAGACAGTTCTTCTTCATTGTCAAGACTAATAGTATCAGCCAAAGAAGGGCCTGAAAAAATTTTTTCTAGCTCTTCAGCCGACAGCTCTTGACTGTACGATGGCTCATTATGTCTGTCCATGGCAAAATTTCATCAGTTCAATTAGTCCGCAATAAAGGGCTTAGGAGCATCGTAATCTTGAGGGAAGAACTTGTGAAGTATAGCAGCAGAAATGCGTCGTGAAGCTAAACCATCACCATAAGGGCTAGATTTTTTAGCCATAAGATCATGTTTAGCAGCCGAACTCAAAATAGCCTCAGATAAAGCAAAAACTTTATCTTCATTGCATCCTGCTAAAACAGCATTGCCTGATTCTATACCTTCAGGCCGCTCTGTAGTTTCGCGCAGAACCACAACAGGCACTCCTAAAGAGGGAGCTTCCTCCTGAATGCCTCCGGAGTCAGTCATAATTAAATGAGAAGCGCGCATCAAACGCAGTAACGAAGTGTAAGGAACTGGCTCCAGAAGATGAACTCTAGGCATTCCCTGCATAGCCGGACAAATTACTTCACGAACTTTAGGGTTAGGATGAACACTGAAAATAATTTCTATATCATCAAATGCTTCAATCAGACGCTTCAAAGCTGAGCAAATCTGCTCCATTGGACGCCCTAGATTTTCTCTTCTGTGGGTTTCTACTAAAATTAGACGCCTATGAGAATTTACTGGAAGAGTAAAATAAGCGTCTGGTTCAGCAGACTCTTTTCCCCAAGGGGGCAAAACTTTCAAACCGCTGGGTAAACCTTCCGGCAGTTTTGCCACTATCAACTTCAAAGCATCGGCTACAGTATTGCCGGTAATGTAGGTATCTTCAAAGACTAATCCTTCTTTGCATAAATTATCATAGGCCCACTTAGTAGGCGGGAATTGCATCTCAGCTAAACGCGAAAGCAAACGACGATTCATTTCCTCTGGGAATGGATCATAAATTTTATCAGTGCGCAGCCCTGCTTCAATATGACCGACCGGAATTTTATGATAAAAAGCGGCCAAACCGCCAACAAAAGCCGTAGAAGTATCTCCCTGAACTAACAAAATATCAGGTCGCTGCTCCTGAAGTACAGACTCAAGTCCCTGCAGAACGCGTACAGTAATACCTGTCAACGTTTGGTTAGCCTTCATAGTATTTAAATCAAAATCAGGTTTTATATGAAAAAGCTCCAGAACTTGATCAAGTATTTCTCTGTGCTGAGCAGTAACAACTGAAGTTACTTTAAACTTAGGATTAGACTGCAACTCCAAAATAACCGGAGCCATCTTTATGGCCTCAGGACGAGTTCCAAAAACGGCCATGACATGAATCGTTTTTTGCACTTTAATTATTCTCCTCTGCAAGTCCAATAGAAAATAGCCAAACCGCAAAGTCCAAAAACGGTATTAATAGCATAAATAATCAGTACTACTTGACGCTGGCTCAAGCCTAAGCTCAGTAAACGGTGGTGCAGATGGCCTTTGTCCGCTTGGAATATCGGTTTGTGACTGAGCAAGCGGCGCAATATAGCAAAAGCGGTATCAAAAATGGGAACAGCCATTAAAAATATAGGCAACAAGAAAGCGAACGTAGCCGTACTTTTCAACAAGCCTATGATAGACCAGCCGGCAAACATGAGACCAAAAAATAAGCTTCCCGTATCTCCCATAAAAATTTGGGCAGGATTAAAATTATAGCGCAGAAAGCCCAAAGAACATCCGGCTAGACAAGCCATAACCAAAGCGATAACAAATTGACCTTTGAGAAGACTTACTGCAAAAAATACTGAAGCAACCGTAAGAGAGACTCCTGCTAACAGGCCGTCTAGACCGTCAATTAAATTTAAAGCATTGGTAATGCCTGCAATCCAAAATAAAGTGACTAAAATACTCTGCCAAGTACTTAAAAAAATAACCCCTAACCCCGGCACAGTAATATAATCGATTCTTATATCGAAATAGAACATGACCAAACCGGTAACCAGCTGTAAAGCAAGTTTAACTTTGGCAGGCATACCGTAGCGATCGTCGATCATACCTACGGCCAAAATTATTAATCCTCCCAAAGTCATACCTGTGAGCTGGGAGACCATGATTGGGGTTACAGCATACCTAAAAGACGAAGATACGCAAATAACGCTGATTATAGCTAAAAAATAACCGCCAGCCACTCCCAAACCTCCCCAAAGAGGAATAGGCTCATGGTGGACTTTGCGAGCATTGGGCTTATCTAGGGCGCCGCAGCAAACAGCCAAGCGCTTTACAAGAGGCACTAAAAGCAGAGTATAAAGAAACCCCAGCAGAAATACAGCCAACTGTGCACGGACGGACATTTTTCAGGCTCCTAATTTGGACATAAAGTCTACAAGTCTAAAATAACTATTCTGCGCATATACGACGAATTTTTTCTTCCGCCTATCGCACATCATAAAATAATCAGCGTGTGAAGCAGTTTCTCTGCAGGCGCCGTTTCCTAAATTTTAGTCGTTCAAACTGCTTACATTAAATGAGACTTATGCCCCATCCTCCCCCTTTGCTATCCTCATAGTCCTTCACAAAGCGCTTCACCAAAGCGTCAATCTTCTGTTCCCAGCCAGGCTTAAGAGGATTGACACTGTCTAAAAGACTAGGTGAAAGAATTCCTTGCTTCTCATAAAACTGTACACATAGCTCGTCAATATTTTTAACAACTCTGAGAGTGAAAGGAGTTGAACAGGCTAAAGTAAACTCGAAAAAGTCTAAATTTTGAGGCAGATATGAAGTATGACATTCATTAGAATATTTCTGAATAAGGTCATTTAATAAATAGTAAAGCCGGTCACGCAGCTTAACTACAGAGTTTTCGAATAATTCAGCTTGCCCAGCCTTAGGTAGATCTACAAAAACCCCTGGAAGGTTCTTTAAATCTTTGTACATATCTTCCGCCGTAGCGTAGCGATCTTCAGGCCAAGTACCCAGAGAATTACAGATAACTTGCTGAAGAGCCTCAGGCACTTCAACTCCACATTCTTCAAAAGAGGGGAAATCCCAATCTTTAGGTTTACGACCAGTCAATAGTTCATGCATGGTGGCGCCTAAAGCATAAAGATCACTGCTGGGCTCCGGCTGCCCCTGCTGCTGCTCAGCCGGAGCATAGCCGGGAGTTCCAATCCAGTATCCATCTGCAGGATTAGTCACTCGGGAAATGCCAAAATCAATCAGCATCAGACGTTGATCCCGTTTGCGCACCAAAAGATTAGAAGGCTTTATATCACGGTGAGTAATGGCCGGATTGCGACTATGTAAATATTTTAAAGCGTCGAGCGTCTGTAAGGCCCAACCAACAACGGACTGTACAGGCAGACCTGGATGACCCTCTTCTTTCAAAACAGTAGCCAAATCTTTGCCTTCAATATATTCCATAGCAAAGAAAAAAGAATTATCACATACAAAAGAACTGTATATCTTAGGAATACCAGGATGATTAAGCGCCTGCATTACCTGTACTTCGGATAGAAAGCGATCGATAGCCGCTTGACGCTCAGAAGATCGGGCAGAAGAATCGAGCATTTGCTTAAGAGCACAAAGTCGATCGTTCACCATACGATCCTTTACTTCATAGACTGCTCCCATGCCACCAGCTTTTATTGGTCTTACCACATAGAAGCGATTGTCCAGTAAGGAGCCGGGTTCTAAAGTAAAATCACCTGCATGCATTGTTTTAGATAATAACCGCCCTTTGTTATTTACGCCTGCGCGCCTAACTTTTATATTTAGAAAAAAATGATAAAGCGAACCACTTTAAATATACAATAAAAGTTTGTTCGATTACAACGTTGGGAAATTCGCTAAATACAAATAAAAACTTTCCGCCACTCTAAATCAAATTAAAGAAAAACGGAAAGTTTTTAAGATATAGAACTTAATAACAGATTAGAAGCGCTTGCCCGCTCCTATTACAGGAGCGCTGTTGTGCTTGTCAGTTACATCGCGGACACCGCCATAAATATACCAGTCTGAAGGTAAAAGAACTTTCCCTAGCACATCGATCTTAATGTCGCGAGGATCGTAAACATCCAGAGATGTTTCCAAACGTTTGTCAAACAACCAAGCATCGGCGCCTACTCCGATTTTAGAGCGGACGATACCGCCGCGCAGACGCCAACTATCCCAAGCTTTTCCAGCCTGCAAATTGAGTAGATTCTCATTGCCTATAGAATCTAAACCGAAACGCAAAGTTAACGGGCCACCATAAGGATAGAGCCAAACATCGGCATTGGTAGACAACTTACCATTACCCATATTGAGTTCTTCAGAAGCGTTGGCCTGCAACAGAGGACGTTCTCCTTTAGTTAAACTACCGGGGAAATTGCCGGTAATACCTTCAACTTTCTGGGTAACACGTTTAACAGATCCGGTGGCTTCTCTGACATTATGGACTGTTTCGCGTAAATCTTCCTGGACCTGAGGATCACCGGTCACTGTGCGAATGTCTCCAGCTATACCGGCAACTTCCTCACTGACTTTGCGTATATTGGCGGCAATAGCCATAATATCGTTGCGCATTTGAGGATCATCAGCCACACTCTCTAAAGCTGAGGCTGTATTTTTTAGACTGGAAGACATTTGGCGCAAGTTCATAACTATAGTATTCAGGTTGTCAGTGTTATCCTGAACCAAATTATTGACTGCAACAGTCGTATGCTTAACATTGTTACCTATTTCAGCAGCGTCGATGCGCAGCTGAGCTACAGCTGCAGAAGCATTGTCAACTACATTTTCCATAGTGCCGGCGATATTGGCCATGCGCACACGCAGCTCACCCATAAGTTGACGGGCGTCACCGCTGGCGTCTTTGAGATTGGAAGAAATATCTCTAATATTGTTGACAGTTACTTTTACATCTTTTTTAAACGTTTCATCGCCAACGATCTCATTTAACGCCGCAATCGACCCGCGCAGCTCTTCCATAAGCTGACTGCCTTCCTGAGCCAACTGATCTAGAGATATAGGGGTAGTTCCCACAACTACTTCATCGGTGCCTATAGGTTCTATTCCTTCAGGAACCGATCCAGGCTTAATATCCAGCCATTTATCACCTAAAATATTGGAAGCAATGGTGTAAACAAAATAATCGGAACTAAACAGCTTAACCTCATCGCGAGTGACTACAACAGTAACATCGACACGATTTTGAGAGTTAAGTTCAATATCGGAGACGTAACCAATACGCACACCGGAAAGACGAACAGAAGAACGAACCTGCAGCCCCTGAACGTCTTCAAAAATAATATGGTATTTCTCACCGGCGTCAGGCCCTATCTTTCCAATCTGCAGAAAAACGAGAGCCAACAGAATAAAGGCCGTCATCGTTATCATGCCTACTTTTGCGGCAGGACTAAGCCCCATTTTCACCCTCCATTGCTCTGACTAGCCAAAACAGTCTCATCTTCTTTTATTGCACCCTTATGGGACCTTTCACTTGCCCTTCGCGGAATTGCACAACAAACGGATCTTTAGAACTCTTGAATTCCTCAGGAGTACCCATCCAAATGAATTCACCCTTATTGAGCATGGCTATTTGGTGAGCGACCATAAGCGCCCCGCGAATATCGTGGGTCACTACCACAGAAGTCGCTTTAAGACGTTTCTGCAGATCGCAGATAAGCTCATTAATAACCATAGATAAAATCGGATCTAGGCCAGTAGTAGGCTCATCATATAAGATAACGTCGGGATCAGTAGCTATCGTGCGAGCCAAACTAGCTCTTTTCTGCATACCTCCAGAAAGTTGGTTAGGGTACAGATGAGCCATACCTGGCAAATCAACTATGGCCAGCTTTTCAGCAACAACCCGCTGAATTTCATGTTCAGGAAGTTTAGTGTGCTCCCTCAAGCCAAAAGCTACATTTTCTCCAATAGTTAGCGAATCGAATAGAGCAGGCATTTGAAAAACCATACCTATACGCTTACGCAATTCATCAAATTCTTTAGGCGCCAACTTTAAAACGTTGAGACCATCTATAAAAATTTCTCCCTTATCCGGCTTCTGCAGACCTACTAGACAACGCAGAGTAGTACTTTTACCGACTCCTGAAAGTCCCATGATAGCCAATGTATGCCCTCTGGGAACATCAAAGCTAACATTATTCAGTATAACTCGGCCTTCGAAAGAGACAGAGACATTGCGCACAGAAATAGCAGGATCTGACATTGGACGGCGCGGCCCCATAATGCAGTTGTCCATAGGTTCAGCGTCGGTATTTTCTGCTCGTTCGCCTTCTTGTTTTGACAAATCGATCATACTACAAATCTTTCTAAATAAGCCAACCGCTAATTGACTGGGAAAAGCCAGAGAGACATTAGGTAATTACTTATAAAAATAAATATGGTAGCGTAAACAACACTCGAAGTGGTTGAAATTCCAACGCCGGCAGCTCCGCGACCAGTATTAAGCCCCTGATAACAGGCTATAAGAGCAATTTCAAATCCAAAGACTATACTTTTGAGCAATCCGTAGCTTACATCGGAAAGCACCATCAAACGTTGAATTGAATCCCAAAAGATTTCATAAGGAATATCTGCCGACTGATAGGCGATTACTGCACCGCCTAAAGTTCCGAAAGTAAGGGAAAAAAGTGCCAAAACAGGCATCATGGTTACTAAAGCTACTAGCCTAGGTACAACTAAATAGCGTATCGGACTGACAGCCATACACTTCAAGGCTGAAATCTGTTCTGTAACTTTCATAGTGCCGATCTCAGCAGTAATAGCCGAACCAGCTCGGCCAGCTACAACAACTGCTGTAAGCATGGGAGCCAACTCTCTAGCCATAGCGATAGCTACTCCCCCACCCACAACACTGACAACGCCGTATTGTACAGCAATATGAGCCAGCTGTAGAGCTATAACCATACCTGCAGAGGTAGTCGTTAAAACAACTATAACTAAAGAATCGACTCCCAAGAAAGCCATTTGCTGAACGGCTAATCCGAACCGAATAGTTCCTTTAGCTATGCTTAACAAGCACTCTATTAGCAGCATAAAAAGAGATCCTAAATAATTGAGGACTTCTAAAACCATGCTGCCAATATATTCAAAAAATGATACCATATGCTGCTCTTTAACTGCCTCTACCCTTTTCAGCGTAAACTGAAAAAAGCAAAATTTAAGCTGCAAATACTTTAGTAAGCTACATTAAGCGAACTCTTTTTATTGCAAAGGGCACTTTGACAACTGACGCTAAGATAGATATGCCCAGGCGTTTTTCCTTTAGAAAATAGAATTACTACGATCGGCACATCCACCCAACTGCGTATACTTAATCGTTTCACGAACAGACGCCTTCTCCCTGCTTATTTTTTTGACTTGCAGTTTCAATAATCGGTACATGAAAGATATAAAAAACGATCTCTGTCAACCTAGAAAGGCCGAACAAAGACCGCTTTATGAATTAATTAAGATGTGTGATGATCTTAAGTTAACTAGCCGGACAGAGCAGATCTAACCCTTTGAGCTGCTCTGAATTAAGTTTCTCAGGCAATCTGACTAAAAGTCTAGCCAAAATATTTCCCGCTTCTCCTTTGGGGTTAGGCAGTCCCAAACCGGAAAGACGGAAAGTTTTGCCGTTGGGAGTACCGGGCTTAATATTTATAGAAACCGTTTTGCCGTTAGGAAGAATTATCTCGGCACTTCCTCCTAAGAAAGCTTCTCTGAGCGTAACCCAAATATCACAGCGCAAATCGCGTCCTTCAATTTTATAGATATTGTCAGGAGCTATCTTAATTTTAAATAAAATATCGCCGCAAACCCCACCGCTATTTTCACCGCGAACTCTGACTTTGGAACCTTCGGTTACCCCAGCCGGCACTTTAACGTCGAGAGTATGTGCTGAATTGACTTTGCCAGTTCCTCCGCACATACTGCAGGAGGAATTACCAAAAGTCCCCGTTCCAGAACATGAAGCACAGACGTCTGGTTTTGATATAGTAATAGATTTAGTAGTACCGCTATAAGCTTCAGCTAAATTAATCGTGAGCTCAGATTCTAAGGGCTTGCTTGCAGCGTAGCCATTGCGTCTCCCGCTCCCGCTAAAACCGCTAAAGCCCCCTTGGCGACCGCTTCCGGACATATTTCCGAAAAGCATATCGAAAAATGGCGAATATCCCGATCCTCCGAATGAAGACCTGAAATGGGCTCCTCCTCCCTGATTCCCTTGAGAAAATTGTGAAAAAATATCGTTGAAATCGAAGCCGCCCTGCTGCTTGTAACCACCAGCACCGTAAGGAGGGGTCTTGCCGTCTTTAACATACTTCCACTGAGCGCCGAATTGATCGTATTTTGAACGTTTATCCGAATCACTCAGCACCTCGTAGGCTTCATTGACATCACGGTATTTAATTTCAGCTTCTTTATCTCCGTGATTCAAATCGGGATGATATTTTTTGGTAAGCTTACGGTAAGCTGATTTTATATCTTTTTGACTAGCAGAACGATCTACGCCTAATATTTTATAATAATCTTTATAATCCATAGCTTTTACCCCTTAATATGCTAAGCAAGTTAAGAATTAATCCGCTTACCCGCGAATTTTTTCCTTACTTAGTACTGCGGGCTACACAAACCATGCTGGGACGCAGAACTCTATCCCCAATCTTGTATCCTTTTTTAAACTCATTAGAAACGGTTTCATCGGGAAGTTCATCTGATTCTTCCATCATGACAGCTTCGTGACAAGCGGGATCAAAGATCTTGCCTTTGGCCTCAATAGGAACTACTTCGTAACTTTCCATGACTTTAATAGCATCTTTTAACACCAGCTCTATACCTTGACAGAGTGATTCTGCTGTACCTCCTTTATGGGAAGCCTCAATAGCCATTTCTAAATGGTCAACAATAGGAAGCAGCTTACGGAAGATATCCTCTTTAGCATTATCAACGCGTCGTTCAAAGTTAGCCTCCATACGCTTTCGATAATTTTCTGTATCAGCAGCGACGCGCTTAAGTTGTTCCTGCAAACGAACAATCTCTTTATCTTTAGCTTCTAAAAGCTCTTGGCTGCTCTGTTCCAAAGTATCATTATTTTTATTATCTTCACAACCATCTTGAATAGCGGCAACACTTTCAGAAGCCGATATTTCCGCTTTTTCGTCATGTCCAGCAGCACGATTATTGTGTTTATGCTCTTTAGAAGACATAATACAGTTCTCCCACAGTAGTAATAATCTTGATAAAATTTGAACCCCCACTTATAAATTTACCTTTTTAAAATGTTTAGTTCAAGTTAAAAAAACAGAAACATACTGTATTCTAATGCAATTCATACGCTGTTATATATAAACTCTGTAAACAGCCTCAGTCTTATCTGCATAAAGCTAAAACAGCTGCCGCATTGAGCAGCAGCTGCAGCTGTTTAGATACAACCTATTGTCAGAACTTCATAGTGGCTCTTTCACTAAGAATATCTTCTAAAACTAAAGTAACTTTGCCGTCGGCTATGATATTGCCAGAAGAATCGAATTTAGAGAAGTAAACATTGCCCTCAGTTTCCTGACCAGGAGTAAGAGTCTTATCAAGAATTTGATCGTAGCGTTCAGGTTTAAGGCGATTTCCCTGGCTATCAAGGACAAAAGCATGCCAATGGAAAGGCTCTATTTGAACGTTAACTTTACCAGTATTTTTCATTTTGACATGAAAAACAATAAACTTGTCTGCTCCCTTCTGAGAGTAAAGTCCATTGCGCATGGCCAAACGCTGCTCCATACTGGTACGCCCTTCTCTGAAAGCGACCATATCGGAGTAAGAATCTAAAAGATTATCTCCCCACCAAGTTATCTCAATATCAACACAGCAGTTTTTATTCATATTCTTCATGCTGACGTTGTATCCAACTTCACTAGGCAAAACGCTCAAAGCATTCTGCCAAATAATACCGCCTCCATGCGATGTAGTATATCCACTAAAAACGTTGTAAACTAGAGCCGGATTGACGGACGACCTTCTCAAATTGCTTGCTCCGCCGACAAAACTAGCTTTTTTCGTAGAAGCAGCTAAAGCTTTTTTATAATTTTTTTCAGTACTTTCAGCGGTTTCTTCTTTAGCCCTGGGAGTAGTTTTGAAACGAGGATCTAGCTGATTTTTGGGTATGCTACTCTCAATGTTCTTAGCAGCTGTTTGCTTATTTTCTTTAGGAGCTGAGGCAAAAGGTTTAGTGGTGATTTTGTCTCCCACAGCGACACCACTACCGGAAACGATTCGAACTGTCGTTGTGAAATTGTCAACTAACACTGCTTCCACTTCGGCTTTAGGAGACCCGTTGCGGTATATGCACCAGCGAGTTCCTGGAATGACGTTGTCAGCTATACCGCGATTGACAGTAATCTCACCGCTTTGAGCAACGTTCACAACCATACCGTCTAAATCGGCAAACACGGGAAGAGTTAAAGCGAAGAATAATATTATTATACCGGCTAAGCGATTCATGAGCTTTTTCTCCCTTGCAGGATCGGCGAAAAAAATAATCGCTTCCTGCCAAATTGTATGCTGGTTATTTCCAGCACTGAATTTTATTATATATAAGAGTAAAAGTCTTATTGAAATTTCTTAAAATATCTTAATAAAACAAAAATTAATACAAACGAATAAACACTCGCATTAAATATGCTCTATCTGCAGCTTATAGACAGCACCTTACCCCAGACAGAATCTTCTAAAAGCAACGTACCCTTCATAAATTGTACAATAATTAAAGGAATGTTTCAAATTATTGCCCAATTAGGCTTAGATAAGTGGTGGATTGTGAAAATGTTATCTCAATCTTCCGCTGCAGGCATATTTTGAGTTCTATAAATAAAAAAAATGAGTAACTAAAACCGATAGGAGCGGTGACTAACATCATGTCAGATCAAAAAACGGAAGCCGAGGAAAAAACTTTAGATAAAAAAACAGCTCCGGTCGCTAGAGTACGAAAAAGCAGCCGCCATCTTCAAGACAGCAAGGCTGACGCCAAGTTAATTATGGTTGTTTTAGCCTGTTTGTTCCTCGCTTTTATGGGCTTTATACGCTATTCTATCACATCACGCTCAGCATCTGTAGGAAGTGAAGCCAATCAGTCTTCCGATGGTCTTTACTACACTATGAAGATATCTGATCGCGATAAAGATGGAATTTATTTGACCATGTCCATCACTAATACTACCGGACTGCCCAAAACCTTAGACTTTTCTAAAAATTCAAAAGTAGACTTCATTGTTCAGCAAAAAGTCAACGTATTTTTTGAAAGAGTTCCCATTGAAATTTGGCGTTATTCAAAAGCCAACAAAAATTTCGGCAAACAAAAAACTCTTACTATTCTTCCTAATGAAGAACGAGTTTTTTCTGTTAAATGGGATCAGACTG
>JBJEGD010000003.1:0-75164 GCA_051874735.1 Candidatus Bruticola sp. | reverse complement strand
GATTTCAAGATTATTTTGCTTATATATCGTGGAGTGATGCTAATTCCACTACAGATGGTAAGGGAGCGTCTGAACTTTGGGTTCGCCTAAAAGATCAGCACCGCGATAAGGAAGTTGTCCGCAAAATTGACGGTTTTAAAATCCCTAGTGTTAAAGTGGCTACCCGTAAAGATTATCTAGGAGCGGCCAACGATTACATAGAGTATGCTTGGTATTTGCAGTTTGCTATTTCTGCTATTGGAGTGTTGATAGCTATTACTGCGGCTATGAATACTATGCTCATGTCTACTTATGAGCGTATGCGCGAGTTCGCTACGCTTAGGGCTATTGGAGCACCTAGACCAACGGTTATTGCTATGGTTGTGACTGAATCGGTTATCCTCTCCTTTATAGGAGGTTTCTTCGGCATATTTTTCGGCATTTTGGGATCTGGTCTACTCAACCGAGCTATGATCGTCATTTTGCAACTATCTTTCCCCTTAGCCTCTATCACTATTCCTTTGATTCTTGAAGCTTTGGCTCTTTCGGTATTTGTAGGACTGGTTGGGGCTGCTATACCTTCAATTTTAGTGTGGCGCATAGATATAGTTTCCGGATTGAGGTGGGAGTAGTGAAAGTTGAACTTCAAGGCGTACATAAATATTTTGATGCTCGCAGCGGTCCCGTAAAAATTCTGGAGAATGTCAACCTAGTGATCCCCCACGGAGATTTTGTTTCTATAATGGGGCCTTCCGGATCGGGAAAGACAACTTTGCTCAATATGATGGGGTGTTTAGATACTCCTAGTTATGGGAAAGTATTTTTAGGAGATCGCGATACCAGCGGAGCTGGGGAAGACATTCTTGAGCAGATACGCCTGCGTCATATCGGTTTCGTCTTTCAGTCATATAATTTACTGCCGACACTTACGGTTTTAGAAAATGTCCAGCTGCCTATGCAACTTTGTGGCGGTAAGAGCTATAAAGAACAGGTCGATCAGGCCATGACTTTATTGCGCCTAGTGAGATTAGATGCTAGGGCTAAAGATTCTGTGTTGCGACTTTCGGGTGGTCAGCAGCAGCGTGTAGCTATTGCTAGGGCTCTTTCTAATTTACCTGGTCTTATTTTGGCTGATGAGCCTACTGGTAATCTCGATGAGCGTTCTAGCCGCGAGGTTCTCGATGTTTTTAGAGCGATCAATGAAAATCAGCACATTACCACCGTAATGGTTACACACGATTCTAAGGCTGCTAGTTATGCTAAAAGAGTTTTCCATTTAGAAGGTGGTCATCTTTCCGACAAAGTTCTTAACTGATGTCGTTGCTTTAAGCAGCGCAGTAAAAAAATCAGGGTGCAGGTAAATCCGTCTTTGAACGGGGCTGTACGCTGTTTTTTTTATTTGTTTATTATGTAACAGCTCTATTTTAGGATTGATAGTCTCTTTGTTAGGGAGGAAGTGAGCAAATCCCAGACGAAAATGGAATAGCAGTTTGGCTCTGCAGGTTGGTCTGCTTAGCGATCGTAAAACATTAGGCGGTAAAAATAAGAGTACGCAATGCCGTCTTTCAACCGGGGTTGTTTTAGTTCAGCTCCGCTGTATAAGGGAGGAAGCAACTTGATTATTTGCATGCAGTGTGGGTATCAAAATGAGGGGAAGAATCTGAAAAAATGTCAGAATTGCGGCGCTATCCTCCCTCGTATGGACACTTCAGCTATGGTTCAAGTGGAAGAACAATCAGGTCGTGTCAAGCAGTTCGCTGATGCTGTAGAGAAGGTTCGCTCTGAAGAGTGGGGAGCCGAAGATTTTTACGAGTTTTTAAGTAGTGTATACGAACATCTCAGTAATCTTCGCGCCGAAATTGAGGAGATTATTGCGCAGAATCAGTACGAAGAATATGCTGCCGAAGAAATAAGCGACGGTTTGGCGGGTATGGATTGTTTTGAAGAAGGCATGCAGGAAATGTCTTGTTACGTCGATGATGGTGATATCTCCCATCTCGATTTAGGTATGGAAAGAATTGTGGAAGGCAACAGAAGAATTAATGAGGCCAAGCGCATCAATCGTTCCAGCCGCAAAGAATTGGAAGAACAGTGGGGCACCATCTAAAATGAGTGGCAACTGCAGACTGGCTTTGTCCTTATTTTGGTCGGTCAGTTTGTGGGTTGTAGTTTTTGTGCTTCTCTTTCTATTGCTTCCTATTATTTCAGCCTTCCCACTTTGGTGGGGGGCTGTTTTCGCTTTAGTTGCCTTTTGTTTGCAAATAATATGGGGCCCTAATTTACTGCGTTTGCTGCTTGGTGTTAAAAAAAATGATGGTGCCGTTTATTTTGTTAAAAGTGAGTGCCCTTTTGTTTTTCTGTTCGATAATCAATTTATTGCTTCTGAAGGCAGCCGCCCTTTTTTAGAGAGTGCCAAGCTCAATTTGGAGTCTATCTTAAGGCGTATTTGGGGACACGGCGCCAATAGAATTTGCAGCGCCTTGTTAGCTTTACCTTGTTTGCTTCGCGCGTTTGAGGCTTTTACTGCCGATTATGGGCGTTTGCATTTTTCTCAGGGACCTTTGTGGCATTTGGGACGAGGTTTCGGGTGGTTGGCCGCTTGGCTGGAGAAACCGCTACGTTGGTACCGTCCGCAATTGTGCTTAAATGAAGAAGAGCTGGCTCTTATTGAAGATGCTTTTAGTCTGCCTTTAGGCAGGGCGCTGCGTGTGCCTGCTTGGATGGAAAATTTAGATATTTTATCTGTGGTAGATTTCAGGCAGGCTAAGCGCGAAGCCGCTTGGTTCTGGGCTGGGGGGCAGGGGGTGGCCCCTTCTGAAATAGCTCCGGCTGTAGCTAGTTGGTTTCCTTGGTTTTTATTCGCTGTTATGTCTTGTTGGGCTGTTTTTGGAGGCGGACTTTGGGGAGCACCTATATTGTTTTTGGGCTTAGGCTTTATTGTCAAAATAAATAGTGAATATGACAGGTGTAGTCCCTATACATCTGTTGTCATCTCGGCTGAGAAGCAACAATGCAAATATGTACCTCTGCACGTTAAGGGTATAGCCAGACGCAATAACACTCCTGGTCTGGATGATACTTGGTTGGAAATTACCTCAGAAACTAAAGCTGAACAAGCAATAACTGGTGCTAATTCTCTAGCGGAGACTAACAATAAATCAAAATCGCAGGTTGAATCTTCCCGTTTATTAGTGCGTTTAGAATCTTTTGCTGGTTGGCAGGCAGATGAAGGCAGTCAAGTTGAGTGTTCTGGGTGGTTGAATAGCGAAAACCTGGCTATATGTGTCTCCAGCTTGCGATGTCAAAATAAAATGTACTGTAATTATCCTCGCTTATGGCGTTTACTTCTGCCGTGGTTTTTTGTTGGTTCAGGGATAATTTGGTCTATTTTACAAAAAACGGGTTTGTAATATGAATAATGCGCCTAATAGTGTACACAATAATGAAAAGTTGGAAGCAGTAATTGAAATTCGCGATTTGCGCCACCATTATGGTACTAATGAAGTGCTTAAGGGACTGAATCTGACTGTTTACAGAGGACAGGTAACTGGTTTGCTCGGGGTCAACGGAGCGGGTAAAACTACTGCCGTGCGTATTCTTTGCGGGCAGCTGCGCCGAAAAAATGGCATTGTAAAAGTATTAGGATGCGATCCTAATGTTGAAGGAGATAAGCTGCACCGTCTTATTGGTGTTATGCCTGAAAATGTCGGCCATTATGAGCGCCTGTCTGCTGCTGAAAACTTGTGTTTTTTTGCTCGTATTTTTGGAGTTAATAATCCGGAAATGCGGACGGCTGAACTTTTAGATATGGTCAATTTGACCGATAAGGCCAACGTGAGAGTCTCCTCTCTTTCTAAGGGAATGCGTCAGCGCTTGGCTTTTGCTAGGGCTATGGTAGGCCATCCGCAGATGCTTTTTCTTGATGAGCCTACTTCTGGCCTAGATCCGGTGTCTGCTCGTCAGGTACGTATGTTAATTGACAATTACTGCGCTCAGGGAGGCACTGTATTTCTAACGACCCATTATTTGGAAGAAGCGGAAGAAATGTGCGCTCAAATAGCTATTCTTCATCAGGGGCAGATCGTCTGTCATGGTAATCCCCAAGACTTGTGCCGTCAATATCTGCCTGCAGAGATAACTGTGCGCCGTGGTGGTCGTCTAGTTCAGCAAGCTCCCGGTTTGGAGCAGCTTTTTCGCCATTTTACTTCCAATAATATTATTGATGATTAGCGTTCTTCAGTCTAGAGGTATGCTGACTTGAACGGAGTAGCCTATTGGGCAGGAGTGAGCCGTAATTTTCTAGAAAGCGGGCGGAACCTTTATACAGAGGTACGGGACAGTGACTTTAGAACTTACTCAGATTCGCAGATTGTTGCTGGGGCTAAGCTTCGTTATTGCTTTGCTTTCCGGAGGAGCTATTTATTATGTAGGTACAGCAACTGCCGAAGTAGACTCGCGTACAGTACAAGTGGTAGCTTATACTGACAGTGAAAAAAACGTAGCTAAGTTGAAAAAAGACCTGGGCAGCCGCGGTTATACTATCAGCACTACCAGTGCTAAACATAATTTCAAGATTCCTAACGGTTTTTATCTAATTATGGCTGATATGGATCAGTCCATGGTTAAGGCTTTAGGACAAGCTCTGATTCAAAAGCAGAATATTAAACGTTTGGGCTTAGAAACCACTAATGGTGGTACTGCTCTTAGAATACGTAAGAAATTTCCCGATAAAAAGTCCGCCGAGAAGTGTGCTGCCCGTATTAAAAGTGAGGACAGTTATAATTTTAAAGTTATTGAGGCCACGAAAGATAAAAGTAAAATGGGATTTGCTTGTACCATAGCTTCTATACCTGCTGCTGAATCTGATGGCGTGGTAAGTTATTTAGAGTCTCATAAATTTATTGATGTAGACGCTGTATATGAAGAAGCGTCCGATACCGAAAGCGGATCGGAAATCCCAACTGAAGCTTAGCGGTCCAGCTATACAAAAAACACCAAAAATAACCGGCTGTCAGGAGACAGGTTCGGTTATTTTTTTATCAGAAATTGGTTATTATGGACTATTATTGACATTTTAAAAATTATTTGACATAATGACGGCGCAGTTAGTGAATAACCGCTCAGCTACATGAGTCCCTGTATTGTTATTCTGAGTTGCTGCCAGCATGCCGCAATTCCGGCGAGTTGTGGTGTTCGTTTTTTTGTACCTGCACGTTCGTGTCTGTGTTCTTTTTCTTCAGTGGTTGCTCTCTGCTTGGTAGAATGCGCCGACATTGTTATTTCACTTTTGGACACGCTTTTATTGATATGTACCGTATCGTTTTTGCATTTTTGTGCAAAGACTTGAAGGATGCTCTCCGTTCGCATAGTTTGCTTTTTGTGTTGCTCGGTCCGGTTTTGGTTACCGTTTTCTTTGCCAAGGTAATGGATTCAGGCGATTCTGTTTTTGTTAAAGTTGGCGTCTGCGGTAGGGTCGATTCTGGCTTAGTTAATTGCATGAAGCTTCTTGGAGGCTGTAGCATCGAGAAGTCTGACCATTGGGAAGAACTGTGCAGAAAAGTCAAAGATCGGCAGCTTACCATGGCTGTCAATATTGACGCAAATTTCGATGAAGATATTTACTGCGGTGCTTATCCTGTTCTTGAAATTTGTCTCGATGAGAGCAGTCTAGCTAAATCTATGGCCGCTAGAGAGTTAGTTAGAACGGCACTACGTCAAATGGCCGGTCAAGATATTCCCTCAGATATTAGAGTTACTAAATTTAACGCCTTTGAGGGAAATATATCGCTAGTATTTATTCCTATCTGGATGGTTTTTACTTGTTTAGGAGCACTTTCTGTGGCTTCTTCCACGTTAGCAGAAGAGATAGAAAATAAAACTCTAGATGCCGTTTTGTTGGCTCCTGTCAGCTGGGTTGAAATACTCAGCGGCAAGGTGCTTTGCGGTTTTGTATTGGCCTCAGTTTCTACGTTTTTAGTGGCTTTGCTCAGTGGTGGTCAGGTCGGCGGATTTTTGCCATTAGTGGCGTTAATTGGCACGGGGAGTTTATTGTTCTCTTTAGCAGGAATAGTTTTGGGACTCTTAGTAAAGAGCCAGTCCGCTTGCGGGGCTTTAAATTCGCTGATATATTTAATGTTGATCATGCCTGTAAGCATGTCTGACTACAACGAGCTTATGCGCAGTATCTCCTATGTTCTGCCTTCTTGGTATTTAAATGACGGATTTAATAAGATCATGTTCGCTTCAGGCTCATGGCCAGATTTGCGAATTAACTTTCTTTGCTTGGGAGCTGAACTAATTTTGCTTACAGCGGTGGGAGTGTGGTCTCTGCGCAGGATACGAACTTCTGAGTGATATTACAATATTGTTCTACACTATATTGCTCGCGGATTTGAAATTGTGCTGCTATGTAGCTTGAGCTTATAGAAGGATTTAAGCCTGCTAAGAACAGCCTATTTTATCCGCATATATCGTTTAACCAGATTATAAACATATTTATTGCTGTTGATGCCTGCCGGGGAAACTGTAATAGAGAGTGAGCTTTCAGTTTCTCCCTAGCATTCAGGTTGCGCTGTTCAGGAGGAAGCCAAAGGGCTAAATAAAGATGACTAATCTCACGTTTGATATGTTGACTTGTTATAATAGATCTCAATTGCAGGATATTATACGAGACAATAAGATTAAATGCCCTAAATTAAGTCGCCTTAAGCATGAAGATCTTATAGGTATAATTTTAGATAATCAGAACAAAATTGAGAAAGAACTGCCTGAAGTTGCAGAAGTCAACAAAGTTCGACGTGGTCGCCGCCCTCAGTACTCGGCGGAGCATAAAGCTGTTATAAGCAAAAATAGTTCAGATGAAGCTGAAGCTGTAGAAAGCTTACCTAAATCAGTTGAAATTGTTTACAATGATCCCATGCTCAATGAGCTTGAAGACATTGAGGATAAGTGTGTCCCCCTGCAAAGCTCTGAAAAAGTAACAGCTCGTCCTTCGCGCCGTGAACGCAATAAGCAGCGTCAGCAACAGTATTTGGCGCGTCAAAGGGAGCGCTACAGCGAAAGTCAGGCTAGCCTCGATTTAGGAGATGAGACTGAAGGTGATTTAGATGGAGAGCTGAGAAGTTCGTCTCGTACTCGGCGCAGCTCTAATATTCCCCGTATAAGCATGGAACGTCAGGATAGCGTACAGCGCCAAAATCGTTTAGCTCAGGCTGGGACTCGCCGCTCAGTTGAGAACCGCAGCAGTTATGACAATATTGAAGATGACGGCTATACTCAAAGGGGCAGTAAACAAGTTTATCTCGATGATAATGTCTATTCTCGCCGAGAAATTGATAATGTTTATGACAGCCGTCGGCAGTCGGCGTATGCCAATAACAATAATTACAGCCGCTATGATGGGGCCTACTACGACGACTACGATTCAGAAGAAGTTTACGATGAATATGCGGAAGAGCATGAAGAGTATGTGCCCATCGTTACCGGCATTTTAGATATTCGTCAGCAAAGTTACGGATTTTTGCGCGGTTGCAGTTATAAACCCAGTGCTAGTGACGTGCATGTGGGTTATTCAACTATTAAAAAATATTCTCTGCGTATTGGTGACAAAATTTGCGGTATAGTCAAATCGACGAAGCGTGGAGAACGATCTTACGATTTAGAGAAAATTATTTCTGTCAACGATTTGCCTGTAGAGCGATCAAGCCACCGTCCTTCTTTCGATCAGATGGTGCCTATTTTTCCCAATGAATGGTACCGTTTGGAAACTTCCGGAGGCGATATGACCGCCCGCATGATCGACCTTTTTGCCCCTATAGGCAAAGGTCAGCGCTCTTTAATTGTGGCTCCTCCTAAAGCTGGTAAAACTATCTGCTTAAAGAAGATAGCTGCTGGCATTTCGGCTAATTATCCCGATACTGTTTTAATGGCCCTTTTAGTAGATGAGAGACCTGAAGAGGTCACTGATATGCAGCGTTCTATCAAGGGTGAAGTTATAGCTTCTACTTTTGATGAAGAACCGGAAAACCACGCTTTTATTACTCAGTTAGTTTTAGAACGAGCCCGACGTTTAGCTGAATTGGGCAAAGATGTAGTTATACTTTTTGATTCTCTCACTAGACTGGGGAGGGCCTGTAACAATGCTGTGCCTAATTCCGGACGCACTCTCTCTGGAGGTCTGGATATTTCAGCTTTGCGTACTCCCAAGCATTTTTTCGGTTCTGCGCGTAAATTTGAACAGGGAGGCAGCCTTACTATTATAGCTACTGCTTTAATTGAAACTGGTTCCCGCATGGATGAAGTGATTTTTGAAGAGTTCAAAGGTACGGGAAACAACGAAATTACTCTTTCCCGTAAAATGGCAGAACGAAGAATTTTCCCGGCTATGGATATTAAGAAGAGCGGTACTCGTCATGAAGATTATCTGCAAGACGCCTTTACGCTCTCTATTATAACTAGTTTGAGGCACACTTTAGACATTCGCTACGCTGAACGTGATCCTAATATAGCTATGGTTGAAGCTTTGAAAAAGACTGCTAATAATCAAGAATTTTTAAGTTTGTTAAGCAAAAATAAAGCTAAAGAAGCTGCTACTCCCAATGCGTAAGAAGCATAATCATTCTAAACATTCTAATTCTGCTAACAGTAAAATGGCTTCAGATAAAGGCGGCTCATCTAGTGCTTCTGTTAGACATGGTAGTTTTAATGCCCCTTCTGAAGCAGCTTGGGCTCTAATTTGTTCTGACAGTGAAGGAAACTTTTGGGATGAACCTACACTGCGGGCAGCTGCTCGAAGCGGAAGAGAAATTAGGCCTCCTAAGAGGTGCGAGCTTTCTCCGCTGCCCAAGACAGCTCAGTTGCAGTATCTGCCTGGCCGTTTTCCTTTAGCTTGGCCGGTTGGTGAGAGTACGGAAAATGAGCCTCTAGTATGTGAAGGGGCTTATGTTTTGGCCGCTCAGCTTCCTTCAGGTTGGACGCGCACTCTGCTGCCTGCCTGGGAAGTGGAAGAGGGGGCAGATACGTTGCCCATTTTTGGATATACGGCCGTTTTTTCCCATCATGGTGAACTTTGGTGTGCCGCTGTACCCACGGAACAAAATCCTCGTTGGGATCCTTGCGCCTACGCTCTGCCTGAATTGGATTCAGATATAAAAAAATTAGAGAAACGTTTTCCTAATAATCGTCTGCTTGGGCAATTAAAAGTTTGTGCTCAGGAATACGGTTGTTACAACGCCCAAAATATCTTTTATGGACGTTGGGAAGGGGCTGCTCCCATATCGCCTCAGTGCAATGCCCGCTGTCGTGGATGCATTTCCAAACAGCCGGAAGGGGCTCCTCCTTCTCCGCAGATTCGCCTTAACTTTACTCCTTCGGTGGAAGAAATCGTGGAATTAGGACTTTTTCATATAGGTAGAGCGGAACGTCCTATTTTTACATTTGGCCAAGGATGTGAAGGTGAACCTTTGCTGCAGGCTGACAGAGCTGCTGAAGCTATCAAAATTATTAGGCAGCATACTGATAGAGGCACTTTGCATATGAATTCTAACGGATCACTGCCTCAGAAGGCGCTAAAGCTTTTTGAAGCTGGTTTAAATTCTATGCGTGTTTCCATGTGCTCAGCTAGGGAAGAGACGTATAATGCCTATTACCGCCCTCAGGGTTATAAATTCTCCGATATTCTTCAAACTATTGAGTTGGGGCGCAGTCATGGAGTTTGGATATCTATAAATTTACTGCTGATGCCCGGTCTTAACGATACTCCGACCGAATTAGAGGCACTTATAAAAATGGTGCGTCGTTTAGATGTAAATATGATTCAGTTGCGCAATCTAAATATCGATCCCGATTGGCTTTTTGCGCAGATTGAGCTTCCTAAAGAGAAGAGCCTCGGTATTCCCGCTTTTATAGAGCGGTTGCAGCGTGAATGTCCTCATTTGCGTTTAGGTTCTCACAATCCAGCTAAAGAGGAAATGGCTATAAGTGGGTAGACTGAGTAGCCTAGCGGTAGGAAGTTGCCCTATTGGGGTTGAAACTAACCTGGGCTTACTGTGCTTGCTGTTTTTTTTCTTATCTTTGCTTAGTAATCGGCAAAGCGGATGGGTAGGTTTGTAAGCGGGCTTAAATTCTGCTAAGGAGCCGAGCAGTACATGACAATGGTCAGTGCGACTATAGGTCGCTACCACATTATAGAAGAGCTGGGACGGGGCGGAATGGGCGTCGTCTACAAAGGGCACGACCCTTTGCTAAACCGTTCAGTTGCCATTAAAATTCTCTCCCAGCAGTTAGTTGGCAACCCTGAGTGTAAAGATCGCTTTATTCGCGAAGCTCAGGCTGCGGCGCGTTTGAATCATCCCAATATTACAGCCATTTATGATATCAACGAACATGAGGGTATCTATTTTTTAGTCTTTGAGTTCGTTCATGGCGTTTCATTAGATAAATATATGAAGGAGCACGGGCACCTTAGTGTTGAGGAAGCCCTGCAGATTTTTATTCCCGCCGCTCGCGCTCTGGATTACGCTCACCAGCACGGTATCGTACACCGCGATGTAAAGCCGGGCAATATAATGGTGACTGAAAACGGCGACGTCAAAGTGGGGGACTTCGGCATTGCTTGGGTTGAAGCTTCACAGACTTTAACTCAGCCTGGTCAGGTCATCGGTTCCTGTTTTTATTTTTCTCCAGAGCAGGCCCGTGGTGAAAAGGTAGACCGCCGTGCTGATATCTATTCTTTGGGCATTCTGTTATATGAAATGATGGCAGGACGTGTTCCGTTTATTGCGGATAACCTGCCTGCAGTTATTCAACTCCACCTTACAAAAGAGCCTGAGCCGCCGACAACTTACAATATGGCCATACCTCGCAATGTCGAGCAGGCCATACTGCGTTGTTTGAAAAAAGATCCTGGTGAGCGTTATCAGACGGTTACCGATTTAATAAAAGATCTGCAGATTGAAGGAACTAGTGAGGAGTCGAGTAGCACTAGCAAAATTAGTCCTTCCGAAGCAGCTCTTCATAATATTTTAGGTAATAACTACTATAAGCAGGGTAAGCTTGACCTGGCTGTTATGGAGTGGAATAAGGCTACAGGGCTTGACCCTTACAATGCTCTTACCCATAACAATTTAGGTACCGCCCTCGATGGTATGGGACGTCTTCGCGATGCTATTACTGAGTATGGCAAAGCGGTCGATTTAAATCCTAATAACTTTGTAGCTCACTACAATTTAGGTTCAGCTCACTATAGAAACGGAGAAATAGCTGAATCTATTGAAGAGTACCGCACAGTTACGGTATTAAATCCTAAGTTCGCTCCGGCCTATTATAATTTAGGCAATGGCTATTTCCGCTTGGGTAAGCTCGATTCTGCTATTGAAGAGTGGCAGAAGGCCTTAATTCTTAATCCTCAGTTCGCTGAAGTTCTGTACAATTTAGGCAACGCTTATTATCGCAAGGGGCGCAAAGAAGAGGCCAAAGACTACTGGAACAAAGCCCTTGAGTTAGATCCTCAGTTCGCTATCGCCTTATATAATATTGGCAGTATGCAGATGGAAGATGGTGAGGTCGATAGTGCTGTAGAGTTGTGGCAAAAGTGTCTGGAAGTTAATCCCGAATTTGCTGAAGCCAGATATAATTTAGGCAATCTGCATTACGATCGCGGCGAGGTAGAACTGGCTATTCCTGAATGGGAAAAGGCTACTCAAGCTAAATACGGATTCTGGCAGGCGCATTATAATTTGGGTAATGCCTACTTTTATCTCTCTCAGTTCGATGAAGCTATCAATCAGTGGCAGAAGACTGTCCAGTTTGAAGATCAGCATTGGCCTGCTCACTGGAATTTAGGTAATACTTACTATTATCAACGCGCTCAAATCGAGGCGGCTGTTATTGAATGGCAGCGAGTAGCGGGCATTAATAGTCAATACTGGCAGGCCTACTATAATTTAGGTGAAGCCTATTTAGAGCAGGGCAAGATTGAGCTAGCATGTTTAGAATGGGATAAAGTTGTTCAGCTTAATCCTAAGTTCTGGCATGTGTACCATAATTTAGGTACGCTTTACTATCAGCGTGGCAAATTCGATCAAGCGGTTGCTTACTGGACTAAGTCTGTAGCTTTAATGTTATTCCCCTGGTAGTTATACCTGTTATATTAAAAATCCGCTGCTTTCTTTTGAGACAGAAAGAGCGGATTTTTTTTGCAAAAGTCGCAAGCTTTTTTAAGCTTGTATTCATTAGATACAGTAATCCAAAAATGATTCTCCGTTGGCCATATATTGATTGAGAAAATCTTGTAAAGTGTATTTAGCGAAAAGGCTGCGCAATTCTTGAGAAATTTCTTGCCAAATATTTTTAGCTGGACAAAGCGTTGAACGTATACACAAAGAGCCGTTGGGAGTACAGTTGACTAAGCACACTGGACCTTCCATAACTTCTAAAATGTGGAGTAGACTGATTTTTTGCGGCGGCTGAGCTAAACGGTAGCCGCCGCCTGCTCCTCTAACCGATTTGATAAAGCCAGCTCGACGCAGATCGATAATGAGTCGACTAACATACTTTTGTGAAATTCCTTGGTTATCTGCAATTTCTTTAACCATACGCGGTTTAGCAGCTAGATCGTATAAAGCAATATCAATCAGAATGCGCAATCCGTAGCGCCCTCGGGTAGAAATTTTCATAGTATTACAAATCTTTCAGGTTATAATCTTTGTTATTAATATACAACTTTTTTAGTAGTATATTAATAACAAAGATTATTTTTTAGGTAAAATTATACATATTTTACAAGTTTTTATCTGATATGTTATCATTAAAATTAATTTGACTAAATTAGTAGTTTTTATTACACTATCTCTGTTTGAAATGAAATCTTTCAGGGGTACGAATTATGGAAGAAAAAATTTACCGCAGCATTCTGGAGAAAATAGGCAATACACCTTTGGTGCGTATTAATAAGCTTAACCAAGGAGGAGCGGAAGTTTTAGTTAAAGTCGAATACTTCAATCCTGGCGGCAGTGTTAAAGATCGTGTCGGTTTGGCTATGCTTGAAGCTGCTGAGCGTGAGGGTAAAATTAAGCCTAGTACTCTTATTGTGGAACCTACTAGCGGCAACACAGGCATAGGTTTAGCTTTGGCTGCTGCTGTTAAGGGCTACCGTCTTATTTTGACAATGCCTGATATTATGAGTATTGAGCGACGGAAGTTGTTAGCTGCTTACGGAGCCGAATTAGTACTTACTGAAGGGGCTAAAGGTATGAAAGGTGCCATTGAAAAGGCAGAGGAGTTAATGAAAGAAAATCCAGATGCCTTTATGCCTCAGCAGTTTTGCAATCAGGCAAATCCGGAAATTCACAAGCATTCTACCGCTTTAGAAATTTTGAATGATACTGATGGTATGGTTGACGCTTTTGTGGCCGGTGTTGGTACGGGCGGCACTATTACTGGAGTAGGCGAGGTCTTAAAAGGATATAATTCTCAGACTAAAATTTTTGCAGTTGAGCCTGCCGATTCTCCAGTACTTTCCGGAGGTAAGCCTGGTCCCCATAAAATTCAGGGCATAGGTGCCGGATTTATTCCCGATGTACTTAAAACTGAACTAATTGATGAAGTGATTAAAATAACTACTGAAGAGGCTGGTCAGACAGCTCGTCAGGCTGCCTCTCAGGAAGGTCTGCTTATAGGTATTAGCTCAGGAGCGGCTCTTTATGCTGCTTTACAGCTCAGCAAGCGTACTGAATTTAAGGGTAAGCGTATTGTCGCTTTGTTGCCAGATTGTGGTGAGCGTTACTTAAGCAGTTGGCTTTTCAGTTAACTATATAATGTGACTAATGTAAATAGGCCCGCTCGAGTATGCTCGGGAGGGCCTCTTCACGTTTTGTCTTATCTTAAGTAATCAGTATCTGAATTTGGCAAACTCCTCATATTGCTACTCTAGAAAGCAAATTCATCTCCGTTTATGTAGTAACTAAGCCAAAGATTGCTTAAGCGCTGTTGCAAATAAGTTTGAGGTTGATGGCGATCGGAGAAAAGCTCGGCAAAACCTTTTTGGGCCAGATGATCTGCGCGCTTAGTACCACTGAGCAATTTAACTATAACTAAAGAAGCATCATATATATTGCAGAATTTCAGAGTGAAAGCGTCACCTTCTATATTCATGCTCTGTCGGAACGGATGCTCTACGGACAGTAGTTCTTTTATATAACTAAATTGAGCAAATTTAGTGATTTTGCAACAACGCTCGGTTAGATCGAGCAGTTCTTGCTCAGATTCTAAGCTCCAAGCGTTCTGGACTTCTTCAGCAATGTCTTTAGGTATGCTGATTTTCTTTTCAGAGGCTAGTGATAAAGCTCTCTTCAGCAAGGTTGAACCAAAAGATACGGGATCGTAATCAGGCTGTTCACTCAGGGAGTTTAAAGCGGTCTGTATTTCAAAATAACCGCGCTGCAAACTAAACAGGGCGCGAGCAGCAAAGAAGGTCTGCTGAGCTTGATTAAACAGTTCAACTATTTTATTGTTGTAATAAATGTGAGGCTCTTTAGATTTTGTGCAGCTCAAATACATGTTGGGGCCGTCAAAGAATAAAATTTTGAGGCGATCTTTTCTAAATATGCGTTTGTTTAAAGCTTCAGTTACCGTGAGAAGATCTTGAACCGCATTATCTTGACGAACTTGTATGTTGCTCATTTGGGCCAGCTTAGCTTCAGGAATATAAGTTCCAGTGCGCTTAGGCAATACGTAATAATTAAGCCATTCAATTATCTGGTCAAGATCGAAATCTAAAGAAGAGCGTATAATAGACTGTGAGAGTTTGTTGATCTGCTTAGGACGAGCGCAGATACGCTCTCTTTCGGAAATTTGTTCAGGTTTCCAAGTCATTTTATAAATTAAATCGACAACATGATCTTGGAACTTAGTCTGAGTGCCGTCAAGAACAGCAATAAAAGATTCATTGAATTCACGGGACATTTTGTTAGACAAAGTTCTATTAGGTACTTCAGTAGTTTGAACTAAAGTTTCCCCTTCGCGGCTTTCTTCTTGGGCTGTCAGTTCCGCTTCGTTTTCGCGATCGTCTTGGTCTTCAGTAGCTTCTTCTTGGGCTGTCAGTTCCGCTTCGTTTTCGCGATCGTCTTGGTCTTCAGTAGCTTCTTCTTGGGCTGTCAGTTTCGCTTCGTTTTCACGATCGTTTTGGTCTTCAGTGGCTTCTTCTTGGGCTGTCAGTTCCGCTTCGTTTTCGCGATCGTTTTGGTCTTCAGTGGCTTCTTCTTGGACTGTCAGTTCCGCTTCGTTTTCACGATCGTCTTGGTCTTCAGTAGCTTCTTCTTGGCTTGCCAGTTCCGCTTCGTTTTCGCGATCGTTTTGGTCTTCAGTAGCTTCTTCTTGGCTTGCCAGTTCCGCTTCTTTTTCGCGATCATTTTGGTCTTCAGTAGCTTCTTCTTGGCTTGCCAGTTCCGCTTCTTTTTCGCGATCGTTTTGGTTTTCAGTAGCTTCTTCTTGGACTGTCAGTTCCGCTTCTTTTTCACGATCGTCTTGGTCTTCAGTAGCTTCTTCTTGGGCTGTCAGTTCCACTTCGTTTTCGCGATCGTCTTCAGCTTCTGTTGTTTCTTCATCTTCATCGCTGACGGTATTGTAAGCATAAGGAACGAAAAGGCCTATATCTTGCTGGACTTCATCTTCGGCTGGATGCTTCTCATTTTGAGTTTCTTCCTGATGGCTGCTGGCGGTAGAGGCTATCTCCGGTACCGATTCCGAAGCGGGGGCAGTTAATTCTTCTTTTGTGGTGGCTGAAGCTGGTATTTGAACTGATGTTGATGGCAAAGAGACTGTGGGCGACGTCGATAATTTAACAGAACTCTTGCCTGGGTTATCTAACATGTTTTGTAGATCGCTGCTGAGCTGACCATTTTTTGCACAAATAGCTCTAATACGCCCTTTGAAAGTTTGAACCGTTTCTTCCTTGCGGCATAAACGTAGGGAAGGAGCTATTATAGAGGCTGCAGCTTTGTGGAGAGTATCTTCTGAACAATCGGATAAGTTAGCTTCATTTATATTGAGAGTGCGGCAAGTACGGCTGAAAATAACTTGGCCGGCTGTACCAAGCACTTCTTGCAGGGCATTCTTTAAACGCAGCATGGGAGGAGTTGTCGCTTGGTCATTTTCTTTGGGCTTACTTATATAGGCTTCCAAAGACTCCAAAGCCTCCATATGACGTGCGTTGGAAGCTTGGGCGGCAGCTAGCAGACTTTGCAGATTAGCAATAGAAGCTTGATTCTCTGCAATTTGCGACTTAAGTTTAAAACACTCTGCTTGCGATTGCTTAAGGTTTTCTTTGAGTTCTTTTTCTAAAGCCAATAGTTCAGTAATGCGCTGGTTCGACTTTTTTACCTGTTCAGTTTCGTTATTTAAACTTTCTTGTAGATTGTTTATATTGTTGCGCAGAGTAGCCACTTCTTCGATTAGTAAGGCGATCTTGCTGTTTCTTTCAGCAACTGTAGCATTCAATTCATCGATCTGCCCCAATTGTATGGCCAAATCAACATTTTGTTCAGAAGCGGAAATAAGTTCTTGTTTAAGGTGTTGAATTTCGCTGCGGAGCTGTTCGTAAATGTGAAAATCGATCGCTCCTGAGGCTGAAGTTTTTTTCTTGCTATGTGATTCAGAAATAGGATCCATGGTAAACCTTTCATCGCTTAGCTGCTGAACTTTGACAGTTTTTTTGTATCAAAAACGATCTGGATTTATTTCCATTCTTAAGGCTAAAAACTTTCTGTTCCATAAAAAATATTATCGAATTTTCTCATTTTTGATAAAGAAAATTAGGCATTTAAGTTTATTTTTAATTGACGGTAGACTCATCTGTTTATCATAGTTGTCAATTATCTTTAAAATATAAAAAGCTCCTTACTTTTCCAATCGAGAAGCGGAGCTTTCCTTGCTTAATTGTACGGGTAATACGAATGTGTACAGCAGTTAATCTAAAAACTTAAAAAGGACTTTCCCCCTGAATGGGCTGATCTGGAGGCTTTACTCCCACAATTTCGGACACAATAGTCTGGAACTGATAAATCCAGTCGTCGACAGCCTCGTCAATTTCTTTACGCAGCTTTTTTAGCTCTTCAGGATCTTCGCAGGATTTTATTTGGGGGCGGTAGTCGTCTATCTTATGGGCTAGCTTGACAAATCTATCACGCACTTCTGAGTTAGGGTGACGACCCACAATATCCATAATCAGTCTATTCTGATTTTCCGTTAGCTCATCGATGCGGCGTTTAATCTCTCCGGCTTGGACAAAATTGTAAGCCGAAGCCTGCATGCGCGCGTGCTGTTCAATCTGATGACTTATTTCAGCGAGTCTGCGCAGCTGGGCGAATACGTCTTCGTTGCCATTTGTCGAACCGCTCTGGCCGTTAACAGGACTATCTGCCATAATTCTCCCACACAGAAATAATTTAATTATTCGTCACTACTTTTGTAGTAGTTGAAAACGCACATAAAAGAAAAAAACCAAGCTCCCTTCGCCAGCATTACCTGGATCAGGTTCTAAGGGTAGACAGCTTACGCTGCCATCTCAGCCGGAGAACACCGACTCCCCTGCCTGGTGAATAGATTATTCTATTGTCTGTATATAAATCCTTCCTCTGAAACTAGAAAAAAAATTTTTTTTAATTTTTTTTGATAGATAAGGTTACGATCGCTTAAAGTTTCTAGCAGGAGCAACTTTTTTTTATGTGAAAGGTAATTCTCAGCCGTAGGGGTCGGAGAGTTGTAATCCACAGATTCTAAGGTCGTCCTATTGTCGCTGCTTTGGGAACTTAGGCTGTAACAACGCATAAAATTTGATATTTTTCTTATAAGAGGTACGGTCAAATTGTCAGCCGACTGCTTTAACAGTTTGAATAGTGAAAATAATAAAAATGGTATCCCTCCGGTTTCTGGTGCGGAAAGGGGGGAGGCCTCAAGTAAATTATCTGCCGAATACATAGAAGATGGTTCTGAGGAGCGTTTTTTACCTCTAGAAGTCTCTTCCGACAAAGTTCATCGCCTTATTCATCCTAACGGAGAGAGTTGGGAGGCCGACAACATGTGTTGGGGATGTTTTCAAGACGCCCTGGCTTATGCTGAAAAGGCTCAATTCCGTCCCGAATATATCAACGCCGCTCAGAAGTTGGGCATGACTCCTTTGGAACTAGCGGCTCGCGATTTTTTTACTCCCCCAGAAATTAGTCGCATAAATTTAAGTAAATATAACGGATGCCGCGGTGATAGAATAGAGGTCACCGCTTTTGATACTGTTAAGGTTTGTCAGGTCGGTATTTTAATAGTTGATGAACAGTACAATCTTTTAGAATTTGGCTATGCCTTTCACACCAAGGGAAACCTTTGGACTTATGAATCATCTAAATATTACAAGCTGTCGTCAGTTATTGTTATAGCCGATGTTACCGATCTGCCTGGACATTTGTCAGAAAAGAGAGCAGGAAAAAAACTAAAGCGCGGCCGCAGCCGCTGAAAATAAATTTTTGTTGGTTGGGGCAGCCTCTGAAAACTAAATTCTGGAGAAAAATTAATGGACTCAGCTTATTATGTGGTTTTGGTCACTGTGTCGTCGGCCTATGAAGCTAAATCAATAGCTCTCCGTGTTTTAGAAAGTCGTTTGGCAGCTTGTGTTAATTTGGTTCCTAAAATTTCCTCTATATACTGGTGGGAAGGTAAAATTGAAGAATGTTGTGAGACTCTCATGCTCATGAAAACTAGGGAAGATAAACTAAAAAGTTTAATTGCAACTATAAAACAACTTCACTCTTATGATATCCCCGAAATAGTTTCTTTACCTTTAGGAGCTAGTAGCGAAGACTATCTGCGTTGGATCGACTTATCTATGACGTCGACTGAAGAGAATTCTCAACAAAATCATGGCGGCCAATAAAATGCCTACTTCCTCTGAACGCAGCCATTCTGCTTTGTTTAGTTTGGCCGATTGGTTGAAAATTTCCACACTGTCAGCTTTAGCACTCATGCTTATGCTTACTGTCAGATTGCCGATTTTGCCCATGGCGCCTTTTCTAACTTACGATTTTTCGGAAGTTCCGGCTTTAGTGGCTGCTTTCTCTTTGGGACCTGCAGCTGGAGCAGCGGTAGAGCTGATCAAATGCTTTATTTTTATGATTTTGCATTTTAACCCTCTGCAGCTTATAGGGGTGCCGGCTAACCTGATCACCGGTCTGCTTATTGTCTGCACTTCGGCTAAGTTCTATAATTTATCTCGCGGTGAAGATTTTTCTTATAAGCGCTTGTGCACGGCTATGCTGTTGGGAACGGTTATTACTACAATAGTCATGATACCGGTCAATTTTCTGATTTATTTGATACTACAGAAATTTTTTACCGATATTATGACAATGTCTGTAGGTACCTACTTAATTGGAGCAGCTCTCCCCTTTAATTTTATAAAATGTCTGATTAGCTGTGGCGCTGCTGGGTTGTGCATACGCCGTTTATTGCCGTATTTATCATCAAAATGAAAGATGTGTCTGAATAATAGCTTCGGAGACTGTTTTCAGTACAGACGGGTGAAAATAGGACTGCTTTCTATTCTTTTCCTTCTTGGGGCAGGTTGAGTTTGCTTGAACGAGTATACGCTTTACTTCGAGATTTAACTTATTGGGATTTTATAGATGTAATTCTGGTTTCAGTTTTTTTCTATTACGTTCTGTTACTTATAAAAGGGACGAGAGCTTTGCAGATTCTTCAGGGCATTGCTGCTTTGTTAATTCTGCAAGGTATTGCTTATTTTGCCAGACTACAGACGCTCAGTTATATACTTAACGGTATTTTAGTCTCTACTTTGGTGGCTTTGCCAGTTGTCTTTCAACCTGAACTGCGCCGGGCGTTAACCCGTTTAGGGCAGCAAGGGTTAATAGCGTCTAACGGCATAAGTGAGGTCGGTCAGGAAGAATTAAAGCGCATAATTGATGAAATAGCTTTGGCTGCTTACAATCTTTCAACTACGCGTTTTGGAGCTCTGATCGTTTTAGAGCAGGAAACCGGTTTACAGGAAGTAGTTGAAACTGGCCAGATAGTTAACGGTTTTATATCTGCTAAATTGCTGCAGACTATTTTCCGTCCCAAAACACCTTTACACGATGGAGCTGTAGTAATTCGTGATGGTTGTCTGCTGGCGGCGGCCTGTTACTTACCTCTTACCGATTCTGTAGTAGATTCACGCTTCGGCACCAGGCATAGGGCCGCTATAGGTATAACTGAACAGAGTGATTCTATTGTGGTTGTAGTCTCTGAAGAAACTGGAGAAATACGTATTGCCAAAGACGGAACTTTTAGTCAGCCTATGGTTGAAGAAGCGCAAGTTCGTAAGGCTTTGGCTAGAGAGCTTATGGCTGAATGGAATAAAGATAAACGCCGCCGGTTTGGTACTTTCAATATTTTCCGTACTATTGGCGATGCGATCGGAGGAAACGAGTAGATGTTTGCCCGTCTGCGCAGTAATTTCGGTTTAAAAATGCTGGCCTTTTTCATGGCTGTAGTTACAGCCGTGTTAGTAAAAACTCTAGCGAAACCTATTAGCGAACTGCCAGCTCAGCGCGTTTACACTAAACCTATAGATATTCTTACCCCTAATAATAACGATTTAATTAGCTCGATTAATCCCAAAGAAGTGACCGTGACTATTAGCGGAACTAAAAATGTAATTGATCGTATCGATCCTAAGCTCATTTCCGTAGTAGTCGATTTAAGTAAGAGAACTAAACCTGGAACTAGTTTAGAAGCTGTCGATGCTATGGCTCCTGGAGGAGCCGAGATTTCCCAAGTAGAGCCCAGCCACGTATGGGCTGCCGTTTCTGAGCGTACTTTTGCCAGCGTACCCGTTAAAATAGGTCTTATAGGCAAAGCAAGTGACAGTTGTCGTTTGGAAAATCCTATAGTTGAGCCAAGTAAGGTGCGCATAGTAGGCAGTATGGAAGATGTAGATAAGGTAGCTTTTGTCTCTGTACCTATCTCTATTTCTGGCATCAAATCTAGTTTTAGTACTAGAGCGGTCACGCTCACTGCCGTCGACGTCAATGGCAAGAAGGTTGACAACGTAGAAATTTACACAAACAGCGTTTTTGTTACTATACCTGCTTATCCCGTTCGCAAAGTTCAGGTAAGTTTAAATAATATCCAGGTTGAGAGTAGCAGCGGAGAGGTGTACCAAGTCAATGTAATTCCTGAAGAGGTTTATCTTAGCGGTGACGACATTGAAAACGCTTCTTTAGATAGCTTAGAAGTAGAAAAATGCGTTTTGAAGTACGCAGGTAAATCTGTAAGTCGGAAAGTAAAACTGCTCATACCTAGTAAATACAGAGCGTACGGTGTGCCCCAAAATCAGGTTACAGTGACTGTGGAGCCGTTGGCCGTTCAGGAAGCTACCGACGGAAAAAGTTGAAGCATTGTTTTTGTCTGCACTTTTGGACTGACAGCGGCGCTGACTGAGGGGTGAGGGGAAAGAACTTATGCGCAATGTCTGTTAAGCATACTGTTGATCCGCAGTTCATATTGGGCAGGGATAATATAAGCGAATATTGAAGGCGCGAGCTTAAAATTTTTTTGTCGGCGGTATCTCTTAGATCGATCCGTTTGTATAGAAATGTGAGAGATAAGTTTAGTTATGGCGCGTTTATTTGGCACTGATGGAATTCGTGGTCGAGCAAATGACACTCTTACTCCGGAGTTAGCTTTCAAAGTAGGGCGAGCTCATGGATATTTAGTAAAGGAACAGTTTCAAAGCAGTAGTTCTGCTGAAACTTGCAGAAGGCCTGTCATTGCGGTGGGGCGGGATACGCGCGTTAGCGGTCAGCTGCTGCAAAATAGTTATGTCTGTGGACTGATTAGCTCTGGCGTAAATGCTTTGTGTTTAGATATTATTCCTACTCCTGGTGTCGCTTGGGCGATTAGGCGCTACAATACTCAGGGCGGTTGTGTGGTTTCGGCTAGTCACAATCCTTTTTACGATAATGGTCTAAAGTTGATAGGAGCTGATGGTTATAAACTTAGCGATGAACAGGAAGATGAACTTGAGGATCTTATTGGTAAAAGTGATGAGCTGCCCAGGGCTGTTGAGGCCAATATAGGCGCCATTATCAGCGGTCAAGAGGCTCAGCGGGAGTATGCTCGCTACATTGAGAGTTTGGCTAAACTGCGTTTAGATGGCTTAAAGATCGTGTTAGATTGCGCCAACGGTGCGTCTTCCGCTTTAGCTGAAGGTATTTTCCGCAATTTAGGGGCTGAAGTAACTGTACTTCATCGGTACCCCAACGGTACCAATATTAACAATCAGTGCGGTTCTACGCACCCTGAATCTATGCAGAAGGTAGTAGTCGATTTAGAAGCTGATTTCGGTCTCTGTTTCGATGGTGATGCCGACAGATGTTTAGCTTGCGATGAATTAGGTCAAATGATTGATGGCGATCATATGCTTCTTTTATTCGCTAAATGGTTAGAGCGGAGCGGCCATCTGCCCGGGAAACGTTTGGTTACTACGGTTATGGCTAATCTTGGCTTGGAAGAAGCTTGCCGGGAAAATGGCTTTGAAATGACGAGAACTGCCGTTGGTGATCGCTACGTTCTTGAAGAGATGCGCCGTACTGGATCTGTGTTAGGTGGAGAACAGTCTGGTCACATTATATTTTTAGATTATGCTACTACGGGTGACGGTTTGGTGACTGGTGTTATGCTTAGCCAGATTATAAAGGACGCCGCTCAGCCTTTATCTAAATTAGCTGAAGCTGTAGTTAAAAAACCGCAATACATGGTTAATGTAAAAGTTAAAGATAAACATACTTGGAATCAGCATGAGCGCGTTTTGGAAGCGGTCAAGAGCGTGGAAGATGCGCTTCAGGGTAAGGGACGCTTGTTAATACGTCCTTCCGGTACAGAAAATTTAATTAGAGTTATGGCCGAAGGGCCTTCTTTGCCTGAATTGAAAGGATTAGTGGACAGCGTTTGTCAGGTTGTGTCAGAGTGCTGTTCTTGTTAGGCAATTATGGTGGCAACTAATAGAGACGCCTTGCAAATAAAGTTGGCAGAAGCTGCAAGTAAAGCTGAGTCTTATCTTAAGCTTATCCGTAAGCAGCTGTCTGCCTTGAAGTCTTTAGAGGCTCGGCCGGGCAGAGGCTTGTGTCGGCTTGAACTTAATTTCGATAGTTCGGTGCAGTCTGTCAATCTTGAGGTTTTGAAGCAACAAGTTAGTGCGAAATTATCGGCAGAAATATCTAATTTTGCCGCTGAACTTAGCTCTGAAGCTTCTGCTCTCGGATTTGATTGCTGCAAGCTCGATGAGGCTCGCATTAGCGGCGCCCTGTCCGTTATACCCGGTCAGCCTCTGCCTTTATTGCCTATAGGGCTGTTTCGCCTGTCTTTTAATGAAAGTCAGAATGGTGTATCTGTCTTGTTAGGCGGGGTGTTAGCCGCAGAGGGATGGCCGCCTGAAGCTGGGACTGTAGCTTCCAATTTGATTAATCTTGAAACCGAATTAAATAGTAAACGCACTGCTGCTAAACTAGCCTTAAATCGTCTCTATAATGCCTGGGCCGTTTTATCTAAGTCTGAAGAAAGTTGTACTTTGCGAGAACTTTGGCCTATAGTGCACTGTATAGGTTTAGCTGCCAGTGATTTTGGACGTCGTCCTAGTAAGAACAACTTGGCTTGCTACACTAAAGCGCAGTTTATGTACGATACTATAAAAGCTTTGGAGGAGGTCTGCTGTCAAAATTTGGACAGTAAAATTTATATAGAGGAAAGCGCTTCCGAGCTAAATATAGACAGTCAGATAAAGATTTATGTCAATGGGGGCATGGATGGCCGCTGATTCATGGGCAAATAAGAACGTACTAAACGGTTCAACATGTGATGATTATTTTGGTGAGCCCTCGTCGTGGGAAGAAGCTGGAAAAATAACTGCGGATATACAGACTGAGTTGAGCGCTTGCGCCGATAAATTTAAGCATCTTGTTGAGGTTTTAAGCTGCTGTTTAAAAGATTCGAGTCTTTCTTCATTAGTTCGATTGCATAATTCGCTCACTGAAATAGATAAGGAACGGCCGTTTTTTGTTTCTGCCTCCTTGAATGAGCGCGTTGCTTCTTTGCGTGCTTGGGCTTTAAAAGAAACAGAAAATAGCTTTAGAAGAGATTTTAAGAACGCTGCGGCTGAGTTCGGATGGAAAGTACGCTGCACTGGTTCAGAACCTTTAGAGTTAAAAGTCGGCTCGTTTTATTTGCGTCCTAATTTTGCAGAGGGAACTTGTTGTGTGGCTTACGCTCGTATGTTGGCTGCTAACGACTGGCCGTTAGAGGCTAATTATCTTTTTGAGTCACTCAACGAGCTTATTGAGCTTCTCAATAGAAACGGATATAAAGACGATTTAGCTGATGGGGTGAAGCCGGATAGTTTAGAAGGTAACGAGCTGTTCTGCAGAGAGTTTTTTGCCGATGTTTGGACTGCTTACAATACTATGTTGCGCTGTCGGCGCAAATCTTTGGGCGATAGAGTACCGTTGCATGATATTTGGGCTGTGCTGTCTGTGCTTAGGCAGAGCCGCAAGTTTAGAGAAAATGGCGCTCCCAGTCTTTTTAAAGAGTATTCTCGATTGCAATTTTGCTGGGATATAGTGCGTTTGCGCCGCTGCGCAGGACTACAGTGCGGAAAATTGCGCTTGAATTTAAGTACAGCCACCATTGGGACAACTAAGAACAAAGAAAAGGTATTTTGGCTCGATGATGGAGTTGGCAACGGACAATATTATCTTTCGCTGTGGTTCCAAAATAAGGAGTAATCGCTTTGTCTAGTGTGTGTAAGTCTGAAGCTGGAGCTTGCCCTTCAGAGTTTTTAGCATCTGAAATTATAGATCGTATGGGGGCTTTAGGGCTCCCTCCGGAACGCGGTATAGAATTTGTGACTGTTGGGCTAGATAAACCTCTGCAAGTACTTGACGAGCACTACTTGAAGGTTATGCAGCAGGGACGGCGCGGCTCAGCTTTCAAACTTATACGCGGTTCTTTTGGTAGTGGCAAAACTCATTTTTTGACCTGTTTGCGCAATTTAGCTTGGAGACGCGGTTTTTTAGCTTCAGTAGTTGAATTATCACTGAAAGAATGTAGCTTCGGAGATGGAGCGGCCGTCTATCGAGTACTGGCTGATCGGGTTGCCGCCGCTCCTAGTCATAGTGAAGACTTTTGCCAAATTATGGGCTTCAATGCTGTTATCCGTAATTGGGCCATGAACGTAACCGATCCGGATGAGCGTCGTTTGTGGTTCAATAAGGTCAAGCTGAGCCGTTTTGAAAATAATAATTATCGGTTAGTTTTTCTCTATTTTGTCAAAAGTTTGTGGGAAGACGATGAAAATACAGCGGAAGCTTGCGAAATGTGGATTTTAGGCCACCCAGTTAAAAAGCTGAAATTAGGTAGTATTACGATACCTGAGTACATATGTCGTCAAAATGCTTCTTCCATGCTGTCCAGTTTAGTTCAAGCTGCGGTGTTGATCGGCTACTCTGGTATAGCGGCCTTGTTCGATGAGGTCGATCGTATCGCTTCGGGAACCAAGCGTGAGAAAAAAGATGTCGTTGATAACATGCGTCAAATTGTCGATATGTGCGGCAGCAGGCGTTTGCCTGGGTTCTTTTGGGCTTTTGCTGTACCTCCGGAGTTTATCAGCGATGTAGTTTCTGAATATCCCGCTCTTCAGCAGCGTCTAAATAGTCCTATGCCTTTCTCTGCTTCTAGTCCTCAGGTTCCGACTATCGATGTAACTGATTCAGGTTTAACGCCTGAAGAATTTTTTACAGCCTTGGGAGAAAAAATCTTGCATACAGCTTCTGTTGCTTGGAATTGGCAGTACAGTATTGATACGCAGAAGAGCAATTTAGAGCTGTTAGTTAGCAACTATTTGGCTATGAACTTTGACGCTGGTCAGCGCCGTAATTTTGTAAAACAGTGGATTGCTGTCTTGCAATCAGAGTACAGTTGCGGTGAAGGTACAACTGATGTTGAGTCTGTAGGCAGGCAGCAAGACAATAGCGAAGTAATGGAGAGCGAAGATTTTGCAGACTTCTAAGAGCGCTCCTGAAAAAAAGACTGCCAGAGTTCTGGCTGTTGGTGATAATGTTTCCCACGAACGTTACGGCACCGGCAGAGTACTTCGTATTTTAGAAGGCGGCAGTTACTTTATTAATTTTTTTATCAGCAATACCAACCAGTGCTGCTCCTTTAAAGAACTCAAGTATTTATCTCCTCACGGTGTAGTTTTGCCCGTGGCCTCTCCTCGTCGGCGTTTTTCCCGTTACAGTTGCCAATTCTCAGATAGTCCTGAGCTGACAGGAGCTGCCGCTCTTCCCGAGGGTGAAGAAGGCCAATTTGTGGCTTTGCGTATTTTAGAAGCCATGCGGACCGGTGTAGTGGGTGAGCGTGTTGAACTTTACACTATCGGACGTAGCTTAGAAATGGATATGGTCTGTTATGACCTCGATAATATCAGCGACGGCGCAGTGCGTGTTTTTTTGGGAGATTACGGCGCAGGCAAAACTCATATGCTTGAGTGCATTGAAGCTAAAGCTTTAAGTAAAAAGTGTTTAACAGCCCGCATAGCTTTGAATAGTAAGGACGCCAGTCCTGGCAATCCGCAGCGCGTTTACCGAGCGCTTATGTTTAATTTGACCTACCCAGATCATGACGGCAAGTACGGTTTGCTGCCTCTTTTTCGTGAAGCCCGCCGTTTAGGTCTTATTGAAGGTTGGTTGAGTTCAGAAAAGTTTCATCGTTATTTGAGTCCGGCTCTTTATTACTTTAATCGTTATGCAGATAACTTAGAGTCTTGTGGAAGCACTGAAGAAAAACAGTCCGAATTGGATAACCAAGAAGCGGTAATTCGTCACATGATCGATTGGCTTGAAGGTCAGGAATCAAAAGAACTGACAGATAAGTTTAACGCTTCTTTACAGCGGGCCTTTCCGAATACGCCTTCGGTATACAAGTTTCCAGCTTTAAAAGATTATCGAACTTTTGGCCATATTTATGCTAATATCCTCAGCGGAATTGCTTATTTAGCTAGACAGGTTGGCTATACTGGTTTAGTTCTTCTCCTCGATGAAGCTGAAATGTACAACATTCTCTCGAGTCGTGATCGCACTTATGCGGATCAGTTATTCGGATACTATTCTGCTTTAGCTTTAGGAACGCACAAGGTACGCAGTGTGCAGAAGTTTCAGCGCGGCGGTCACCCTAACCACAGAAGCGTGCCGGTAACTTATAATCCTGGGCGAGATATTTATAAAAGCGGCGTCTACTGCGTGTTTGCCATGACTATGGATAATGGCGGTGGTCTTAATGCCCTAAAAGAGCAACTTAGTGAAGACGCCTTTATTGAGCTTAGTTCTCTTAGCAACAACGATTACCAGCAGCTTTGTTCTATTATTATTGATATGTACAGGCGGGCTTATCCGAGTTTCTTGTGTGATGACAAAGCGGCCGGATATATGGGGCAGGTTGTTTATAAAGCGATGGAGCGTTCGGCTATTAGTGGCTCTCGCCAGCTACTGCGCTGTATTTTAGAATTGTTAGATTATTCCCGATTGTGCAGAGAAAATATTGGTGCCTATGTTCATGAAATGATGGAACATATTGAGGCTGGTGGGGAACGGAGTGGTATCGCGAGTAGTTCTGTGGCAGGAACAAGTTCTGAAGAGTACTTAGTTGCAGAAGACAACTTCTCTTCAGAAGAGGATGTCGATGACGAAGATTACAACTTCTAAAATATTCTTTTATTTTTTTATGAGAAGGAGTATGCAGTATGTTTTTTCCCAGCAGTCGGAAAACTCTTTCTAAAAGTTTAGCCCAGGAAATTATTGACTGTATGGGAGAAAACGGTCAGCCGCCTGAACATGGTTTAGAGTTTGTAACAGTTGGTCTGAATTCTCATTTAGATATTATTGAAAACGAGTACTTACGTCGTCTGCTGGGACAGGCTGGAGGTTCTGCCTTCCGTTTGGTGCAGGGTAGCTACGGAGCCGGCAAAACTCACTTTTTAAGTTGTGTGCGTTCTATCGCTCAGCGGCTCGGCTTTTTAACTTGTTCAGTAAATTTGTCCCCAACTGAGTGCCCCTATGAGGATGCGCTGCGCGTTTATAAAGCTGCTGCTGCTAATATTGTTATGCACAGCAGCCCTCACAGTGATAAAACGCTGGAACCGGCCTCCGACGTGGTTGGATTTACTAATATTTTGCGTTTAGTAGCCGAAGATCAGGCGCCGTTTTGGGCTGATGTAAATTTAGACGACGTTCCGGTAGAAAATTATACTTTTCGTCGCGTATGTAGACGGTTTCTTTCAGCTTGTCAGTCAAATGACGAAGATGAAAGTTTTGTTTTAGAGCGTTGGCTGTTGGGGGATGCAGGCTGCGATCGCGAAGTTCTGCGTAAATTTGGAGTATTCGATGATATAGCTTCGGATAATGCTTTCCCCGTATTGCGTTCTATGGTTAGTATTTTAAATTCTTTAGGGTTCCCTGGAGTTATTTTTCTTTTCGATGAAGTTGATATGCATATTTCCAGCTCCTCTCGTCGCCATTTGCAGGCCATTGGAGATAATTTGCGCCAGCTTATCGACCTTTGCGCCAGTTCACGTCTGCCCAAAGTTATGTTTTTTTACGCTGTGCCTCCAGAATTTATGACTATTAATGTTGCGTCTTATCCTGCTCTGCAGCAGCGTCTGGAGCGTCCTTTACATATGTCTAAGTTTAGTCCGCAATCGGTAGTGATCGATTTAGAACGTTCTACCGACAACGACGGACGTTTTTTTACTGAATTAGGCCAAAAACTGGCAGACGCTGCTGTTATTGCCTGGGATTGGCATTCGTTTGATTGCGAACGAGGACAGGCTTCGCTGCAAGTTTTTGTTAATTTTATGATGGATCATATCTTTACTGGCGGTTATCGTCTATTTGTGAAGTTTTGGATCGCAGTTTTGCATAATTGGTACATCAATGGTCAGACTGATCTTGATGAGGCTGCGCTCAGTGATATGCTTTAGCGGAATTAATGATTTAGGAATAATTGTATCATGGTTCTTGATACTTGGGACAGAAGTAAGCTGCGCCGTCGGATGGAGTGTTTAAGACGTGTTAAAGGTGTCTTTTACGGTCGTTTTTATAAGCCTCGCCCCATTCAGTTTGAGGTAATTGAGCCTATTTTGCTGGGCAAAAGTGCTGTTATTTCTTCCTGCACGGCTTCAGGTAAAACTGAAGCTTATTTAGCTCCTCTAACTGAGCGTTGGTTCGAGCCTATGCGAGCGGGTAAATTATGCGTTCTCATAATTTGTCCTACTCGTGCTTTGGCTAACGATCTAGTTAAGCGTATTTCTGCTCCTCTCGATCGCTGCTCTATAAAAGTGTTGCTGCGCACGGGTGATCACCCCACTCCTATGCGAGATAAAAAAGCTGGGGTTTTAGTTACTACTTTGGAGTCTTTAGATTCGCTGCTTTGTCGTTGGGCTGTCGAGTTAATCCAAGTAAAAACGGTAGTTTTTGAGGAATTGCATGTCGCTGAAGGGACAGCTCGTGGAGATCAGCTGGCTGTTTTGGCAGAACGTCTCGATGCTTTAGTCCATTGTGCCAAGGCCAAGCAAATTGAGGGCACTCTAGGTTATATAGGAAAGAGTTTGCAGCGTTTGGCAGTAACGGCTACTCCCGGAAATTCAGAGATAATTAACCGTAAATATTTAGCTGGTCAAGGATTGATCATTGAAAACAAACAGGGAGTAGAGCTGGAAGTTAACTTCAGTCCTGTTGATGATGGCGAGGCTTCAGCCTGCATTACGAAAGAACATCTAGACAGTTTAGCTATATTTCGCAGCTGCATTAAATACTGCAGCGAGCATAATTGTCGCAAAATGCTGGTATTTGTGCGATCTCGTGCCGAAGCTGAACAGTTAGTGTCTGTGAAGAAATATTTAACCATAAATCCTTTCGGTGAGGCTGTTTTTTCTCATCATGGAAGTTTGGGGACGGAGCAGAGAGAAAAAACAGAGAAAAATTTTGCCGCTTTGCCGTCGGCCATATGTTTTGCTACTTCAACATTAGAAGTTGGTATTGATATAGGCGACGTCGATGCAGTGGCTTTAACTGTGCCTCCGTCTAATGTCAATGCCTTTTTACAGAGAGCGGGACGCAGCGGTCGTCGTGGTCAAGTACCGCATATTCTTTGTTTGTATAAGAATGAATTAGAGAAGCTTTGCTATTTCCATCTAGTCAAAGCGGCCGAAAAAGCTAATATGTGCAGCGATCACCCGCCTTTTTTGAGTTCAGTTTTGGTACAGCAGGCTATATCTTTAGTCTGCCAGAGCTCCAACGATGTGATTAACGCCGCCGCTTTGCACCATCGTCTGCCCTCGTATTTACGTTCCATTTATACTGAGGAAGTTTGCAACAGAATTTTACGTAGCGTCGCTGAGGGAGGATTGTTGAAATACAGAACTCAGGGAGGCTATTATCGTTCAGATAAACTTAAAAAACTTTTTGAAAGAGGGGAAATACACCACAATATTTCTATGGTAGGCTCGGCTGATGATGGTCTAAAAGTCATTGATAGAGACAGTAATGTGGTTATAGGTGTACTATCTGCTAATTGTCGACTCAGCCCTGGAGACTTTTTTAACTTTAGTGGTTCTAGCTACAGAGTTTTGAGTGTAACCGACAGTACTGCGTCTGTGTGTAAAGATATGGCGGTCAATACGGAAAGGTTACGCCGCTGTCGCTTCAGTGGCCGAAGTATGCCTGCAGTATCTGCCCAGTGGGCCCGCCATTTTGCAGCCTTTTTACATTTTCCCTCTGATTCTTCGTGTTATACTTCTAATGGAGATAACTGTATTATTTGTTCTCATTTTATGGGCACCAGCGGGGCGATCTTTTTGCAGGCAATCTCACTAACTTTAGGAGATATTTTGTTTAAGGCAAATCCTTACGTATTAGTCTGCAGAGATATAGACGGATTAGAACAGTTGGCTTTAAGCGCGGCGTCTTTAAAAATAGCGATTCGACAAAACATAAAAACGCTGATCTCAAAGCTCGATTTGGGACCTTGGAGTTCATATTTAGATGGAGAGATGCTTGAACTTGAAGTTTTGAAAGTGGCTGAGCATATCCATTTGCTAGATAGGTTGTGTCAATTTAAACATTTTGTCCCAGCTGATGCGGAACAGTCCGCTTTGCTGTGCGCTGCAGCAGAAAGTTTAATGAGATAGGCTCCTCCTGATCCAGCTGGCTGGCTTGTTTCCGATTGTGGATTACTGTCGAATAGGGTAAAACATTAGAGCGGCAGGACAAAGAGTGGCAGTGCAAAAAACAACTGCCATCTAATAAATTTCCAGAGTGTCTTTCAGACTATTACGAGGTTAAAAGTGAGAGTTCTGTTTTTGGCCGCCGAGGCTGTTCCTTACGTAAAAGTTGGCGGATTAGGCGATGTGGCGGGAGCCTTGCCGGGGGCTTTGCGTCGTTTGGGACACGACGTCCGCTTAATGATGCCGCGCTACGGCCTGCTAGATCCCGAAAAGCTGGGCCTCCGCAAAAATTTAGATAACTTTGAAGTCAAGATGGACTGGCGCCGCGAAGAGTGCCAACTTTGGTGTAATCCCCAAAATGGCGATCGTTTTATTGAAAATCACTACTTCTTCGGATCGCGCTTTCAAGTTTATGGATGTGGCGATGAAGTTGAGCAGTTCGTGCTGTTCTGCCGGGCAGCCTTGGAGGCTTGTCGTTTAGAAGGTTGGTACCCGGACGTCATCCACGCCAACGATTGGCATACTGCAGCCGCTCTGCGTATCGCCTGGGCTGCTCCTCAGCATCCCGCTTTAGTCTTTACTATCCATAATATGGCTCATCAGGGCAATCAAAGACCTGATGGATGGCCACTGCTGGGAGTTTATGATGGCCACAGTCCTATGAACCTAATGGAGCAAGCTATTTGGTGTGCTGACAAAGTAACGACTGTCAGTCCGAATTATGCCAAAGAAATCTGCACCGAAGAGTACGGCTTTGGGTTAGATGGGCTGTTGCGTTTGAAAGGCAGCGATTTAGTTGGCATTGTCAACGGTATAGATCTTGAGAGTTATAATCCAGTCACCGATCCTAAATTGTACGCTAATTACACCGCTGGTGAATTTTATGGCAAAGAACGCTGCAAGGCGGAATTGCTGCGCGAGTACGGGCTGTGCGGCCTTAAAGAGCCTTTAGTCGGTTTAGTCTCTCGCCTAGATTTCCAAAAGGGCGTCGATTTAGTTTTACGAGCCATCGATGATATCGTTTATTACTCCGATTTGCGAGTTATTATTTTAGGGAGTGGTGATCCCGATCTTTCCCAAGGAGTCGTTCAGGCTGCTCAAAGGCATCCCGAACGCGTCGCTTGTTATATAGGCTTCGATCCCGCCAGAGCCAGACGCATATACGCCGGTTGCGATATGTTCTTAATGCCCAGTTTATTTGAACCTTGCGGTTTAAGTCAAATGATTGCTATGCGGTACGGTACCTTGCCTATTGCTAGAGAGACTGGCGGATTAGCTGATACAATAAAAGACAACTCTTACGGAGACGGAACTGGTTACCTGTTCCGTAATTATACTGTCGATGATATGCTGACGGCTTTTGGCCGTGCTTTAGAACATTATCTCTACAAACCTGAACTTTGGTATCGCACTCAGATTAGAGCTATGAATATTGATTTTAGTTGGGACCGATCGGCTAAGTCTTATGCTAAGCTTTATCAAGAAGCGTGCAAATAGCATAATTTGTTCATATGTCCACAGTTTTTTAAATTGTTCAGTTCAGTGTACGATTTAAAATACGGATGTCGGCGCCGAAAAAGGCTGTTCAGCGGTCGGCAGTCGTTTGAGTGAACTTAAATTTCTAGCTGCAGCAGTCAGGTAATCTGGCTTCAGCTGGCGGCAATGTCAAAGAAAGGGTACTGATATGACTATAAATTCAGCCTCTCCTATAGGCAGCGCTAGTCGCCGTTCTGCCATAGATACAGATGCTATGCTGCGCTGTGCTGCCGGTATGCAAGCTTCTGATATACATCTGAAATCTAGTATGGCTCCTATGATTCGTCTCAACGGAGAATTAGCGGCTATGCCTGGGTTCGCTCCGTTGAGCGCTTTAGAAGTGCGCGATACGATTGCATCTTTTTTAGATGACAAGCGGCGCAAGGAGTGGGAGCTGAACTTAGAGTTGGATACAGCTGTCGATGTTGCCGACATCGGGCGTTTTCGTCTTAATGCTTATTTCGATCGTTTAGGGCCTGCGGCTGCTCTGCGCCTTATCCCTCCTCAAATTCCTAGCTTTGATGACATCTGTCTCGATGAAAAGTTGAAAGATAAGCTGCTACCTACTTCAGGTTTAGTATTAGTTACTGGTGCTACTGGAGTAGGTAAATCTACTACTTTAGCCGTTCTGCTGGATACGGTGTTGCGTAATAGAGCTGCCCACGTTTTAACGTTGGAGGCTCCTATAGAGTTTATTTTGCATCCTCATCGCGGTATGGTCAGCCAGCGTGAAGTTGGACGTCATACTAACTCGTTCGATATCGCCTGTATTAGCAGTTTGCGCCAAGATCCCGATGTGATTATGATCGGTGAGCTGCGCGATGCCGTTTCCATTGAAATGGCTTTAACTATAGCTGAGACGGGCCATTTGGTGTTGGCTAGTTTGCATAGTCCCGATGCAACTGGCACGCTGGAGCGTATTTTGGGAGCTATTCCTGCCGAACGTCAGCCGCAGGCGCGCACACAGTTAGCTAGCTGTCTAAAAGCTGTAATTTCTCAGAAGTTAATTTCTAGAGTCGATCGTGGTGGGCGAGTTGCAGCTCGAGAAATTCTGCTTAGCGCTCCTGCTTTGTCAGCTTTGATACGCGATAATAAACTGCATCAAGTTTACTCTACTATAGAGATGAACGGAGAACTTGGCATGTGCACCATGGAGTATTCGCTGAGCCGTTTAGTTGAAGCTGGTTTAATTAGCTACGACGACGCTATCGTGAATGCTTACCGTCCTGATAACCTGCGCATTTTTGCTGATGAATCAGTCAAAGGCAGAAAGAAGCGCGGCCGTTAAGTTTTTCTAACTATTTCTTTTAATTTAAGGACGCACTGCTGTTTGGTGTGTCCTTTTTTTTGAGACAATGAGGTTTTGAACAATGAGCAAATACCTATGGATGAGAAAAATTTTCAGCGCTGGAATAATTTTTGCCTGTTGCTGGAGTGTAGGAACTGTCCAGGCAGCTCCCATTGAGGGTAAATCGGCTGAGCCCTATGTATGTCAAACTGCTTCAAAGGCCGTAAACCAGAGATTAGCTAAAGGTAACTCAAACAAAAAAGCTTGTCAGCAGGCTACCGTCAAAGAGGCTTCTCCAAAAGGGCAGTTGCTTCAAGATCGTACATTAACTATTTTGCATGTAAATGATGTACATGGTAGCGTCGATCCTGGTGTAGATCTTAAAATGAGTGCCGAATCGAAGGTCGGAGGTTTAGCTTGGCTGGCTTCCCTTATTAAGCAGCGCCGAGCCCAAAATCCTCAGTCTACTTTGCTTCTCAATGGTGGCGATTTAGCTGAAGGTAGTATGCTTTCTTATATGAGTCGTGGTGTAGGATACTGTAAGGCTCTGCACAGTTTGAAGTTTGATGCTGTAGCCTTAGGTAACCACGATTTTGCTTGGGGACAAGAGGCCTTATCCAATATGATAGAAGCTATCGATTCTCCAATTGTAGCGGCTAATATTTTGCATCTTTCTAACGGTCTGCCTTTGAAGGGAACCCAGCCTTATCGCCTTGTCAATATTGAAGGAGTTAAGGTCGGCATTTTGGGGTTAGATACTCCTGATATTAAACATTTTGTAGCTGCTAAAAAACTTGATGATTTAGTTTTTCGCAAATCGGCCAAGACTGTAAAATATTATCTGCCCATTATGCGTGAAGCTGGAGCAGATATTGTTATCGTACTTTCACATATAGGCTACGAGAACGATTTAAAATTAGCTTCTAAAGTTCCAGGTATCGATGTTATAGTGGGAGCTCACTCCCATACGGTTTTGCCTGAAGGGCATACTGTTGGCAAAACCTTAATTGCTCAAGCTGGCTTTGCAGCCAAATATTTAGGAGAAATTAAGCTGTATTTAGAGGGAAAGCCGGGCCATTGGCGTCTGATAGAGGCTAAATCTAAGCTCCTGCCCGTTATTTGTAACCAACTTCAGCCCGATCCAGAAGTGGAAGAAATTCTTAAACCTTACCGCCTAGAAGCTGATCAAATAGGCAATCAAATTGTTGCTGAGGCTAATGAAGATATTTTGTTCTTTCACCGCGAGGCTGGAAAATTAAATCAAATTCATGCTGACTCCATTTTAGAGGCCGCTATCAATAGAACTGATACTCAGCCCGGTTTTGATGCGCCTGGTAAAGAAAAGCCAGTTTTTGGCATTTGCAATTCCCGCTCTTTGCGAGGCAGTTTGCCTAAGGGAAAAGTGACCTACCGTGATGTGTACTCCGCCTTGCCTTTTACTGAAGAAAATTATGTTACTATGAAAGTAACTGGCCAGATGGTTCTCGATGAAATTGAGGATGATTTGCGCGACAAGGCTACTGAATTAGCTGTACCCTGCGGTTTAAAATATGTTTATGATAAGAAACGTCCTGAGGGCAGCCGTTTAGTGAAAGTGGCTTTAGCTAACGGAGATAGTTTAGATCCTCAAGCTTCGTACGTAATTGTCAGCAACGAGACTATGTCGCGTAAGGCTGCTTTCAAAAAGGCTGAAGATAAACGTGTGCTCGGTCCTGTTCAGCCCCTATTTGTTGAAGCGATTAAACGTCTTTCTCCCTTAAGTAATGAAGCTGATGATAGAGTAGTTTGTCTACCTTAGCTAATATCTGCAGTTAGGCAGGCTTTTGTGCATTAATAACTGGCAAAAAGCAGGAGAAAAAAGCCGACTACAGGAAGATGTAGACCGTTTCTAGTTCTATTTGCAGAAATAAATTTGCTCCAACGCCGACTTTTGTCGGGGGCCGGATGGTTATGCGGGCCGAGCCGTTGGGGATAGGAAGGTTTTGTTTATGAAGATCCTGTTAGCAGATAAAATTAATCCCGTGGCTATTGAGGCATTTAAAGCTATTGAAGGCGCCGAGGTCATTAATAATCCGACTATTACTGCCGATGAATTGCCCGCTCATATTAAAGATATAGATATTTTAGTAGTTCGTTCTACTAAAGTAACTAAGGCGGTTTTTGAAGCTGCGGATAAATTGGGATTAGTCATTCGTGCCGGCAGTGGCGTAAACACCATCGATGTAGCTTGTGCTACTGAACATAATGTTCGCGTGGTTAACTGCCCCGGCAAGAACTCTGTAGCTGTGGCTGAGTTGGCTATGGGACTGATACTTTCTTTAGAACGGCGTATTCCCGATTGTGTAGCTCAGCTGCGCGCTGGCAAATGGAACAAAAAAGAATTTGGTAAGGCGCAGGGATTAAAGGGTAAAACGGTCGGTTTAATTGGTACCGGTATGATTGGTCGTGAGCTCATTAAGCGTTTGCGAGGCTTTGAAGTCAATGTCTGTGCCTACGATGTCTGTTTGACCTCCGAGTTAGCCGCTGAGCTCGGTATCGATCGCTGTGAGAACTTGCTTGAGTTGGCCGCTAAGTCTGATATCGTTTCTATCCATGTACCTTTGCTCGACTCCACCAGAAAAATGGTCGGAGAAGAGTTCCTCAAGGCTATGAAGCCTGGCGCTATTTTAATTAATACTTCTCGCGCGGATATCGTTGATAATGATGCACTTTTGAAAGCCCTCGATGAGAAGGGATTGCGCTGCGGCTTAGACGTTCTTCCTAACGAGCCCGGCACAGCTACTGCTGATTTTGATTGTGCTTTAGCTAAACATCCTCATTGCTATGCTTCACATCATATTGGTGCTTCTACAGAACAATCTGAGTTAGCCACTGGTCTTGAGGCTGCTCGTTTAGCCGCTATTTATGCTGAAGGCAAAGAAGCGGTTCCTAACTGTGTCAATCCTGCTTAATAAGCTTTGTTTTACTTAAGACGGTAATTGTAGGAGCCCTTTGTTCTTTCCTCAGTATTTGAAGCTGACTTGAGGAGGATTAGGGGCTCCTTTAGTATAATAGACGGGCGGATAACTGTGGGGGGCTCCTGCAGGAGGGGAAGGGAGATTGTTTATCCTATACGTTTTGCTAAAGCTCCCCTCTGTTTTTCAGGAACATTTTATTCAGGGGCAAGTTCTACACAGCAAGTGAGGTCATAAAGAAGATATGTCGCTGCGCATTCCTAAAGAACGCAAACAAGTTTTAATATACACTAACAATCATCGTATTGAAGGTGAAATTTATTTGGTTGCTGACTCGAAGGTCGCTGATGAGCTTAACGTTCGCGCCCGTGAGTTTATTGCTGTAACAAATGCACAGATCTACAGTACCCATGGGGATACTTTGCTGCATACTTCAGATTTTGTCACTGTAAACAAACATTCTATTGAAGTTATGATAGCTCAAGACGCCGAACTGGCTGCTGAAGGGGAGTAGGCTTTTTCTTCTTTAGACTTGTAGTTGTGGAATGAGGATCTTGACCTCATTCCTATTTTAGATTTTAAACGTTTTTTGAGGTCTTTTTACTATGCCTATATATGTCTACCGCTGCAGTAATTGTCATAAAGAAGTGGAAGAATTGCAGTATGTTAGTGATCCGCCTCTTACTACGTGTCCTAACTGTGGCACTGAAACTATGCATAAAGTAGTTTCCAGTGTAGGAATTATTTTTAAAGGTAGCGGTTTTTATGTAACTGATAATCCGCATGGAAATTCTGCTACTGATAAACATAGCCATCATACTACTACTGAAAATAGTTCTAGTGAAACTGATAAAGCTATTAAAACGGAAACTAGCGCTGCTTCATCAACTGAAGGAAAGAATTCATCTGGAGCAGAAACAAAGAAGGACGATTCTGGCAATAAGGTGGCTTAATTAAAATATGAAACTGGGCTTACAAGAGATTGTTTCTCTGTTTGTTAACAACGTCAATGCGTTTGGTTTAGGAGGGGCTTCCGTTTCCTTAGAGGAGCAGGCGGGCAGCTATGCTTTTAGAATTAAAGCCCGCAATGCCAGTATTGCTTCAGGAACTTTAGAAGGCGTACGCGTCGACGATTTAGCTTTGAAAGTAAGCAATATTAAATTAGGCTTAACTTCTGAAGAAATGCTTAAAGCTATAAAGCTCGATATTGAGAGCTTAGTAGTGCGCATGAATGCCGATTTAATTAATTCCTTTCTGAGCAGCCCGGCCTTTTTAGCCGAATTAAAACGCAATGCTCCTGTGGAAGTTCGTGGCCTGCGTCTTGTGTTTGACGATGAGATGGTCACAATTCGCGGTGAAGTGCGTAAAATTCTTAATTTCCCTTTTTCTATCGAATTGCGTTTCAGTCCGACTCCTGACAATAGTTTAAAAATAGTCTTCAAGAACTTTTGGGCTGCCGATATGCTGCCTTTGCCCGCCATGGTGCGCCGTTTGATTATGTCTTTCGCTCAGCAAAAGTTGGGGAGTATTGAAGGACTGCGTGGTGTAGTTAAGATAACTGATGATTATGTGGTAATAAATCCGTGGCCTAAGGTTCCTATAAATGTCAATGCCCGGTTTACAGGTTTTGGTGTAGAGGGACACTATTTTATTTTAGAGTTAGGCCCCGACACTAAGCCTACTCAAGAAGTAAGTGCTGTTGTCGTTAAGCCTCAAGTCAAGCAGATACCGGCAGCTCCTGTCGCTGAAAAAGCAGAAAGCTTGCCGCCTTTTCCTCCTGTTTGGTAATTTTTTTTCCATAAAGTTATGTCTAACCTAAAGGCCCGGCGCTCTTGTCATATAGGGGTGCCGGGCCTTTATATTGGCTATTTTAGTTTACATAAATTTAGGAGGAACGTCGGATAGCCAAGATACGGCCACAGCTTTCACAGAAAGTAAGTTGATTTTGATAAATGGCATTGAGTTTATGCTCAGGAACTCGGGCGCGGCAAATATTGCAAATTCTGTTCTCTAAAATAGAGACTGCTGGGGTGTTTCGGCTGTTATAAAGCCTACAGTAGGCGCTGCGAGCCTCTGTGGGCAATTCTCCAAGCACTTGCGGGCGTTGTTGCTGCAGCTTTTCAATATTGGCTCGGGAGGCCGCTATCTTACGCTGCAAATGGGCACTATATTGCTTAGCTTCGCGTTCCTTAGGTTCAAGTTCTTTATCAATATCCCTAACTTGTTGAAGCAGTTTGTCTGATTCATCGATATTACTGACCACAATCTCACAGAGAGGAGAAAGCTTAGCTTCCGTTTCTTTAAGCTCTCTTTCTATGTTATTTAGTTCCTTAATGCTGCTAGTAGTACCGCTATAAAGTTTGTTGTGCAGCTTTTGTTTTTTTCTCTGCAGCTGTTCCTCCTGAATAGAGAGTTCATCAGTTTCCGATATTAAAGTTTCAAGCTGCTGTTGCACAGCTTGACGTTTAATCTGAAGCTCTCTAACCGGGATCCAGTGGGCTGTAGAGGCCTCTATGACGGCAATCTCTCTGTTCAACTCATCAATTTTGTCGTCTAGATCCTGCATTTTCAGGAGTTGACTGCTTAAAAACATAAAGGCCTCCTCAACAAAATAAATTTAGGGAGTAATTGCAGCGGGGGAAAGAACACCTATATAGTCGAGGTTGCGGTAACGCTCTTGATAATCCATGCCGAAACCGACAATAAATCTATCAGGAATAGTAAAACCTAAATATTTTACATCGATGTCAATTTTACGGCGGGACGGTTTGCTTATCAAACAGCATACCTCTAAACTTTTAGGATTGCGCAGCTTGAGAGTTTTAAGTAAGTAATGTAAGGTTAAGCCTGTGTCGACGATATCTTCCACTACCAGGACATGCTGCCCTTCCAAAGGCTCTTCTACATCTTTTTGAAAGCGGACAACTCCAGTAGAAGAGGTGCCGCCCTCGTAAGAAGAAAGAGCCACAAAGTCTATGACCATAGGTACGGTGATACATTTTATAAGAGCTGCCATAAAGGGGAGCGCCCCTTTAAGCACGCCTATGATAACTAGATTTTTGCCGGCATAATCTTTAGAGATCTGCTCACCCATGCGCTCAATGCGTTTATAGATAATCTCTGTAGGAACAAGCACTTTGTCTATGTTTTTAGCTAGAGGATGAACATTGGCTGGTTGGGATTCTTCTTGCTTACTGATTAAGCTCACGGTAATATGTACCTTTCTCATTTATAACATTTAAATTTCAGGAAAAATACAGTACGATCATCATTTCGGCTGCAACCAGAAGACCACATAAAAAATTAGCTCTTCTGAAACCTGAGGAAAACTTACTTTGGAAGCTGCTGCTTAGAAGTAGAACAGCTATTTCGGCCAGTAAAATGTGGCTGGCAGTATCAAAATTTAAATTTAGGCGTGCTAAATGTTCTGGCCACAAGAAGGTTAGGCAACATGTAGCTATGCATAAAAAAGTAAATATTATGAAAATTACTGACAGAAAAGCGCTTAAATAATATTCTGACTTGTAAGGATCGTCAGCGCCAACAGACTTAAGCTTGGCAGATATATGAAGTACTTTTCCTTGGTTGGCATCCTTAGCCGCAGCTAGTGAGTTTGACTTAAATATACTAGTTTTTTTTGTCTTGGTAGGAGCAACTAAGATATGCTTACCTCCGACTTTGGGAAAAACTTTGGAGGGAGAAGCTATGGCTGTTAACATCGTATGAGAATAGACCCCGCTGTCTTCACCTAGTGAGGAATTTAATTGGCGATCAGCAGTATAATTTTTACCATCATCAGATTGAGACGCTAGGTTGGAGTTGGGAGATACTGCATCTTTTTGCGGCAGCAGAGTTATAGTTGGCTGTGATTTAGGGGCATTGGGAATATCGGTATCTGAATCAGAGGTAAAATTCTCAGATTTTTGACTGATAGTTTTGACTGCGTTTAAAATACGTTCTTGAGTACTTTCCTGCGACAGAGAACCAGGGATCGCCTTTAAATGGTAATTTGCTGGAGCTGGCAGATCATCTTCGCTTTGATGAGATCGGTTTTTATCGTGGAAGGATTCTGACTTTTTAGAGGCAGACGAATCCGAATTAGAGCTGTGACTCTGCTTTGGAACTTCAGAATATAAGATGTCGCTGTTTGACGAACTGTCCATATTTGTTTAGCAAGCCTCAGTTAATATTTTATGTCATATATAGTTTTGGGCTCAAAGTACTCATGACTCTGAACCCAAAACACTCACCGCACCAACGTAGTTGTACGAGGTTGATGTTCGATTATTTTGTCAACATTTCAGAGCCAGCGCTCTGTGAAACCAACAGCAGGGAAAAACTGCTGTATAAAGTTGCCCTTAATCTTCTTTTACGTCAGAAGAAGTTTGCTGTTCAGATTCTGCCTCTGAAACTGGTTTCTCTTCTTTTTTCTTAAGAAGATCGCGGGCTGAAGGACCCAAAAGCTCATCGAGTTCTGCCGCTTCGATCAGTTCTTTTTCCATGAGCAGATCGGTCAGCTTATCTAAATTTTGCCGATGTTCCTGCAAGATGCTTCTGGCCCTTTCATAAGCTTCAGTCAGTAAACGGCGAACTTCGGCGTCGATGGCTTGAGAAGTACTCTCAGAGTAATTGCGATGCTCACTAATATCGCGTCCTAAAAATACTTCACCATGTTCATGTACGTAGTTAACCGGACCTATACGGTCGCTCATACCGAAGCGGCAGACCATATCACGAGCTATTTCGGTAGCTTTCTCAATATCACTGGAAGCACCAGTGGTAATCTCTCCGAAAACTACCTCTTCTGCTACACGACCGCCCATAAATACAGCTAAACTAGCCAGCATCTCTGAACGCGTTTTATTATATCGGTCTTGTTCTGGAACTATAGAAGTAACACCCAAAGCTTGGCCACGTGGCAAAATGGTGATTTTGCGAACTGGGTCAGCTTGAGGAATGTATCTGGCGACCAAGGCGTGACCGCCTTCATGATAGGCCGTTACTCTCCTGTCTTTATCGGAAATTATGCGACTCTTGCGCTCTGGTCCCATCATAACGCGATCGATAGCCTCTGTGCAATCGGCCATGGTGATAACTTCCTCTTGACGGCGGGCCGCCAGCAGAGCCGCTTCATTGAGCAAATTCTCTAAGTCGGCGCCGGAAAAACCAGGAGTGCGCTGAGCTAAATCACGTAAATCAACTTTTTCATCGAGTGGCTTGCCTCGGCTGTGAACTTTCAAGATAGCGGTGCGTCCAGCAATGTCAGGACGATCTACTATTACTTGTCTATCGAAGCGGCCAGGACGGAGAAGAGCAGGATCAAGGACGTCTGGACGATTCGTAGCAGCCAACACTATAACTGGAGAAGCGCTGGGGGTACTGTCAAAGCCGTCCATTTCTACTAAAAGTTGGTTTAGAGTTTGCTCTCGCTCATCGTGGCCTCCACCTAAACCGGTACCGCGCTGGCGACCTACGGCATCTATTTCGTCCATAAAAACAATGCAGGGAGCTGTTTTTTTGGCTTGTTCAAAGAGATCGCGCACTCGGGATGCACCCACGCCCACAAACATCTCTACAAAGTCTGAGCCGCTGATATAGTAGAAAGGAACACCAGCTTCGCCAGCAACCGCGCGACCTAAAAGCGTCTTTCCTGTACCAGGACTGCCCAGCAGCAAGACGCCTTTAGGAATGCGGGCCCCTAAAGCCTTGTATTTGGAAGGATATTTTAAATAATCGACAATCTCTTCCAGCTCTTCCTTAGCCTCTTCCACGCCGGCTACATCGTTAAAATTGACTGTGATAGCGTCGCTGGCGACGGCCTTGTGCTTGGAACGTCCGAAACCAAATCCTTGGTTAGCCCCAGAAGCTTGACGGCTAATCATAATGAAGAAGAAAATTAGGATAAATAGCGGCAGAACGTTGAAGATAATCATCCACCAATCGCTCCAGCTATCTTCTTCAATGGTAACTTTTACTTTGTGCTTGATAAGCAATTCTTCAGGAGAGGGAGTTACGGTAGAGCGGAACTTAGTTCTAAACTCTGTGAAAGTGCGACCCACTGAAGCTAAATTGGCGTCAGAAGCCGACTGAGGAGAAGCGTATTTCCCCTCAATGACGTCGCCTCTTATGGTAACTGAAGCGACTTTGTTGTTGGTGACGGCGTCGATGAACTCACTGAACTTCAAATCTTCGGAATTTTTGGAGCCGCCGACATAGTCAAGAATCAGTAAAATGATTCCGCCTAATATAAGAAATATAAATAACTGTCTGAAATATTTAGACAAAGCAGATATCCTTTGAAATTTTCCGAGCCGAATTTTGAAAATGGCGTTTCGGCTGCTAAGCAAACACTAAACGGCCTGCGCCTTGTATACTAACCTAAAAACAGGCTGTATGGCAAGAATAATCGCGTCAGGTAAAACTGTCGACCGTCGTTTATTTTTTATCAGGATTCAAGATCTTGAGTTCAGCCAGGCAGGGTAGGTTGCGATAATGCTGCTGGTAGTCTAGACCGTAGCCGACTACAAACTGATCTTCCAAACAAAAACCTACATAGTTGGCTTCTATATTGGGACTATGTCGTTTAGGTCTATCGAACATAGTTACGATCTTGATGCTTTTCGGATCGCGCAAAGAGAGAGTTCTTACTAGATAGTTGAGAGTCTCTCCTTCGTTGATAATGTCTTCTACTATAAGAATGTGACGCCCCTCTACTAGGCTGTCCAAGTCTTTCAGCAAACGAACATGATTAGTTTTTTTGTCGCGTACTACGCTGAGGAAATCGAAAGTTACATCTAGGGTTAAATATCGGGAAAGATCAGCTAAAAAAGGAATAGCTCCGCGCAAAACGGCCAGCAGATGGACCGGAGATCCGGCGTAATCGCGGCTAATCTGGGCCGCTAACTCTTTGACACGTTCTTGAATTTCTGATTCAGAATAGATAATGCGGCCCAGTTTTACACTGTCATCGTGCTCTTGAGAATATAACATTTATTTTAACCCTTTCGTTAGTTGAGCATGTATTGGCGAAGCCTGCAAACTTATAACATCGGTTTGTCCTGGCCTAGCTAAAAAGCTTTGATCGGCTTTGAGTCCGATGGTCCATATAATGTTGGGACCGCAGCAGAGTAAAGGAACACGATCCCGTTCATTTTGAGTAATTCCAGCACTGAACAGATATTTTTTCAGCTTTTGCCTGCCGCAGCCTCCAGCGGGGAAGAAAATGTCGCCGGGGAGTCGGGAGCGCATACTGAGAGTTGGACATAAGCTAAGTCTTTCAATTAAGACTTGAGGGTTCAGCCAAATTTTTAAAGGCTCCGGCTTTTGGCTAATATTTTCTCTGCGTATAGTAATTTTTACATTTAGGAGATTGAAATCTAGTTCTAGCTCATTTTTGCTTTGTTGGGCAGCTATGTTATTCCCTTCTAGAACTGACTTATTTACTAGCAGATTATGGCAGTCCTGAGGAGATAGGGGAAGGGTCTGACTAGGCAGAGAAAGCTGTCGATTGTTTTGACTACTTTCCCACCAAAGGATGTTTTGTTCCCAGCGCACTTGGATTCCGTTTATCAAGGGCAGGCGTTTGCCGTTGGCCGCTAGTAAGAAATTCTCCAAAGACTGATAGTGACAACTTTCTAAAGGCCAAACTTTCTCCTTGCCTCCATTTAGTTTAGACAGTAACTTAGTTTGGCTTAAGCGCCAAAGCCGCTTGCGCAGGGCAGGATGAAGGCTGTTCAGCCAAGCACGGTGAAAGCCGATGCGTTGTTCAGCTAATTTATTAGACGTAAAAATTTGGTAAGGTTTAGCTGCTATAACTTCTTGAGGTTCGATGAGGCCATTTTCCCACAGCTTATGTACCTCAGCTGTAAAATAATCTTCATCTTCCTGAGCGTTATGGGCCAGTCGCCCCAAAGAATCGACTATTTTTGTATTCCATTGTTCCAGCAAAGGTAAAAGGCACAAGCGCACTTTAGTACGGGGAGCTTCGGCCACATGGTTGGTGGAATCTTCCCGCCAAGTTGAGCCTATGTCCTCAAGATAGCTGCACAGCTCGCTCTTACGGAAAATAAGTAAAGGGCGAATTACGTTTAAATTGCCGCGTTTTGTTGTGGCTCTAATGGCTCCTAATCCTGCTGTGCCGGTGCCGCTTATTAAACGCATCAAAACCGTTTCGGCTAGATCGTCAGCCGTATGGGCTGTTAATAGATAAGGAATATTATGCTGTTTTTGTATTTGGTCAAAAAAAGCATAGCGTTCAAAACGTCCAGCTTCCTCTAAAGATAAACCTCGGGATAAAGCAATTTCTGCTATAGGTTTTGTTGTAGTAAAACATTCTACACCTAAAGAGTGGCACAGCTCTTCTGTATATTGACGGTCACTGCCAGACTCAGGGCGCAGCTGATGATCAAAATGAGCTGCGTATAACGTAAGTCCTAAACTGTGCCTAAGTTCATGCATCAGACAAAGCAAAGCCGTGGAATCACTGCCGCCGGAAACAGCGAGCAGACAGCGGCTGCCTGGAATAATCAACTTGTTTTGCTGCAGAAATTCTTCGAGACGGGTGGCAATAGAGTGCATAATACAAAAAAAGCCCAGATAATCTGGGCCTTAGTGGTGCCGGGGGCGAGAGTTGAACTCGCGACCAAAGGCTTATGAGTCCTCTGCTCTACCACTGAGCTACCCCGGCGAACGAGCACATATTATATGGTTTGCCAAAAGTTGTCAAGAGCATTAATAAAAAAATTACCAATTAGTTTGATAGGCTGATAGACTGTAGAGGGCAGTCTGCTGGAATAACTGATTGTAAACAGGGAAACAATCGCAATATGGGAAGAGGACATAAACTGTTTCCCGGTATAGAATATTTTCTTTGAAGGCGGATTATTGTATGAGTGTTGTCAACAGAGACATCACTGTAGTTTACTACGGTAAGGGCACTACCTATAATTTGGCTTTTCTCAGTGCTTTAGAAAGAGCTGGATATATTTCCGGAGGTCGTACATCTATTTCGGCAGATGGGCTAGGAGCCGAAATTATTCCCGATGTTATAATTATTGACTGCGCTTTAGCTACGGTAGATCAGGTCGCTGAATTCATAGCCCAACTGCGCCAGCCAGTTCAATTAGCAGATTGTGTAATTGTAGCAGTAATTTCTTCACGAGATAATTCTTTTGGAGAAGAACCTAGTGTCAAGTTATTGACCGCTGGTGCCTCCGACGTTGTTGATATAAATACCGATCCTGATGTATTGACAGCCAGAGTAGGGGCAGCTTTGCGAGCTTGTTCTAAAAATGTTCCTATCTCTAATGTGCGTTCTTCGCGAAGGCCTGTTTGCAATATTGGTGTAGGCGATACCTTAGGACGTTATGAGCTGACTACTATTTTAGGAATAGGCGGCATGGGGGTCGTTTATAAAGCTGTTGACAAAGATTTGGAAAGGGAAGTAGCCATAAAAGTTCTCCCAGATAATGCCGATTTATCAAAACGCCAAATTGAACGCTTTTTGCGCGAGGCTGAAATCATGGCGCGTCTTAGTATTCCGGAAACTGTCCATATTTTTGACGTGGGCAGCACCCCTGTAAACTATATTGTTATGGATCTTATTCAGGGTCACGATCTAGAACGATTGCTTAGCGAGAGGCTACTCAGTCCGGCAGAAACGGTACAGATAGCGGCTACTACCGCCAGAGCCCTGCATAAAATTCATCAGGCCGGCATCGTTCACCGCGATTTGAAACCGAGCAATATTTTCACAGATAAAAACGGTAAAGTACGTATTCTCGATTTCGGTATTTCAAAACTTCTTGACGCTCCTGTGCTCCTTACTCTTCCTGGTAGCACTTTGGGTACTCCAGTTTATATGGCTCCTGAGCAGTTGGATAGTTCTCTGGGAGAAATTAGTGCCCGTACTGATATTTACGCTTTGGGTTTAATTATTTATGAAGCTATAACTGGTCGTGTGCCTTTTCGGGAAGATGGAGTGATGAATATTATAAAAGAAATTGTAATGGGCAGTCCCATGTCTTTGCGTAAAGTTAGACCCCAAGTCGATCCCAAATTGGATCAGATAGTACTGAAGGCTACTGCGCGCAAACCAGCTCAGCGCTACAATTCTGCTTTAGAAATGGCTGACGATTTAGAAAAACTAGATTTAACTCTGCCAGACTACAACACCGTCAAAGAAGGTCATGCTGAGTAAATAACTTAGCGGCACTATTTAAGCCGCAGTTCATTAATAAGGATAAATAAATTATATGGAATCTGAATTAACTGCCGTCGAAGAAAAAATAGAGATTGAATCTGGCCAAGCTTTGTCAGCAGAGAAGTTGAGCGACACCGCTCCCGGTCAGACTTCAGGGGCTGAGCCAGAAAATCAAAACATAAGTTTATGGGATTCAATTAAACTGCTTTTCTTGGCCTCACGGGCTTTTTGGATTGTCAATTTTGTCAGTTTCGGTGATGGTATCGCGTATTTCGGAGTTTTGACCCTGCTGACCAGATACTTAGGCTCCGATCTAGCCATGGGAACGGCTCAGGCCGGTTTGTCAGTTTCTCTTTTTACAGGTTTAGTTACTTTGTCGGTCGCTGGCGGTGGCTGGGCTGCTGATAAATTGGGAGTACGACGCGCACTATTAGTTTCGCTAGGCATTATTTTAGTTGGTCGTGTTTTATTAGCTTTTTGTCCGCATATCGGTATCGGTACTGCCGCTTCATTGGCTGCTGTCGGTTCGCTGGTGATTATGGCCTTAGGATACGGTATTTTGGAACCGTCTATGTACAGCGGAGTCAAAGAATATACCGATCCTAGAACAGCGGCTATAAGCTACAGTTTACTTTACGCTATTATGAATTTGGGTATAGTAGCATCTAACTTTGTCAGTCCGTATATACGCACCGATTCCGACTTTTTACAGCTAGGTTCAGTGTCCATCAAAGGATTAGGGATGGGTATTGAAGGAGTCTATTGGGCTTGTGCTTTCATAACCCTGATAATGTTTTTAGGGGTGCTCTGTTTTCTAACTAAAAAAGTTGATGAGCACGATCGTTATGTAAGTCCCGAAGCTAAGTCGGAAGCTGCTGAATCTGATTCTAAAGCTCAGGATGAAGAAAGTTCACTGTCTTGGTGGGAAAATTTATCCCGTCATTTGGGGCCTTTAGCAGACAAACGTTTCCTTTTCTTTATTTTTATGTTGCTGCCGGTACGCACTTTGTTCGCCCATCAGTGGCTGACGATTCCCGATTATGTGTTCCGCTGTTATCCTGCTGAAGTCGCTGATAAGTTTGAGTGGCTCACTGGGTTAAATCCTCTAATTATATGTATTTTTGTACCGCTTTTTGCCGCTTTAACCCATAAAGTAAAAGTTATCGATATGATGCTTATCGGTACTTTTGTCAGCGCGGCCACTACATTTTTATTAGTTCCCGGTCCTGACTTAACCCGTTTAGTACTATATTTAATTATCTTCTCGCTAGGAGAGGCTTTATGGTCTTCACGTTTTTTAGAATACGTAGCTGCTTTAGCGCCTTCTGGAAAAGTTGGAGCCTATATGGGACTAGCTGGTATTCCTTGGTTTTTAGCTAAATTTACTACGGGTCTTTATTCCGGCACCGTATTAGATATTTTTGTACCCGTTCAAGGAATTCAACATTCCGGTCAAATGTGGTTTATATACGCTTTGGTAGCGATGATCTCTCCTATAGCTCTACTTTTGGGACGTCGCTGGCTGCTGGGAGTTGAAAAAAAATAAGCTGCTGATATGGCTGAAGGCCAGCTGCCTCCACTTATTTCGTCTATTGTTTTGATTTCGGCAGATAGGCAGAGACTCTATGGAAAGGAAGGCTGAGTTAGTGTTAAGAAAATTTGCCCTTTTTAAGGTGATATGGTTTTGTAGTTTCTATCTTTGTCTAATAGGATTTATATGGATGTTAGCGTCGTTTGCGGTTCAGTCGGCGCAGGCAGATCCTATCGAAAATAGAGCCGTAAGAACTAGAATTTGGACAGATGTGGTCGATGGTCACGATCCTTGTACCATTGTAGAGCCTCAATGGAAATCGAATTTGCCTTTAAGAGTAAACAAACTGTACATAGGCATGAGCTCGGAGGAGCTAGCTGCAGCTATGGGCCATCCGGATCGTCAGGGCGAAGGGGAGACTAATGTTTACGGTGATAATGTTGTTGTGCGGCTAAATAATGACGGCAAAGCGGTCAACATCTCTGTAGCTCGTCCTTTAGGCGGACGCGGTACTGTTTGGACTTTGGGACAGGGAGAAGCCGATTTTTTAACTTTAGGTACATCCTCCTCTGATTGCTTCGTCAAGTTAGGGCCTCCTTTTGCCTTTTATGTGCATAGGAAAAAAGGTATACGCATCGCCCTCTACTCGCAGGCACGCTGCGATTTAGGCATATTTTTTAAGAATGGCCAAGCTGAGGGCTTTATGCTGACTGAGCCGGGCATGCTGGCTGAAGGCTTGCGCTGGAGCGGTTACGAGCTTGAAACGGAGTAATATTTTAGTTAGCAGCCTAAACAATAAAAAAATTCGCAGTTTAGCCGCTGGTATAGTTGGGCTTTGGGCTTTTGTTTTAGTTTTTTATTTAGGGTATACCAACGCTGCTGCTGTGAATAATATCATGCCGGAGCGCTGTGTTTATAGAATATTTTGCTATACAGTTTCTATGCCGGCTTTGGCGCTGTTGCGGATTGTGCCTCTAGATAATTTAATCTGCCATTTACTGGGCAAATTTGTTGATATGCAGGCTTTTTGGGGGCGTATTAGTTTAGAAGCTTGGCTGTCGGTAAGCATTCGTGCCGCTATCTCTTTACTTATTTACACTGCTGCTTTCGAGCTGCTTATGGAAGGGGCGGAACGTTTCAGCAATGCTTACAGGCAAAACAAAATAATTTGGACTAAGCGCTGCACGGCTATAGTCTGCTTAGCTGCCGTCTTGTTCGCTATTTTAGTTGGCTTATTGCGCAAAGACGCCGGTAATTATCGTGTCTGTGCTTATAAGCTGCCTTTAAGCGGCTTGCCACAAAGTTTAGAGGGACTTCGCTTAGTTTTTTTTGCCGATCTTCATATCGGCACTTATAGTCGCGAAATTTACACTTCTAAAGCTGCTGAAATGATTGCCGAACTTAAGCCGGATATTTTAGTTGGGGGAGGGGATTATGTGTTCGGCAGTCGTGAGCGCTTTCATCAAGCTGCCGCTTGGATGCGCAGACTGAAGCCACAAATATCTTTCATAGGCGTAATAGGAAACCACGATTATTGGCAAGGTAGCGCTCAAATTGAAAAGAGCTGTGCCCAGGGAGGCATGCACTTACTTATGAACGATCGTATTTTTATAGATCAAAAAAGGCAGCCGACCAAACACCTTCCTGAGGAAGGTATATGTCTAGCAGGAATAAGCGATTTATGGTCAAGTGAAGTAGATATTGACCAGGCTCTCCAAGAAGTTAGCCCGGACATGCCACGTATCCTCTTCAGTCATAATCCTGACGTCGCTTTCGATCGATACGATGGACAAGAGCGTATTGATTTAATTGTATCTGGTCATACTCACGGAGGTCAGGTAATGCTTCCTTGGGGAACTCCGTTGGGAGTTTCCACTCGCTATCCTGAGCAACTGACTGCTGGCTGGTATAGTGATGAACGCTGCCGGGTCTATGTTAATACCGGGTTGGGGGAAACGGTTGTGCCTTTTCGCAGTGGAGTTAAGCCGGAAATTACCCTATTTGTCTTAACTTCCGGAATTACTGGCGGTATCGAAGAGCTGAAGCAGTATTAGAAGGTTATTAAAATGGGATTTTATGAACGTTTTGCTTTTAAGCCTATGCATTTTATGACTAAAGCGATTTTGAGCTTAATGGGTGGACTTAAAATTTCTGGCCAAGAGAATATGCCCCTAACAGGTGGAGCCCTTTTAGTTTGCAATCATGTAAGTTTGAGCGATCCGTTGATGCTTTTAGGAACTTTACCTCGGCCTCTTTACTATATGGCTGCTAGTGAACTTTTTGAGATACCTTATTTCAACAAATTAATAACAGCTTTGCGTGCTTTTCCCGTTAAACGAGGTGGCAACGATTTGCGGGCCTTTTCACTGTGCTGTCGTTTGCTTGAAGCTGGAGAAGCTGTAGTTATGTATCCTGAAGGCAGACTTAGCAGTAATCCCGCAGTTCTAGGGCCTTTGATGCCGGGAGCCGTTTCCTTGGCGATGCGTGCTCAGGTGCCCATTTATCCTATTGTTGAGCTGGGAACGGACAAATTTTTCCCCCGAGAAGCGAGGTGGATCCATTGCGCTTTCAAAGAAGTGCGCTTCGGTCCGCCTTTACGTTTTCCGCCTATTGACAAAAACAGCAGCCGTTCGGTAAAGGAACAGACCGAAGAAGCCAATACTCTATTGCGTCAATCAATGTTAAATTTGTATTAAACGTGGAAACTACCAAGTTCTGCGCTTTTTCTGCCAAACTAGGTCGTAGGCACGGGCCGGAATGTCAGCAGCAAAGGCTTCTGTTCGGCCGTCATCTGGATATAGTAAAGTCAGGCGGTGGTAATTTTTGCCATTGTCGCTAAAAAGTATTTTATCTCCATTGGGCGACCAGGTAGGATAAGAGGCAAACCTAGTACTATTTCTAAATTGATGCTGGTTGTTCTTTTTATCGACATAGGCTAAAAAATCGCCGAAATAACTGTGACCGCGAAATATTAGGTCTAAACTATCAGGAGACCAGGCTGGAGTAACGCAAGTTAGATGCCTGTTGAGCATTGGTCTGACCGAACCGTTTTGCAAATTCATAACATAAATATGGCTACAGCCTCGTTTCCAACTGACGAAAGCTATCTTACGCCCGTTGGGAGACCAAACTGGAAAATCATTTATTAAACCGTTATGAGTCAAACGGCGCAGGCCGGAACCATCAGCGTTGATAATGGCCAATTCTATATGTCCCCAGCGAGTAGTGGAGAATACTATCTGTTTGCCGTCGGGGGACCAAACTGGGTGCCGGTCTGCGTACGATGTTGAAGTTAGCCTTCTAATAAAGCTACCTTGCAGATCGGTAATGTACAGATTCCAAGTGTCTTGGGAGAACATGCTAAAAACTATTTCATTAGTTTGAGCACAAAGGTTAGGCTCACGGCAGTCGCGTCGTATGTCGAGTACCTGTCTTATATCGCGACCGTCTGGACGAACCGCATAAATTTGAAAATATTTATAAGGCTTGCAGGCAAAGAGGATAATCTCCGATAGAGGGCCGGCTTTTATCTCAGAACTGAAGAGGCAAATCAAGAGCAAAACTGCCGCCCAACTTGAAGTGTACTTTACTATTTTTACCATAATGCTTTTTTTGTTCTTGCCCAGCTGCTGTATATCTTTTTTTTGTCTGTTTAATCGGCCGCCTATATATTATAAAATTATGCGGCTACAGTCTTTCGGAAGGCCTAAAGAAGTAACATGAGAAAGTGACAGCTTATTTCTTACAAAGCAGCGGATATGTAATATGCGTAAAATCACTGCATTATTAGCAGTATGTGTCGTATTGGCAGTGGCAGCTGAACTGTATTTAGCCTTTTTAGGATTTAATTTTCATTATTTGGCAGAAGTAGAGAAACATGAGGCTAAAGTTGCTCCTTTTTTGCGTTCTTGCGTTAGAAGTTGCGGTTGGGGACTCGAAAGGGGGCTCTACCCTTCGTCTGAAGATCGGACCGCTTTAGAAACCGTTTGGCCTAATGGACAGCGGGCTTCCCGTCCAAGTAATTCTAATTTGAAAACTAAACAGCGGGTTTTGCTGCTGGGGTGCTCTTACATTTTTGGCAGTGGCTTAGACGATCAGGATACTCTAGCTTGGCGTCTTAACCAAAAGTATCCTCATGTACAATTTGACAATTATGGAGTGCCAGGTTGGGGAACTTATCAATGTTTAATGCTAGAAGAAACTCTCTTAAAAGATAATTCCTACGACTTGGTTATTTATGGCGCCATTAATGATCACCGGAATCGCAATACGGAATACAAATTTGTTGGCAGTTTGCGTCCTGGTCAACATTATGCCCTTTATCCTAGAGTAGAATTGCACCAGCTGATGTACTGTCCGGAGGAAGCAGAAGCTGCATCATTTATTGATGCTTTGCCTGACGAACCAGAACAGCTCCATTTAATTCCTGCCGATGCTGAAATTTGGCCTGGACAGTTTTATTTTCGCTCTCTCGATTTTTTACGTCGGGTATGGGTAGGCAGGCGCGTCAGTGAACAACAGCAGCTTTATGCTTGCTCACGTGGAAATTTCGATCATTTTATGCCTGCTAAGGAAAAAATCTTTTGGCTACTGGTGCAAAAAATGGCTTCTCAGGCGAAAAAAAACGGCAGTCGTTTTGCCCTGGCTTTTTTAGAAGGAGATCCTAAACTGTGGAGATACTGCCCTCTGCCTGATCGTTTGCCTTACGATTATTGGCTTCTATCTTGGCCTTCTATTACCAGTAAACAATTTCGCATTGCTTCTAAAGAATGTAACCATCCTAATGGAGCGGCTCAGCAGAAGTGGTTGGAGAAGATTTCCCCTTATTTAGAAAACATATGGGAAGGAAAGAGGCCGTGAAACGTTATTGGGGATGGCGAGTCCTTTTCTTGGCCGCCGCTATACTTTGTACAGCCGAAACAGCCGTCAGCCTATTCTACGATAGCCCTAATCAATTAATAATCAAACAACGCCAACTCTTAAAACAATATCCCTCTTTTTTGCTGCCACTGCTCCCTTACTGCGGATGGCTGAACAGAGTAGGCACTATTGAAGTCGATGAGGAAGGTTGTCGCCATAGTGTTACAATTTGGCCCGATGGCCAGAGAGCTAGTCGTCCCTATAAAGAGAGGGCTGCTCATCCACGTGTGCTGATGCTGGGCTGTTCTTATCTTTACGGATTTGGTTTGAACGATGAACAAACTTTAGCTTGGAAGCTCAATCAGCATTATCCGCAAGCCTCTTTCGATAATTACGGAACTGTTGGCTGGGGTACTTATCAAAGTTTGCTGCTGGGAGAATATTTGCTGCGAAGTCAGACTTACGATTTAGTCCTGTATTTCTATATAAAAAATCATTGTTTGCGTTCAGAAAAAGGCAAATATGCTGGTCAATTTAAGATGGGAGAAATTTACGCCGCTGCTCCAGAAGTTTTTATGCAAGAAGACATGTTATGTATTAGGCCCAGCTTCTATTACAATCTGCCGCTAAAAGAGTACTTCGCTTTAGCTGAATACAGCAGTTTAGTTTATAATGCCGGTCGACAAGAATTCTATGCTAAAGCGAGTCGCGATGGCAACTATAATAAACAAATGACACATTTGATTCGAAGTCTCTGTGACAATTTCAGTAAGGTGTGCGCAGATAAAAAAAGCCAATTTGCGGTGGTACTTTTAGAAGATAACACGGACTATCTAGACAGTTGGGGGCAAGAGTCTAATTATCCTGTACTGGATATCCGCTTTGAATCGGAAAATGTCAAGTATCGCAACGGAGGAAATGAGCGCTTCCATCCCAATGAAGCTGCTCAGGATATATGGTTAGCTAAACTCGAGGAACAGTTAAAAAAACATTACAAAATTTTTTCTGCTGCTGAGTGAATTTTATGAGTACAAATTTTAATAAAAAGCTTAAGGCCGCCGGTCGGTCCTGTCTTTATATTTTGTCCGTTATAGCGGCGGCTGAAATATATATGCGTTGTTTTTTAGTCGATTTTTCCGCTTTAGAAGTTAGCAGAAAACAATTTTATGGCAATGTTCCTGAGCCTTTGACTCAGATTTTACCCCAATGCGGTTGGACGAATAGAGTGGGCGTGTCTCAAAGTGAAACTGTAGCCAAAGAGACCGTTTGGCCCAACGGACAGAGAGCTAGCCGAACCCATGAAGAAAAAAATAGTGGCCGAAGGGTACTTATGCTCGGTTGTTCCTACACTTACGGTATGGGAATCCGGGATCGAGACACCTTAGCTTGGCTTTTAAATGAACGCTTTCCTAATATCTGCTTTGATAATTACGGAGTGCGCCGTTGGGGTACTTATCAGTGTTTGATGCTGGCCCAATATCTATTATTGGAACGCAAAGAAAAATATGATCAAGTTTTATACTTTTTTATCGACGATCATGTACGGCGTCAGTTCTTTTGGAATATTCACGGTTTAGTCAGCCTGAACAGTTATTTCGTAATCTGTCCAACTATGAGCTACAACGGCAGAACATGGGAATTTTTCCCCAGCTGTGCTTTTGATTGGCCGGGCCAAGATACTTGGGCCGGAGTTCGTTTTGCCCGTACTTTGTATATAGCTAATCAAGCTAAAAAGAATGTCACCCTGCATGAACAGTCTGATCTGCAGTGGCAGCGTTGTTTTGACAGAGATGGATGGCAGATCGTTCGCCAATGTGCCGTCCTTATGGATGAAGTTTGCCGTCGGGCTGGGGCCGAATTTTCAGTCGTCGATTTGACGGGCAATACGTTTGTGCCGGAAGCTGCCAAAGAAGAAAGAGGAGGATGGCCTTGCTCAGTTTGGGACATCTCTTTTAAACAACTGAATGAACCTTTGTATCGCAATCACGGTCAGCCGACACTGCATCCTAACTACAGAGCTCAGAAACGCTGGCTTGATCGTTTAGCCCCTCATATTCAAGCTAAATTAGATTCAAATAATGGCTTGAACTGTAAAAAGGATAACTAATATCGGTGCAGTATAAACGGGAAAAATTAATGAAGGCATCTGGCTGAGCTTAGTTTTATGAGACTGAATGCTCAGGGGGGTATGCTGAGTGATTCAGACTGCGAGCGATAGGGGGCGGCAGTCTTTTTGCTTTAAAAATTAACATATATGCAGATGAAAACTTGTGAATGCACGCCTAATTGTATAGGCCAGGAAGAAATAGATAAGGCTGCCGTAAGTGTGATCCGTCGGCTTTATGAGGCCGGTCATACAGCTTATCTGGTTGGCGGATGCGTGCGTGATATGCTTCTGGGCCGGGTTCCCAAAGATTTCGATATAGCTACTACTGCTCGTCCGTCCCAAGTTCGCCGACTTTTTAGCAACAGCCGTTTAGTGGGGCGCCGCTTCCGTCTGGCTCATGTGTGCTGTGGTAAAAAAATTATTGAAGTTGCCACTTTTCGGCGCAACCCCGATCTTCAGCTTTCCGAATATATGTGTGAAGACGATTTCTGTGGAGACGACGGGATAGTACTTGACAACACTTTTGGTTCGCCCAAAGAAGATGCCTGGCGGCGCGATTTTAAAATTAATGGTCTTTTTTTTGATTTAATGGGCCAAGAAATGCTTGACTTTGTAGGCGGTTTGGAAGATATGAATAACCGGCTGGTCAGCACGATTGGAGTTCCGGAAAAGCGCTTCGCAGAAGATCCTGTGCGTATGCTCAGAGCTATAAAATTTTGCGCTAAGTTAGGTTTTACTATTGAAAAACGCACTTGGGAAGCGATTTTAAAGAAGCATTTATTGATCAAAACTTCTTCTTTGCCTAGAGTACAAGAAGAACTGCTGCGTTTTTTGGAATTAGGCTGTTCCCGAAGAAGTTTTCACATGCTCTTAAATAGCGGTTTGTTGGCCGATCTCGTACCTAGTATTACTAAATATTTGACTGATTCTCGTTGTGACTCTGAAGCATATCGCCGCTCTACATTTTTGTTTGACAGACTTCTCGATTTGAGCGATCAGTTGAGATTCGAACCGGCTAAAGAAAGAGCTTATCGTTTTACAGCTCTAATATTGCCTATGTTTGTAAGTGGTTGCTTTAAACACGGTTTTGAAGAGGACAGTTGGATTGATGGGTTAATCAGCCCTATGGCTGAGTGTTTTGGCTTATGTCGCCAAACTCAGTGCGAGGTTACGCAGTATTTTATAAATTTAAAGCTTATGTTGAGCGGTCATTTGAGCAGCGCAGCCGCCAGGGATTTAGCTTCAAAAGCGTCTTTCCCTTATTCACTTACCCTGTTCAATCTGCTCTGTCAGGTGGGGGAAGCTGATACTGAGGATTATCTGTGCTGGCGCGACCTCTGTCAGAAATACCGCTATAATCGTATGCGGAGAAGCAGCTTCTGTTCTAAATGTTCAGAACGCACACAAGAGCCTCTCAACATGTCGATCGAGGGCTGTGGAGCGGAAGAATCTCGCAGGAACTGTCAGAATGACAGTTGTAAGGCTAAAGACGAGATTACCGATCACAAAGATTGTAAAACTGAGGAAAAGCATGTAGCTGCTTACGCTGATAGTTGGAAGTCTTTATCGGGCCGTGCTTCTTACGGAGTGCGATTTAAGGTTTAATTTATCAATTAACGGGCAAGTATGAGGTTGCCTAATTAGGTTAAGATAACTATTTAAGCCTGTAAGGCTTTCGAGGAAGGATGGTAATTTCTATGGATGCGCGTGAAACAGCCAAAATCGCTGCTGCTCGAGGTGCTCTAGATTATGTGCGGGACGGCATGCGTATTGGTTTGGGCACTGGTTCAACGGCTGAAAAGTTTGTCTCTCTTTTGGCTGAGCAATGCCAAAAAGAAAATTGGTGTGTCGTCTGTGTACCTACTTCCGAAGTTACCGCCAAGCAAGCTATAAGTTTAGGGCTGGAACTTGATAAAGAGTACCCCGATTTCGGTCATTTAGATATAGTTGTAGATGGCGCTGACGAGATTGATCCTTTGGGTAATTTAACTAAAGGTGGCGGAGGAGCTCTGCTGCGTGAAAAGTATGTAGCTGCTGCTGCTGACAAGATGATTGTTATCGTTGATGAAGCCAAACATGTAGAGTATTTAGGCACTACTTTCAAATTGCCTGTAGAAATCGTCTCATTCGCTTGGAGTCGCACTATAGAGCGGTTGAGTGCTTTTACTCCTAATCTAGAACTGCGTCGGCGTGATGGCCAGATCTTCGTTACTGATCAGGGCAATTATATTGTCGATTGCCAATTTGATAAAATAGAAAAACCTGCAGAGTTACATAGTTGCCTTAAGGCTCTTACCGGAGTAGTAGAAACTGGGATTTTCTCTGGATATGCTAAGGTTTGTGTTACGGGGAAGTCTGACGGTACGTACACCAAGCAAGAGTTTTAAATCTAAAGAAGAACTATCGAGTACAGCTGAATTTTGTGAGCGGGTGCAGAGGCGGCTGTCAGTTTATTCTCTCTTTGTGTGCCTCTTGGAGGAAATCCCGCTTGTCGCTTGAAAAATAAGAATTCCGCTGTTCGTCGGTTTAAGCGGCTGTTCGATTTATTTTTTGTTATAATTCTTTCTAAAATATTTTTGTTTAGTACTCTTTGGAGGTGCTCGATGCGGAGATGTATCTTTGGTTGGATGGCCCTAGCAATAGCTGCGGCTACTTCTGTCGGCTGCAGTGGCAGCGGAGGAGATGCTTCTAACTATGTCGTTCCGGATATCCACCCGATCTCCGATTCTCAGAAGGTTGTTTCTTATCTTGTACCCGACTGTAAAAGTGACGATCTGTGTCGGATGGTTGTTTCTACTAATGCCAAAACTACAGCAGATAAAGAAACTCGCGAAATTTCTGTCAGCTCCGATGTAGATTATGCTGCTAGTAGCGACAAAGCTTTAGGCAAAGACGAAGATGAAGGGAGCGATTACGTTCCGATTTCCTGCGGTTTCTCTGAAGCTGCTGATGATATAGTTACTGTCCAGGAAAACGGCGCTAACGCTCGTTTTGACGGTTTAGATATTGGCAATGTCGAGCCTATTTGGGTCGCTTTTGGCGGTACTGCTCAAAAAGTTTATGTGTCTAAGGTCGTCGGCAACTCAGATACCACGCATTGCAATATTCTTTCGTATGCGGAATACAACGAAGAAACCGCCAAATATGAGCCCGTTGTATCTTCAGTTCAGGCCAAGCAGATTGCCAAAATTTTTGATGAAGAAATTTACGAGCAAATTACCAGTGTCTGCGGAACCGAGTGGAAGACTGGCGGCGGTCGGGATAACGATAGCAAAGTTAATATTGTACTTTTGAATAGCGAACAGATGTCCAAAGGTAACGATCGGGGAGAGGCCTACGGATACGTTAGTGCCCGCGATCTTCTGCCTGAAGTTCAAAATGAGCATAGCAGCTTAACAAAGCAGAATTACAGCAATCACGGCGAGTATGTTTATTTGAATTACGAGCTTTTGCTGTCTGACGACGAAAAGTCAGAGAATTATGTTCATGAGAATGTCAAGTCTGTTTTGGCTCATGAATTCGTCCATCTTACTCAGCTGAACCAGAAAGTCGCCCAAAATGGTGCTTTTACCGATTTAGGTTTGCCAGATACTTACGGCTCAGTGAAAAATTTGTATGAAGCTGTCGGTGAGCCCGTTCTGGTCGAGGGCTTTGCGGAACTTGGTGCTGAACTTTGCTCTAGCGGTTTATATAAAGCTGGTGTTAATGAGGTTGGAGGCGGAGCGTCTATATACTCCATCGATCCTATCTACCGCTACATGAATGGAGCAACCTTGCTTGATACTGAAGAGTTTGAAGTTAGTGAAATATTCCCGCAGGCTTTCTTTGATGAAGAAATTAAAGATAAAGCTGGTATGGGTCATCTTTTCGCTTTGCATGTGCTCGGCTATTACGGTAAAGATAAGCTTAAGAGTATTTATACTTCACCCCGTACTGGTATCGATCTTTTGGAAGAGTCTTTAGAAGAGCCTATCAATGACATCATGCATCGCTACGATATGGCTGTTTCTCTCAGTGGTACAGATGGGCTGCCCGATCTGTACGCTGACTACACTATACCCTATATTAACTTCGGTGGTAGCAATTACTATCTGAAGTCTGGCGATAGCGTTTCGCCGGTGTCTATTAATAAAGCGGTTGATATTACCTATCGCTCCGTTTATCCCAAACTGACTGCTAGTAAGTTTGAAGTTATGCCTTGGTTCAACTGTTTCCTTAGCATGATGACAACCACGGACGCCCCTTTAAGTATTGAAGCTACTGTGCCTAAAAGTGCTCAAGTCAATCTGATTCATACTGATAAGGACGGAGTTGTCAAGAACATTTATTAGTTTACTGTTAAGTGCAGCCTAAGCCTGCTGGGAAGCTCATCCTCCAGATGAGCTTCCCAGCAGTGGTCCGTTTTCGTTCATCTGTCGGAATGAAAGCGGATTTTTTTTGCCACATTAAAGGATAGCTTTTTTTATGAAAATAATTCGTTTCGCTTTATGGTGTGTAATGGCTGCTATCATTATCTTTATAAGTGGTGAGCTTTATTTGGCGTCTAAAGGGGTAAATCTGAACGGTTATGCTTTACTTCGTTCTAGAAGGGCTCTAGTGCCTCAGTATTTGCGTCAGGCTTGGGATGAGTGTGGCTGGGGATGGGAAGTTGGCAGCTACCCTTCTGAAGAAGACAGTCAGGTTATGCAGCATGTAGGAACTAATGGATTGCGGATTTCTCGACCTAATATTGAGAAAAAAGGCAGCCGCAGAGTAGCTCTTTTTGGGTGTTCTTTTACTTTCGGTTGCGGAGTCGCCGACGAAAAAACTTTTCCTTATTTGCTAAACGAGCGTTTCCCCGATACCGTTTTTGATAATTACGGTGTAAGTGGCTTTGGAGCCCATCAAGCCTTAATGGCTATGCGGAGAGTTCTGGAGCAGAAAAAATACGATTTAGTTGTTTACGGCATGATACCGTTACATTTGACCCGCAATGTCGATCGTCGCATTTGGGGGGTGTTGCGGGGAAATGGAGCTTACAAGCTGCAGCCTTATGTGGAGCTGAAAGAAGGAAAATTAATAGAGCACAGCAGCGATTCTTTTAATTGGCCAGGAGAGGATCGTTTTCTTACTGTTAATTTTTTTAAGCGCGTTTGGAGTGCTTACTTTTTTAATGCACACAGCGATAAGCTATTCAAGTCTCAAAGGCTTGAGGATACGGACAGCTGGTCTTTTCAAATTAACAACTTTATCCGAAGGAATATTTTAGGGCCAGAGGTTGTGGAAATACCTTCCGTTTCTTATTTGGTCAAAGTACAACAGAAGCTGCTCGACGAAATGTATGAAACCTGCTGTCAGCAAGATTGCCAATTTACCGTAGTTATACTTGACAATAATGCGGATCTGTTCGCTCGTGGATGCCAAACGATGGGTAAGGCCTATAACTTTTGTTTGATTGATCCTCCGGGATCACAACTAGCTAAAAATAGGGTCACGGGCAACACCAGCCATCATCCTGGTCCCATTATTCATCGAGCTTGGGCTGACGCTTTCGAGCCTTGGCTGCGCCGCCAGGGGTTTCGTTAAACGGACTCAGTCAAGGCTTTTAAAAGCGTAAGAAACAGGTAGCGTAAGAAACAGATTTTTTGTAGGTGCAGAAGTCTTTTAAATACCTAAAAGGTATTCGACCCTCTGGCTGTCGTTAGCCGGCTTAGAAAAGCCCACGCCCCGATCGAGAGCTTCAATTTCATCTATTTCCTGTTTATTAAGGTCAAAATCAAAAATATCAAAATTCTGAGCTATTCTAGATAGATTGGACGACTTAGGAATAGCCACAATCCCGCTCTGAATTAAGAAACGCAAGGCAATTTGAGCGGGACTTTTGTGATGAGTTTGGCCAATTTTGAGCAGCGTTTCATTAGTGAAGCAGTCTGAACGTCCTTGGGCTAGAGAGCCCCACGACTCGATCTGCACGTGATATTTGTTCATGATCTGTCTAGCTGCTTTCTGCTGGAAGAAGACATGGGCTTCTACTTGGTTGACCATAGGTTTAACTTTAGAAAAATAGCAGAGATCAATTAGCCTATCTGGGGTAAAATTCGATACTCCGATAGCTTTAGCTAAGCCTTGAGTATAGGCTTCTTCCATAGCTCTGTAAGTGCCGTAATAGTCGCCCAGAGGTTGATGGATAAGCAGCAGATCGACATAATCGGTTTGCAAGCGTTCCAGAGATTGCTTGATAGATTCGCGGGCTTTCTCGTAGCCGCTGTGGTCGTACCAAATTTTGGTAGTCAGAAAAATATCGCGGCGGGGAAGGCCTGAAGCGGCGATCGCTCGGCCCGTCTCAGCTTCGTTAGCATAAAACTGGGCTGTATCAAGAAGTCTGTATCCTACTTCTAAAGCTTGAGATACGCACCGGTAGCTTTCAGATGGCTCAACTTTATAAAGTCCAAACCCTAGTAAGGGCATAGACAGTCCGTTGTTAAGTTTAGTGTATTCCATATTGTGGTTAAGCCTGCTTGTAATAAGTTTAAAAGTTCCAGACTTTTATACCGTCGAAGTAGGGGGAAACTCCGCGTTTAACAGGTTCTGCTAAGGGATAAAGGAAAATTTCTGCAGTTACGTTTATTTCTGCTTCAATTAAATGGCCGCCTTTCATTTCTCCGTTGACTCCACCTAAAGCCGCGTGGGCGTGCAGGAAAGGTTCGCCTTTCAGGCTGGATATATTACCAGTTAAACTTACTAATTCCCATGCTCCATGGAAGCAGACCGTATCGTAGCCGCTAAGATCTGCCTTCGCCAGCCCCAGTTCAATGTTGCGCACTCCTCCCAAACCAGAAACTACAGCCGATTCGAGACCAGCTTCTTTAGCTGCTTGAAGTATAGAGTCTTTCAATTTATCGCCTGGTATCATCGTGACCAAAACGAGTTCTCCGTTGCGTTTCCACTGCATAATTTGCACCTTCTTAAAAAATGTTTAGCTGTCAAAGCCTAGCTTTTTTATCGATTGGCGAGTTTTTTTTTGAGCTTTTTAGGTCTTGTCCTTCCTCGATTTAAGGCCTTCCTTACTTCAAGGTTGTGGCCTCAAATAGCTTAAAAGTATTGTCAATATTGGGCTTTTAAACAATATCTGAGCTTAGGCGAGATGGAGCTCGAAAAAAAACTATTTTTTTTGAAGCAAAGCCCTTGACATCGATCCCTCGTTTGAGTAATATACTGCCCGTAAGCGGTACGCGCCATTAGCTCAGTTGGCAGAGCAGCTGACTCTTAATCAGCGGGCCCAAGGTTCGAGTCCTTGATGGCGCACCACCTCTTCGGGCGGGTGGCGGAATGGTAGACGCGCTGGTCTTAGGAGCCAGTGAGAAATCGTAAGGGTTCGAGTCCCTTCCCGCCCACAGCTTAAAGTTAGGATTGTACATGCGGAAGTAGCTCAGCGGTAGAGCATTGCCTTGCCAAGGCAAGGGTCGAGAGTTCGAATCTCTTCTTCCGCTCCATACAAAAAGGTGCAATTTTCAATCTTTAAGTGCCCGACATCGGGGAATAAAGCGAGATTGGCCGGTATTGTAAGTGCAGGTTGCTCTCGGTCATATTTTGCGGAAGTAGCTCAGCGGTAGAGCATTGCCTTGCCAAGGCAAGGGTCGAGAGTTCGAATCTCTTCTTCCGCTCCACAGCGAGTAGGGACCGCCGTAAAGGTGGTCTCTATTTGTTTTATCTAACAGCGTAAGTAAAAAATGTGTGAACCTTAGCGACGCGGGCTCCGATCATTTTGATGGCACGTGAAGTGTCTCTGTATTGGGGTGGACGATCTAACGCCGCCAGTCCTAAGATTTTCTAGGAGGAAAAAATGAAGGTTACTCTGACTGAACTCTCTCCCATCAAGCGCAGCATGGAAGTTGTTGTTGATGCTGATACCGTCGAGCAGGCTTATGCCAAGGCTTTTAAAGAAGCTTTAAAAATGCTCTCTCTGCCTGGTTTCCGCCGCGGTAAAGTCCCTGCTTACATGGGCCGCAAATACATCCCAAACCAAATGCTTAAGCGCGACGTCCTGGAAACGGTTATTCCTCGCTCTTTCAGTGAAGCTGCCGAGAAGGAAAAAGTTGAAGTCGTTTCTCAGCCTGAGTTTACTAAGGTGTCTGGCGATCGTGGTGAGGAGCTGACCTTTACGGCTGAGTTTGAAGTAATTCCTACTATTGATCTTAAGGATTATGAGGGCGTAGAAGTAGAACAGGAGCGTTACGAGCCCACTGAAGAAGACATAGACAGCGCTATTGAGCGTACTCGCGCTGGCCGTGCTGTACTGCAGACCGTTGAGGATCGCGGTCTTCAGGCTGGAGATATAGCTTATGTCAATTACGAGAGCTTTGAAGATGGAAAGCCTGTAAAAGATGGCGAAGCTAAAGACTTCCCCATGGAGCTCGCCCCAGACAGATATATCCCCGGATTCTTAGAGAATCTTTACGGTATGAAGCCCGGTGAGACCAGAGAGTTCGATGCTGAGTTCCCTGCTGATCACAAGTCTCCCATCGCTGGTCACAAGATTCATTTCGTTTTCCATCTTAAAGAAATTAAAGAGTGCGTGCTTCCTGAGTTGAATGCTGAGTTCATTAAGGAAATTTCTAACTCTCAATTTGACAATATTGAGGATTTGCGCAAAAACATTGCTGACTTAATGAAAGAGCGCATTCAGGCTGAAGCTAATCAGGGAATAGCCGAGAAGGTTTATTACGCTATAGCCGGTCAGGTTCCCACCGAATTAGTGCCTAGCAACTTATCTGCTTATCATGCTCGCGTGTTCAATAATAGAGTTATGAACAACTTAGCTGCCGATGGCCGCAGATTAGATCAGATGCTGCAAGAGCAGGGACGTCGTCTCGAAGATTGGCAGAAGCATGTTAGCTTGATGGGCTTTGGTGAGGCTCGCTTAGAAATTTTAGTTAAGAACTTAGCTCGTTTGCTCGGTACTGAGGTTAGCGAGGAAGAAATAAATAGCGTGATCGATGAAGAGGCTAAGCGCGCTAGACAGACTGCTGCTTCTTTGAAGCGCCGCATGGAGAAAGCCGGTACTATCGGTATGCTGCGTTATAGCATCCTCCGCGACAAAGTGACCCAGCACCTGGTTGACACTGCAAAAGTCACTTATGTAGCTCCCAAGACTCCTGAAGAGCGTGCCGCTGAAGAAGCTGCTAAGAAAGCCGCTGAAGAAGCTGCCAAAGAAGGAACTGAGCCTAAAGCTGAGGCTACCGAGGTTAAGGCTGAAGAGAAGACTGAGAATAAGGCTGAATAATTTTTTTCTTCCTATTCTTTTTGGGTTGAATTTGATTTAATAGGGGGAAAAATCAAATTCGTATGAAAAGTTAGGCGCTCTGGGGTTAATGCTGTGCTATGCCTGTTTTTTTAGGGACATACGTTCGGCTGTACTGGGAGTGCCTTTATTTTTTTTGCTAAAAAGTCGGGACCTTTAGAAGAAACAGCCGCAGCCATTTCATTTTGTTATGAATAATTATAAAAAAGAGGACAATATTATGGGGTTTTATAGTAGATTCTCTCCAATGAATTACAGAGACAAATCGGAAATATATAACAGCTTAATTCCTATGGTAATTGAGCAAACGGCTAGAGGAGAGCGCTCTTACGATATCTACTCTCGGCTTTTAAAGAACCGTATCCTCTTTTTGGGTAATGAAGTAAGCGATCCCGTGAGCAATTTAGTCATTGCTCAGCTGCTATTCTTAGAACAAGAGGATCCTGACAAAGATATCGATATCTACATTAACAGCCCAGGCGGTTCGGTGACAGCTGGTTTAGCTATTTATGACTGCATACAGCTTATTAAACCCGACGTTTCCACTATTTGCATCGGTTTAGCTGCCAGTGCGGCTGCAGTAATTTTAGCTGGAGGCACTAAGGGTAAGCGCTATTCTTTGCCCTATTCCAATATTATGATCCATCAACCTTGGATTCAGGGAATTGGCGGTCAGGCTACTGATATCGATATCCATGCCCGTGAAATTCTGCGCCTGCGCGAATGTACCAATAGAATATTGGCTAATCATACTGGAAAAACTATAGAAGAAGTGGCCCGTGATACTGAGCGCGATAATTATATGAGCGCCGAAGAAGCTGTTGCTTATGGTCTTATTGATAAAGTAATTACTAAAGAGGCTAGAGGTTAAGCAATATTTGCTAAGTGTTCCCAGAGCAATGTGAAAAATCATTTTTAGGAGGAAATTATGTTTCGATTCGGCGACGATAAGCAAAGTTTTACCTGTTCATTTTGTGGCAAGAAGCAGGAACAGGTTCGCCGCATGATAGCTGGGCCGGGTGTATATATTTGTTCTGATTGCGTCGATATGTGCAAAGAGATTATCGATGATGAGCTTAGCAAAGAAGGTACAGCTGACAGCGATGGTAAGCTGCCCAAACCTAAAGAAATTATGGAAATCCTGAATCGTTACGTTATCGGTCAGGAGAAAGCTAAGAAAATTTTGTCTGTAGCCGTCTATAATCATTACAAGCGTATAAACTTGAATGGCGGCAAAGAAGATGACGTCGAACTTCAGAAGAGCAATGTACTAATTATTGGTCCGACTGGCTGCGGCAAGACCTATTTAGCTAGTACCTTAGCCAAAATTCTTAAGGTGCCTATCGCTTTGGCCGATGCCACTTCTCTTACAGAAGCCGGTTATGTGGGCGAAGATGTAGAGAATATTTTGTTAAAGCTGATCCAGGCCGCTGATTACGACATTAGCAAAGCTGAAAAAGGCATAGTCTATGTAGACGAAATTGATAAAATTACTCGCAAATCGGAAAATGTTTCTATTACTCGCGATGTCAGTGGTGAGGGCGTGCAGCAGGCGTTGCTGAAAATTGTGGAAGGTACTGTGGCCAGTGTTCCTCCTCAGGGTGGACGCAAACATCCTCATCAGGAATGCATTCAAATAGATACTAACAACGTGCTGTTCATTTGCGGAGGTGCGTTTGAAGGTTTAGAAGATATTATTGAACAGCGTGTCAGTTCGCAGTCAATGGGCTTCCGAGCCAACATCGAAAGCAAGAGTAAACGCGACGTCGGGGAACTGCTAGCTCAGGTTATGCCTGAAGATCTGCTGAAGTACGGGCTCATTCCCGAATTTGTTGGCCGTATGCCTATTGTAGTCACTCTCAACGCCCTCGATGAAACCGCTTTAGTGCGGGTGCTCACTGAGCCTAAAAATGCCCTTATTAAGCAGTATCAGCGCATGTTCAGCATGGATGGAGTAGAATTAGTTTTCAGCAAAGACGCTATAGAAAGGGTGGCTAAAGAAGCTGAAGAGCGCAAAACGGGGGCTCGAGCTCTGCGCAGTATCATTGAGGAAGCTATTCTCGATGTTATGTTTGAGATTCCCTCTATGGACAATGTGCAAAAATGTATAGTTACTGAAGAAGTAATAGAGAAAAAAGAGCCACCTACTTTAATTTATAAAGATGTAGCTGCCGCCGCTACTGAGAAAGAATAAGTCTTACCAATATTTATAGGTTTGCCTTTTTTTAGAATCGGTATTGTATAATGCCGATTCTTTTTATTTGCAGGGCAGTTATTTGCGCGTCTATATTTATGGAATAGCTAGGGAATCGAGTACGTAGAAGCGAATTCCTGGGGCTAAGGTTTTTTTTGATGGAGCGGAGAGATGGATTCTTTATTTATGTTGGCGGCGGCCGCTAAAACTTCAGTCGCGGCGGGCAGTTTTATGGATGGGCTGAATTGGCTGCAAATTCTTAGCGGTGCTATGGGCGGCGCCGTACTAGCTATCGGTGGGGGAGCATTGCTTAATGCCGTTTCTGCGCGTATGGCTCCTCCTGTAGAGATTCCTACTACTATGAGTCCCAGTTCTATCGATACTAGGCGTTGGGAAGCTCTGCCCGCTCTAATAGGTAAGCTGACCAAAAGCTCAGAACCTAACCAGGTATTTAGAGTTATTTTGGAATCCACTAAAGAGCAGATGGGATGTGAGTATTGCGCTTTGCTCATTCTTAGAGGCAATACTTATCAATTTGAGGCCGGCATCGGTTTGTGTGAAGAAAGTCGGCAGGCATTTAAATTAGATGCTAAAAATGGTTTAGTCGATTTTATGCGCACTAAAGCTAAATCGGTAGCCTTAAACCGTACAGATCGTCAGCTGCAAGAATTTAATTTCCTGCGCGAGCCTATCAGTGAAGTTATTGTTACGCCTATGCGCACAGGCGATAACATTTTTGCCCTTTTATTTGTGGCCAATAAAGCTAATATGGGGAACTTCAAAAAAGAAGATTTCGATATGATGGGCTTTTTGACTATGCCTTTCGCTTTAGCTTTGTACCAAGCTATTACTTTTAAGCGAGCTCAGGGTGGCATTGTCAATACAATTGTAGAAATTATTACTAATTATGAGAAGAACATGCCGGGGTGTGAAGGACACTCGGAACGAGTTGCCCGTATGGCTGAAGCTATGGGGCGTGAATTGCGTATGAATGAAAATGAGCTTGAAGTGCTGCGAGCTGCGGCTCTGCTTCACGATTTGGGTAAATTCTCCATGCCGTCGTCTTTGCGTTTTTGTGAAAGCTTGCCTGCTGGCCCCGAGCGCGAGTTAGTTTTAAATCAAGATAAAGCGGCTGTAATGTGGCTTAAACCTTTAGGGTTTGTAGAGCGTTCTTTGCCTTTAATTTTGCACCATCATGAGCGTTACGACGGCTCCGGTTTCCCCGCCGGCATGCGCGGTCCCGCTATACCCCTGGGAGCTATGGTAATCGCTGTGGCAGAAACTTTCGATCTTTTGACCCACGACCGCCCCGATCAGTCTCGGCGTGATCCGATGGAAGTTAAAGCCTATATCGAGTCCTTAGCTAATAGCAAATTCGATCCTCAGGTTATCCGCGCCTTCAACGCTATAATGGAAAAAGGTGTAGCTAGTTAGATTGTAATAATGGCGGTTGATCTGCTGCGTTTCTTGTTTGGGTCAGCGTTCTGGGCCTCTTTAATTAGTAAAGAGGCGATTCGGAGGTATTTTTTGTGTTCCAAGCTGTTGAAGAGCTTATTAACAGTGTATCCCAACAGTTAGAAGAACCGCAGATTAAGCGTTTGCGTGAAAATAAGCGCCACGGAGGCAAAGTTATTTTGCCTCCAGGGTTTGAACATTTGGCCCAGAGAGAGCACCATTACTTTCTGTGGCCGTGTCTTTTAGGTAATATTAAAGGGCGCCGTTTTGCTTTAGAGACTATACCTTGCGGTACTGGCGGACAGTGTTTAATTGTGCTGGAGTTCCGCTGTCCCATGAACCTGAGTTTTTCACTGCTGGATAAAGAATTTGCTATTGCCGATGATTTAGGTCTTGTAGGTTCGCGTTTAGCCTCTTTGTCTCTATTAGAGGAGTGGCCTAATTTACAGGCTTTCAGTGTTGAACCTGACGCAGCTGAACGGTTTATAGCTGACCAGGAAACTGGAAAGCATATAAGCAGGTTGCTGCCTTTTCTCCGTTTGACAGCTAATAAGCATTTTTTGCGTCTGACTAGAAAAAATCGTTGTCCTGAAGATTTGCAGTGGAATCATTGGTCAAATATTTTAGCTTCTTTTACAAGTTTAGCTGATTGTTTAACAGATTGAAAGAAAAGTAAGCTGCTTATAAGCGCTGGCCTTGGCCGTCTTTTTATATGCGTCAGCAGAGATAATATGAACTGTAAGAATATAAAAATAATGATGGCAGTTTCAGCTCTTTTAATTTGGAGCGGTTTGTGGGTAATCCCTAATACCGCTCAGGGAAGTTCTGCTGAAACTGGTGATGTTTCTCCATTTAAAGCTTTGGGAGGAAAGTCTATTTTTGACTCCTCCTGGGAGTTTAAGCAGCTTTTTCAAGAGGGGCTACTTCTGCATCGTCAAGGGCAGTTGTCCAGAGCGTCAGATTTGTATAAAAAAGCTTACAATCTCGATAAAGGTCGCATCGAAGTTTTGCCTTATTGGGGATTAGTTGAGTACCGTTTAGGAAATTGTGAGTACGCTTTACAGCTTTACAATCTTTATTTAGATAAAGAGCCTAATGAAGACCTAGTGCTTTTTAACAAGGCTGTTTGTCTGGGACGTCTAGAACGTTGGGAAGAGGTTGCTAAAACTATCGATCTGCTGGTCGTCTCTCCTTTAGCTTCATCGTCAGAATTTTTAAGTTTAAGTGGAACTTCCGATTATCACCGAGGAAATTTGGACAGCGCTAAGGTCAAGCTTGAGAGAGCTTTGCAACTGCGCAAAGATAATATTGGGGCCGCTCTGACTTTGGCTGCAGTCTATCAGAAGTTGGCCGATTCTGAGCAAGCTTGCCGGGTGCTGCGTGAATCGCTGCAGGTTCAGCCTCAAAGTAGTTTGCTACTTAACAATTTAGGCGTCATAAATTGGCAGCTGGGCCAGTCAGCTGAAGCTGAAGATTATTTTAAGCAAGCAGAGACAACGCTCAATGTGGCTTGTTTAAATTATGCCGTCTGTCAAGTCTTTATTGAAGGCTCAGATAATGTGTTGAGCTTGGCTGAACTGACTGATAAATTCCCGGCCCATCCTTTGGCTGAACTTCTTTATGGTATAGCTCTTTATCGTGCACAACGATTTTCAGAATCTCGGAGTAGCTTTATAAAGGTTCAAGAACTGATTTGCGAATTATCTAGTAGCGATACTGCTATAGATGGGAATGAGTTTATTAAGGGCCGGGAATTAGATCGCCTAATTGAAGTCAACAAAAAATATGCAGCTTTAACTGCTGCTGCTTTGGGGCAGACCGCTTCCGCTTTAGCTTATTTTCAAGAATTATATGAAGCCAACGGAGCTGAGGTCGACACCTGTCATAATTTAGCCGTACTTTACATAAAAAACGGCAATTACCGTCAAGCTTTAAAATTGGCTCAACAAGCTAAAGAACGGTTAATTGACCAGGCGGACAGCGATCTGCAGAGGCACTACTTGCAGTATGAGCATGTTTATTACTGTTTAGTTTACCTTTATAACGTTTTACAGGATAAAGAAAAAGCCGCTCAGGCTAAGGCCGAATGGAAAAAGCTCTTCCCGCATAGGTCCCTAGCCGAAGCAGCCGATCATCTTTAAAACGTTTTAATTTTAGCCTGAGCTGAATTCAGTTTAGTTTTGAAGACGCTCTCTAATCAGTTGTTATTAGGATCGATCGGACTGAGGATCTCGTTTTCTTTTTTATTGAGACTTTCCATAAATTTGTTAACTTTATCGCTGTAAACTGTCGCTCTGTTGCGTCCATGATGTTTAGAGTAGTACAGAGCGGCGTCGGCAGCTTTTATAAGTTCGCTTTGGGAAGAAACTTGTTTAGAACCAGATTCGCTTTGGGAAGAATCTGGTTTAGAATGGCAGGAAATACCTATACTGACTGAGATGCGCAGCTCTAATTCTTTTCCTGACTCTTCAGTTTTCCAAGTAAACCGATGCTGCTCTAAAGAGTGCTGAATGCGACAGGCGACTTTTACAGCTCCTTCTATGTCGGAGTCGATAAGAACTATAGCAAATTCTTCTCCGCCGTAGCGTCCTATAATATCGACATCGCGCAGAGTGCTGCGCAGCACTGAAGCGACTTCATAAAGTACATAGTCACCGCATTGATGTCCGTAAGTGTCGTTTACACTTTTAAAGAAGTCTATATCGAGCATAATCAAGCTTAACTTGGCTCCACTGCGGTCGACGCGGCGAATTTCTTCGGAAAATTTTGAGAAGAAATGACGGCGAATAAAAACTTTAGTAAGACCATCTGTGACAGCAAGCTCATAAAGGTGAGCATTATAAAGAGCCACAGCCGCTTGGTCGGCAACTTGCAAAATAATTTGCAGGTCGTCGCTAGTAAAAGGAGCCCCCATCTCTTTGTTAGTTATGTTGAGCACGCCTTGAAGATCATCGTGAACCACTAAAGGTACGCACATAATCGAAGAGACATTGGAAGATTCGTTGCGCACGAACATAGGATTGTCTGCGGCGTTGTTAATGATAGTTGGCACTCTAGTTTTTGCTACCTGTCCAGCAGTACCTTCGCCAATTTTTAAACTGCAGGTTTTGCGAGTGCCTTGTTTAATGTTATCTTCAGTCTTCTGATCGATGCCGTGAACGAAAGCTACCTCTAAATAGCCAGTAGACTCATTGAGAAGCATAATGGAAGCTTTTTGAGCTTGTACTATACTGGCGGCATATCTTAAAATATCTTTAATAAGGTGTTCGCGATCGTCAATAGCACTTAAAGCTTTACCTACGTCGTAAAGAGTTTCCAATTTGTGGATTTGGCGAGCCAGAGCAGCACGGGAGGCTTCGAGTTGTTTGTACCATATGGCGTTGCGCAGAGCTCTAATACCCTGAGCGGTTAGCTGCTCAATAAATTCCAGTTCCAAAGGTTCAGGATCAGAAATATCTAAGCCAATAATGCCTAGTACAGAATTGTCGAGACGGTGTAGGAGCGGAATCCAATAATAAAGTCCAAGTTTATCTAAATTGCATTCCGCTAGACTATCAGCGTAAAGAGCGGCATGTTGTCTAGCTATATCATCGGCAGTAGAAAAAGGGTGACCATTGCAGGTATCTAGCCAAAACATGCTCTGCTTATTAGGTATAAAAGAGAAGTTTTGCTGGGAAATGTTAAGATTTACTTGATAAATACAGTGGAAAAACTCGTCGTTATTTTCCTTTTCTTTGACACTGCTAGTAAATTTGCCTAGATATTTGGCAATAGGATCTTCTTCACCGTTTTGATTCTGTCTATTGTAAGAAGCACTATCTCTGTTATGATTTTTGACAAATATAGCGGCCTTTTTAGCGTTTAGACGTCCGATGAGGGTGTCAACAAAAATGTGTCCCACTACCTCCAGGTTGGAGATAGCCGCATCGAGTCGGTCAATGACACCGATAATCAGTTTCGCATTGCGCAGGCGGACTAAAGTGCGTCTATGTTCGTTGGTTACTCTAATATATTTCTCTTGTAACTCTTGTGTGCTAGGAAGATCCATTGCTCTCCATTAGCGTTTACGCCCTAATTGGTGCGGACTCAAACGTTTTCAAATATTGATTGGGGCGAGTTCAATACAAAACACTATTTGCCTGCCTTATATACAAGCAAGGAACGAGAAATAATTGCTTTATCAGGGGGCTTAGGCTAACGAAGCTAATTCTTCCCACTCTAGCATATATGTCTCTATATCGGCCTTTAAATTTTCAAATTCTTTCCCCAAGGAGGCCATTTGCTCAGGACTGCCGATCGGATTTTCTAAAAGTTTTTCAATTTGACCCATTCTATTTTCACTTTGCGTGATTAAATTTTCAAGTTCTTTCAGTCGGTTGCTCTGTTTGTAAGTGAGTTTTTTCTTTTTAGTTGGCGGTTGCTTGTCTGGAGAACTATCAGGCTGACGAGGAGAAGGTCGTTCGGTCGTTTCTTTTAGTAAACGATGTTGGCGAGCTTGTTCTTCTGCCTGTTTAGTTATATGCTGGCGCAAAGTTTCATAATCACCGGCAAATTCTTGGATTTGTCCGTTGCCGAAGAAAAATAGTCGGTCTGCGCAGCGATCTAAAAAATAGCGATCGTGACTGACAATAATAACAATATTAGGATAGTCATCCAACCAAGCTTCTAATCTGATTAACGTAGGAATATCCAGATCGTTAGTAGGTTCATCTAGCAGCAGGCAGTTAGGATTGCTCATCAGTAATCTGAGCAGGCGCAGTCTTTTTTGCTCGCCTCCAGAAAGTTTGCTGGCTAAAGTGTGCTGCATAGGACGGGGAAACAAAAATTGTTCTAGTAAATTTTCAGCACTTACGCGACGTCCGTCGGCTAAAACTATATAATCTCCGCTTTCGCGCAGATAATCAATAATAGTTTGTTCAAAATTTTCTTGCTCTTGAGTCTGTGTGTAGTAGCCTCGCCTGATAGTTTCGCCGACCTCAATATGACCGCTATCCGGTTTTATAGTTTCAGCGATAATATTGAGAAGAGTAGTTTTGCCACAGCCGTTAGCTCCTACGACCCCCAACCGGGCTCCTTTGCCTATTTTTAAAGAAAAATTTTTAAATAAAGTGCGTCCGCCGTAGTTTTTGCTAATATTGCAGAGATCAATTCCCTTAGTGCCTAATCTTTGACCGCTCTGCATATTTTTAAAGGTTACTTCCTGGGCTCTATTGAGCAGAGCTTTTTGCTTTTGTTGTACTTCCAATAACTCTGCTAAGCGTTCTTGGCGGGCTTTTTGTTTGGTCGATCGTGCTCTGGCTCCGCGTTTAAACCACTCCATCTCTTGACGGATTAAATTGGCCCGTTTTTCAGTTTCTGCTTTGTTAAGTTCTAAAAAGTGGGCTTTTTGCTCTAAATATTTGGCATAATTGCCTTCATAAAGGTACCCTGAACCTTTATCTAATTCTAAAATGCGGTTTACTGTACGGTCTAAAAAATAGCGGTCGTGAGTGACCATAACTACAGCTCCTTTAAAGGAGTTTAACTGAGTTTCTAGCCAATCGATCGTTACGGTGTCAAGATGGTTAGTCGGTTCGTCGAGAAGTAGTAACTGCGGATTGTCTAAAAGCGCAATACAGATAGCTACTTTTTTGCGTGTTCCTTGCGAAAGTTTTCCGATTGGCTCGGTGATATTTTCTAAATTTAGTTGGGAAATCATACTTTCAATGCGTGTATTAAGTTCCCAAGCTTGCGAAGCGTTGAGCTGGGCGCTGAGCCGTTCCATCTTTTGAGTGTTTTCTGGAGAGGGATTAAGGCTATAGGCTTCACAAATTTTTTCATATTCCGATAATTTGTCGATAATGTGCTGTTGTGAATGTCTAATTGTTTCTCTGATTGACAAATTATCTTGAAATTGTGGAGTTTGAGGTAGCCAGCCTATAGTCAAGCCTTGACTAAAAGTGATTTGGCCGTAATCAGGTTCATCGAGACGACCGATAACGCGTATGAGGCTGGTTTTTCCGCAGCCGTTAGCTCCGATTATGCCTAAACGTTCGGCAGCTCCTATGTCTAGGGATATATTCTGCCAAATTGGTTCAGTTAAAAATTGACGTCCTGCCTGATCTAACTTTACTAAAGACATAATTAAAGTCACCGCGTACAAAATAATAATAACAAGGGGCGTGAACTTCTTGCGGTTTGGCCGTCTACCTTCTTTTACCTTAAATGGTATTATGTTGGGGGAGGGGTCGTGTTTGTTTTTTTTGCCGTTACGTTTATCTTTAGATGCCGTCTTTTTTAGGCGTTTACTGTCGATATTGAGCCAGGATTCCTAGCGTTATTGGCTCTCAAACTTTTTGCGTACATTTTTTTAACCTAATTTTTTTATTTAAGTACTTGACAGCGGCTAAGCTGAGCAGTAATATATTCAAGCAGTCGCGATGAGGCGACGCAAAAAAGTTTTGACAACAGTAGAAATTATTGGA
>JBJEGD010000002.1:140433-184452 GCA_051874735.1 Candidatus Bruticola sp. | reverse complement strand
AAGATCAGGTAGATGCTTTAATTAGCAGTGGCGTGAGGGCTGCATTTTTAAATTCTTCTTTGGAGCCAGAAGAAGCCCGCCGTGTCTGTGCAAAAATTTATGCCGGAGAGTTAGATCTACTTTATGTGTCTCCCGAAAGAGCTATTATGGATGGCTTTCTGAATATGCTCAGCAGTTGTCGGCTGTCTTTAATAGCCATAGATGAAGCCCATTGTGTGTCGCAGTGGGGGCATGACTTTCGACCTGAATATGTGCAGCTGATGAAATTACGCCAGTTTTTTCCCCATGTTCCGTGGATAGCTTTAACTGCTACTGCCGACGAGGCTACAAGGCTGGATATTATCAGTCATTTAGAGCTTAAGGGAGCTAGACGTTTTATTACCAGTTTCGATCGTCCTAACATATTTTATACAATTTGTCCTCAGTCTGAAGGGGTAAGCGAAACTAGGCAGCGTTTCATAAATTTTATAGAGAGCAGGCATCGAGGAGATTCCGGTATTGTTTATTGTTTGAGTCGTAAAGATACTGAAGAGACTGCTCAGTGGCTTTGCAGTTTGGGATATGAGGCTCTCCCTTATCATGCGGGTATGACTCAAAGTGAGCGGGCTGCCAATCAGGCACGTTTTCTTAGAGAAGAAGGCGTGATCATGGCCGCGACCATAGCTTTCGGTATGGGTATAGATAAGCCGAACGTGCGTTTCGTGGCTCATTTTGCTCTGCCAAGCAGCGTAGAGGCTTATTACCAGGAAACTGGCAGGGCTGGCCGGGATGGACTTCCTGCTTCTGCTTGGCTCTCCTATAACATTAAAGATATAGTGTTGCGCCAAAAATTTATTGAAGAGTCTGAAGCTGATGAAGCTCATAAAGCGATTGAACGGCGCAGATTGCGGGCTTTATTGGGAATATGTGAAACGGTCTCTTGCCGCAGACGAGCTTTGCTAAGTTATTTCGGAGAACAATTGGAACACAATTGTGGCCATTGTGACAATTGTGTCGATCCTCCTCAAGCTTCTAATGGTTTGGTTTACGCCCAAAAAGCTCTTTCTTGTGTTTATCGTACTGGCCAAATGTACGGAGTTTCTTATTTAATTCAAGTGCTGCGCGGAGGTAAGAATGAGCGCATTTTAGCCCGCCGACATGATAAAATCAGCACCTATGCTATAGGCAAGGAGCTTAGCGTAAAACAGTGGACCTCCGTATTTCGCCAGCTTTTAGCGTCGGGATATTTAAAAACTGACATGGTCGGTTGCGGCAGTGTTAAGCTTACGAAACGCAGTCGGGAATTATTAGACGGCAGTAAAACTGAGCTGTTGCTGCGCCTCGATCCAGAAATCAAATCTGGGAGGCTGCGTAAATCCGCCCCAAGCCCCAAAAACTCTGGGAGTTCAGTTTTAAATACTTTAACAAGTTCATCTACTGGTGGAGTCAGTACTCAGGCAATTAGTGCCCTTTTTGAAATACTGCGGCGCAAACGTATGGAATTAGCTCGTCAGGAAAAATTAGCTCCTTATATGGTACTGCATGATACTTCTTTGCTTTTGATTGCTCAGCAGCGTCCACGTACTTTAGAAGAACTTTCCCAAATATCTGGAGTTGGACTGGTCAAATTAAAAAAGTACGGAGCAGCTATCTTGGCAACTGTGGCTGAATTTACTGCTCAGGAAGTTAAGGGTGCAAAATTATTGACAAATTAAATTCTTCTTGAGCCTATGGAGGGCGCGCAGCAGGTTTGCTTTGCTATCTTACGAAATTGGGCGTTAAAATGGCTTTTTTCTGCTCATTTGTTGTTTTATTATTTAAAAGCAGAAAGAACTACCTTATTACTTAAAATGCGAATGTAATCTTTTAGCTTGGCATTTTATTCGCTTATCATGTTGATACATGTTTGTAACTTGTAATATCGGTTGTTACAGTAAATTTGAGATTTTTTAAACAGGGGAATTGTTGATACAATGAGTTCACATAATGCCGAAGTTGATCGTCCCGTGTATAAAGGCACCGGACGCAGACAACCTACAATTTTATTCTCTTCTGTTTTTGGTCCTTATGCGCAAAATGATTCTTTTGGCAGCCGGGCGATCAATCCCATGGAACTGTACCATAATCAGGTAACTAGAGTGCAAGGGCCTTTTTCTTTGCGTATGTTTCACCGTTCTTGGGGGCTTATGTTTATCCAACAAAACATTTCTGCCCCTTCTACATTGCTAGATTTCCCTACTCAAGAGCGTTTTATTCACGAACTGCAGACTGGCGATTATGATATCGTTGGTATAAGTGGCATTGTAGCTAATGTAGGGAAGGTGCGCCGTATGTGCCAACTGGTGCGCACTTATTCTCCGCGCAGTATTATAGTGGTAGGCGGTCATGTAGCTTCCATTCCAGGTTTGGAAAATATGATAGAAGCAGATTATGTCGCCAAAGGAGAAGGGGTGAGCTGGTTCCGTCACTTTTTGGGTGAAGATGAAACTGCTAAAATTGTTCATCCTGATATCGTATCAGGTTTCGGCACCCGTCTTTTTGGTATTGATGTAAAGTCCAGTACTAAAGATACCGCTGCGACAGTAATTACTTCTGTAGGTTGCCCTATGGGATGTAACTTCTGCGCCACTTCAGCTCTTTTTGGAGGAAAGGGCCATTCAGTTACTTTCTATGACAGCGGCGAAGAATTGTATAATTTGATGTGCGGCTTTGAAAAGAGACTTGGTACCAGCTCCTTCTTTATGATGGATGAAAATTTTCTGCTCAATCGTCCCAGAGCTATGGAGTTGCTCGATTTGATGGAGCGAGATGGTAAAGCCTGGTCACTTTATTGTTTTTCTTCTGCTAATGCTCTGCGTCAGTATTCTATGGATGAATTGTTGCGGTTGGGGCTTTCTTGGCTTTGGATGGGGCTGGAAGGTGAAGATAGCCAGTATGCTAAGCTCAAAGGCTGCGACTCAGTTGAGTTTGTCGGACGCTTACAGGAGCTGGGCGTAAAAGTTTTAGGTTCCAGCATTATAGGTTTAGAGAATCATACACCTGAAAATATTGATAAAGTTATAGCCAGAGCCATAAAGCATAATACTGATTTCCATCAATTTATGCTTTATACTCCTTTGCCCGGTACACCTCTGTTTAAAGAACAAATGGAGAAGGGGGCTATGCTCGACGATGTGAATTTAGCAGATATTCACGGTCAGTACCGCTTTAATTTTAGACATCCGTATATCACTCCAGAGCAAAGTGAAGAATTTTTGTTGAGAGCTTTCCAAGCTGATTACGACGTCAACGGCCCCAGTGTTTTCAGAGTTATCAACACCATTTGGAAAGGGTGGAAGAACTTCCGAAGTTACGATAATGCTAGGGTACTGCGCCGTTTAGAAAACGATTCTGCGTCTGTGCGTCGCTATGCTTACGGAGCTCTTTGGGCAATGGAGCAATATTTTAAAGAGTCAAATCAGTATGTGCAGGAACGTATTCATAATTTACGTCAGCAGTTTTCTTGTGATTTCGGTTCACTAACTAAAATGGTTGGTATGATAAGCGGACCAGTTATTTTAGCTTCTATTAAACGTGAAGCTATGCGTCTGAAAAATGGCTTCACTGTCGAACCGAGTACTTTTATTGAAAGACGCAACTGGGCTGGTTTGTAAATTGTTGATTGTCTTTTGTTAAGCTCGCTCCGATACAGATTACTTACCCTAGAAAAATAAATAGCCCGGACGATTGACGTCCGGGCCATTTATTTTAAGTGCATTTCATAGAATAACTAAACTATAAAATTACTTATTAGGGTTCGATCTGAGTTTGCAGGAAATCGGGCAGTCCAAGAGCCTTATACTCACTCTCATTAACTAAACGGATGACGTGGGTTTCTGTTATATCGCCGTACTCTGCATTCTTAGTCAGCCTGTACTGGTTATCAACTGTAGCATTCATACTAATCTTATCTACTTCTGACGGGCAGTAAGTTTCCAGTTCAGGATACTTGGAAATGAGCGCTGCAGGCAGTACGAAGCAGTCAGTAGTCATATATTTTTCGGCGTCGATATCGCCGTTAACGTAAGTTATAGTTCCTACCATATCAAGCAGGAGTCCGCTTTCTTCCGGTATATCCTGGGCTTTTATAGAGGCAATAAGAGTATCACCATAGTTTGAAGCGTAGGTTAAACCGACGCTGCTCTCTCCGTAATAAGCATCGAGTCTATGCTTATCGGTTATAGGCTCAGCAAGTCTGCCGTCATTATTGAAAGAGGCGTGTACTAAAATGGGAGTGACACTTAAAGGCTCGAGCTCCTGTTTAGCAATATCGACTCTATTTTTGGTAACAGAAGCTATATCAGATTCCTGCTCCAAGGTGAAAACTGAGCCTTGGGTGACATCGATATTTTCAGGTACGGGGCCTCGGTTAGGAGTATCGCTATAAATTGCAGTTACCTTAAAATATTGAGTACCGATAGCTACGTTTTCGGGGGTATCATCGCTAGAGCCAACTGGATGGAAGGTGGCTACCTTCTGGCTGAGATCAGCATTTTTAATAGAAGGTTTTACTGTTAAAATTTTGCTGTAAGGAACTTCTGCTTCGGCATCGTATACAGTAATAGCTTTACCTTCAATATCATCCGGTTCCAGTTTTATAGAAGTGATAGTTTGTGAAGTAACGTAAATAGGATTGTCAAGTTCGGCAGTTATATTCCCGCCCGTAATAGGGACAACTGCTTTGACAGTATTAGCCGGAACCATACCTTCATGTTCGCCGGTGAAACTGACGCCTGTATAAGTATGGCCCGTAGCGGATTTTTCTAAAACATCGGTATAATTTTCTAAACCGGTAACATCGGCAAAAGCGATTAAATTAACAACATTTTTCGAGCCGTCAGTAGCCATGACTGGCAGAGACAGACTGGTGGTTTCTTCAGGCTTAATAACATATGAACTGGCCTGTAAACCAGTATTTAAATATTCAAATTCGGCTATTTGCGGGTTGGCTACTTCAGCTTGAACTAAATCGTAATTCCAATTAATACTGTTTAAACCAACTGCAACGATAGAACCTAAGTCATCGTAATAAGCAGCCGATACTATGTAAGCTACACTGGGTACATTAGGAACTGCGACATTGCGCTCGGTTATTTTAGAAGTGTGTTTTAATTCGTAGGCATCAGTTGTCTTTACAATTTTACCCTGTTCGTCGATAAAGCTGTAACGAACTTTGGTAATGTCGCTTCCTACAGCAGTGCGCAGGTTAGGCATTAAGGCGTAATTGAAAATTACGCTGTTATTCCCTCCGAGGGGGGCCGGCTCGGAAGAACCATTGTGGGTGCCGCAGCCGGCGGCAGTTATAGCTAAACCAAGGCTGGCAGCAGCGGTGAAAGCAATAAAACCGAACGTGTTCTTTTTTGCCATAATTTTATTTGAAAGAATCCTTTCACATGATACTAAAACGATCACTATTACTTGAGAGCCGTGCTTGGGAGCAGGAATTGCCTACTCTGTTGTTCAGGCTTGCCTCTTTGTGCAGCGCCACTAGCTTTCCGCCTATCTAGGATGAACTATTCTAAGAAAGCGTCTGAACATTAAGCATTGCGTCCCGCAGCTAAAAAATGATAATGACCCTGTACTTTCAACGTTATAAGTTTTGTACCTTTTAAGACTTTAGATCGGAATCCGTCTGCAGCGTTTATCTTTCAAAGGATATCGAGGCCTGCGCAGACGTCATTTAGAAACTGGGGCACTTGAAGTTTCCCCATGCTGTGGGGCTTCTGGGGAGGCGTGGGTAAGGTCTGTGTGATTTTCATGGCTATGATGGCGGCCTTCAACACTTTTAAGCAACTCAAGATGATCAGCAGAATCATTTTCAGCTTGATTATGGTGCCCTTTTTGCTCTGGATGTGCCTTATATTTGCGGCAGCGCTCCATGAGCCCTTTAGCTTGAGCGTTGCTAGGATCGAGCTCCAAAACAATTTGCAGTTCAATTATCGCCTGATCGTAATTATCTTTGAGATAATAGGCTTCAGCCAGAGCATAACGCAGGGCTACGCTATTTTTTATAATTTTTAAAGCGTCGCGGTAAACGTCTATTTCTTTGTCATGCTGGCCGTTAAAGTGATGAATGCTGGCTATTTCCATATAGCTGCTTTCTAAAGGATAAGTACGAACTGCCGTTTCAAAGCAGCGCATTGCCCCTTCGCTATCATTAGCATGTAAGCGTTCGTGACCCATTTCATGAAATTGAGTTGCTGTTTTGAAATTTCGGTAATCGTTGAGAGAACGAGGAAGCAAAAACAACAGTACAGCGATACTCAATATCGCTGTAATAATTTCAATAAGTTGGAGTGTCTTTTTTTTCGGATCTGTATAATGAGTAAAAAATGCCAAAATCTGTCACCTTCTTAACTTTATAAAGTTAGTTGAAGAAAGTTTTTTTAGAAGTTCCTGCAGCTGCTTTGATTATTTTACTATATTTGGGTTTAACCTGCTTTAAGAAATTGGAGGGTGGCTCTCTGAGAAAACGGCCGTTTCTACAGGCTGATCGCTTTCAAGATGATTAATTTCTTCTGTATTTTGGAGTGTAGCAGACGAAGCTTGTTGTGCTTCTTTGTATAGTTTAGCTATTAGAGCGATGGATATTAAAGCGGTTAAAGTTAAGCCGGATAGGGTTAGACGGGGAGAACTTAAACAATAAGTAATATTATATTTAAACAGACTTAACCAAAACACTACTGTCGTTGCGCCGTAAATAGCGCTTATTAAACGCCATTTAGCTGGAACTTCTACTAAGGGAATGGCCGTAGCTGCTAGGCAGAACGGCAAGGCTATAATCAGATCGATAAGGTAGTGGTATCCCACACTAAAAGTAGATATAGCTGTGAGTACAGTTAAAGCGAAGGCTATGCGGCGCCAGCCAATTTGGGCCCCGTAGAGTGAGAAAAATGTCGCTATAATCCAGGATAGGTGTAGGCTGGGCATGCCGTTGCGAGCCAAAAATAGTGGAGCTTCTATAGGAGTAGGAGATAAGTTGGCGGGAGGACAGGGACCGCTGGGAAAACGAGAAGCGCCGCAGTAAGCCTGTACGCCTACTACGGGGAAGAAATGATACAGGCAGCTGCCGGCTATGGCGATAACTATAAATAAAAAGGCTGGAATTAAGCGTTTGCTGTGGGCAATTTTGAGGCTCTTGTTTTCGAGAAAGACAATTATCTGAGCGCCTATCATATATAAAGATAGATAAAAGTAAACAGCATACATAATTAATCGTATAGTTAAAGTACTGCTGAAAACTTTGCTGATAATGAAACTGGGCTGTCCTCCCCATAAAGAATCAAGGGCGTAACAATGCGGATCGTAAACGTAGGGATTAAAGCGCAAAATGGAGGCTCCTAAACCCAGCATAATAGGCATGACTGCTGCTAAGCACAGCGCCTCCAGCGAGGAAACAAGTTCTTCTTTTTGTTGTATGAGATAATGACTTACTGCACGGTATATTATCGCTAAGATATAAGCAGAAAGCAGGCCCGGACCTATATGGAGAATTTGACCGACTGGTCCTATAATGGACAACCTCCATTTTATAAGCGCGGTTTCAAAAATTAAGCCCAAAATAGAAAAAATAGCGAGTTCTTTTTTATTGACAGGCAGCAGAAACAAATAAGCTAAAGCGCCACCTAGGCAGGCTGTGCCAAAAAGAGGGTTATAATAGGCTTCGCCTATTAAGCTTGTATGGAGGAAGCGGACAGGTAGGTTAAACAGTGGAGCTATTTCAAATAAAACGGCTAGCATAATTATAATAGCTAGCAAAATTAGGTAAGGATTTTTCTTCATGTTGATTTCGCTTTTTTAGTAAAGTGTCGATAGAAAGCAAAAAATAATGGTTATGGGCATTGTTCATATTTAGTTTAGATTTAATTTTTTATGTTTCGTTTATAGAAATGTTTTGATGGTCTTGTTTGACTTGCTGAGTCTTGGTAGAAGCTGCCTCTATGGCTTTTTGCACTTCCTTAGCTGAATAACGGCAGAGAAGATTAGCTAAGTATAGAGAAATTATGTCGGTAAAAATCAGTAGAATGTTAGTTAAGACCGGGAATGCCAAAGCTGAGTTTATGCTATACTTAAATAAGACCAGCCAAATTACTGTAGCAACGGTACAAATAGTAAAGGCAGTCAGGCGCAGTTTTTTAGGCGCTTCAGTCATGACTACAGATAGGGAAGCTGTACAGAAGGGCAGGCTTATAAGTAGATCGATTAGGTAGTGGCAGCCGACACTGAAGGTTGACAATACGGTAAAAAATATTAAGCCTAAAGCTATGTAGCGGTAAATTGGCTTGGCTCGGTACAGTGAGTAGTAAACAGCTAAAATCCAAGCTAAGTGCAGACTGGGCATGCCGTTGCGGATAAATTGAGGAGGGGCGGCAATAGGAACCGGATTCATGTTAGCCGTCGGCCAGGGACCATCGGGAAAACGGTTTTGACCGCAGTACAAATCTACGCCGACTACAGGAAAAAATTCGTAAATGAAGCTGCCGCAAACACCGATTAAAATAAAGTAAAAGGCAGGAATCAAAAAGCGGCTATGTTTAAGTCCGAGCCGTTCATTATCTTTATAAACAATAATTTGCGCCAGCATCATGTAAAGTGATAAATATACATAGATGGCCGTCATAAAAAGACGCAGGGGTAAAGAACTTCGCAAAAATTTAGAAAGAATAAAGCTAATTTGAGTGCCCCAGAGAGAATCCAGCGCATAACAATGGGGATCGTATACGTAAGGATCGCATTTTACAGAAGCTAAGCTCAAGATAACGGGCATAGCTAGAGCTAAGCCCAGTACTTCTAAGCATTTGCCTACTTCTTCAAATTGTTTTTGACGATAATGCTGAACAATTCTCCATATTATAGCTAAAGAAGCTCCCGCGAGAAGGCCCGGTCCCAGATCGACTAAACATAGCAAATGTTCCTCTAGGGGATCGTTTATAACATGGGCTAATCGGTAGCAGATTAAGCTACCGTCAAGAGCTAACCCCAGAACTAAAGCTATTAGAAGCTCAACTTTTTTGACCGGCAGCAAGAACCAGTATGCACAAACTCCCCCCAGGCAAGCGGTCATAAAGAGTATATTAGACTGTGTCATAGAGGCCAAACTTGCGTGAAAGAACATTCCAAAAGCAAATAAAGGCCGAACTTCATAAAAAATAATGGCAACTAGTAGTGCTGCCAATAAAATAATATAGGGGCTTTTTTTCATATATAGGGGATCCGGGTTAATAAAATATACTCTCTACTTACTACATATCAAATATCTTTCCTATAATTGAGTAGGAGCAGATTCTTTGACTACCCAGATTAGCATAAATATAATACTTCCTCTTGCTAAAATCGTTTTTTTAGTAAGCTAAGTCGCTTCAATATGCTAAAAGATAAAAATATCCGCCGTTCAGGATATAAAAAACCGCCTGCTTCATTAGAAAGAAGTCAGACGGTTTTTTTGTCTTATTTCTGATTATGGCGGGCTTAGTGCATTTTAGCTCCAGCAGGAATATGCTCGTCGAGCATCAGCAGGTGTAGCTTCTCTTCGCCGTTTTCACGGTGAACAGCGGAAATCAGCATACCGCAGGATTCTATGCCCATCATGGTTTTAGGAGGTAAATTAGTTATAGCCAGCAGAGTTTTTCCGACCAGTTCTTCCGGCTCATAGTAAGCATGAATACCGCTTAAAATAGTGCGCTCTTGGTCGGTGCCGTCATTGAGAGTAAACTTAAGGAGTTTTTTAGATTTTTTTACGGCTTCGCAAGCTAACACTTTAACGGCTCGGAAGTCTGACTTGGAGAAAGTTTCAAAATCAACCATTTCAGTGAAGGCCGGCTCAATTTCTACGTTGGAAAAATTGATTTCATTTGTAGGAGTCGTCTGCTCGCTGACTGAAAGATCCTGAGTCATTGTTTCAGGTTTGTCGCTCTTATTAGGTGAATCTGTAGGTTTCATGGTCGGGAATAGCAGGACGTCGCGAATAGAATTCTGACCAGTTAAGAGCATAACTAAACGATCGATACCCAAGCCTAAGCCGCCAGTGGGGGGCATGCCGTACATAAGGGCATTAAGGAAGTCTTCATCGAGAGGATGAGCTTCTTCGTCGAGATTTTTCAGAGCCTGCTGTTCCTCAAAACGTTTGCGCTGATCAAAGGGATCGTTAACTTCGCTGAAAGCATTAGCTAACTCGCTGCCGCAAACAAAAAGTTCAAAACGATCAGTAAGAGTAGGATCGTCGTCTTTGCGCTTAGCTAAAGGAGAGAGTTCAGTGGGATGCTCAGTAACGAAAGTTGGCTGAATTAAATGCTCTTCGCAAGTAGCTTCAAAGATTTTGTCCATAAGATGGGCTAAGGTATGTTCTTTGTTTCCTAAATTAATGCCCAGCTCTAAAGCTTTAGCTTTAGCGCGTCCAGGTTCTCTGAGCTCCTTAATAGAAATACCTGCGTATTTTTGGAAGAGTGAATCCATGGTTAGGCGCGGGTAGGGAGGACGCAAGTCAATTTCATGTCCTCTAAAGTTAACTTTGTGAGTATGCAGAACTTCCTGACAGCAAGTATCTATAATGCCTTCAGTAATTCTCATCATACCAGCACAATCGCTCCAAGCCTCATAAAGTTCAATAGTGGTAAACTCAGGATTGTGCTTGGTGTCCAGACCTTCATTGCGGAAGATACGCCCGATTTCGTAAACTTTTTCTAAGCCGCCTACTATACAGCGCTTCAAATGAAGCTCCGTAGCAATGCGCAGATACATAGTCGCATTTAAAGCGTTGTGATGAGTTATGAAAGGACGCGCTGAAGCGCCGCCAGCTACAGAAGACATGCAGGGAGTTTCTACTTCTAAGAACCCTAAATTATCTAAATAGCGACGGATAGTAGAAACAATATGACTGCGCTTGACAAAAACTTCGCGTACATCTTTGTTGGCTATTAAGTCAGCATAACGCTGCCTGTAGCGCACTTCCACATCGGTAAGACCATGAAATTTTTCCGGCGGTGGAATTAAGCTTTTAGCAGCTACGCTCCACTCTTTTACCCTAATAGAAAGTTCACCCCGGCTAGTGCGGAATATTGGGCCTCTGACGGTAATTAAATCACCTAAATCGGCTAAACTTAAGCGTTGATACGATTCTTCGCCTAAAACATCGTATTTGAAATAAAGCTGAATGCGATCAGAAAGATCGGTCAGATCAAGGAAAGAAGCCTTACCATGGCCTCGCCAGGCAGTAATGCGGCCTGCTAAACTAACCTCTTCTTCCGATTCCTGTTCTTTTTCTAAATAATTGTATTTATCTTTAATAAAAGCTGCATTTTTAGTGCGGATAAAACTGTGTCCGTAAGGATTTAGGTGCTGCTCTTCTAAAGCTTTTAAGTGTTGGATACGGATTGCCTGCTGTTCGCTCAAACTGAGCTCTGGAACAGCTTGACGCTTATCTTTTTTATGTTCCTGATTCATTAATAACCTCTCTCTGTTTTACATGAGCTGTTATAAAAAAAGGTTCCGTCTCATGGTGCCTGCATGCGGCTTAAGGCGGAACCTCTAAATTAAGCGGAAGAATTCAAGCCTAGATATATAAACTAGGCATTTTTGATTCCTACAGGCTGAATCTTCTCAATTTTCCAAGAAATAACGCCGCTAGGAGTTTTCACATCGACTATATCCCCCAAGCCGTGATGGAGCAAAGCTGCACCTAAGGGACACTCGTTGGAAATGCGGCCGCCCTGAGGATTGGTCTCACGAGTACCAACCAACTCCAAGGAGTAGCGCTCCTCCTGACCGTTCTCATCGAGATCCATATTAACTATGGTAACCAAAGTACCCAAATTTACTTCGCTGAGCTGGGCGCCGCCATCATCGGCAGATTCGCCAATAATGGTGTAGTTTTGCAGCACGCGTTCAAGTTCGCTAATAGTACCTTCGACAAAACCTTGTTCAGCTTTGGCACTTTCATATTCAGCGTTTTCTGAAATATCGCCGAATTCACGGGCTACGCGAATGCGCTCGGCAATCTGTTCACGCTTCGTTGTTTTCAAGTATTGAAGTTTTTGTTGGGCTTCAATCAGTCCTTGTCTAGTTAAATAATTAGTTTTTTCGTTAGCCATATCTGCCTCCGGCGCATAGCGTTAAGTACGTTTATCATGAAAACGAGAAGATTAATCTTGAAGCTTAACAATGCGTGGTTGGAAGTTGAGGCGCTTGATTAAATCGAGATAATCTTGCGGTTTAACTTCTTCCCACTTTTTGCCTAAAATTGCCAGCATTACGGCCTCCATCACATTGGTGCCGAAGGAGCGTCCGTTAAATTCAGGCGTAGTAGTGACCAAATATGCTACACCACGTTTGCGCAATTCGTCAAGATCCGCTTTGGTAACCGTGTTAGTAATAATAATTTTGCCTTGCAACTGATCGGGAAGACGACGGCGTATGAAGAGGAAGTCGCCTGCAATAATATCTGCGTCGAGATAGTATTTGTCAGTTAGTGGAGAAGGTTCAATTGCATTTTGTCTTTGGCCTGTAGGGTAAAGCATACTGATGGGCATTTTGCAGAAGTCGGGCAATAACTTGTCAGCCCTTTCTGCTAATTCATCAAGGCTAAGGATAGGCTGATCGAGATCGAGAGAAAAGATAAGATCTCCATAAGTTACCTTGGAGCCGGCCTCTTCTAAAGCTCCAGCCATGCCAAAGCGATCGAGAGCGCAGACCATCAAGACTTTGCTGCCTCGGAGCGGAATGCGCGCATCTGAAGATAACATGTGAATAATTTCGCGCTCTAAAGTGTTTTTTAAACCGCTGCCGTCGACTACCGGAGTCTTTTGGGCTATTTGTAAAAGTTTCAAGCCGTCGCGCAGAGCGTAGCGTTTAGTTTTGCTGTATAAGTAAACGTCAAGACCACCTAGTCCTATAGCGTCGACTTGTCCGTCTAGCTCTCCGATAAGTTCTTTCGCCCGGCGCAAATTTCCGTCGGTGCCGCGACGAGAAATTTCAAAGGTCTGGCTCAAAAGTTCTGTCGTTACACTGTGGTCGCGGGCTGAGGAGCCTATGCTGACGCTTACAACACGTTTAATTTTTTTACTTTCTGTCTGCTCTGTCATAACTGGAAAGTGCGCTGCTCCTTGTTGTATTCTTTGGATAAGGTCTTGACCTGTTCAATGCGCTCAGCCGTGATCGGCTCATCGAAAGCGCGGAATCCGGCCAGTTTAAAGCCGTGTTTTTTAGCTAAACGGCTGATCTCTTCCACCTTCTCTATTTGTAGACCTCGGCCAATAGAAAAATCTTCGAAGCGTCCTTCCATAGTTAAAATCATGGTTTCAGCCATGCAAGCTAAACATATGCCTTCAGGGAAGCCAAAATCAAAATTGAATTGGGGATTCTTGCCAGGGGCTACGCAGACGCCTCCCTCAATGACTAAGACGTCAGGTCGCAGCTGAGCTACTTCGCGGCAGACGTCGTGGGGTACGGCGACGTCGCAGATTACTGAACCTGATTTGAAAATAGATGGCTGTAAAATATCACCGCCTGAAGATGTACAGCTTACGACTAGATCGGAGCGTCTAATATTAGCTCCCATATCTATAGAAATTTGTATATCAGTATTAGGGTAAAGAGAGCGTATGTCTTCCGCAACGTTGGCTAAACGCTGTTCAGAGCGGCCCAGCAGAATTAGAGTTCCTACACCCTTTTGGGCCAATATCTTCGAACAGACGCTGCCAATGGAACCGGTCGCACCTACTACGGCTACTACCGCTCGAGATGGATCTAAACCTAAAAGCTCACAAGCAGATGTGGCCCCTTCAACAGCGGTGGCTACAGTGTAGCTATTGCCGCTGGTAACGGCTATGTCTATTTCTTTAGCTACAGTCAGGCCTGCTGAGCCAACAACAGAAGTATAGCCTCCGAGACCAACTATTTGAGCTCCATCGTTTTGAGCTAGTCGACAAGCACTAATAATGCGTTCAAGAACAAACTGACGATCTAGACCAGTAATTTGCTGGGGGAAAAGAGGCACTGTGTAAAAATCGCCTTCAATTTCGCTGCCGTCAAAGGCTGAGGTTACGCCAGTAATATGGGAAGCGTGATAAGAAGGCGTCCACTCTAATACTTTTTTTACTAGAGGTTCACGCTTACCCGCTACATTGGGGAGATGGCGGATAATATCACGCATTCCTAAAGGGTGTATTAAGAAGCCGAAACGGTTCACTAGTTAAGCCTGTCCTTCAATGCGCGATTTTAAACTGTTGAGCATCATATCTGAGTTCTCTGTCACTTTGATTTCCAGCACACCGCCTATAAGGTGGATAAGCTCAGGAATACCGAAATCGAAATCGACAGATAGGGTTATTTTGCAGCCTTCTTCGCACGGCTCAAAGACCCATTGACCTTCAAATTTATCTAAATCACCTTCGATAAGTTTGTAAGTGATGGTAAGATTTTCGTCATCAAAATGATCTTCTTCCGTCCAGATAAGCTCGGTACCGTCAATTTCTGTACTCCAATCGGTGATAGTCATATGATCGCCGCGTTTTACTACCTCTATGCTTTGGACGTCTGGCATAAATTTAGGAAAGCTTTCCATGTCTTTGGCGAGCTCATAAGCGGCTTTGGGGTCGCCTTGGGCGACGATACTGCGGACTACGTAAGTCATAGTTCCTCCGGTTACTGCTATTGGGACTGGGACGATAGCGAACTACCGCCGGGCCAGCTTTACTAAACCTGACGGCTGTGGAGAGGCGCCGCTCTCCTCATTTTTTCCGCAGCTGCTTCGCTTTCGTTAATCATATAACTATGCCTGAAAGGCAAAGCCGTCGGCAGCCGCAGACCTAACCTCCCCATGTTCTGTGGGTAGGACTTTCTTAAGCCAATTGTGTATAAAAATCAGAGCTACTTGCGGAAAATCAGCTTCAGCACACCCCAAAAACGGACCAATGGAAAGAAGGAAAGAGATATTCTATCCTCGAGCTTCCTAGTTCTTTACGTGCGCCCGGCAAAAAGCTCTCTAGTTTGGGCCAGTGATTCAGCTAGAGCTTTCAAGCATATATCTATATCTTCACGAGTTATAGCTAAAGCAGGCTCAAAACGAATAACTTTAGGCTGATTTAAAGTATAAACAGCTATGACACCTCTATGGGACATCTCAGAAATAAGCGAACCGGCATATTCCTCTTTGGTAGATTCTAAGCCTAAAAGTAAACCTAAACCGCGTATTTCTTTAACCAAATCAGGATACTGAGCCGCTAATTCTTCTAATTTTGTTTTAAAGTACGCGCCGCTTTCTGCCGCTTTTCGACAGAGATCTTCCTGCTCATAAACTTCAAGGGTTGCTAAACCTGCCGTGCAGGCCAGAGGACTGCCCCCGAAAGTTGAAGTGTGAATGGTGGGACGTCCTTTAAAAGCTGACCAAACCTTGGGAGTGCCGATAAAAGCACCTATAGGTAGAATTCCGCCGCTGAGCGCTTTAGCTACAACCAAAATATCAGGAGCAATATTCCAATGGTTTACAGCGAACATTTTGCCGGTACGGCCGAAGCCAGTTTGTACTTCATCGGCAATTAAAAGAGTTCCGTGCTGATCGCAAATTTCACGCATCTTCTGCAAGTAGCCGTCAGGAGCTACGTGGATGCCGCCCTCACCCTGAACCGGTTCTACAATCACAGCTGAAACGGTCTCGTCGATAGCCTCACTCAAGGCGTCGACGTCGCCAAAAGGAATGTGGCGAACTTCCGGCATGAGAGGCTCAAAGGGGGTTCTGTAATTCGGACGGCCGGAAACGGCTAAACCACCGGTCGATTTGCCATGGAAAGCGTTATGCATGGCCACAAAAACGGGGCGGCCGGTAGCTAAACGGGCTATTTTTAAGGCCCCTTCTACAGCTTCAGTGCCGCTGTTGCAGAAGAAGGAATAGCGCAACTCTCCGGGGGTAATTTCGGCTAGTTTTTTAGCCAAACGCGCCTGAGCCTCTGTAAAGAAAACTTTAGCTGAGAGGGACATTTTGTGGAGCTGTTTTTCAACGGCGGCAATAACGTGAGGATGAGAATGACCTACACAGAATACTCCGTAGCCGCCGGCCATATCGAGATATTTTTTGCCGCTTACATCCCATACGTAGGAACCTTTAGCGTGATCTTCAACGGTGCCTAGGCCGGTAATACGCATCATTCTGGCCAAATCGGGATTAATGTAGTCTCTGTACAAGCGGGCTACTTCTTTTGAAGTTAATTCTTCTGTCATTATTTATTTACTATACTCCTAGCAGTCTGGCGCGCGCAGACCTGGCAAAAAGAGTCGGCTCATTTAGCTTGACCACCGGTTTGTAACCTGTGTAAGTGAGCTGGCTGCAGCCGTTTGCATGAGGTGCAGCACATCGCCGACTTTGCAAAAAAATAGGCATACATCTATCGTTCGGCCTAACCGAAATCAGCCTACAGAAAAGACACCCCCACTAAGGCTTGCCCGCCTTCGACAACGTAAGCTTTCTTCCTTGTAGGCTTTAGGCTTAATGGAAGGAAGAAAAGGTTCTCATAAAAAACAGCCCCCACTTATGAAGAAGTTTAGTATGAAGACGGTGGCATGGAGTTGGATAGGGGAGGCCTTTTTTATTTGGGCCCTTATTATCGGCACCGTTTATTGTATGTACTCAGTCAGGAATAGCGGAAAAATCCTGAAAAGTACGGCTAGAGCTTCTTTATGGGATAAAGAATTCTCTACCCAAGGACGCTGCCGATTTAAGCGTACCGTTTCACTTACCCCCAGCCTTACTGAAACTATATGTAATTTGGGAGCTGAGGATTTGCTGGTAGGCGTAACCGATAACGATGACTACCCTCCATCCGTTAAACATATTCCCAGTGTAGGTGATATGTATCCTAATTTTGAGCTCATTGCGGCTGCGGCTCCAGATTTAATTGTATACGATGATAGGTTGCTGCCTGCGGGAGCTGCTGAGCGTTTGCGCAGAATAAAAGCTGAGCAGTTGAAACTGCAGCTCAACAGTTTAGATGATTTAGCCGCAGTATTGCCCGTGCTGGGCCGTGCTTTGGATCGGGAAAAAGAAGCGGTTGTCTTACTGAAACAATTAGCAGCTTTTCGTCAGTTATGTTCTGAACGAAACAGCCGAAAAAAATGGAGTCCTAGAGTTGTTTTGGCTATTTGGCCCTCTCCGATTACTACTGTAGGCCGCGGTTCTTTTATCGACGAGTTGCTGAATATGGCTGGCGGTAGCAACTGCTATGCTGATTTGAGCGCGTCTTATCCTTCAGTCTCTATGGAAGATTTGCTGCGTCGCGATCCTGATATAGTAGTTATGAGCTGCGATACAGCTTCCGATTTAAAGCAGCTTCCAGGATGGTCCTCTTTGCGGGCTGTTCAATCTGGGCGCGTTCATTATGTCCCTTCTGGCTTGCTGCACAGATCGACTATGCGATCTTTGCAAGGAGTAGAACTTCTGCATCAATATTTTGAGGAAGATTATGACACCGAACCTCTTTAGTCAGCTGCCTAACGAAGCAGAATTAAGTCGGGAAAGAATGACAGCCGTTTACTTGCGCCGTCTTCGCTATGCTGGCTGGAGGGCGGCTGGTATTCTGTCGCTTTCTGTGGTTTTATTGCTCATTGCTGTAGCTGCTGCCTCTTTTTTCGGATCTGTAGCTTTGCCTTGGTCCGACTTTGTTTTGATGCTCACCGATCCTGAACGTTTACCAGAAGCCAGCCGCATTATTATTTTTGATCTGCGTGGGCCGCGCATTTTGCTGGCTATGCTTTCAGGGGCTTCTTTGTCTTTGGCTGGATGCGGATTTCAGGCTATCTTGCGCAATCCACTAGCTGATCCGTACATAGTAGGAACTTCTTCAGGGGCTTCTTTAGGTGCCACTTTAGCGATAGTTTTTCATATCCCCAATTTTAGTCCTTATCTTCCTTCAGTTCCTATTATGGCTTTCATAGGAGCTGTCATAGCTATGCTAGCCGTTTACCGCTTGGCAAAAGCTGATAGAGGACTCCCTGTGGGAACATTTCTATTAGCTGGAGTTATAGTCGGTTCTTTTACTAGTGCATTGGTAAGTTTGCTGATGAGCGCTGCCAAACAAGATCTGCAGCGAGTTATCATCTGGATGATGGGAACACTTGACCAAGCTGATTTTTCTTCGATTATTATGACCGCTCCTTATCTGGCTGCAGGTTTTGTGGTGCTTATGTGGTGTGCCGTACCTATGAACATGCTCTGCATGGGAGAAGAACATGCTAAATCGTTGGGAGTAAACACAGAAACGTTGAAAATAGCCGTGGTGGTGGCTTGTTCTCTGATGACGGCTGCCTCAGTGGCTGTGGCCGGTATGATCGGTTTTTTAGGCTTGGTAGTCCCTCATATGACACGCCTTTTTACCGGACCAGATCATCGATTGCTTTTACCTGTAGCCGCTATAAATGGGGCCGCTTTTTTGGTAATTGCCGATACTATGTCTAGAACAATAATAGCTCCTCAGGAATTGCCAGTGGGAGTTCTTACTGCTCTAGTTGGAGCACCCTTCTTTTTCTTTATTTTGAAAAGGGAACGTCACTGAAAGAGTTTGTAAGACGCAAAAATTTTCGCACGTTAACGGCGCAGCGCACTATTTTTGTTATAACGGTGTGTATTTTTTTATGGATAAATATGAAAATACTATGACTGATTCAGCTGTAATACGGGCAGAAGGGGTAACTTATGCCTACAAAGTAGGAGCTCCTGTTCTAGACAACCTGTCGCTTACGGTGCACAGAGGGGAATTTATCGGTATTTTGGGCCCTAACGGTACAGGTAAATCCACCTTGCTGCGTATCTTGGCTGGACTCCTAGCTGCAGATCGCGGCAAGGCTTTACTGTATGGTGTGGATTGCAGCACCATGTCGCGGCGTCAAATCGCTCAGAAATTGGCTTTTGTCCCTCAAACTGTTTCTGTATGGCAGGATTTTACTTGTAAAGAGATTGTAGAAATGGGCTGCTGCGCCCGCAATAGCATGTGGAATAATTATCAGGTTCGGGCTCAGTCGGTTATTCAAGCTATGCAGGATACCGCTACATTTCATTTAGCCGATCGGTATATTTCAGAACTTTCCGGTGGCGAGGTGCAGAGAGTACGCATAGCTCAAGCCTTAGCCCAATCAACTTCTATTTTATTTTTAGATGAACCAACTAACCATTTAGACGTCTGCTTTCAAATAGAAATTATGGATTTAGTTTGGCGTTTGAACAAAGAGAGGCAACTGACGATAGTAGCTGTCCTGCACGATTTAAATTTGGCGGCGCAGTACTGTTCGCGGCTAATTGTGTTGAATAAAGGTAAGATTGCCGCCGATGGTCGGCCTGATCAGGTGTTGACCAAGAGTTTAATCAGTCAAGTTTTTCGGGTTCAGGCAGAAATTATAGCTGAAGTGCCTCCTAAAATCTTTATACGATCTAATGTAAACTGTTAAAATTGCTTTAGATATGTTTTTCATTTTGCAGAGGTTTTCCGGTATGTTCAATAATAACAAGACAAAGAAAATGAGCGTGTATTTGTTAGTGCTGCTCTTTGCCTTAACTATTCCGGCTTGGGCTGCGATGATCTCTGTTAAGCAAGAAATTCAGATAGGCAAGTCGTCTTCGCAGCAAATAGAAAAAAAATACGGTTTAGTCCAAAATGCTCAGCTAGCTTCCCAAATAAACAATTTGGGGCAGAGTTTGGTTAAGTACGGTGAACGAGGTATACCTTACAGTTTTAAAGTTCTAAATCAAGATGTAATAAATGCGTTCGCTTTTCCTGGCGGCTACATATACGTTACTAAAGGTATATGTAAAGTAATGAGCCTTAATCAGCTTAGTTTTGTGCTGGGACATGAAATTACTCACGTAGAAAAGCGCCACTCTGTAAAAGCACTGGAGCGTTCCATGATGGGGCAATTGGGGGGAGCTTTGTTAACTAGCTTAATTAGGGGCGGCAACCGCAATCAAATTTCAAACTTAGTAGGTATGACCAATTTTGTGATCGGCAACCGTTATAGTCAATCGCAGGAAAAAGAAGCAGATAACGGCGGTACTTTGCTTATGTGCAAAGCCGGCTACGATCCGGGTTACGGCGTGGAAGCTTTACAAATTTTGAAGAAAAATGACAGCGGCAAGGGGGATAGTCAGTTTATGAACTCTTTGCTTAGCACTCACCCGCTGACTCAAGATCGCATTGAAGATATACAGGGGAGGGTAGAAGATTTGCGCACAGAGTACGGGCTTTCAGAACATAATAGGGGACGTCAATCTAGTGTGCTTTAATTATGGCTGAATATAAAAAAGTTCAGCTGTTCGGCAAATTTAGCTACTTGTTTGTAAGCTGTCTGTCCAGCAGGCTGCTTAATAAGCAACAGTGTAGGAAAAATTTTTTTCGGTTTATATAGATAGGTTTATAGTGCTTTGACTTCTGAAATTGATAACACAGAATTTACCCCTTATATACAGCCGCAGCAGAACATGCGTGAATTTACTTTCAGGGCTGTAATTATGGGAGTCTTTTTCGGCGCTCTGTTTGGTGCTGCTTCAGTTTATTTAGCCTTGAAAGCGGGGATGACAGTTTCGGCTTCAATTCCTATTGCGGTATTAGCGATTTCATGTGGTCGACGTTTATTTAAAACAACTATTCTGGAAAACAACATTATCCAAACGACTGGTTCCGCTAGTGAGTCTATCGCTTCAGGAGTGATTTTCACGTTACCGGGCTTTCTGTTCTTGAGCGCTGGTTCGGATGGCCCCTCTTTTTTTCATTACTGGGTAATTTTTATTCTAGCTTTATGTGGCGGTTTACTGGGTACTCTTATGATGGTGCCGCTGCGTCCCAATTTAATAGTTCAGGAACATGATAAGCTGCCGTATCCTGAGGGCACAGCTTGTGCTCAAGTTTTAATAGCTGGAGACCAAGGGGGAGAGTTCGCTAAAAATGCTTATTGGGGAGTAGCTGCAGCTTTTGCTTATGCGTTGCTGCAGAAAGGAATCCGCTTTATAGCGCAGACTCCTTGCTTTATAACTTCCTTGAAAAATAAATTTTGGCCTTCAGCTTATGTGGGAGGAGAGATTACTCCTGAATATTTAGGTATAGGCTATATTGTCGGACCGCGTTTATCTGGAGTTATGGTCGCTGGGGGAGTGCTATCTTGGCTGGCCCTAATACCCTTGCTAGCTACTTTGCTGCCTATGGAGGTCATAGCTCAGCAGCTGGTTAATTTGGGGGAAATGCCCGATCTCCTGACTGCGGGCGGACCGTGCGGTTGGAATCCTCTTACCCACACTTTTAGTGATGTGCCGGGGGCTATTTATCGTGCTTACGTGCGCCAAATAGGCGCCGGAGCCGTAGCTTGCGGAGGTTTCATAACACTTTTAAAAACTTTTCCCACCATCCTTTCTTCTTTCTTATCAAGTTTAAAATCATTAAAAAATAAGGAAGAAGTGTCGCAGAAACGGCGCACAGATCGCGATCTTTCGATGGCTTTTGTGCTTATAGGCTGCGCTGTATTAATCGCTGTACTCGCTTTTTTACCTATTCTGCCAGCCCATACTTTTTTAGGTAAAATTGTGTTGGCTGTTTTAATCGTTATTTTCGGCTTTTTCTTTGTGACTGTTTCTAGCCGGATTGTCGGCTTAATAGGCAGTAGCTCCAGTCCTATATCAGGTATGACGATAGCTACTATAATGGGAACTTGTCTGATTTTTATTTCATTAGGCTGGACCGGCCATTTTTACGAACCTTTAGCCTTAGTAGTTGGAAGTATAGTCTGTATTGCTGCCGCTACTTCCGGAGCTACTAGTCAAGATCTGAAAACCGGATATTTGATAGGGGCTACTCCTAAGTATCAGCAAATCGCTTTGTTTATTGGTGCTATTGTCTCTTCTTTTGCTGTGGGCTGGACTATTCACGTTTTAGATGCTCCTACTTTAGAAATGCAGGCTCAAGGTATAACTCATGCTATTGGCACTGCTCAGTATCCGGCTCCACAAGGTACACTTATGGCCACGCTGATTCGCGGTTTGCTGTCTTTTAATTTAGATTGGCAATTCGTTTTGGTAGGGGCATTTTTAGCGCTAACTTTTGAACTTTGCGGGGTTAACGCCCTATCTTTCGCTGTGGGAGCCTATTTGCCAATTTCGACAACTTTGCCTATATTTGTCGGCGGATTAGTTCGCGGTTTAGCCGACAGCTACAATATCACCAAGAATAGGTCTGCCAATGATGAATTGAGTAGTGGTAGCCTGTTCGCTACTGGTTTAGTAGCTGGAGGGGCTTTGTCGGGGGTGTTAATTGCCCTTTGTAGTGTAAATTATACCGCTGCCAATTTCTTGGCCAGTATTAGCCTAGAAAAAACGCTTAATGCTATTTTGGGGCCGACAGGTTACAATTTGTTGGGCACTTTATGTTTTATCTTGTTAGGAGGATCGCTCTTTAGTTGGGCCTGTTTTGATAGTAAAAGATCTGAGGTAACTGGGGCTAATGAGTCTTATACTAAAGAATTTAGGGCGGACGATTGTGAACCTGAGGGAAGCAGCCTGGCTGGAACCGAAAGTAAAGGGGGAGAGTAGGGCTGATAGATATTAGGTTGTTACATAAAGCTTAGGTCCAACAGACAGATTGTTATGCTCGATCGTAATAATCTGTCTGTGATTTTTTTGTTGGTTATTCTTAGGTGAGTTGTTTGGGAATGAAGTTAGTTAAAAGTATTGGGGCATACTGTTAGGGTGGGCTCGGTATAAAGGAAAAGAACTTAAAAAAGTGGTATAGACTGCGCTGTTTGTTTTCTTAGCTTGATTAGGCTGTAGGGGGGCTGGAGGGGGCGCTATGCTTATTTTTTTGGTTAAAACAACGCAGAATAATAGTGTTTTATTGGGTGAAGTAATATGTCTGAACTATTAGATAAATTTGTGAAGGGCCAGAGGATTATTAATGAGTCAAATCCGCAGATGGGGTTGGGATGTGTTGAAGAAGTTATTGAAGATCGCTTGCTAAAAGTTTATTTCCCGGCTAAATCTGAAGAGTGTTTGTACAGTATCAAGACTGCTCCTCTGCGGCGCATTATTCTGCGTCCTGGCCAAATGGCTGTAGCTCGCGATGGTCGTCATTTTCGCATAGAGCGGCTGAGCCAGCAGAATGGTTTAGTAATATATTGGCATGGCGATCAGTTTATGTCGGAAGACGACTTGGAAGACAAAGTACCTCTGTCCAGCTCTTTGGGACGCATGTACTATGGCAATGTCGGCTATCCTGAAGATCTTCCTTTGCGTTTAGCGGCTCACAAATTGCGTTCTAAAATGTTGAGTTCCGGAGCTTACTTTATGGGAGCTTCCAGAGCCAGTCTTTTGCCTCATCAGCTTTATGTTACTGAGCGGGTGTGTTCCATGATTAACCCTCGCGTTCTGCTGTCCGATGAAGTCGGCTTAGGTAAAACGATTGAGGCCGGACGTATTTTTAGCGTATTGCGTGAATGTGGCCGTGCTTCCCGAGTTTTGATCGTTCTGCCTGATAGTTTGACCCATCAGTGGTTGGCAGAGATGGCTCGCCGCTTTAACGAAGTGTTTAGTTTAGTGGATAGCGAAGCTCTGGAAGAAGACGATCCTTACATGTCCGCTCGCCGGGCTATTACCCCTTGGACAGCTTTAAAAGATGGGTTAATAAATGAAGCTTTAAAGTACGATTGGGATCTGCTTATTGTCGACGAAGCTCACCATTTGCATGAGGGGCAGACCGCCTATGAAGCGGTTCGCCAATTGGCAGATAAATCGTCCAGCGTTCTTTTGCTTACTGCCACTCCTTCTAAAAGCGGGTTAGAAACTGAATTCGGTTTGCTTCGTTTAGTAGATCCCAAGCGTTTTACCGATTTCTCCAATTACTGTGAGGAGCGAGCTGCGTGGAAGCGCGGATCTGATCTGGCGAAGAAGCTTTGTGCTTCTCTACAGGAAAACGATTCTTTACAGCGCCAAAGCCTAACTTTAGAGGCACTGAAGTCAATATCGGCGGCTTTCCCAAACGATATGCAGGTGCAGCATTTGGCTGATAGCTTAAAAGATAATTTAGATAGCGATAATAATTTAAAAGACTGCAGTCATGCTTTGCTTAGTGCTCTTATCGATCGCCATGGGCCAGGAAGGGTACTCTTCCGCAACAGACGCAACCGGTTGTCTACACTGTTTTCTGGACGCTCCATTCATCCAGTGCCACTTTCCCGCAATGTGGCCGAGAATGTTTTTGTCGGTTTAAAAGAGCTGACTGCTGCTCAGATGCGTCAAGATCAGCGTGTTATCTGGATCGCATCTTACATAAAATCGCATCCTGGAGAAAAAATTGTGCTGATTGCTAAGCGCATGCAGCTAGTGTCAGCTCTGCATGAGAGGTTGCGCGATAATTTCGGTATTTATTCGGCTGTTTTTCATGAAGGTTTGACTGTATTTGAACGCGACAAGCAGGCCGTTTGGTTTACCGATCCTGAAGGGGCTAATATTTTGCTTTGTAGCGAAATAGGCAGCGAAGGACGCAATTTTCAAGCTGCGCACACGCTGATTTTCTGGGATATACCCTTGAGTCCTGATACTGTGGAACAGCGTATCGGACGTTTAGATCGCATTGGACAAACTCATACCGTCGACGTTTATATAATGTATTTCAGAGGAACGCCGGAAGAGCGTCTATTTGCTTGGCATAAAATTTTAGGCTCTTTTGCTGGTCCTGTAGAAGGCGGAGAAGAAATTGCAGTTGCAGTCAAATTAGATAAAGTTTTGTTGGAAGCTGGCGATTTTAGGGGTGTTTTGTCTCAATCTTTAGAATTGGCTAAGAAATTTAGACAGAAGGCTGAAGATAATGTCGACTATTTAGTCGATTTGAATTCTTTTAACGAGGAACGAGGCCGTCAGCTGGCTTCTTTGATTGAAGCGGAAACGAAGCAGTTTGATATTGAAAATGTGGTTATAAAACTTTTAGAGCGGTTCGGTATTAACGTAGAAGAGCTTAGCACCTCCGGTTTGTACCATCTCACTCCCGGCAAGAACATGCAAATTGAGTCACTGTCTCGTTTGCGCGAAGGCGGCATGTTAGCTACTTTCGATCGCCAGTTAGCTTTAGCCCGCGAAGAGATTGAATATTTAAATGGAGCTCATCCCTTAGTCAAGGAAATTTTATCATTTGCTTTAGATGGGACTGAAGGTAGTGCTTCTGCTGTCTATTGGAAATCTGCTCCTAAAGCCGGGGTAATTATTCAATTTTTATTTATTTTTGAAGCCGTTGGTCAAGACAATTTGGAATTAGGACGGTACTTATCGCCGGTGCCCATTTTGATTAACGTAACTTTAAATGGCAATATTTACAAAGGCGAAATACCTTCCCACGAAAGTCTGAAGCGCATCAAACCCAACAGCGTAATTAAGCTTTGGGAAAAGTGTGGAGAAAGGGTTGAACTTCTTACAGAAAAGGTCGTGCAGGCGGTGCAAAATATGGTTAAGCCTATGCGCGATAAGGCTATGGAAAAGGCTAAATTCAAGTTGGAAGGTGAAAAACTGCGTCTTCAGGAACTTAGCAAGGTAAATCCTTCTGTCTCTCAGAGTGATATAGAGGCTCAGGACGATTTAAATGAAACTGTTTACTCAGCTATTGCCGATTCCAGTCCCCGCCTCGATGCTGTGCGCTTAGTAGTAATGGAACCTGGGGAGTCGGGACGCAATTAACTTAAGAGATCAGGATGCGCTAATTGTGAATTTCCCCCGATTTGTTGAAAAAAATGTCAGCTATGAAAGTCGGTTTGTAGAAGGTGGATCCGACTTTGAAGAAAGCAGAGCCGAGTTCGTGTGCGTTTGTGCTCAAGAGGCTGATTGTCCTAATGCTGAGAAGGGCTTTTTTTGTCTGCCAGCTCATGAATGGTACACTATTTGCGGTTTGGCTGAACGGGGATCGCTAGTTAATCGCCGTTTTGTTGATTGGTTAGCCACCCAGCAACTGTCTGAAGTTGAAATGAAACAGATTGAGGAATCGCTAGCCTGGAAAAGCAGTTGGGAGCGCGTCTACGATATGAGTTTATGCGCTTTCCAAAGTTTTGAGTCAGCTGACGTATGCCAAGATTGGCAGGAAGAAATATTAGAACGGGCCGATCGTTTGTACTCTAAGTTTATGGAGGAACAGAGTTGCATCTCATTAGAAGCGGCACGCTTTAGCTTGTTAGTCGGCTATCAATATTTAGAACCAGACAAGGAATCTCCTAAAGCGGAGGAAGTTATAGCCAAATATTGGGCTAAAGGGGCCGATTGTTCTAAGTTGCCCTGCTCTGTCGCAGCCTTAATTAGGGCTGGTTTTCAAGTCTATTTTTGCCGCAGTGTGGTGTTAAGCTGGGCTGAAGCCGGAGCTGATACTGAGTTTACCTCTTTTTACTCGGTGGCGCCCCCTCCGCTTTACGGTGAAGAACAACGCACTTTTGCTGTAAAACGCAGCAAAGTAAATCAGCCTGGTGTGCCATGGAGACCGTCCGGACAGATCGCCGGTCTAAAACTCCTCGTTTAAATGACCAAAAGCGGGGCACCGCATATGCGGTGCCCCGCTTTTTTTTGTTATTACCAACTTATCTTACATTGTATTTGCGGGAGGTCGGTATCTATTTACTGGTCGTTATCTACGAAGTACTGAGCAGCAGTTGGATAACTGTTATAGAAAATGGAGTCTATGTAGAAGAACTCGGCCAATGAGAATGAAGGCAGGCAGGCTTCGGTATAGGTGCTGTCTACATTCAAAGATAACTTTACACGGTTGGGGGTGGTCTTGTCGGAACTAGTGGTCTGCCAGGCTATTTTAAGGAGATACTCGTTTTTGCCCGATTCTACCTGTTGGATAGTTTCGTCGACATAGGCTCCGTAAGAAGCCGAGGAGGCACTGGGATATTTGCCGTTGGGCAGTATCTCTTCCGGAATATCGCAGCAGAAGGTTTTACCCAGGGCGCATATTACTCCCTTTAAGTATAGGGTTCTTTGGACTACTGTATTGGGATAAGTTTTGCCTCCGGTATTATAACCAGCTTGAGAACTTTCTGAGGAACCGTAATCGTACTTACCGAGTTCATAGCCAATTGCTCTGTAAGTTCCATCTTCTCTCTTTACGGCAAAAGCCGTTTTTGTCCAACTTGGTGCTATCTTGACCAAACAACTTGATGAGGTATCTAGACCTCCTTCTTTATAAGTACCAGTGACGGTTACAGTACTTGCTGAACTCATGCTGTCAAACGGTTGGACATTGGAATAGTCAAAACAGGGCAAGACCACGTTGTCTCTCATGGAAACAGTAGGAACCAGGTCCGCATCCCAAACGTGAGTAACTTCAGCTGAGAAAGATACTTTGTCAGTTACATCGAGTCCCGTAGGAGAGGGACCTTTGCCTTCTTCACTGCTGAAGGTTGCAATAGCGGCTATAGGCAATTCGTTTATGGCATAATTCTCTATTAAATCGTCGTATTTAGTGAAGGTGCCCCATTTTTGGTTTAAAGTTTGATGGACAAATTCGCCTTTGACTTCGTTGGGCAGATAAACAACTACAGAGTAGTCGTCGTCGGGATTATTAGGAGTAGAGTTGTCATTAATAGTAATTTGATGTCCGTCAATAGTGCCTGGCGTCAGATAAAAACCATTAATGCTTTGCTCTGTTACGTAAATGGGTTTGTCTAAAGATACAGTTTGCTCGCCTGCAGGGGTAGAAGCTGTGACGGCAATTTTATCAGCTACACCGACGTGTGCTCCGCTGTGACCAACTGCCTTATAGAGACCGCGGGTGTTTTCTCCGGCGCTTTTGAGGACATCGCTGTAAATGTTGCTAAAAGCGGCTAAATTAGTAACGTTGACGCTGCTGCCGTCCTCGTTGACTAACAGGCAGGTTAGCTGTGTTTGTTCTGAAGGCCGCAAAACGTATTTGTCTGCTGTAAGAACCAGTTTGGCCGTGCGGCTGAGCTCTTTGGGATCGCTGCTCTGGACGCTACCGGTCTCTTCACTGTCCCAAGTAATATCTCGCTCGTCGATAGCTACAATATTACCATCTTTGTCGTAGTAAGCAATTATCATCTTGACCGCTTGGCTGGGCGCAGATTCGTCGGTGATGGTGTAATTAGTTGCCCCTGAGCGGTCAATGGTTGCCTGTTGAGACTGTTTAATAGGATTGCCTGCGCTGTCACTGTAAGTATATTGAGCAGTGACTGCTTCTGTAGGTAGGGTATCGGTCGCAATAGATATGAGAACTGTGCGTCCCCAAAGTTGGCCAGGATCTGAAGGGGATGAAGGATCTGAGGGATCCGAAGGATCTGAGCTTATTCCGCCGTTGGAAGTAGTAGCGTAATGATTATGGACGACATCGCCTTCGCTGCATCCGGACGAGGTTACAGCTACCACCCCAGATAAAAGTAGTGCAATAGAAACGCTGGCAAACTTTAGATATGTGTTCTTCTTAATGGACATGATATATATTCCCTCTTCAGTTGTTTAAAGATTAATAAGACCCATGTCTGTCTTAATGCTTATTAGAACTTATTTTATAGTTTTTGTAAAGTTTAAAATAGTATATTTACTAATTTTTTCTTTGTAAGTACGTAATTAATAGATAATGGCTATTATCTTTTTTCTTATATAAAAATCGAGTTATTGTTGGTTGAACTTCCTTTATTTTTTAGTGTGTCACTATGCTTATATATTCATAGGTAAAGTTTAAGGACAGCAGTGGGGCAGCAGGGGTAAATAATTCAGGAGGTTTAGTAAGGCAGAGGATGCCCTGACCGGATTATTACCATCTTAGCTGAAATAGAAAAAAGGATTTTTTTTTATAAGGGTATTGACTTAGTATTGCTGCTCACTTATAATAGCTCTCGCCCGGAAGGTTGTGACGGAGCGTAGCGCAGCCTGGATAGCGCACTTGCTTTGGGAGCAAGGGGTCGCCGGTTCGAATCCGGCCGCTCCGACCAGAGTGTCGCTGGTGAATAGCATAAGGTATATGCGCCCATAGCTCAGGGGATAGAGCAACTGCCTTCTAAGCAGTGGGTCGGAGGTTCGATTCCTCCTGGGCGTGCCAAAAATATAATATGGTGGATATAGCTCAGTTGGTTAGAGCGCCGGTCTGTGGAACCGGAGGTCGTGGGTTCGAATCCCACTATCCACCCCATCTCGAACACTTTTATAAAGTTGTGAACGAGATATGGGTCGTTAGCTCAGTGGTAGAGCATCTGACTTTTAATCAGGTGGCCACAGGTTCGAGTCCTGTACGACCCACCAAAAGAACAGGCTTCTTACGGAAGGTGCCTGTTTTTTTTATTTCAGGACATTCCCATCCCAAAGTGAATTAGTCCCTTCTGTCGTTTCAGGACATTCCCATCCCAAAGTGAATTAGTCCCTTCTGTCGTTTATAGCTTTATGTGCTATATCAAGGGGGGAAAGGCAAGCTGCTTAATAGAAATTTAGAGGCTGCTTGCAGTTTTTGTGTGTTTTGAGGTTTTATCGTGAAAAAAAATATTAAATATGCTACTTTTACCGATGAAGAACGAGCTGCCGTAGTTGTTCGCTATCTGGCCGGAGAAGATGTCGGGAAATTGGCCAAAGAGATTGGAGCAGCGCCTCAGGTTATTGAAGCTTGGGCGGATAAAGCTGCTCAGGCTGTCGGACAAAAATCTAAGAGCGATACTACTGAAGCTGATAAAGAACTTGAGCAGAATATTGCCGCTATGCAGGGAGAAGTCAAAGAACTTCAGGAACAGATTGGCAAAATGCGTCAATATGCTGAATTGCGTGAAGTGGCCCTGAAAAACCGTCTGAACCGCCCTCTTTTTGCTAAATAGATGGTTGACAAAAAAAACAGTCTTTAGGTTGTGAAGCAAACGAGACTGTTTTTTTCTGTCTATTCGAAATTTGTGGGGAAAATTTTTCGCTGTTTTATTAGTTTTGTCAGCAAAGAGGCTACACTGTAAAAATGCGTTTAACTTTTGGTTTAACCCCGAAAATATGCGTTTGTCTGGCTGCGGCAGTCTGTTTATCAGCTTCCCCAGTGCGGGCTGATGAAGTATATATGCGCAATAGACCTTTTAAACGGGTTGTTTATGTTGAATCTAATTTATATGCACCCCTATACTCTTTTATGAAAGCTATGCGTGCAGGGCTAGCTATCAATAAGGATGGAAGGTTGATTTTTGTGCCGGAAGCAGACTCGATGAGTTATGCCGACATAGATTCTTCTCTGACTGTTCGCAATCGGCTGCCGTCTTCTCAAAATGAGGGCGTCTTTGAAGCTGAACATGAACAGATGGTTTTTCCCGTACCTTACGTTATACGTGATGGCGAAATGTGGGTTCCTATTCGTCTTATATCTGAAAGACTTGGGTTTACGGTTAAGAGTTATCCGGTTACAGGTATTATTGATATTACTGCGCCTCGTTCCATTAACCGCCAAGATCGGCTGGCAGCTGAAGAACTTAAAGCTGAAAAAACGGCGCAAGTTCAGGTGGCTGAACAAGTGTTGGCTGCTCGCCGTGCGGAAAAAATTAAACGTAAGCAACAAGAGGCTGAAGAGGCTCAAAAGAAGGCTTTAACTAAAAAGAAAGCGGCTGCCAGTAAAAAGGCCAGTTCCAATGGAGTAAAGCGCCGTCGCGTCTCTTACTCTGCTGAAGGAGATTTTCCCAGCGAATTCGATAATGACATTGCTCTACTGCAAAGTTCAACCTATCGCAAAACTGTTCAAACTCGTACTAATGTTGAAAATACAAAATCGGCGTCAGAATCAGCATCTTATCCTAAAGCTAAACCTAGGGCTGTAAAAAAGGTTAAAGAGGCTCAGCAAAAGGCTGTTGAGGTTAAGCCTAAGATCGAAGCTCAGGAACAAAAGGCTCAAGCATCTGCTTCGTCAGTCTCTCAAGTTCTGCCTTTTGTGGCTTATACTATGCCCAAAGTTAGCGCTAATTACGGTAACGGAAACATGGACTATTCGGTTACTATCGTTAACCGATCGAAAGTAGAAGCTAAAAATATAAGTGTGATTCTTTGCGTTACTGATAGTAGTGGTCAGAAGTTGATTACCAAAACTGAGAATATCGGCAGTCTGCTTCCTGGTGAAGAAAAGCTAATAACTGGGCAAGGACGCCATCCTCTGCGTGGCAGTATGCCTCGCACTTCCTACTATTTAAACGTAGACTTAAACTGGGATGGGCGTCTGTAACTTGGCGCGTATTGGAACGTCTGGTATTTTCTTAGCGCTTTTCTTGAGCCGTTTCGCTGTAATCTCCCAGCTTTGGGATACAGGTAGTATAGAAGTTGTCCTATATATCTTAATTAAAATAAAATTGTTTTTTGCACAGCGCATTAAGTAAATATTAGTTATGCTTTATATCTGTGTCGCCCAATAAAACAGCATATTCTATTTCGTAAAATTTGCTGTTTAGCCTCTTCTTAGGCAGGTATTATATCATGCAGTCCGAATGGTTCGAGGTTAATTTTTGCAAATATATCTTATCCAGCGGAGGAACTTTATGATCTCGGTTAACGATTTTCGTACCGGCTTAACGGTTGAAATTGACGGTGACCTCTATCAGATAGTCGAATTCTTGCACGTGAAACCCGGCAAAGGCGCCGCTTTTGTCCGTTCTAAGATTAAAAACATCAAAACCGGTTACGTTATCGAGAAAACGTTCCGCGGCGGTGAAAAAATTATGCGGGCTCATATCGATCGTCGCAAAATGCAGTTCACTTATGTCGATGGCGATATGTATCACTTCATGGACTTGGAGAGCTACGAAGATTTAGCCATCGATTCCGAGCTGCTCGGCGATCAGAAGCGTTGGCTCAAAGATGGCATGGAAGTAGATGTCGCTTTGCACAATGATATTCCTATCGGTGTTGAAGTGCCTAACTTCGTTGAGCTGGTAGTCACTCAGACTGAGCCCGGATTTAAAGGTGATACTGCTACTGGCGCCACTAAGCCGGCTACTTTGGAGACTGGTGCCGTAATTAATGTTCCTTTATTTGTGGAAATTGGTACTAAGGTACAGGTTGATACCCGCTCCGGTGAGTATCTGCGCCGCTTATAATAACAGTTCGCTGCGGTTGTACTGTTGAAGAATGCGCAGCTGGAAGAGTGAGACGGGCCGACGTGGTTCGCCTCATTTTTTTTTCTAGCTGCGTTGCAAATAGAGCTTTTAGATCTTCAGAGGAGGGATAGAAAGCTCTTAAGACAAAAGGGAATGATATGTTATTGAATTTGAAGCGCTTTGCTGTTGTTTCTGTATCTACGCTTTTGCTGTCCGGTTTATGGGCTTGTGGTCCCGCTTCCCAGTCAACGCACTACAGTGCTCAGATCGGACGTTTCTGTGAAGATGGCGTTTCCTTTACTGTTCCTTTGGTAGTTCGTTCGGCAGAAGTTTCAGGAGAAGACCAATTTTGGGAACTGCGCCGAGGCATAGGCAACACTATAGTTACAGCTTTGGCGCCTTTGATAGAGCTGCCTGACGGAAATCGTTTCAGGAGTAATGTCGTCCTGACTAAGAATAAAATAGACAGTCCCACAGTTGGAGCTAGTGAGTTTGCTAAAGCTCAGATCGGGAAGTTGCGCAGTGAACTTCAGGGAGTTGACAACATCGAAGAAGGGGCCGATGAGGCCGCTCCGTGGGTATGCTTCACTCAAGTAAAGGATGGACTAAAAGTTTATAGCAAAGCTTGGTTTTTTGTTGAACCTGTCAAGGACGATCAAGAAGAAAGATTTGGCTATGTTCTGTTGGGATCGGCTATTGACTATAAACCTTCAGCTGAACAGCTTAAACATAATCCTGAACTTAACGAGCAAACGCTGGAATCTGTTTTTAGCAAGTTCTACGATATCGCTGCCACTTTTAGTTTTGGGCGCTTTCGTTCTGGATTTATAAAACATGCTGAAGCCTTGACAGCTGTAGCAGACAAATTGGCTTACTCAGTTCCGTCAGCAGCTGCAGAATCTAAGATAACGGAATCTGCTGCAAATGGTTCAGAAAAATCTGCCGCTGCCAATCTTGTTGCTCCGACAGATACTCCAGCAAAAGATGCAAAACGGTCTGAAGCGGAGCTAAAACAGCCATCGGCATCAGCAGCTGCGCAAGTTGAACATCCACTTCCTGTTGAATAAAACTGAATTTATAGGGCTCCCGTCTTTAGTTTGCTTTAGATGAGGGAGCTGTTTTTTTTTACATTAAATATTCTTTAGGTTAAGGCAAAGGTGTTTATGACTCAAGATAAATGGAAAGTTTGTGCTTTATGTCGTTATTTAGATACTGTCGATCAAGGTTTAGAAATAGATGAAATTCTTGATACAGAGTACTCTCTGTTTCATTGCTCTAGGTTGAATGTGTTCCGCCATGAAGAGTATTTAATGGCTCCTGTCAAGGAGACAGTAGAAGATACGAAAAAAGAAGTTTGTCCTTACTGGGAACCGTGGAGTTCAGATTGTCTTAAAGTAAACGAACAGTTTATCGGCTTGCCTGATATAGAAAATTTAGACGTCATCAAAGATGACGGTTTGGCAGCTTTGCTGAGTGCAGTTGTAGGGGATGAACCGCTTAAAGCTGAGCCAAGTGTAACTGACAGCGATAGAGAGCTGCCATATTCAGAGGGAGGAGATGACAAATAGTGAAAATTTTGCCGCTTTTGCCTAAACTGAAAAGTTTGGGGCCGCGCACTTGGTATGGGAAAACGGATAAGTTCGGTTTAGCGGCTATTCGGGAACTGCGCCATATAAGCTTGGAAGAGGCTCAAAGGCGCCTTCACGAATTGAGCTCCTGCGATATTAAAGGACTGGTTGTCCCTTACACAGTTTGTGAGGAAGAAGGGCGTATTTTTGTCATTCGTCCCTGGATTGAGGGTGCGCCTTTGGAGCCAGTTATTGATGCAGAGACGGCCTGCCGTATTCTCGAACTGCTTTCTTCAGTGCCTTCAGAGTTTATAATTTGCGATCTGCGTCCGGAACATTTAATAAAACAGGGGCAGAAAATTATACTTTGTGATCCTGGTTTTGAAGAACGAGGCCATTCTCCTTACTGCGCTCCAGAACAGGTTAATAGAGGGGATATTGGCCCAGGTGTGCTCGACTATCAATTGGGAGCGACTCTTTATCATCTGCTGAGCGGTCATCAGCCTGCCGATGCGCAGACTTTGCTCATTCCCGATGTCGAGTTAGAGCCTATTCCGGCCCTATCCAGTAGGCTTAATAAACAGATCAGCCGTTTATTTGAAGCCGATCCTAGAGAGCGTCCTTTACCTTCCGATATTTTGCCTGACTTTCGCGACTGGGCTAATCGCTTACGCCAAGAAGAAAAGCAGCTCAAGAAAAAGAAAAAAAAGCGTCGCTGGAGCTCTTCTGAAGAGTATGCCGCGGCTGCTGTTAATATCCAGCTAGCTAAGCCTCCTGCAACTAAATCAACCGCTGTTTTAGCTATAGAAAGTGAATATGCTGACGACGCTGATCCGGTGGCTGCTTCTGTAGCCCAAAGTGCTGGAGCTCTTAAGCAAGCTTTAAAAAATGTTGATTGGTCTGTTGTGGCTATGGTAGCCCTACCTTTAATAGGAACTCTCTGTGTGGGTAGTTTGCTTTTTTATAGCGGTGTAGTTAGTAACGATGAAAAAGCGGCTCCTATAGCCAAAGATCTGGGGCGTCCTGCTCCTACTTTAGAAAATTTGCCCCAGTCATGGGTTTCACCTAAAGATGGAGCTCCTATGATTTTAATACCGGCGGGGCCTTACTATAGTGGTCCAGTGCCAGCAGCTGGTTCAGCGGCTCGTCCTTTTGTGGTGGAGCTGCCGGCTTTTTACATAGATAGATACGAAGTTACCAATCGCCAGTTTAAAAAATTTGTGGAAGCTACTGGCTACAAAGCTCAAGGAAATTGGGAAGAGGCCGCTTCAGATGATCGCCTTGACCATCCGGTAATCAGAGTTTCTTTTTACGATTGTGAGGCTTATGCTCGCTGGGCTGGCAAACGGCTGCCTACAGCCAATGAGTGGGAAAAGGCGGCCCGCGGAGGAGATCTGCGCTTGTATCCTTGGGGCGGAAGGGAACCCGATTATACCCGGTTTAACTGTGTGGAGAGTGGTCTAACCAACACTTCTGAAGTGGGCACTTTCCCTCGCGGTGCTTCTCCCTATGGGGTTGAAGATATGGCCGGCAACGTGTGGGAATGGGTCGATACTTGGTTTATCCCTTACGGAGCTGCTGCTGAATATACCCCTTTGACCAAAGTTATTAAAGGAGGATCACGCAGTGACAGCGCTGTTGAGTGTGTGCTTACTCAGGAACACGGTGTACTCCCCGAACAGGGACGCTTAGCTAATTCCGGTTTTAGATGTGTATTCGATCCTTTGTCCCGGTCTGAAGGTAAATCAGAAAAGGAGGTTAAGCCTAAACAGCCTTCTGCCCAACCTGTCAAAAAATTGCGCTCTTTAGAACAGTTAACCCCTAAGGTCGTCAAGAACGTTGCCCCTGCTGTGGAGGTAGAGTCAGAAGTTCCGGCAGATGAGGCTACTTACAATTATTATTCTGAGGGCGATTATAACCCAGAGTTTGAAGAAGGTGGGTACGATCAGAGGGAGAGTTGGCCAGAAGAAGAGGCTAATAGCAATGAAGCTGCAGTCGAAGAAAACGGTGATAATTATGCTGCGGAAAGTCCGAAACAGCCAGAGTTTATCAATCGCACTGAAAGTGGAGAAATAATTCCTAACGCCCCTGCAGATCGTTCTAATCCTCCCCAGACGGTTATTCCCGATTTTAGTAAGGGCAGCAGCAGCGGCTACGTGGATGAAGATAAAGTCAATTATTACGAATAGTTCGGCTTTTAGCGAATGGGCTGATTTTAGGTTATGGAAGTCGCTGGGACCTGTGTTGCTGTTGGTGCTGTTTTTTAGCGTCATTCCGTTGGAAGCAGCCCAATCTCCCCAACCTTCACCTACACCTGCTGCTCAGTTTAATAGCGATGACGGTTTATCAGCCGAAGCTAAAACTGCGGCTGCGGCGTCGAGCCGCCGCAGCCGCCATAAATTGCGCTATTCCCGTCGTTCTATCTCTAAAACTGAGAAAAAAGCGGCTGAGCATATGGCTGCTCCCGAACCGTCCAGTGTAATAATCCCGCTAGAGTCTGAATCTTGTTTTTCAACTTTAAATAATAATGGCGTCACTTCTGAAAAATCTACAACTGATTTAGAAAAACAGGCGGCTAAGTCGCCGAAGGTGCCGAGTTACTCTTTCAGCAACTTACATATAGCCCAGTTAGAAGATCTGTCTCATCCCATAAGAGTGTTAATCTACCAAGGGCGCGGACCTGTCACCATTGGTTTTAAAACTGAACCTTCTCCATCCTTTTGTCCTCCTTCATATAAAGGAGGAGCAGGTTTAGTTATTGACGGTTGTGCTACAGATAAGAGAAGTGTCGAACTGGGGCAGAGTGGAGCTGACTCGGAAATTGTAAGCTGTGCTTCAGGGAGCATTCTGCAGGTTGGAGCTTCTGCTTACAGAGGATGCATTAGAGTTGAACGCCGTTCGGGCATTCTATATCTAGTGAATTGTCTGGCTTTGGAAGATTACTTGCGCGGAGTTATACCTAAAGAATTGCTGTGCAGTGCTCCGGAAGCTATGAAAGCTCAAGCTGTAGCTGCGCGTACTTACGCGTGGGCGCGTCGGTGTTCTGATAAGTCCTGGGATGTCGATTGTAGTACTAACTCCCAAGTTTACGGAGGAGCTTTAGCAGAAACGATCCAGTCTGATCGGGCCATATTAGATACTGTTGGTCAAGTACTTGCTTATAATGGGACTTTGGCCGGTCAGACTCTTTATCATTCTGCCTGTGGAGGACATACTGAGAGTCCGCTTTATATTTATGGCGCAGCCTCGGCACCTTATTTAGTCGGTGTTGATTGTATCGATGAAGAAGGGGGAGTGGATTGTGCCGCCTCTAGTTATTATTCTTGGCAGGCACGTTGGAGTGAAGTAGAGTTAGGGCAGGAGCTTAGCGAATATTTCGGGAAAAAACTCGGGCCTGTGTCTGGCTTAGAAATTGTAGAGCAAGGGCCTTCCGGGCGTGTTTCCAAACTGTGCGTCCATTTCCAAAATGGAGCTTCCAAAATTTTGGAATACAGTTCTATACGTTCGGCTATGCGTTTTAAAGACGCTTCCGGCTACTATCGTCCTCTGCCTTCTACCAAGTTTGTTGTTGTCAGTGGTGTTTATATTCAAGCAGAGTCTGATAAACAACAATCTCAAGAGGAAGTTCCCGTTTTTGGGCAGGTTTTGAATCTGTTAGAAGCGGAAGAGAGTACTGTAAGCTCCAAGTCGGAAGGCTCAGCTGCCGAATTGAAGCCTGAACCCGGATGTATTGTTATTTCAGGGCAAGGCTGGGGACATGGAGTCGGCATGTGTCAATGGGGATCTATTGGCATGGCTAAGCGTGGTCAAAATTATCTCCAAATTCTGTCTAGATACTTTACCGGCACTCAGGTTTGCGCTTTGGAGAGTCTGCTGTAAAATGCTGGATACGACCGAAGAGCATATAATAAGAAACGATCGTTCCTATAGCTGGGAGTTAGTTGACGATCGATTGGAAATGAGAGGATACAATGCTTTATAGAAAAGGTTCCATTTTCTTTAATGAAATGCAGGAACAGCCCAAAGTGTGGCGCGGCATTTTAGATACAATGGCCTCTAACAGCGCTTCCATGATTGAGTGGATCCGCAGACAGAACTTTGGACAAGTAGTTTATACGGCTACTTCAGACTTTTATAATATTGCTGTCTCTGCTGCCAAGATAACTCATTTGGTATCCGGCTTAAACTCATTAGCCGTAACTCCCAGCGAGATTATGTTTGGACGACGTCCTCCCTACGACGCCCGTATTCGTACCTTAGTTGTGGCTATTTCCTCTCCTGATATAGCTCAGGAATTAGGCTGGGGAATTGAGAAACTGAAGCAGCTCGATCCTAAAGCTCAGATTATTTCTTTTGAAGCTGGTGATAGCGCCTCTTTGGAAGCTGGTTTGTCTCTTACTTCAATAACTTTCCCATCGCTTAAAAGCAATTTGAAGGTGCCAGTGTTGCAGGCTAGTGGTATGCTTTTAGCTTGCATGAACTTAGTCGGTTGGCTTTGCGGTAAGCAGGTGTTGCTTAAAGAGCTGGAGGCTCTGCCTGACATTTTAGGAGCACATTTAAAAGATTGGCAAGTTCGAGCTCAGCAGGTTGTTATGATGGATAAGCTCAGCAATGTGGCTTTTCTGGGCTCTGGCCCCTTTTATGGAGTAGCTCAAGAAGCGGCTTACTTAGTCTCTAGAATTGCCGGTTTGCCCAGCACGAGCAATTACTTTATTGAGTACCGTCATGGCTATTATGGGTATTCTACAAACCAAACTTTGGTAGTAGGCATGGTTTCGAATTCATTTAGAGCTGTAGAAGAGAGAGTTATGGCTGATTTGGCTATCACCAGATCGCATCGGTTGATTATAGCTGAAGATGGAGCCAACGACTTGATGACGCGCTGCGATGAACTTTTAGAGCTCAAATCTGGAGTTAGCGAAATTGCGCGCGTACTGCTGATGCTGCCTGTAGCTCAGTTTATGATGTTCTATATAGCTATGTCCAGAGGCGTTAATCCTGACAATCCTAAACATCTTGAGCATCCTAGAATGACGCTTAAAGAGCGTCCTGGTACTAAGTAATGCTTGTATTTTGTACTGTTTTCGGGCTGCAGACTCCTTTCGGAGTTTTGCTGGCCCTGCTGCCGCTGATTGTGGCTATGTTAATTCTTTACAGCTGTGAAAAATTCTCTGACGTACCCTCTCTGGAAAGTTTAAACAACGAGCAAAAAACTTGGATTTTTTTACATTCTATAGACCCAAGTTTGTCTGCTTCCGTGATGGCGGCTTGGGGAGAGGCCAAAAGCTGGTCTTATGTGGAGGGAGTAGGCTCTCTGGCTACTCAGTCTGCTAAGTTAGCGCCTCGGGTTGTTAAAGAGTTTTGTAAGTGTGTGGCTGCTCTTCCTGAGCATCAAAAAGTAAAAGCCGATGGCGCCGTTATTGGAGAGTTTTTAGAAGTCTGTTATAACGGTAATTATCTGGCCTTAGCTGATGATTTGAGCCGTATTTGGCCTGCTCAGCCTAAAAGTTGTGCTGACTGCGCGTCAGCGGCAGCAGTTGTCGAGCTATCTCAATCTTGTTCTAATGAGATGGTCGCAGATGTAGAGGCTCCGAAGCAGGAGAATGGGCAATCGGGCGCTCAGGAATAGCTATTTTTTTATTACATTACAGGCTTTTCTACATAAGGAGCGGTTAGGTGAGCAGTATACTTTATCAGCGTTGGCGCAGCTATTTGCACAGTCAGGAATCTTTTTCGCTGGTAACTGTAGTTCGTACTTACGGTTCGACGCCTCGAGGCGCCGGAGCTAAAATGTTAGTTGACAGCAGCGGAAAAGTTGTCGGTACTATAGGAGGCGGATGTCCTGAGGCTGAGGCTTGGCAGGAAGCAAAAAATGCCGCCCGTAAAGGTGGCAACGCTTTGCTGAATGTTAATTTGGCTTACACTGGCGATGTGCAGAAAGATGGTGGTGAGGCCATGATCTGCGGGGGACGTCTTTTAGTTTTAGTAGAAACTTTTAAAGACCAACCTGCTAAGGTTGAAATCGCTGAGAATCTGCTCACCTATCTGCTCGATGCAGGTGAAGCTGTTGTCAGTATTGTTTGTTTAGGCTCACATAATCGGACGGCCGTCTCCGCTGTTCCAGTTACTTCAAAGGAAGAACCGCAGCTTGGTTGGCGCTGGTTGTATAGGCCTGGTCATGGTATACAGGCTGAACGGTCAGATGCGGGCGATGAAAGTTTTGTTGCGCTTTTGCGTAATTTGGCTGAGGAAGTGCTGGATAGTGGCGCCTCTTTATGTCGTTTGCTTCCCTATAAAGATGGACAAGTAGAAGTTTTTGCTGAGTTAATCGCGCCTTCTAAACGTTTGTATATTGCCGGAGCCGGCCATGTTTCTCGTCCTGTAGCCGCTATTGGCAAGATGTGCGGTTTCGCAGTTACTGTTAACGATGATCGTCCTTTATATGCCGATCCTAGTCTTTTTGCCGAAGGAATCGAGGTTATTTCTAAGCCTTTCAGTGAATTCTTTGCCGATTTAGAACCTTGCCTGGATGATAATTGTGCTGTAGTTTTAGTGACTCGCGGTCATAAACACGACGAAGAATGTCTTCGCTGCCTGATAGGCAAAGATTTAGGCTATTTAGGTATGATTGGCAGCAAACGGCGTACGCGTATTATTATGGAGCATTTGCTGGCAGATGGTGTCTCTTCTGAGTGGCTGTCGCGAGTTCATGCTCCTATAGGTCTCGATTTAGGAGGTGAAACTCCGGAAGAGATTGCTGTAGCGATAATGGCAGAAATAGTCAGCACCTTTAACCACGGTAGGGGACAGGAAATAAGTTTGAATCATGATTCTAGTGCCAAATTAGCCCATAAAAGTTAAGGTTAGCTGAAAAATTCTAAAAAACAGGCGGCCGTTCTTATACGGTAGCCTGTTTTTTTATATAAAGCGGGGGAGCAATTAAGTACTAGATTAAAGACGTCTGTCCCAGCTACCTAAAGTCTGCGCTATTTTATTTTGTGTATCAACTGCAATCCAGATTGGGGCATCGTTGACAATGACAGAGAAGACTAGCTCTTGACCTGCGGCGGTAATAATATAGCCAGTTAAAGAAGAGTCATGATCTAAAGTGCCAGTTTTAGCTCGAAGTTCTACATCACCCAAGCGTCCGCGCAGAGTGCCACGTCCGCTGTGAGGTAAACTTTCCTTATACCAGCTGCGATAGTAACTGCGATCCATGGCGTCTAGTACGCTGGCTAGCTGGTTAGGGGAAATTCTATTTTTAGCAGAAAGTCCACATCCATCTACCATTTTTAACCCGCTGCTGTTTATATTGTTGGCTTCAAGAAATTGTCGGCACGCTTGCATGCCGCTTTCAGCACTGCCTTGACCAGATGTTAGCTGACCTATAGAACGATAAAGGTGTTCGGCAAAAAGATTATCACTTTCGTGGTTAGTTTCTTGGATAATTGTCGAAATCGGCAGTGATAGATGGAGACCGTAACGGGGCAGGTTATTAACCAAAGCTGCCTCTCCAGATGGCTCAATTAAACGAACCTTGCCTCGGACAACTATATTTTCTTTGTCTAAAAGTTTTTTGAATACACCTATACTGAAAAGCGGTGGGTTCTCTACACAAATTTGACGGCGTATCTCACCGCTTGGTGTGCCACCTAAGACTTTAACTATATTGCTGCCTTTAGGGCGCTCCACGGCGGTATCGTAGCTGTTGCTATATTGGCTTTCTATAGACATAGTGGAACAGGCCGGTTCTAAATAACAGCCTAAAGGAGAAACTACTACTTCTATAAGATTACCGTTGAGAGATAAACCGCCTACTGGCGCAGAGAAGGCGTCGAGGCGGTAATGTTCTAGCCAGCCTTCAGGAAGAAAATTGCGATCGAAAGCGGAGTCATCTGCTACCAGATCTCCAGTAATTTCTCTAACTTGAGCTGCTTTCAGATTGGCGATAAATTTAGAATAGGGTGAAGTACAGGGCTGATCGTAAGGAGGAGTTGTAGTAGGATCTCCGTCGCCTCGCAGATAGAGATTCCCTTCAATTTGGCCGTTGCTATTAGGTAAAGGACCGCGCAATTCAGTTTTTAAGCGGTAATTAGGACCTAACATACTTAAAGCGGCAGCTGTGGTCATAATCTTCAGATTGGAAGCCGGAACTAAAGGAGTATTACCATCAGAGGAAAAGACCACTCGGCCGTTTTCCAATACTTTAATATAGACGCCTACTTTAGTTTTTTCGTCTATTTTAGCATTTTTAACTATAGAATAGAGCTCGCGCTTCAAAATAGGGGTCTGATCGTCAGCTGCTCTAACGCTTAAAGTACCTGAGGCTGCGCCCCAAACCATGGTACCAAACAATAGAAATGCGCCTAAAAAATGCCTAATTACAGTGGTAGTATTCATAATAGTGGTTTCACAATCCCACCCCCATCTGATTTGATGTGATCTACGATGGGGGCAAATAACATTATCTTGTTTTAAAACGCCTGTACTTTTAGAAGTTTAGCCTTTTTCCCCTGCCCGCAGCCTAGATAAGCTTTTGTATATCTCTGCTGCGGACAAAGCTGCGGCTACCTTTTATGCCGTGACAATCTGGTGCTAGGTTCTCTATTTGGGCTGCTACTAGGTTGAGTCGGTCTTTGCAGTCGCCGTTGCCTAGCTTCCTGGCTTTGTTTCCGCTGCACCTGCTGTCTGGCATCCTGATTCAGGCCGTGCTGCTGTTGTCTAGCTTCTTGGTTTTGTTTCTGCTGCACTTGCTGTTTGGCGTCCTGATTCAGATTGTGCTGCTGTTGTCTAGCTTCTTGGTTTTGTTTATGTTGCACCTGCTGTCTGGCATCCTGATTCAGGTTATGAGGCGCTTTGTGATCGCCTGTGTGTTTAGTATCTGCTTGGGGCAAAGATGAATGACGGTTAGTAAAGTTGGGCCGTTCATCTTGATTAGCATTTGTTTGCTTACTGTGTGTATTTTGGTTTATGTGAGCGGGAGAATGGTAATTAGGATTTCCTTTAATCGCAGGTCGATTTGGAGTTGCCGAGGGAGCTGGTTCTGGGTGTTTTTTGTCATGGTAATATTGACCTGGACGGCGATCCTGATACAGCTTCTGCTTACTTATATAATGAGGTGGGGGAGGATTGTGGCTGGGATGCATTCTTGGTACGTAAGGTGCAGGAGCCGGATGGTGAGGATCTCGATGTGGAGGAGGAGGCGGCACTGGAGGATGAGGATACCAGGCGGTTGGAGCTCCGTTCCAGTAAAAATGATTATATCCGGGACCTATATAAATGTTATGCGCATGCCAATCCCAGTAGCTACCGAAAAATACTGCATCTAAGGTGCGCACAGTTCCCCAGACTAAAGCTGTTTTTAAAAAAGTATCAAGTGGATCGAATGTTTGTGTACAAACTAATGTCGAATATTGAGGGACAGCAATTATATCGCTTTGAGCGGACCCGATGGAAATAACGTTATTCTGCTCTACTACTTTCACCTGGTCATTTGTTTCTAAAACACCATTACTTTTTGCTTGGCGACGCAATCTCTGTACAGAGTTGCAGAGCTCAGTCTGCTGAGTAGTGAAAGCTTGGGCCAATTTATCTGTCCAAGTTAAATCGTTGACCATCATCGCAATAACTTCAGGTGTTAAGAGAAGCGATTTGATGCTTTCATCCCATGTTTTATTAGCTACACTGTTTAAAGTATCAGAGGCCTTGTCGTAGTGATGTTGAGAAGCCCAGCTGTCTGCTTCTATTAACTGATCAGGATAAGTTGAGGCTGCTAAAACGTTCCCTAATAAGCTGTCAGGGTAGAGGGCTATAGGAGCTAAAATTTTATCGAGTTCCTGGTTAGAATAGCTAGAGGCTTGAGCTGCCCAGGGCAGCCAAACTGAAATTATCAGGCAGGCAATTAAGCTTAACAGTGTTTTTCTGCTATTGCGTTGAGCAAATACCATACATCAGCCTTTCCTTTCTTGAGTGTTTGTTTGCTATAAGCTGAATAGTTGCATTTTGTTTCATCTTGTATGCAAAACAAACAAGCGAGTACTGCGCAGTTAAGCAGTTCTCGCTTATTTAAGTACATTTGCTGAATATAAGCAAATTATATTTGATCGTTAGTCTTCGTGTCTGCCTTTTCTATCTGAAGAAGGTCTGTTAGACGAAGATCTGCTGGGTCTAGAGTAGCTGGAGCTACTAGATGAAGATCTGCTAGGCCTACTGTAGTTGGATCTATCAGATGAAGGCCTGCTGGGCCTGGTGTAGCTGGAACTACTAGACGAAGGCCTGCTGGGCCTGGTGTAGCTTGAGCTGCCAGACGAAGACCTGCCGGGTCTGGTGTAGCTTGAACTGCCAGACGAAGGTATGGTGGGTTTAGTGTAGCTTGAGCTGCCAGACGAAGACC
>JBJEGD010000002.1:0-140333 GCA_051874735.1 Candidatus Bruticola sp. | reverse complement strand
CTCCGTCAAGACTCGGTCTGCCTGGGCGCGTGGTCTTTCCTCCGTCAAGACTCGGTCTGTCTGGGCGCGTATACCTATCTCCGTCAAGACTTGGTCTGCCTGGGCGCGTGGTCTTTCCTCCGTCAAGACTCGGTCTGTCTGGGCGTGTATGTCTGTCTCCGTCAAGACTCGGTCTGCCTGGACGCCCTGGGCGATCTTTATCCCAACCGTATCCGGGATGCGGTCTGTCTGCATGAGGTCGTCCATGGCTAGGGCGGTTACCATTATAGTAATGATGCGGAGGGCGTGGAGGCGGAGGAATATAGCTGGGACGGCGAGGAGGTGGAGGCGGAGGATTGTAATAATGGTGATTATATCTCCAAGGATACCAATTATTATTCCAGTAACGGTAATAATTGTAACCGGGGCCCCACCAGAAGCGGCGCCCGTTCCAGTCCCAACTGCTACCATAGAAAAGTTCATTTAAAAGGGTAAATGTGCCCCATTGAATAGCTGAATTTACAAAAGTGTACCCGTAATTGGGAGAGGAGAGACCGTAGACATAATTTACATCGTAAGTAGGCACAGTCATCGTATTGGGATTAGTTGGGTTAATGTATATATAGTTGTTTTCTGTAGTTACCTGCACATCGTCGTTAGAGGTAAGTTTCTTGTTATCGTAGGCCAGGCGGCGCAAATTTTGCAGCGCCGTGTACATTTCATCATTTTTATTAGTAAAAATATTGGAAAGATCGTAAGTCCAGTCCATGTCGCTAGACATAGTACGCACTACGTCTGGGGTAGCTAAAAGGGAAATAACGCTTTCATTCAAATTTTGCGATTCTGCTCTTTTAGCTAAGTCGTCCAGGTCGTCTTTTGGATATTTGTCGAGTATTTCCTGAGCTGTACGAATTTGTTCTGGATAAGTGGAAGCGATTAAAACATTACCAAGCAAACTGTCAGGGTAGAGAGCTATTGGAGCTAAGGTTCGCTCTATATCGGAAAGTTGTGGTGGATGCTTGCTTGGTTTGGCATTAGCTTGCAAGGGCAGAAGCATGCATAAGGCCAGTATTAAAAAGAGCCAAGCGAAGCGAGTAACAGGGGCCTTTCTCATACGCTACCTTCCTTCTTTCTAAAAATATGCGTTTTCTGGGCTATTATTTATCTTATCTGAGTTCTGAATTATGCTTTATGTTGCCTTACAACGGGGATAATTTTGGGATTAACAAAATTAAAACCTGCACACATTTTTTATGTTTCCATATTAAATCCTTATTTTTTATACATGTTTGTTCTTTTCATGTATTTATTTTTGAAGGCAGAATTTAAATTCAATTTATCTAGTGTCGGCAGATCGAGGTTTGAGGCAGGTAAGTAACTTCTGCGGAGAAAAAGTGCAAATTTTATGGCAAATGTTACTATTTTGTATGAAGATGAAGCGGTTCTAGTCGCTTTTAAGCCGGCTGGGGTACCTATGCATGCTAATCTTGACGGCAATCGTGATAATTTTGTCGGACGTCTTCAGGAAATGTTGAGGCAGAGAGATGGCCAAACAGGCTATTTGGGAATCCATCAGCGACTCGATTTAGGGACCTCTGGATTAGTAATTTTTACTCGCTGCTCCGAAGCTAATGTGCCCTTGGCCGCTCAGTTTGCTGTTCACAGTCTTGAAAAAAAATATTTGGCTTTAGTGCAAGCTGGAGGCCACCTGGCCGCTCGTGAATGGAAATGCTGTTACGCTTTGGGAGAGCCTAGAAGGCGAGGAGGTAGCGTCAGTTGGCGCCGCAACCCTCATACAGTTGAAAATGGTTTTAAAGAAGCTTGCACTTATTTTAAACTGCTCAAACGACGTAGCGGCCTGTTACTTTTAGAGGCTCGGCTGCAAAGCGGACGAAAGCATCAGATAAGGGCCCATTTGGCCGCTCAGAAGCTGCCTCTTTTAGGTGATACTCTTTATGGCGGATGTGCTAGTATCGAATTGAAGGGTCACACTTTAACAATAAGTCGCCCTATGCTTCATGCTTATAAACTTACTTTTAGACATCCTTTGACAGAACGCCTTATGACTATCAGCGCACCTCTTCCAAAAGATTTCGCTGACCTGATGTATCGGGCTGGTATGGGAGAAATTCAGGATTATGAAACCTAAAATTTTAGCGATTATGGGACCTACAGCTTCGGGGAAATCGAGTCTTAGCTTGGAATTGGCCAAAAAGTTTAACGGTGAAATTGTGAGTGCTGATTCTGCACAGATTTATCGCAAAGTAAACATAGGCACTGCTAAACCTTCTCTGTCAGAAATGGCTGCTATACCCCATCATCTGATTGACATACGTAGTTTGCACGAATCTCAGTTCAGTTTGGCTGAGTTTAAGCGTATGGCTGCTGAAGTAGTAGAAGAAATTTGGCAGCGAGGTCGCCTGCCTATTATCTCTGGAGGTACGGGGCTGTATTTGCGCGGTTTCCTCGACGGTTATACTCTTATAGAGTTGCCTCCTGATCCAGAATTACGGGATAAACTCAATAACTTGTCCTTGGAGGAGCTTCTGACCCAACTAGCTCAGTTAGATCCGCATACTTACGCCACTATAGATAAATGTAATAAACGCAGAGTCTCGAGAGCTTTAGAGGTTGTTATAAAAACTGGTCGCTCTTTTAGCGATGTTTCCAGAAAAGAGCCTCCGCCTTATGACACGCTTAAATTAGGTATAGATATAGAACGCTCCGTTCTCTATGAACGCATCGATAAGCGTTTAAATGTAATGATAGAAAAAGGCTGGTTGAATGAAACAGCTCAGCTTGAGGCTGAAGGATACGCCGACGATTTGCGACGTCTGCATATTTTAGGATACAGCGAAATGCTTGAAGCTGTCTGCGGTAAGATTTCTTTGCTAGAAGCTGTGGAAAAAATCTGCTTTGCAACGCATCGTTATGCCAAGCGTCAGCAAACTTGGCTTAGAGCTGAACCCCATTTGCAAAAAATTACTTATGGAACTGATTTGTTAGCTCAGGCTGAAGCTTTGGTCAAAGCTTGGCTTGGAAAAGATAAGGAAGGATCCGCTTTATGAATATAACTTCAAATAATAAGCTTGAATTATTTAAATGGCAGGGCTTAGGTAACGATTTTATTATTTTAGTTAGCAACCATTTTGAAAATTCAGAGTTTTCTTCCTTAGCAGTGCGCCTGTGCGATCGCCATTACGGTATCGGCGGCGATGGTCTAATTTATCTTTTTCAAGATGACAGCCATATTATCAATATGGTTATATTTAATGCTGATGGCAGTCTGGCAGGTATGTGCGGCAATGGAATCCGCTGTCTTGCTGCTATGGCGCATCGTTTAGGATGGATAGCTTTAGGTGAGGAAACGCCGGTTAAAGTTAGCAATAGTCTCAAGCTGGTTACTGTTTTAAGTGACAGTCCTTATTTGGTTAAAGTCGATATGGGACAGCCTCAATTCCTTGGTGAAAGAACGGGCCATTTACCAGACGCCGAGGGTACAGAATATACCGGTTTAGATATTGATATGGGTAACCCTCACTTTGTTTTAATGCTGCCCCATTTTCTTATGGAAGTTGCAAATGACGATAAGGGCAGAAAAAAGAAGTTTAAGTGGCCTGATGTAGCCGCTTGTGGGTCAGCTTTAGAACGCTGCAGTCCCGACGAAAGTCGAGCTTCTGGGGGACAAAATGTCGAATTCGTCATCCCCCAAGATCACAATAATATACACATGCGAGTTTGGGAAAGAGGAGCTGGAGAAACTTTGGCTTGCGGTACGGGGGCTTGCGCCTCTTTTGCTGCAGCCAATCGTCTTGGACTTTGCGGCGATTCTGTAGTCGTCCATCTGCCGGGAGGTCGTCTGGCCATAGCTTACGATCATAATCAGCATATTACTATGACTGGGGAGGCCTGTTTCGTTTTTGAAGCTTATATAAATTTGGTTTAAATTAAATAAACGGGCCTATTTTAGGAGGTTGAAATTTTTCAAAAATGTCAGAAGTTATTAAAACGGCTGCTGAGCGTCTGCAGGAAGCTTTAGACAGAGAAAATTTGCAGGGAGCTATTCTTACTTCAGCTGAAAGTATCAGGTATTTTTCTGGTTTTTCCAGTTCAGATGGTTGCGTTTTTGTGGGACAAGGCCGTATATATCTGGTTACAGACTCACGTTATTGGGCACAGGCAGAAGTGCAGTGTCCGCAAGCTGACTTGGTGAAATTTTTCTCTCATAAGCACCGCAGTTTAGCCCAGGCTCTATCCTTAAAACTGCAGGCCGATAAGTTGGCAAGCGGCCGTTTAGCCGTCGAAGGGCGCAGCCTAACTTTAGATAATTATTTGAACTTAAAACAGGAACTTAGTGACTGGACGATTGTGAGTTCCTCTCCACTCATCGATTCTATACGCCTTATAAAGACTGCTCAGGAGTTAGCAGCCATAGGCAAAGCCGCCCAAGTCGCCGATAAAGCTTGGGCAGCAGCTATCCCTCACTTCAAAGCTGGAATCAGCGAAGCTGATTTTTGTGCCGAATTAGAGTATCAAATGCAGAAATGTGGAGCACGCAAACCCTCTTTCGATACTATTGTCGCTTCGGGGCTTAACGGAGCTTATCCCCATGCTACAGTAACCAATCGTATTATTCAGGAGGGCGAGCTGGTGACGGTCGATTTCGGCTGCATTGTCGATGGATGGTGCAGCGACATTACTCGCACTATTTGGGTTGGTCAGCTTAACGAGGAAATGATTTCAATTTGGTCTGTAGTTCGTAAAGCTCAACGCCTGGCTATAGAGCAGCTGCGTCCGGGATTGACAGGTAGTCAAGTTGATGGCATCGCTCGTCGTACTATTGAAGAAGCCGGTTACGGAGAGTACTTCAGCCACAGCTTAGGACACGGAGTAGGGCTCGCTGTGCATGAAGGACCAGGGTTGCGCCGTGAGTCTTCTATAGTACTAAAAACCGGTATGACCGTTACCATTGAACCTGGTATTTACGTGCCAGGTTTGGGTGGGTGTCGCATTGAAGATCTGCTTTTCCTGAGTGATGACAGTTCTGAGTTGTTAAGCCATGCTCCATACCAGATTCCCGGTCAAAGTCATCCTGCGGAGTCATTTGGGGCTTTGTTAGATCAATAATTTTTTATAAAGCTGCTGCTTCGATTTGTTACAGGTAAAGTCTAAAATGCAGCAGCTCTCTTGCCTAGTTCTCAGTATAATCAAAAAAATGTGCACAAATAAGCCTAATTTTAATGCATAAATACCAGATTTGGTAGAGACAAAATATAAGTTTAGGGCAGGAAAAATCTTGGACGGGCAAACAATATCTACATCATTCGTTTTTAAACAAGGGTGTGATTATGACTGAAAAACTGCGTATCGGAATTATGACCAGTGGCGGCGATGCTCCTGGTATGAATGCTGCTGTGCGTGCTGTTGTCAAGAGTGCTATCAAGGGCGGAGCTGAAGTTTATGGTATATACAATGGCTATGTCGGTCTGCAGCATCCGGAAAATGGCGGAGTCAAAGAACTGGGAGCTAGAGATGTAAGAGGTATTATCAATTTGGGTGGCACTATTTTAGGTACCGCCCGTTGCGACGACATGATGCAACCGGAAGGACGCCGTCGTGCTATTAGCACCTTAGTTAACTACGGCATCGATCGTCTAGTTTGTATAGGCGGCGACGGCTCTCTCACTGGTGCGGATACTTTGCGCCGCGAGTGGGAAAAGACGGTAAAAAGTTTAGTTGAGGCAGGAACTGTGGCAGCCGATGCCTTGAAAAAGCATCCTTTTCTTAGTGTTATCGGTTTGCCTGGTACCATAGATAACGATCTTTGTGGCTCTGAGATCACTATTGGAGCTGATACCGCTTTGCATCGTATCGTCGATGCTGTAGACTCTATTTTCAGTACTGCTGCCAGTCATAAGCGTACTTTTGTTGTGGAAGTTATGGGGCGTCATTGCGGATATTTGGCCGTGATGACCGGTTTGGCCACTGGCGCCGAATGGGTGCTCATTCCCGAAGATCCTTGTCGAGATGGATGGGAAGAAAAGATGTATGCCGCTTTAAGTAAAGGCCGACGCGCCGGCAAGAGAGCGGCTATAGTTATCATTGCTGAAGGAGCCCGCGACATTCACGGACGTCATATTTCCGCTGATTATGTGCAGAAGTTTCTCACAGGCAAGGGGGAAGACGCCAGAGTAACTATCTTAGGACATGTGCAGCGCGGTGGCTCTCCTTCTGCTTACGATCGCAATTTGGGCAGTTTATTGGGACATGAAGCCGTAAAATATGCTCTTAGGGAAAAGGCTGAACTTTCTGTAGTTTTAGTTATGAAGGGCAACCGTCCAGTTGCCATTCCTCTTATGCAGGCTGTAGAAGAGACTCACAGGGCTCAGCAGGCTTGTATTAGTGAGGAAGACGACGGCGCTCTCAGGATGCGCAGCCGCTCCTTGGCTGAAGCTTACGCTCTCTTCAAAATCGCTAACGCTACTGAACTGAAACAAACGATTCCCAATCCTAAGCGCATAGCTATTGTACATTGCGGTGCCCCTGCTCCCGGCATGAATATGGCTGTGCGTACAGCTGCTCGTTTGCTTATCGCTCGAGGACATGAAGTTGTTAAAGTTGTTGGCGGTTTATCTAGTTTTATCAAGTGTCCTACCGTTGATAGTGCCAATTTAGAATTTAAATCGGAGCTTGAGCCTGAGTTGAAGTCTCATTCAGAGCAAAATGTTGTTGATGACGATCCCAGATTTAAATATATGGAATGGATGAGCGTCTCCGGCTGGGCTTGTGAAGGAGGCGCCCGTATCGGCACCAGTCACACCTCATTTAAGGCTGCTGATTTGTACGATGTTTCTAGTGCTGCTAAAGAGAAAAAGCTCGATGCTATTATTGTCATAGGTGGCTGGGAAGCCTATGAGTGCGTTAATACTCTCTTTAAGGAGAGAAGAAGGGCCAATGACGGGGCTATTCACGGCTCTCATCTTGACATTCCTATAATTTGTATACCTGCCACTATCGATAATAATCTGCCGGGCAGTGAGTTGAGTATCGGTGCTGATACCGCTCTGAATTGTATTATAGATTCTGTAGATAAAATTAAGCGATCAGCTGTAGCTAATAAGAGGGCTTTCTTAGTTGAGGTTATGGGAGCCGAGTGCGGCTACTTGGCGCAGATGAGCGGTTTAGCTACGGGAGCGGAGTGCATTTACTTAAATGAACATCCCAAAAATGCTTCTGAAATTTTAAAAGATATTGAGAAATTGAAAGATCAGTTCAGCAATGAAGGGCGTACAGTGGCTTTAGTTATTAATAATGAGAAGTCAAACTACAGCACTTCTGTACTTAAAGCGATGTTCGAAACTGAAGGACAAGGCGATTTTAATGTGCGCTACGCGACTCTCGGCCATATTCAGCAGGGAGGCGATCCTACTTCCTTCGATCGTACTTTAGCTGCTAGATTGGCCGATGCTGCTGTTAATAAATTAATGGAAATATTCCAAGAAGGTGGCAATACTATCGGATTTGTCGGTATGCAGCCTGAGAGTATAAAATTCTTCGATTTCTACGACTACGATCGTATGACTGAGAGAAATGTCTATGAGCGTGGAGGTAAAAAAGCTTGTCGCCGTCCTAAATATGAGTGGTGGCTGGAAAGCTTTATTGAACTTCATAATGATTTAGCTTAAACACAGTCTGTATGTTTGTAGTTTCAGGCTAAATAATGGTAAAGGCCCTGGCTCTAAAGAGCCAGGGCCTTTGTTTCTGTGCGGCCGTTTTGTAGTTCGCTTAAAAACTAGTTGTTGATCAGTTTACTGACTAGAATGTTAATGGCTGCTATCAGTGAAATCGCGGAATTTATGGATAAGGTTTAGTTTAGCTTCTAAAAGTTTTGTCGTTAAAGATATGTGGTAAATATGAGGATTTCGCATACGCATAACGCCAGTGTCCAAAGCATTCAGATCGTTAATCCTATTTTGACGCATCTCTTCTAAGCTGGGGGACGGACGGGTGCGACCGCCGTCAGTCCAAACTACATCTAACATAGGCTCTATACGGCTAATATCCGCTTTTTTAATAGTGCGGAACATGCTTTTTTCGCTGGGATGATGCAGTACAATCTTGTCCTCTAAATCTGGGCGTTCATCAGCAAAACCTATAAGATCTGCTGTAGCTCTATGGCGCTTATCGTAAATACGCCAGGCTGTTTTGTGTCCAGGATTAATCAATTTAGTAATAGAGTTAGATAATTTCATAGCTGGTACCCATTGGCCGTTAACTTCCATGGCGACTAGTTTGTAAACTCCTCCTAAAGCGGACTGACCAGAGGAAGTTATTAAACGAGTACCTACGCCGTAAGACAAGCGGTTAATAATACGATCGGCATTTACTCCACAGCGGCTGGCTTCATCGCGTATTTGAGCGTGAATCTGCAAGATAGTCATTTCATCTAAATCGTTGGAGAGAACAATGCAGCAATCTGTGAAGCCGGCTTCATCGAGTACTTTGGAGACTTGAATAGACAGATAGGCCAAATCTCCTGAGTCTAAGCGCACGCCTATAGGCTTATAGCCTTGGCGTCTCAGCTTTTCAAAAACGGTTATGGCATGGGGCAGTCCGCTGTTAAGCGTATCGATAGTATCTATTAGTAAAAGACAGTTGTCTGGATAAAGATCGGCATAGGCTTGGAAAGCGTCAAGTTCTGAATATCCTAAAGCCATCCAAGTTTGCACCATAGCATGGGAGTGAGTTCCTTTAGGAGGTAAGCCTATAGCGCAGGATAGACCGACATTAGAAGTGTAGTCACATCCTCCAATGAGAGCAGCGCGGGCTCCTTGATTGCCGCCTAAGCCGTGAGCTCGGCGCAAACCGAATTCCATGAGCAGTTTACTTCCGCAGCTGTGGCGTATACGGGAAGCTTTGGTGGCAATTAAGGTTTGAAAATTTATGCAGTTAAGTAAGGCTGTTTCTAAAATTTGGCCCATAGCCAAAGGACCTTCAACCATGGTTAGAGGGACATTAGGATGAACGACTCGCCCTTCGGCTACAGACTTAATAGTGAGCTTTTTAAAGTTGCCCTCTTTGCGTAGCCATTCGAGAAAATCTTCTGCAAAGATGGGTTTGCCAAAGCTATCTTTTTCTTTGGCTAAATAACCTAAAGTTTCGTCATCGAAATGAGCTGTCTCCATCCAATCGAGTAGCCACTCTAAGCCAGCATTAATGCAATATCCGGCTTGATGCTCTCCATAATTGGGATAGTTACGGAAAAAGTGATCAAAATGGGCTTTTTGTTCGTGAATACCAGATTTAAAGTAGAGCTGAGCCATAGTCAGCTGGTACATATCGGTAAAAAGAATGCCTTCCATAAGGCTAGTTTGGCGGCTATACATAAGATAATTAACCTTCTTAGTTTGAAGATACTGTTTTTTAGCGTAAAAAAGCGGACCTAACTTCAGGTATAGAAAGTTCGGTCCGTGGTAGTTAAGTGATACAGAAACTTAAAAGTTTTTAGCAATATTCAAAGCAGCGTAGGCACTGCCGATTAGGTTGGCATCTGCTACCTTTATGATAGAAAAAGTAACTTGAGGAGGAATAAGAGCTGTAAGTAGTTTGGCTACACGGGGAGCTAAAGCCGGATCCGCCCAGTAGCGGCTGCCTTCTGCCGTTATACATACGCGTCCTTGACTGCCCAAAACGCGAATCAAACCGGCCAATCCTGCTGCGATTAAATCTGCTGATCTGTTCAGTATGGCCTCTGCTAATTCGTCGCGCTGCTGATCACGCAGTTTTACTAACTGTGCTGTACCTTTATAAGGATCGAAAGTCTCGTCTTCATCGTTAGCTTGAGCGTAGAGGAAGGGCAGATAGTAACCAGCTATGGCTTTTTCATAGCGATGTTGGCCTGGCATGTCGAGGTGCTTATCTACTTTATCATCAAACTGATTAAGATAGGGCGGCACAAAATTGCCAGATTCCAGATTCACGGCCATACTTTGGCTGTGCCAGGGTAAGCGGCTCAGTTTGTTGTTTTCAGAAACGGGCACAAACGCTGCCATGTTGGTTCCAGTTCCCGCAATAAGACCTATATAATGTTCAAAATTGTGCGCGTTAGCTCCGGCGCCGGCCAACAGAGTGGCTACAGTGTCATTTAAAACTGCCACTGAACCGGTTTTGTATCCTTGACGGTTCAAAGCTTCAAGAAGCATCTTGCCCACTAAGTTACCCTCTACACCCGCAATATGTACATCTTTAGTCCATTGAATGAGGCGGGCGTCAGCCTCTGGGGTCGATTGAGCAGCATAAGAGAAACAATACCCGATGGGCAAGTTGGCCTCAGGATTTAACTGTAAGGCCAACGAAGCCTGCATATCAAAAAACTCTTCAGCTGATATCTGTTTACCCTGGCGTCCGGCTGGTATAGAGGCTTGTACAGGGCCTGCAACCAGCTTATGGGTACCGTCGGCATTGAGTTTGATGATGGCTGCTCTTACATTGGTGCCGCCAGTATCAATAACCAGGACTGTGCCGCTTATACCTTGCTGAGGAGGAGCTAAATAGGCTGGAATGGCTTTAATTTCTTGGCCGTCTTTGGACAAACCGCTGTTGATACGTTCAGAAAGAGTTTTAGCAGTTTCTTCAAGTTGTTCTTGGCTAAGTTGAAAACTTGCCAACAGATCGGGAGTATAAGCCATAGTCTTTGATCCTTAAGCATTATAAATTGAGCGCATAGCCGACGGCCTGCGCCAAGCGTAACATAGCCATCTGAGATGGAGTACTTCCGCTTAGAATTTTGGTAGTTTGGTAAAAGTTGTGGAAACCTTTTAGCAAATTGCTGCGCTGTCCTTCCAACCGCTTGGCGGATAAAGATAATTTGCTGTTGTTTTTATCGATTACACTAACAGCTTTGTAAAAACATAGACTTTCCGCTTGGGTGAGTAAGCTGCGGATAGAAGGGCGCCCGCATAGCTCGGCCATGGCAGTAGTACATTCATCCTTGTTAATTTGAGGCAGAAGACGTTCAGCTTTTTTCAACCATTGTAGCCGGTCAAAGGCGCGCTTCCATTCTACAGATCTTTGCCACTCGGCGGAGTTAGTCTCTAAAAGATGGGAAGTTGGTGGTAAAGGAGCACTGCAGGAAAGCGTATTAAGACATAACCTAGCCCAGGTTGAGTTAGATGGTGTTAAAGTCAGCACGGCGGGACTGTAGAGTGACAAGCGCAGTTGATACACAGTTTCACTTGCAGAACAGGAGAGTTGTATATTTAGCGATGGTTGCTCGTTCAGTATAAATCGCTTCTTAATATAGAGGCTGTCTGTATTAGTGAAGACGGCGTAAGCCGCTAGAGGTAGAGCAAAGGCTCCGCAGTTCCAACGGTTGGGGTAGCCGTCTTGAAAAGACAACATGGAAAAAGTGGACTTAACCTCGTATTTAGCCAGCTCAAGATAATGTGAACAATTGAGGTTGCACATTAAAAAATTTAGAGTGCTGCGCCAGTTAAAGAAAGTGAGGGGATCGGTTGTCTTTAAGGCGCAATTAAATACGGACATGTTGTTTATATTTTAAGGTTGAGTCACCAATCATGGCACGCTCAATGGAAGATTATGTTGCCTTCGTCGTCTTCTGCTTTGAGCAGACCCACGACAAAATCATAAAGAGAACAGAGCGTAGGTATACAGGTCCAGCAGAACAGCAGATATAAAAATCCAGTCTTTTTCTGGCCCGCATAGAATTTATGCACTCCGAAGGTGCCCAGCAGGAAGGCCATAACTAAATAAATGACTTTGTTTACTTTTCTCATAAGGTGTTACAGAAATGTCCTTTCCGTTAGATACGACCGCTAGTTTATTCGTGATGTTCGAGTTGTAGCCTTCGTTTAGGTATTAAGGAGTAAAATTGCCGGACCTTAATTTGTTGAACTGCTGAAGAAATTGTCAGTCTAATTTTATGTTATTTAACCTCGCTAAGTCGTCCTACTGAGTCGTTAGTAGGAAGTAAGAGGTGTAAAGCGGAAAGATTTCTGCTTATGAGCCAAGATATTTTTAATCCTAATCTTTATAACTCTGTAGCTGAAGTTATTGCTTCACTCAATAGTGAAAACATAAATTTGAATCATCGCTTGGGAGCTAGATTGTGCTCTTTAGGACGTAGGTCAATCCTTTTTTCGATGGCCTTTCTGGAAGAAGTAGCTGAGTCGTCCGAATTCGCGAGTTGTGTGCGCGATAAACGATGGAATAATTTAGATTATAACGATACACAGAGGATCAATGCCTTACTGAAACCTCTGGGAGCTTGGGCGGAAAAAATTGAGGGAGCTATTGTGGTGCGCACTGAAGATGAAGCTCCTTCTGAAGCAGTAGGCGAAGCCCAAGCCCTAGTTTCTGTTGGTACTGTGGCTCCGAAGGTACTGGGAGAAGCTAATGTTGCAGCTATAAAAGGTGTACTTTGGGAACGAAGCCGTTTGGAAGCCGCTTCGCTCACTTTGTTAGATAGTGAAAAAACTGTCGATTTAATAGAAGCCTTCCGTTATTTATTTAGAGCCTCGTTAGCTTGTAATCAAGATCCTGCCCCACTATTGATTACCGCTTTCAAAAGAGGCAAGGCTGAGCTTTCGCGCGAAGCTGCTAAGCAGGTTAGGGATAATTTGAACCGCGATTTGGGCCGGGCTCTTTTGAGTATGCTCAGTCTCGATTTAAAAAAGTTTAAAGACGCCCTATTTTATTTTGATCAACCAGAGCAGGAAAAATTTCACAACATTTTAGGTACAATTTTATTGTCAGCTCTGCTTCCTTTGGTAAAGGAAAAAGATTTCAGGACTCAGTTACTGCCTAGTTTGCCCCATCTGGCACCGCTTATAGCTAAATGCGCCGCGCACAGTCAAGCTGAAGAACAGCAAGCGGAGTTCTCTGAATTGACATCATTTCTCGATACCCTTTTAGATCAGTTAGATAGTTTTGAACTTGCAGAGCGCTTTGCCCTTTCTGCTTTTGTGTTTGATTTAGCTCCGCACTTCCCTAATTTAGGTGATTATCTGCTGCGCCGTTTGAAAAATACCAATATGCCCGGCAGTGTAGCCTTTTTCGGTAATATTCTATCTCGTCTGCCTAAAGACGATGAGGCCTATCAATATTTGACTGAGCGTTTGCTGCAGCTATTCTTGGAACACGGTCAGGAAGCTGGCTTGAGCAGGCGCCTGCGGGCCACTTTTAAAAATTTAGGGTCGGCTATTCTAGAAGCTATAAGCAGGCCAAATATTTTAGCTGAGCTTGATGAGAGTAGGCGCATATTTGTGGTAAACCTGTGGAGCGATTTCCGTCAGATTCAGAATGAAGCAGAACACTGCTCCGAACATGAGCATACCGAGGCAGAATGTTATGAGTGTGGTTGTCATCATACTGATGACCATCATGAAGAAGAAATGCAGCTGCTCCTCTCCGAATTTCACAAATGGGCCGGAGCTTGTGCTCGAGGTGAAGCTTTAAGCTCTGACCATATGGAAAAAGTTTTTGCTGATTTTGTTATGAACCGTTTGCTCGCTCAAGATCGGGCTTCAGTTTTGGCTCTAGTGCGTACTCATCAGCTTGATCTGCCTAAAGTGAGAGAAGCGTTGCAGCATCTCGATTCTAAATGGCGCTTTGCTTACTCTTTCCTTTTTAATGAGGCCTGTAATTTAGATGAACCTGACAATTTATCGGTACTCTCTCTCTTAGCTTCGTGCGGTCAAGCGGCTTTGGAATTCAGTTTTAAAGCTGTAAGTGAAGATGCTGCTTTGGAGTCGGGTGGGGAAGCGCTTAAAGCTGGTGTTTTTGCTCAGCTGCTCCATTGCCAGGATATGCAAAATGAAGCCTACCGCGCGGAAATAGAGGAAATGGTACGCCAAACTATCGATTTCCCAAGTTTAAAAGACGCCGAAAAGATAGCTGAAAGTAAAAAACTCCAGGTCATTTCCGCCGTTTGGCAGAGCCTAGGATTTTTGGGATCGACTCCTCTGATTAGCGATGAGTTGCGAATTATAGTGGTACAGAGAATTAGCGAAAAATTAGCTGATAATCCTCAACCAAAAGTGGAAGCTCTTTTCAGTATTTACAGAGCCTCTACAACTGAAGTTCGTTTAAAAATTGAGCGCATCTTTTCAGAAGTTCTTAGTGCGGCTGAACCTGATCGAAGCTTGCTCCATTGTTGTTTGCAAGGGTTTGCCGATATGCTTCAATACGGCCCGATGTTGGCCGATCCGGAAGCTTTTGTGGCCATGTTGTGCCGTACCGTTCTGAAGAAAGGCGAGGAGCCGAGCCTAAACGATTTAATGAAACGGATGCTCAGCAGTGAAGCAGAAGGCGACGGAGTACAAAATCCTCAAGCCTGGGATCATGCTGATAGAATGCTGGCTCTGCGCATAATCGGAGCAGCAGCTTGCCATCCTCAGGCTGGAGAACGTTTGCACCAGATGCTTGTTTTCCGTCTGTTCTCATTTTTAGAAGATTGGTTTGATGGTGCAGAGCGGGGTATAAATCTCTATGCTTACAGAAGTAATCCGATTTGGGGAGCTTTGAGCGAGCTGCTGCGGCGCGATCTTTCGAATTTTACTCTCAATATGGCCAAACGTTCAGCTTTGCGCTTAATAAGCGATTTTAAAAAACGCCTAGATGGTTTCGATCTGACTCAGAGTGAGAGCGCTCAAAAGTTCTTAATTAGTGTGTTAGAATTGAGCAAAGGCGCAAAAATGGTTTTTGGCGGTTTATCTGTAGAAATAGATCGTGCTATTTTAAACACTTTAATTGAAGTGGCCCGTAACTCTCCTCCCGAAAATAAGTCGGCTCTATTTTTATTGGAAAATTTGGCTAAACGGAGTGTACTTAGTAGCGATCTTCAGGAAGATCTGGAGGTTTTCTTAGCTATTAGAGAGCAACACTCCTAAAATTGTCGGCCAAACAGCGTGTCTTTTGCCTGCCTATCTCGGCAGGCATTTTTTTTGCGCTTTTCTATAAAGTTCCGCAATATTAAGGTATTAAATAGAATTTTATATTTCAAAATTTTAATGGTTTTTTATGGTACAAGTTGAATATTAATACCTTATTTTATAAATATTATGCTTTTTATATAGGTAAAAACATTTATTTTGAATTTTGCACTGTGTTATATCCCATTTGCCAGAGATAAAATTGTCTTAGGTCAATAGTAAAAGATTTATTTAGAAGTTATTAAGCTTGTAAAAGAGTGTTAATAACGGTTAGCGATTGGCTGGGCAGACACCGCCAGTAATTGGCATCAACCAGCACCTGAAGATAAGTAAATTGTGGCAATTCGATCATAATTTTTTAGTCAATCACAGTTGAAGGGAAGCAAAATAATGGCAGTGTTAGAGTTTAAAGATATTCTCCAAAAAGTTGGTTTGAATCCTCAAGAAGTGTTGCTGATCCGTCATTCTTTATCAGATAAGTATTTCAGAGCTTGTTACTAAGCTGGCAAGGTGCTCGAATATACTTGTTTGCGAAAAGAAAATTTCCATCTTAATACGAAATACTGGTGTGCATTTATAGGCGATGGAGGAAATCTGGCCCGATTTTTTGCTTGCTATAAAGCAAATACGCCAGAGCCAATAGATAAAGCTACTACAGATATTTTGCCGCTGGGTTTCCCTAATCGTGATAAGATAATAGATAAGAACTGGAATTATAAGTTAGGGAAAACCGAGTATTTAAATGAATATGAAGACTAATTGGTCATTGATTGGGGAGGAGATACTGCCAAGTTTGATCATTTAGCAACTAATTCGAAACCGATTGTATCTATTCAGGCGAATGCCAAGAAAGTCTTTTCCGACTTTGAAAATTTGATTCTTACTTATGACGGGTTAAAAGAAATTGTCAAGAATGAAGCGGTTTACGATTCGTGGCATACGGCGCTTTCTTCAATCAATACTGTTTATTTAATTGTCGATCGTGTAATTGGTAAGCAATATGTCAGATCGGCGTATGGTCAGAATGGTCTACTTGGACGTTGGACCGACTATGTAATTTCCTTGCACGGCAATAATAAGCTAATGATGGAGTTGCTTGATAAATACTCCGATCGCTACCACCATTTTCAATTCTCCGTTTTACAGATCTTGCCTAAAACGGTTACCAATTATGAAGTTATTAAAATAGAGAGTCTTTATAAGCGGAAATTGTTGACGATTGGTTATGGACTAAACGACAATTAAAGTTAGGCAGCAGCACTGGTTAAAATAGGCGTAAGCGGTTTAAAATTATGAATTTAACTTGCTCTTGGTTGCTACAAGAAGCAAAGTACATAATCGTCAAACCGCTGTCTTGATCTTTAGTTTGTTTAATAAGCCGATTGGGGCTGAGAGCCGGATATAAATCTTGCTGTAGCCGCTGACTGGCTGATCCTGTATTAGTAATTAAAACGGTTAACGATTTGGCCTCTGGTGGACCCGCAGCCTTAGCATAAGCCTGCGGGTTGTTTATTCCCGTAATATGTAGCTGCTCTTTATTAAATCCTTGCTGGGCGCACCAGAGGAACAGTTCCATGGCTGGACTTTCTCCTTTTAGTTCCCGGCCTTCAAATTCAGCAATGACGGCTAAATACCAGGGCTTTTGGGTGCTGACGCCATCGGCTGCTAATTCACGGCATAGGGCTGTCAAATTATCAAACCAAGTTTGCCGCAGTACTGGCAGAGCGGATAACTTCATATTGTACATACCGCAGTTTGTGAGACGGTGCTCTCGCCCCGGCGGCTGCAGTGGATGAAAGCTTTCTTGGAAATTATCTAAGCCGGTTCGTTTGGCTTGGGGAAGGTTTAGGCTCAGACCTTCGCTTAAAAAATAGCTGCTATCCAGTTTAGCCAAATAGTTTGAGATTGACGGACAGGCCCAAGCCCAGCAGATACAGGCAGCGTGTAACCATAAGTAAAAAACGATAGCCGCTGCTAAATAGCGTCCAAGTTTAATTCGCAATAGGCATTGTAGGGCATGAGCGGCTAACATAGCCCACCAAGGCAGCAGCGGAATAAAGAAACGCTGATAAGCGTGATCCCAAGGTAACGTTTGAAGCCATACAGATACAAATATTAAACCTACTATAAAAGGCAGGCTGCGCCTTCGTAGTTTGCGGTGTAGACAAACTAGACATAACCCAACCGCAGCTAATAAAAACCAAGGCAGAGGAGCCAGACTTTCTTGACAAACTGAACTTAAGTAGCTAATCCAGGCTGAAGGCATGTTGACAAGAAAAAATGTTGGACTAGCAATAGCATGGTAGTTAGCCTCAGTGTGACCCCAAATAGCCTGCAGATGGGGAAGGTAACTCCAAGCGCTCAGACCTGCCCCCAAAGTACAGGAAGCTAAACCTCGATTCAAGCGCTGCCAGGCTGGATGAAGATCCTGCTTGATTAATTCCAACTGATATAAACTGAATATAGAAGAGAGAATAATTAGGGCGACTTCTAACTGCAGGAGCCAAGGCCAGGAAGAAGAGGGCTGCAGATGGGGGGCATAATCTTTGGCACTGCAGGTAAATAGAACCAGAGCTGTTAAATCAACTACGCTGGAGAACAACAGCCGTAAATTCTTTTTATTTACTGGTGATAATTGGACTCCCAATCGTCTGGTTGCCTGAATTGCTCGGTGTAAATGCGGTATAAGCAGAGCGGCGCTGAGAGGACCCGCCCAGACGGGAAGGAAACTGTACTTCGTTTGAGCTCCCAGCCATATCGAAGCACTCAGCCCCAGACAAGGAAGCAATTTCTTGAAGCCATCACTGTTTAGGTAACATAAATACATTAACAGTAGAGGTACAGCGGAGGGATAATCTAAGAGAAAAGTTCTTAAACCTTTGGCTGTACTTAAACTGCAGGTCAACAGCATAAAGCTCAGCAAACCTGTTTTATAGCCGTATAGCTTTGAGGCTAGATGGGCTGTTAATAAGGCGCATATTACAAAAATAGAGCCTTGAATCAAGGAAAAAGTTAAATTAGTACAGCCAAATATAGCGATAAAAGGTCGGGATAGAGTAAAAAGCGCTGGAGCGTGCATCAGCTCTTGGCAGTGTCCCTGTATATAGGCTGTATAAGCGTAAAGCTTAAGAACGCTGGACTCTCCAAAACAGTAAGGAGAAGATGCTGCATTCCAACTTAAGCTACCGATAAGCCAAACTAAAGTCCATAAAGTTAGGCTTATTGTTAAGATTTTAACTTTATCTAGTTTACTGTGCATGTGAAGCAGGTTAGCATATTTGCCAGGGTAGCGGCAATTATATAGGTATAAAGCAGCGGCTAAAGGGACAAGTTTAAGCCATTCTAAGGGCAGGAGAGGCCTTCTTTATTACAGAATGTTAAGTGCATTTTGAAGGCGTTGTGTAGTTCCAGTCAGTTTCGGCAAAGTGGGCGCAGAAGTGCATTTGGGCGGAAAGCGGCAGCTTTTGAATGAGTTGGCAAATCTTTTGTGGAGTGCTGTTTTAAGGCGGCGGTTTTCAGATGGCGTTCGTCGTCTCCCCCGGATAGTATCTTTGTTGGAATAGGCAAGCGTTACGGCTTGGGGACTCATAATGCGTCAAAAATAACCGATGTGTTTAACTGGTAATTAATAATGATTGCATATACTGTTCGGATAGGCAATATTTGTATAGGTAAGGGAGCCCCTGTGGCGGTGCAGAGTATGGCTAATACTTGCACTGCCGATATTGATGAGACCGCCGCTCAAGTTTTAGAATTGGCCAGAGCCGGTTCAGAATTAGTTCGTTTTACTGTAAAAGACGACGATGACGCCAAGGCCGTACCCTACATTAGAGATAAAGTGCGTCAGGCCGGATGTGATGTTCCTTTAGTGGGTGATTTTCACTATAACGGTCATTTGCTCCTGAGTCGTTATCCAGAGTGTCTGCAGGCCCTGGACAAGCTGCGCATCAATCCAGGCAACGTGGGAGCTGGTCAGCATCATGACGATAACTTTAAAACTATGGCTGAGCTTATAGCCAAGTCTGGTAAAGTTGCCCGTATTGGCGTTAATGCTGGCTCCATCGATAAAGAGCTGCTGGCCAAATTTATGGAGAAGAATAAAAATTCAGCTTCTCCTCGCAGTGACAAAGAAATTTTCCTGCACACTATGGCTGAAAGTGCCATAAGTTCTGCTAAATTAGCAGAAAAGTACGGTATAGCCCCAGACCATTTAGTTCTGTCTGCTAAAATTTCCAACGTTCCCGATCTTATTTCTGTATATCATGAACTTAATCAGCGTTGTCCTTATGCGCTCCATTTAGGTTTAACTGAAGCTGGAGCTGGGCTTAAAGGAGCTATTAGTTCAGCTGTTGCTTTGGGAATTCTGTTGCACGAGGGCATCGGCAGCACTATACGCGTTTCTCTTACTCCCAGGCCCGGTGAAAGCCGCACCCAAGAAGTTTATGCCGCTCAGGAAATTTTGCAAAGTTTAGGCCTGCGCCAGTTCTTACCTCAAGTTATTTCTTGTCCCGGCTGTGGTCGTACTTCGAGCCAACTTTTTCAAAGCATCGCTTTAGAGGTTGGCCGTTATCTTCGTGAGCGTGTTCCGGCTTGGAAAGCCAAAGGCTACAAAGGCTTCAGCAATTTAAAAGTTGCTGTAATGGGATGTATCGTCAATGGACCTGGTGAAGGACTAGATGCCGATATCGGTTTGTCCTTGCCGGGACGGGGAGAGGCTCCGCGCGCTCTGCTTTTTGTAGATGGGCGCCATGAGGCCACCCTAGATGGCAGTAATTTAGCCGAGCAGTTTATTGAACGCATTGAACGGTATGCGGAACTGAAGTATTCGTCTTCGAGCAGATCTTAATATCGGAAATTTAGATTTAAGCGCAGGAGGTTTTTAGGTGGCTAAACTAGGTTTTATGGTAACTCGCTCGTTGAGTGCCAGTACTGGTTCCAGAACTCTTTCTTTGTTGACTGCAGCGGCCTTGGAGAAAGAACACAGTGTATGCATACTATTTGCTGCCGACGGCGTTTACCAGTGCATGCGCAGGCAAAAGCGCAGGAAGGAAGATGAGGGCGATTTTCTGCAAAAATTGGAAAAGTTTGTTTATGTCGGCGTCGATGTTCTAGTCAGCAGCCCTTGTTTAGAATCTCGTGGAGTAGCTATTGAAGACGTCTGCAGCGGCGTCAGAGTGGTCACTTTTGAGGAAATTGCCAAAATGGCCGGGCAGGCGGATCAGGTGGTGTGCTTATGATCGACTATCCTTGTGAATATAAGTCCAAACATATTGTTTTGTTTGTCAATAGAGCTAGTTATGCACCTGACAGTCTGATAAGTGTGCTAACTTTTGCTGTTGGTCTAGTGGGGGGCCTGTCTGATCACAATTTGGATATAGTTTTTATCGGCGACGGTGTTACTGAATGTGTGGCTTCGCAGCTGACCGAATCAGTCGTGCCTTATATGACTTCTGCTAAAAGCCGTGGCGTCGGCTTCTGGGCAGATAAATACAGTTTAGAAATAAGAGGCATGCTTGAGGATAGTTTGTTCTCGGGCTGTGCAGTTATTTCGCCTGAAGAACTGGCTGAGCTTATTAAAAAATCTGATATGCATTTGAGGCTTTAGGGTGAACATGGGTACGGACAAAAAAAATGATCTTTTCATTGTTGGGCGCGATTCTATTGTAGAAGCCCGTCGCATGTTGGGCTATTGCAACGACGCCGATATTTTCTTAGTAGGGCGCGGTCTTTTGTTGCCTGCAGCTATGTTCGCTAAGCGCAAAATTTACGCTTTGCGTGAGGAGGCAGAGGCTATGGGGGTAGGTAATAAGAGCGGAGAGGGCTTATATTTGGTGAGTGCGGCCGAAATGGTAGAAATATTGTTGGAGCACAAAGTGTACAATTTCAGTTAGCATTCAGACAGCCTTAAGGGCTGTTTTTTTTATTTATTTTGTCATGATGGAGAATTTTTGCGCATGTCTTTTAGCTACACCCCTGTTTTACCTGTAGATGAAACTTTTGCTGAGCAATGTTGGGAACATCTCAATCACAAAAGTATTCCCCCTCGTTCTATGGGCGAATTGGAAAAAGTTGCTGTTAAGATAGCTTGTTTACAGCGCAGTCTTAAGCCTGATTTAGGCAAACCCACGGTCATTATAGGAGCTGGCGATCACGGAGTTTTTGCCCAAAAAGTGAGTTATGCGCCGCAGGCTGTTACTTGGCAGCATAGTCTTAGCTTAGTCTCTGGAGGTGGTGTAGCCGGCCTTTTTGCTAAAAAACACGGCTTACCTCTTATTTTGGCTGATGTAGGGGTAAAGCATAATTTCGTTCCCCAAGACGGTATTGTAAATTGTAAGGTTGTATTCGGCACTGGCGATATAAGTTTAGAAGATGCTATGACCAGGGAAGAGTGTCTCAAGTGTTTTGAACATGGCCGCGATATTGTTGCTAAGCAAGCTGATATGGGGGCAAAATCCGTTATCTTCGGTGAAATGGGCATATCTAACACTACTCCATCGGCAGCGTTGACTGGACATATTTTAAACTTGAATGTTGAAAGCGTGGTCGGTGAAGGAACTGGATTGAGTAGCACCGCTTTAGCTGCTAAGCGGGAAGTTGTCAAGCGCATTATGGAGCGCAGTCGCAGTGTAGATGATCCTATCGATTTAATGGCCCGCATGGGTGGAGCTGAATTGGCCTTTATTGCTGGTGGTGCGTTAGAGGCGGCGGGACGTGGTTTAGTTATAATTGTTGATGGAGTTATTGTTACGGCTGCTTTGTTAGTGGCAGATTTAATTGATAGCCGTATACGTCCATATATGATTGCCGCTCATCAATCTAATGAGCCTGCGCATAGATTGCAGTTGGAGTATTTGGGACTTACTCCTCTGTTGCGTTTGGGATTATGTTTAGGCGAGGGCTCCGGAGCTATTTTAGCTTGGCCTTTAATTGAAGAAGCCTTAGCTATTTTTAATGAGGTAACTAGCTCTGAAGAAGAAGGAATGGGAGATGTCGGAGGCACAATCTTGGAGGCCAAAGCACAAAAGGCAAATTAAGAAAAACTGAGGCAGTTTTGTAAAGGTGGATTCTATTTGGCAACGTCTGGCTGTAGGGGCTTCCGGGTGTACTTGGGAAGCTCCTATTATTGACAATGTGCGCCGTCTGGCTCCTTATGTTGACAATATTGAAATTATTGTTTATGAGTACGACGGTTTAAGCAATTATCCCAGCCCTTCGGAACTGCAGGAAATGGTTGATCTGGCTGAGCGTTTTAGCTGCAGCTATACTGTACATTTGCCGGCTTCATTGAACGTTCATCCTTTACATAAGAGATGGCAGCAGCAGGTTCTGAATGAATGGCGCAGGGCTGCAGAAGCTCTTAGCTGTCTTAATCCTCGGGCCTATATTTGGCATTGGGAATCAGAAGCTTTATCTAAGTGCCCAGCTGCCGATTTGCAAAGCTGGCTGGAAGTTACTGAATGTATGGCTGAAGCCTTTTTAAATATGAGACTGCTGCAGCCGGATCTGCTCTGCGTAGAGAATTTGTGTTACGACTACACTTTAATTTGGCCGTTGATTAATCGTTTAGGGTTATCTGTGTGTCTCGATTTGGGCCATGCTTGGAAGAATGGCAGTATTTCTTCTAATTTTTGGTCTAAAATATGGCCCAGATTAGGAGCTCTCCATTTGCATGGGGTGCAGAAGTATTCCGGAATTGATCATATAGCTATACAGACAGACAATAAGACTGACTTGAGTCTTTTTTCATCTGCTTTAGTCAATTTTTTAAACCAAAAATCTAAATTTGGACATGCTGACTGTTGGGGAAGAATACGGAAATTGCCGTTAACTTTCGAAGTTTTTTCACCGAACGAGTGGTATCAGTGTCTTAGAGAATTTTGTGGCAGCCATCATGAACTGGCCTTATCTTCTCATCCTAAATTAGCCAATTTTATAGGCTTTGAATAAAGGGTGATTCGGCTTTGAGGTTTTAATTATTTATGATTACGTTAGTCCTTGGAGGAGCCCGCAGCGGTAAAAGTGGTTGGGCTGAAAATTACGCTGTGTCTTTAGCAGAAGAGGCTTCCCAGCGTTGCTATCTGGCTGCTGGAGTTGCCTGCGATGAGGAAATGGCCGAGCGTATAAAAAAACATCAAGAGAGAAGGCACGGTCTTTTTTATACGCTTGAAGAAGCTTACAATTTAGACAAAGCTCTTTTAAGTATAAAAAATGGTACTAAAGTGGTACTTATAGATTGCTTAACCACTTGGTTAGGTAATCTGACCTATCGTGCAACTCTTGAAAAACAGGACAAAATAGCAACCTATACTGATGATAGTTTAGATTGTTTTCCAGAAATAAAACTTTTTGGGCAGACTTTGGTAAAATTACCCTTCGATTTGGTTATTGTTTCCAGCGAATTGGGATGGGGACTCGTACCGGCTCAAGCTGAATCGCGTCTTTTTCGCGATCGCCAAGGGCGTCTCAATCAATATATAGCTTCTTTGGCCGATCAAGTTGTACTGATTGTAGCTGGACTTCCGCTTACATTAAAAGCAACCCCCAGTACGGATAGACCAGGGCGGAATTATCCGCCCCAGCAGCTAATTTAAGCTTTCGTTAATCCTGTACAGGTTGACGAATTTAAGGAAAATTATGAATAAAAAGAGTCTGTGTGAGTTGTGGGGGATAGCCTCGGCCTTCAGAATTTTGAGCATTATGCCCTGTTGGGGAGAAAACTCCAGCAATTATGGCCAAGTATTAATGTGGAGCCCCTTAGTGGGGTTAGTTGTTAGTTTAGTTTCTCTGCTGCCAGGATGGCTGCTTTTTCAGCTGGGCCATCCTGCTTCAGACATAGCTGCCGCTTTTGTATCTGTTTTAGCGGGAATCGCCTACACTGCTGCCGCTGCGTTTCTGAGTAGAGGATTTCATCTGGATGGTTTAGCTGACTCCTTTGATGGTTGGGGAGGAGGATGGACTAAAGAGAATACGCTGCGCATTATGAAAGACTCTCATATCGGGTCATTCGGCACTATAGCTTTAATATTAGTGATAGCTGCAAAAATAAGTGGAGCAGCAGTGCTATTTTACTTTAGAGCTTGGGACTGGCTCATTTTAATTCCACCTGCAGCCAGTTTGTTTATGGTAGCGCAGGCTGCCTTTAATAAATATGCCCGTGAAAATGAGAGTTTGGCTGGCAATGTTGTCAGTGAAACTAAGCCCGTTCATGTCTTGGTCTCCGCTTTAATTTTCTTTACTGCAGCCACTATTGCTAGCTGTCTTTATGGCCGTTGCGAAGGCCTAATCTATAAGGAAGAGGCCGCTGTCCTAATGCTGTCAGGCATTTGCTTAACTTGGCTAATTAGCTATATTAGCCGTCGCCGACTTGAAGGAGTCACCGGCGACGTTCTAGGAGCTTCTAAAGAGTTAAATGAAGCGTGGCTGCTCTGGTTGGGGGCGGCCTTATGCTGCTTAAGGTAAATAGTACTGCTTTGAGCTGCTTCTATATCTAGTTGAAGCGCATAACCATGACTTGACCGTTATGGGTCACGATCTGCAATGCTAATTTATGGTAGTAATATATTTTTACCTTGGGCATTTCCCCTGTTTCTATCTTATCAGCTTTGCCTAAGACTTCACTTATTTTATTTTCTCGGTCTCCGCGTGAAAGAATGGTAACTGCGTTAGCTTCTAATTGACCTCCGATAATAACATAAGCGCAGTTGTCTTTGAAAGTTATTTGGGGATCGCTTAAATTGACAGGAGCGTTAGGCTTTTTACGATAGTGCCAGGACTGATTCTTTTTGGCTTTAAAAGTGGGCTGACCGACGGCTTTTATTACTTCTTCTGGCGTCATGCCCGGAGCGGCTAGTCTTATAGTGTATTTTACCTCATCTGCTTTGGCACTGGCTCCCCAACAAGACATGACAAAGCCTATAATTAACAAGATAAGTATATTGAAATAGATAAGCTTCTTTTTCTTCATAAATTAAGTGACACTTTCTTTTTGTATTCGAGTTAGATGCAGCTAAATATAACCTTTTTGTTAAGCGTTCATTACTCTGCTAAATAGCAGGGAGAGGAGCGTTAGTAGTTTAATTTACCCCGGCTCTGGGAATTTTAATATATTTTTAGTGATCCTGTTCTGCAGCTGAAATAAATTTTGTTATAAAAATCTGCTGCGTACTTTGTCCAGTTGTAAGCTGGAAAATAATCCGGAGCAGAACAGAGTATTGTAAGGCAAATAATATGAAATTTAATTTGATAGCCTCCTGTGCTTTAGGATTAGAGTCTGTTGTCGCTCGCGAATTAGAGAAGCTAAATATGGATAAAGTCCATTCTGAAAACGGACGGATTCGTTTTGTAGGTGAAGAAGCCGACATTTGCCGTGCTAATTTGTGGTTGCGCAGTGCTGATCGTGTGTGGTGGAGCCTTAAGAAGTTTCCCTGTTCAAATTTTGAAGAACTATTTTGGGGCCTAAAAAAAATACCTTGGGCTGAACTTATGCCTGTTAACGCCGAATTCCCAGTAGACGCCCACACCTACAAGTCGAAGCTTACCAGTTTGCCGGCTATTCAGAGGACGGCTAAAAAGGCTGTAGTTGAAATTATGCAGTCTAGCTATCGCAGAACAATTCTAGATGAAAATGGGGCCCATTTTCCTATTAAGGTTTTTTTAGCCAATGATGAATGCGAAGTGCTTTTGGACACTTCTGGCTCGGGGTTGCACAAACGCGGGTATCGTACTTGGAATGCTCCTGCTCCTCTGAGAGAAACGTTGGCTGCTGGTTTAGTACAGCTAAGTTTTTGGAATAAAGATCGCGTGCTTATAGATCCTTTTTGCGGTTCAGGTACCATCTGTCTGGAAGCTGCTATGATAGGCTTGAATATGGCTCCTGGCTTAACTAGAAAATTTGCCTCTGAAAGTTGGCCATTTATTAGCAGCCAAGTTTGGAAGCGGGCTTTGGAGGAAGCTGAAGATCTGTTAGATCGTAATACTAAGTTGCATATTGCTGGATTCGACAACAACGCCAAAACTTTGAAGCTGGCTCGTCTCCATTTGCAGCAATGTGGTTTGGAAGGTAGAGGTATTAATTTTCAGGAACGGGATATTCGAGACTTCGCTTCTTCTGCTAAATATGGAGTGCTGATTACTAACCCTCCTTATGGAGAGCGCCTTTTAGACATTGAAGAAGCGGAATATTTATACGCCGTTTTAGGTGGCCTCTATAAAGAAAGGTCAGATTGGTCTTTTTATATTATTTCCTCACATCCCGATTTTGAGGCTTGCTTTGGAAGTAAGGCCCAACGCCGACGTAAGCTTTACAATGGAATGATCCCCTGCAATTATTTTCAATATCCTGGCCCCAAACCTAAAACAGCAATTGCCGAATAAACATACAAAAAGCAGGCTGTGACACAGCCTGCTTTTTGTATGTTGCGATCTGCCACCGACTTTTTATAGTTTTACTGCAGAAGACTAATCATTACTCTAGTAGCCGGATCTTGTGAGTCTATTTCTGAGCAGCGCCGCAGTGTAGCCTTAGCACCTTCAAAATCGCCGGTCTTGTATTGCATGAGAGCCATATTATAACAAGCTTCTTTATGATTAGGATCAAATTTAAGAGCTAGCTTGAACTCTCGGCAAGCTTGGTCCATAAAACTTTCAGTTTCTGACATAGAAAGACCCAGAGTGAAATGGACGTCAGCTTGTTTCGGATCGGCACGGAACTCCTTAGCAGCATTTTCAGGCTTGCTGAAAAGTTTCTTAATCCAGCGCAAAATTGGAGAGGCTTCTTCTGGAGTATCCGGTTTCTTACTAGCAGCAGTCCCTTTGTCTATTTTAGTGCGAGCTGAAGATTTAGCAAAGCGACGCACTTTGAACTGAGGCTGAGAATCGTATTCTTTGCGTTTAGCCGGATCATTTAGAATGTTGTAAGCTTCAATCAGCTCCTTCATTTTTTGATCGGCTTCATTCTTCATGTCAGGATTGGCATCAGGATGATACTTCTTAGAAAGCGCTCTGTAGGCTTTTTTGATCTCTTCCGGCGAAGCAATGGGCGCTACACCTAAAACTAAATAATAATCTCGTTTAGCCAACTTATGCCTCTTCTCCATCGCCAGACGTAGCGAAGTCATAAATTAAATAAAAGCTGCCTGCTTGTGTGAGCTAGACAGCAAGTTTCCCCTGCCTTCTGCGCTTTGCTTTAAAAGCCCTGCTTTACCGTTTGCAGGATAATTATATTACTAAAATAGGCTCCTAGTCGTCTGACCGCTAGTCTGTAGCTTTTTAGTTAAAGTTATTTAGTTGGGGAAAATAATCAAATTAACGGCGTTGGTAAGGAGTATCTGTTAAAGGTAAACTTTGTCTGAATTTGCCGTCAAGTTTGTAGTAAGCATGAGCACAGGCTGGGGCGGTCGGAATCATACAGAGCTCCCCACATCCTTTGGCGCCAAGAGAATAAGGCGATTGATCACCTTTTTGGGGTCGGCATATTATAACTTCAAGTTCAGGCGCTTCAGGGGCGCGTATTAAGCCGAGAGTAGCGAATTTATTTTGAGGACGACTGTCAATACACTCAAATTTTTCAGTAACTCCGTAACCTACTCCCATAAGCATTCCCCCCTCAATTTGTCCTTCTACAGATTGAATATTTACTGGTATACCTACATCAAAAGCAGAAACAACTTTGTTGATACGCCCTTGTTCATTAAGAATGACGACCTGAACTCCGTAAGAGTAGGAAACATGGCTGATAGGATTGTCTTTCACTGCTCCGAGAGGATCTGTTTTGGCTGAATATTCACCTAAAAATTCTTGCCCTTCCAGATCGGATATAGTCTTGCCGCCCGATAGAGCCGCTTTTAATTTCTCCCCTGCGCGGCGAGCTGCTTCTCCAGTCATTACCGTCTGGCGTGAAGCTGTAGAAGTTCCTGAATTGGGAGTCCGAACTGTATCTGCATTTTCAAATACAAAAAGGCTAGGATCAAGCTCTGTCACATGGCATACTTCAGTGAGAACCATTTGACCGATGCCTTGGCCCATACAGGCAGCTGAAGTGCGGAGGTGAATTCGGCCGTTTTCTATCGATATCAGAACACGCCCGATATCTCGTTTACCCATACCTGTGCCGGAATTTTTGAAGCCACAGGCTAAGCCTGCGTAGGGATTGGCATAGTAAATGTCTTTGACTGCGTCAAGGCAGGCTGCCATATTGGTATCGGGATCGGCAATCTGACCATTAGGTAGAGTATCGCCAGGATTTATGACATTGCGGCGGCGAAATTCCCAAGGATCAAGTCCGACTTTTTCCGCTAACAGGTTGAGGTTCATTTCTGTAGCAAAACAAGTTTGAGCTACACCAAAACCGCGAAAGGCTCCGGAGACAACATTATTTGTATAAACTGACATACCTAAAATATCGATATTTTGGTAATTGTAAGGACCGGCGGCATGGGTACAGGCACGATGCAGGACTGGACCGCCCAAAGAGGCATAGGCCCCTGTATCGGCTATAATGATAGCTTTCATGCCGGTGAGAAAGCCGTTTTCATCGCATGCGGTGGTAAATTCCATTTCCATGGGATGGCGTTTGACGTGATAATCTAAAGATTCTTGGCGGGTAAACTTTACTTTGACAGGCCTTTTGGTTATCCAGGCTGCTAAAGCGGCGTATTGCTGGACAGACATATCTTCTTTGCCCCCAAATCCTCCGCCGACTAAAGTCGCTCGGCAGTGAATGTTTTCTGGCGGTAGCTTAAGCATTTGGGCGCATTCCCGTCTAACATCGTAAACGGATTGGCTGCTCGTATAAATTAGCAAGCCATTCTCTTCTTGAGGCTGTGCAACACAGCACTCTGGTTCCATAAAAGCGTGTTCCTGCCACGATGTTTTATATTTTCTGGTCACCGAATATTTAGAGTTTTTTATAGCTGTTTCTGCATCGCCTCTTATAAGATTGGCTCGGCTCATAATATTGCCGTCAGGATGAATCAGCGGAGCATCTCCACGCATAGCGTCAAAAGGATTGGATAGGGGGGGCATCTCTGTATAGTCAACTTCGATTAAAGAGCAAAGTCGATCTAAATGGTCTTTACTTTCAGCTACGACAACGGCAAGGACGTCACTGAGACAGCGAGTAATATCACCTGCGCCCATTATTACATCCCAATCTGATTTGATATGGCCTATTTTATTGCAGGGCACATCTTCTTTGGTGATAACTCTGAGGCATTGAGGATCAGCTGCCGCTCGGCTTACATCAATTTTGTTAATGCGGGCCCGGGGATATTTTGAGTGAAGCATCTTGGCATAAACGAGCCCTTCTATATAGAGATCGTCGGTGAACAGACCAGAGCCATTAATTTTTTCAGCTGCGTCTATACGTTTCGCCCGTTCATCCATATGCAATGATTTTAGAGGTTGAGGAATAGGCTTGTTTTCGCGTCGAAATTCAGCGGCTAAAAGTATAGCTTCCTCAATTTTTTTATATCCTGTACAACGACATAAATTGCCGCGTATGGCCTGTTTTATTTCTTTTACAGTAGGATTTAAATTGGAGTCTAATAAACTTTTTGCCGATATTATCATGCCAGGAATGCAAAAACCGCATTGAACTGCGCCAGCTTGAGCAAAACAGTGTTCATAGATGCGCATTTCCTGCGGCGGAATACCCTCGACAGTTATAATATTTTTGCCCTGCAATTTGCTCAGGGGAACTAGGCAGGCTTTGATCTTTTTGCCATCGGATAATACGGTGCAGGCTCCGCAAACTCCCTCGCTGCATCCGTCTTTGGCTGCAGTTAAGCGTAGATCTTCGCGCAAAAAAGCCAGCAGTTTTTTATCTTGTTCTGCAGTATATTCTTGACCGTTAATCCGTAATTTATACATGAGTTGTTCTCCCAAAACAGCAATTTTATACAGACGAAGCCCCGTTAGCCGTCTTAAATGAGTTTTACTATAAACTTGTAGTTTAAAGGCCAGTTTTCATTTAGCTATTAGGTTGGTAAGGTATTGAAACTGATTACTCAATCAGCTCTAATATAGGTAAAATTTATCTAATTACAAAACTTTCCCTATTTTTTTATTCTGTAGCTGTTTTTACCTTGCCTTAACTTATGCTGACTGCAGATAAAAGTCAATTACAGTCTGCTGTCAGCCAATAACATGCCAAGGTAGTAGGTTTTAATTGTATAATCATAAATTGATTTTTCATGAGGCTAATGCTACTTTGTCGAACAAAAGTAGCAATCAAGTCAAAAATAAGCAAGATATTTGCAATCATGTAAGAAAGCGTAAAGTTCATATGAGTGAAATATTGAATTTTTACGCCAATAGAAAAAAAGTGCTAATTTCAGATTCTGATTTCGGGTTGATGCTGCGTAGATTAGTGCGCTCTGATATAGATATCATTATGCAATGGATGGAAAATAAGGAACTAATGCGCTATTCTTTTGGCGCTAAGGTTTTTAGTGATTACGATTGCGAATTCGCTAGGAATAATTATCTTAAGTTGATATCTAATCCTAAATCTCCTTGCTATTTTTTAATAGTTTGCGATCTTAACTCTGAAATTATCGGCCTAGCCAAATACGATCTTCGTTATATGCAAGGGATTGGCAAGATCGCTCTTGCTGGTCTGATGATTGGAAGTGAAGGTAGTCGGGGACACGGGGTAGGTACTAAAGCGATGGCTTTAGTGAACCGTTTTCTTTTCGAAGAAGAAAAAGTAGACTTAATTGAGCTTGATACTGCTGATTATAATTTGAGGGCGCAGCGCTGTTTTAAAAGAGTGGGGTTAGAAGAGTGTCAAAAACTGCATAGTTTAGAAGGCATAATCGGTTATGGGTTTGGAGAAAGTGATGCGCCTAAAATTTTGATGCACCTCACTAAAGAAAAGTATTTTACAGAGCTTGCTCCTTCAAAGGGGATTATTCCTAAAGAACGCGATGATGAATCATGTGACTTGACTGACAGTCAAGCTCCCTAGTAGTGTATCTGTTGGGCGATGTATGGGCTATACACTAAATCTAAAAAAAACAGTCGAGCGGTTGAAGCTCGACTGTTTTTTACTCGTGCCTTTTTTCTATTTTAAACCACATAGAGCATTCGCTCTTGTCATCTTCATTTTTAATTGTACCTGAGGAGAAGACAACTACTGTTTTTTGGTCTGGAGCCGTATTTACAGTATACCAACCGCAGACTTGAGGAGTGGTTGGCCCTTTAGGCAGAGAAACTGCTTTATTTTTAGATAAAGAACCAGTTTTTACGGATAATTCTGGGCCTTTAACTTGGATAACTGGGCCTAGAGGGCTATTAGCTGACCAAGAAGAGGCGCTCTGGTCAGTGTCAAACTTTAGCGAAGCATTAAAACTGATTCTCCCTTTGAAAGCTTTGGCCAAATTTACAAAGATTTGTTTTAGTGACGTCTGGTTGGAACTATCTAAGCTTATTCCCATTAAATTGGGCTGAAGTTCCAGGCTTTGTTCCTCTTGTTTGGCGACGATTCCCCATCCTAAATTGGGAACAGAAAACCATTTAAGTATATTCGGATTGGCACTGAAAGAAACTGAGGACGGATCAAGACTGGAGAGCAGCTTTTCTGCTTCTCTGCTTTGTGAAGTGATTTTATCTAACTGATTTTTATACTTATCAGGTAAAACGATCTCGCCGTCGTAACAATCTTTACTAGTAGTGCTGTCAGTAGATTGATGAAGACTGATCCAAGAGTCTGCAGGAAGTTTAAGAGGTATATCTTGGAATAGCTCGTTGAATACTGAGTTACGACAGAATATCTGAAATTTTGTCGTATCAGCCGACTCTAAGAACAATGATTCGCTCTTAGGAGTACGGCCTGCTAAAATTTTTTGGGCGCTTTCAGGAGATGAAGCCCATATTTGTAAATTCTTAAATTTAGGCAGTCGGAAGCATTCTGGTAGATTCTCTTCGACATTAGCGATAGCAATAATAAAGGGCTCGCGGAATTTGAAAGTACTTGGCAAATCCTGAAGTCCTAAAGGTATATTTTGATTGTCTAATTTTTCGGCTAAATCACCTGAAGCTGTAATTGTTTTTTCATAGTAAGATACCTCGTTCTCTTCTGAGGTCGCTTCCGAAAGAGAGTTTGTTTTTTGAGCTTGCATATTCGCCGAAATATCTGTCCGCTTTATAGCTTCCAGAACATTTGGGGTGTCTTGCAGTGAATCTAAGCGCTCTTTAGCTGCTTCCTCAAAATTGCGGTTAGACCGCTCCGGCAGATTCGAAGGAGCTTGAACGTTAGAAGCTGGAGTAAGAGACGCGACCTTAGATGTTGGAGCTGCTAACCCCTCAAATGAATTGTATTCTGTGCGATGCTGCTGCCCTGTACAGATAATAGTAAATTGTTGCTCATCACTGCTGTAAACGGCCTGTCCTCCTGCCGGACAAGGAGGAAATGGAGGGACTGAAACTGGATAAGCGTAATTTTTGTTCCACAGTTCTTCGATATTGGAAGCTAAATCGAGTAAATAAGACTGACATTCTAAAGAACTGCCCAAGCCATCACTTGGCATAAGAGCTATTAAAGTGCGCGCTTTCGGATATTTCTGCGACAGATGTTTATCAAAATCGGTAATAAGGCCGCAGCGCTTCTGCAAAAATTCCGCGACCTGATCGGGGCTGCCCTCCACAGCTAAAGGAACGGAATTTGGAATTAGCCCAATAAAAGGTGAAGTTTTATGCACAAAAAACGTGTTAAAAAGGTGTACGAGCAGCCATATACATAAATAAATTACTGCCACGGCACCTAATGATGACACTGCAAGCTTGGGCCAGTTTATTTGGATATTGTCATTGCTGACAGTGTGGTTTGAAGAATCGTTGGTGTTCAATTTGTTCTAACTGGCGGGCCAAAATAAAATTTTCGGCTTTATCTTGGGAACCAGCTGAATAGCTGTATCGCCTAAGAAAAAGTTCCGATTGCGTTACATATTCGCTTAAAGTGATTTGCCCTGCTTATTTTTTTACTTTGTATATCCCTGCAGATACAACTTTTATGTCTGTACGTTTCAGCCGTTTGTTGATGAGCGCAGGCGGATTGTCTGTTTCTTGCTTGAAAACGTTTTCCCTACTATGGTGCATTGATACGCTGAGCCTTAAGCTCAATAAGGGCAACTAATTTGGGGCTAAAGGGAGGCTTTATTTTTATAGAGAAAATTTGCCTAAAATTATAATCAGTGGTAAGAAGGTGCTGCCATGCTATTTTTTGGTACTAAACCAATAAAGCTTGTTCTGTTTGATATTGGCGGTGTATTTGTAGAAGCTGAACTCGATCGCTATGTACAGTTAGGTTGTGCTGCTTTTCAAACTACTCCGGCGCCTCTTCGTCGTGAAATCGCTCAGTTGCTGCCTGTGTTTGAAACTGGTGCTATTAGTTCTGATGAATTTTGGCAAAAAATAGGCGAGAATTTATGGAAAAGTGGAGAAGGGTCTCTCAGTATTGTTAGCAACTGCGGGGAATTTTGGAAAAACATTTTTCGAGCTACGGTGCGTATCGATGAGCGTATGAAACGTTTAGTTGAAGCTCTGCGTCAGAACGGATTAGCTGTGGGGGCTTTGAGCAACATTATAGCTGATCATGCTGAAATTTTGGAAAAAATAGGATTTTATGCCCTTTTTAATCCGTGTGTACTCTCTTGTAGGGAAGGCATGCGCAAGCCTCAGGCAGAAATTTTTAAACTGGCTGCTGCTAAGGGAGGAGTATCTCTCAAGCAGTGTCTTTTTATAGATGACCAGCAGTCTAATACTGAAGCTGCTCAAAAACTTGGCATGAATGCTTTAGTTTTTACGTCCGTGGAAAAACTATATCAAGATTTAGTGCAAAGGCGTCTGCTTACTTAGAATCATGAAAGTCGGAGCAATTTGGGCAGAATACTGTATAGAAAGGAAAAAAATTAATCCGCCTATGAGTGAGCCTAATTCTTACGCTTATGTTGTCGAAACTTTAGAGCAAGCTGATTATTCTGCTGATGAGCTGAGCGACTATCTGACTCAAGTAAGTACTATGCAGGGACTTCGTTTAGTCAGCACTTTTGTAGATTTAAATGGTAAACTCAATCTTGTTTGGGAATTAGCTGGATAAAAGAAAAAAATCCTCAGAAATTTTCTGAGGATTTTTTTATGCAGTCAACTTAGCTTCTTTTATTCAGCGTGCATGGCTGCTTCGGCTGCCTTTTGGCTGGCCTCATCTGGGACAATGATCTGTTTATCCCGCTCGCGTCCGTAAATTGAGGTCATTTCTTTGAGACGCCACTCAATATGTCCGTTGAACATTTCACGGCGGAAGCGCCAGCTCCAGTTCCCTATGGACTTACCCGGATAATTCATACGGGCCTCTTTACCTAAGCTAAGTAAATCTTGAGCAGGTACAATAGCTGCTTGGGCTACAGATGAGAAAATACCGCGAATCATAGTCCAAGCTACGTCCCAACCGTCGGTTGAGAAGTAGCGGCGTAAATAATCTTTCTCCTTCTCAAAAGCATCGCCCGCATACCAACCTTGGGCGGTGTTGTTGTCGTGTGTGCCGGTGTAAGCTACGCAGTTAGGTTGATAGTTGTGCGGCAAATACTCCGCTCTAGCATCGCTTCCAAAAGCAAACTGTAAAATTTTCATGCCGGGGAAGTTAAAAGTATCACGCAATTGAATGACGTCGTCGGTAATAAGTCCGAGATCTTCAGCAATGATAGGAAGATTGCTGCCTAAAGCTTTCTGAACTGCCTTGAAGAAGTCGAGCCCAGGTCCTTTAAGCCATTTACCGTTTTTCGCTGTCTTTTCGCCAAAAGGCACTGCCCAGTAAGCGGCAAAGCCTCTGAAGTGATCGATGCGGACATAGTCTTGGCGCTTGAGAGCCGCCTTTAAGCGCTCAATCCACCAGGCGTAACTAGTTTTTTTAAGTTTGTCCCAATTATAAAGCGGGTTGCCCCACAACTGACCGTCTGCACTGAATCCATCTGGTGGCACACCGGCTACCGCAGTGGGCACTAAATTTTTATCAAAGCAGAAAAGGGAAGTGTTAGTCCAGGCGTCAGCTGAATCCATGGCCACAAAAATAGGCAGATCGCCGACAATCTTTATGCCTTTTTGATTAGCATAGGCGCGGAGTTTATTCCATTGGCGATCAAAAACCCACTGAATAAAGCAGTAGCACTTTATCTGAGGAGCCAGCTGCTGCTTGGCTTCGCGTAGGGCTTTTTCTTTGCGCAACCGGTACTCATCTGGCCATTCTGTCCAAGCTTTATCGGAAAATTTCTTTTTTAAAGCACTAAAAAGAGAGTAATCGTCTAGCCAGCTTTTGTTTTCTTTGCAGAATTTTTTGTAGTCTTTGGCCAAAGAGGAAGAGGAGTCTTCATCGAACATGGCCGCTGCTTTATTTAAAAGCGGAAGTTTCCACTTGTAAAGAGAACCAAAATCGACAGTGTCAGAATTAGCATTGAAATCGGGAGAGCCTACCGCTTCAATGAGAAGTTCACGAGTTAGCAGGCCTTCGTCAATCATGCTGTCTAAGCTAATTAAATAGGGGTTCCCTGCAAAAGTACTGCTGCTTTGATAAGGACTATCTCCGTAAGAGGTCGGCCCCAAAGGAAGTATCTGCCAAAGAGTCTGTTGAGTACGCTCCAAAAAATCGATCCATTCATAAGCTTCATGGCCGAAAGTACCTATTCCGTACTGGCCAGGCAGTGAGGTTGGATGAAGCAGTACTCCGCTACAGCGTTCTAAAAACATAGAAATAACCTCGCTTAATAAGCATTTTAGTGCTGTTGATGGTTAATAATCTTTTATAAATCGTTGATAATACAACAAACAAACAGTCTTATAAATGACAGGCCAGAGCTTCAACACAAGAAAATTATAGCCTGCAGCATGACTGTAATTTTAGGTATTTCTGAGCTGTAGAAGTAAAAAAATCCCCTACACTGTACAAGTAAGAGGATTTCTTTAATAAGTCAGGTTGGTATAAAATTTAGTTGCCGCTGCTGAGCTCTTTAGTTAACTGGCAAATTTGCAGATAAGCTCCCTTCTTGTCGCAGAGACCGCCGGCTGCTCCGCTTCTGCGGCAGGAAAGCTCCTCGAGGCCAAGCTTGCCGATGAAGTACTTGTGAACTTCTTTTTGATCGGCCTTAGGCATGCCCTCAAAAAGATCACTGACCTGATCTAAGTAGCCAGGCTGATGAGAAGAGCAAGTGTGAGCAATATTGACCGCTTCGGGGTATTTGTTCGTAATGTCGGTCACCCAGTCGAGCTGTTGGAATCCGCGCCAGCCTAAGTTTTGCAAATCCCATTTGCTTATAGCGTGATTGGCTTCTCTCATAACTTCTCCGGCTGAAACTTTGCCGCTGAGAGAAACTGAAGCAGATCTGATACCGCCAATAGCATCCATTGTAGTACACCCTTTCGTTGCGCTGAACTAAATAATATTGATAAGCAGTAATTAGAAAAATAGCGTTAATACTTGCTAAAACTAATTCTAAGGCAGGCTTAGAAGGCAATTTAGCACCGCATCTGCCTAGATTATACCACCAAACAGGCAGTCTTTCTTAATATTATTGTAAAAAAACTGCTTTCCTTAATATTTTTTTTAATCTAAGCTGTGCTCATACCAAATTTGGGCTAAAGACAACAGCACATTTTTTGTCTGTTCAATCTCTTCGGCGCTGGTCCACTCTAAACGTGAATGGATATTGTGCTGACCGCTAGATAAGTTGGGAGTAGGGAGCCCCATTTCTGTCAGGCCAGATCCGTCAGTTCCGCCTCTTATTATAGTGCGTTCAGGATTTATGCCTAATCTGCGCATGGCTTCTTCTGCGTAGTCAAGAGCGCGGGGATCTTTAGATAAACCTTCGCGCATATTGCGATATTGTTTAACTACGTTGACATTTATGGAGGCTCGTGGATTTTCAGCAGCTAAGTTCTCTGCAATATTTGTGAGTATTTTAGCATACTGGGCCAAAGCTTCAGTTTCGAAGTCGCGCAAAATAATTTTAATTTCTGTAAAACCTACTGAACCTTCAAAAGAGTAAGGATGGAGAAAACCTTGGCGCCCATCGGAGGTTTCGGGAGTTAAAATTAGCTTAGGTAAACGGGATACAAAGTCTGCACCTATGGTCAGAGCGTTGACCATGTGCCCTTTTCCGTGGGCTGGATGAGTATTGATGCCTTCGATGGTAACTACAGCCAGATCGGCAGAGAAGGTTTCACAGTCGATCATGGAAGTTGCCCCTCCATCGAGGGTATAGGCCACATCAGCTTTTATGCGCTCTGGATTCATATGGACTGTGCCTTTGCCTATTTCTTCGTCGATTGAGAAAACTAAGCGTATTTCACCGTGAGGAATTTCCGGATGGTTAATTAAATGCTCAGCAGCTTCAACTATAGCGGTTAGACCTGATTTGCAGTCGCTGCCCAAAAGAGTTGTGCCGTCAGTAGTAATTAAAGTATGACCAATGACAGTTTTGAGCTCAGGAAATTCTTCTGGATCAAGTTTCTGGGAAGGATCACCGGGCAAGACCAGAACTTGGCCTTGGTAATTAGGCACTACTTGGGGCTTAACGTTGCGGCTGTCGACTTCTGGAGAGGTGTCTACGTGGGCCAGCCAGGCTATAACTGGAATATTGGGGCGATTGGCTGGAATAGTAGCTGTCAAGATACCGTAATCATCTAAGATAACTTCTTGACATCCCATTTCTATAAGCTCTTTTTTTAGTTGTTTATTAAATTCTATTTGCTCAGGAGTTGAAGGACTGCTAGTGCTGTCCTCATCGGCATGAGTATCAATGGCCGCATAGCGGCAGAAACGTTCAACTATAGCCATTACTTTAACTGTGTTCTCCTTGCTTTTTATTTTTATGTACCTGCAGAAGTTAAAAAGCTCAGAATCGCTTAACAAATTTAGTCGTCTAAATCTTCTGCCATGGGCAGAGTGTAGTTGTCCTGATCTGTTTGGCGATCTGCCTCTACGGGTACTATATTGATAATAATATTTTCTTTAGGAGTAATGTTGATGGTGTACACTTCAAAACTAGCACTGCGGGTATGCTTATGAACTGGAGGATACTGCCAACCGTAGACTTGATCTCTCTTCAAAGAAGCTTTAGGCTGGGGCAGATCGACTAAACTTTGTCCCAAACAGAAACAAGCTTCACCATTTTTCAGGTTTCGTATAGCGCAGTCGGCCAGATCAACTTGAGCGTCTGAATCTTGATCCATAATGGCCATGGGGGCTATCAGCATCATATTGTCTTCCCAATACAAACCTTCTATGCTGAGCTTGAGCTTAAGAGAAAAATAGGGCAGATCTTCAGTCACTTTTGTAGGCATAGAGGATATATCTTTGGGATCAAAATTATATATCCAAGGACTGGGAAGAGGCATTTCGATAATTTTGCTGATAGACAGTCGATTGGGAATTTCGTTTTCCGCAAAATCGGGAGAAAAATAGTGGTAGAACTTATTGTTCAATACCCCTAGAGGCCCGTAAATATCGTTTAGTTGCGCATTTTTAATTAATGTGCCGTCAGTATCAACACATTGTAACTGCATGCGCATAACTGGAGGAGCAAAGCTGTCTAAGAGTCCCTCTTCGCTGAGCTGGGCAATAAAATTGTCGGGGGAGGAGTTTTCCCACAAAATGGCCTGCAGTTCATTCAGATCGGTAAAGCGGTTAGTTCCCGATAAAAATCGACTCGACAAACGCCAACCGGTAATTCCTCTGTCTAAAAACTCCAAGAACATACAAGCACTGCCTATATTTATCTCTTGGCAAAGATGGAAGCGTTTAGCATAGGTCCAAGTTCCGCTGCGGCGCGGACAATCGACATTGAAAGCCCAACACCCTGCAATAGTTCCTATCGGTATAGGAGCCATGGGATCATCTGGCTCTTCCCAAGCCATTATATGTACTGCCTGATGATCTCCCATAGAAGCGAAAGGATCAACGATAGGGTGGAGGTAGCTGAGTCCGGGACCTGAAGGTTCAAGACGCTGCACTTCTAAACGGACTCTGCGAGCTTGTGGAGATATCGGTCCGAAGAAGAGCAGAATTTTATGTTCGGGATAACCCGTTTCAGCGGCTCCTTCATCTGAAAGCTCAAATACATCGAGCAAAGGTTGGGCTCTGTCCAGGTCATCTGTAAGCCAAGCACGAGAAATTTGTGAGGCGTTTAAATCGGGAAAGGCTTTGAGGCAGGCGTATGTGCCAATAGAATCGTAAAGCATCCAGCCCAAATTCAAATTGATGGCAAAATCTTCGTAATCAGAGCCTAAACGCACGAAAGCCCCCTGCTTCTTCGCCTCTTCAAGCCCCTCTATTTTCTCTTTGTATTTCACCTTTAAAGCTCCTTTGTCAAAAAAAATTGGGAGCTATATCTGGCTGGCCGGGCTGAGAAGTCGGCCAGTCAGATATGCTGCTAGGGAGGCAGTCTAATTCTATCTCTAGCGAATCGGCAGAGCAAAATGGCGCCGAGCTCTGCCTAAGGCCATCATGGGGAAATAGTGACGGTACATGGCGTAGTTAAGCATAAAGCCTCGGCTGAGTTCCTCACCCTGATCCAGAACTGAACCTTGCTTAATTTCCGTGCGGGCTCCAGCTCCATAACCTGGGAATCCGGTGCCAGTATACTCTTTTTGCTCCCAAGAGCCATATTTTTGGTGAGAGGTCAGCCAGCTAAGGCCCTTTAGTATGTACTGATCGTAACTGTGATCTTCCATCGCCAGTAAGCCCATTAGAGCCCAAGCTGTTTGGCTAGGGGTGGCAGAACCTTGTCCTTTCAAACTAGGATCCATATAGGTCGCACACGATTCGCCCCAGCCGCCATCAGATTTTTGTACTGAAACTAACCAATCTGCAGCCTTTTTGATCCAGGGACTCTGCATGTCTACTCCTACAGACTGCAAAGCGGGCAGAACCAAACCTGTACCGTATATATAATTAACACCCCAGCGTCCGAACCAACTACCGTCTGCTTCCTGTTCCTGGCGCAGATAGTTGACGGCTTGGCGGAGCATAGCACTTTGGTGAATGGTTTGACCGGCTGTTCCATAGGCTTCAATAACATGGGCCGTGACGTCGGCTGACGGAGGATCTAGCACTTCCCCGAAATCGCAGAAGGGAATTTGGCAGACTAATTCGCAATCGTTGTTTTTATCAAAAGCACCCCAGGCACCGTTAGCAGACCGCAGAGCTCTCAGCCACTGGAAGCCACGTTTTAAGGCTATATCAATTTCAGCTACATTTTGTGCTTGGCTGCGATAGCGAAGTAAAGCGGTAAGGGCTACGGCAGAGTCATCGACGTCAGGATAACAATCATTTTCGTATTCAAAGGCCCAGCCGCCTGGCTCTGTATGAGGGCTGTTTACCTGCCAGTCTCCGCGACTCATAATCTGTTCATCTAGAGTATAGCGCAGGGCTTTTTTGACCATCTCCTGGCTTCCCTCTACGTTGCAGTCGCTCAAAGCCACTAAACTTAAGACGGTGTCCCATACTGGTGAAGTGCAGCACTGCAGGTATGTGCCTTGTTCCGTTTTGAAAGCCCAGGGTTCATTAAAAGCCTGTAAGCCAGCCTTGACCACTGGATGGTCAACTGAATACCCTTGAGTATATAAACCGATTAACGCGTAAATCCAGGGAGGCTGAATACCTGCCCAGCATCCGTCCTTTTCCTGACGCTCTATGATCCATTGTTCGCAGAGCTTAAGAGCTGTTTTGCGCAAAGGTTTAATTGGTGATTTTGCTGTATATAAACCTAAAAGCTTGTCGGCTGCGGCGAAAAAATGGCCCCAGGGAGTAGAGGCTTTGGGCAGCGAATAGTCCATGTGATTGCGTCCTTGAGGAAAGAGTTCATCAAGACGTTTATCTGCCGGGAGCTTTTTAACCGGATGATCAGCTGATATAAGGCAAAGAGCGGCAATAGTAGCGCGTCCCCAACTAGCGAATTTGTATAGGTTAATGGGGAACCAGTTGGGCAGTAAGATAATTTCCGGAGGCAGATTGGGGCAAGCTTCCCAGGGCCATTCACCTAATAAAGCTAGCCAGAATCGGGTAAAGACGCGCACATGTTTCAAACCGCCCTTAGATATGATCCACTGTCTTGCCTTCTGCATATGTGGTGCATCAGCTGCATGGCCCGCAATTTTTAAGGCTGTATAACTTTCTACTGTGGCATTAATGTCACCATAGGTAGAACCGTAATAAACACTCCAGGAACCGTCAGGACGCTGTTCGTTTAATATAGAGCGGACTACATCATTGTACTTAGGATCATCGTCAATACCTAAAAAGTACATGGCCATAATCCACTCTGCCTCGATAGCAGAGTTCGTTTTTAGAAATCCTGCCCAATAGCCACGCTCTGTCTGTTCGGTTTTTAACCAGTCAACTGCATGGTCGATAGCTTGGTTTAAAGATTGAGCTAAAGCCTCTTTTTCTACTTCGCTCATAGAATAAGCGGCTGTTACGTTAATTTGAGGTGGTTGTGGTAGGGACGCTGCGTTGGAAGTGATAATTTGCTCAGAATTGCAGTCGTTGCTGTCCTGAGGCCGCATAGTATCGGTCATAATTTTTTTCTCTCCTTGTATTACAAAGAAAATTTAGCTTACAATATATTTTTTCATTATGACTGATGCTCTGAAGAAAGATCCGTACTCAGTTGAAAAAACTTTTCAGCTCTTTTATCTTCGCTCGTTTGCAGCAGCCTGAGACGGCCGAATACATCAGTTACAAATGAAGCAGAGAATATTAAAATCATGACAAAAATTATATTCCACTGCCAATTGTAGGAATTGAGAGCTGCTGCATCTGCAGGAGGAGCATTTTCTGGACGGGCTTGTAAAAACTGCGGATCCAGAGTGTACATCGCGTAAGCAACTCCTAGGATGGAGATAATTTTCACTACCCGTACGATAAACCACACCGAGCTGAAACCGGTTTCTATACCGTTCTTCTTCTCGCGGCGCATAAATATAAGATCGCTGATCAGCATGCAGAGAGCTATTACAAGTAATATCAGCGGAATAATGTAGCAAATAAGTGTGTAAGCCACAATTCACCTGTACGTTGCATTTGTTGGGCCTTCTGAACTTATCAGTTGTCTCTAGACAACAATGGTAAGTCAGAAAATATTTTGAGCCAAATGCTGGTCTTCTATCCTGTTGGATAAAAGCCTTTATAGGTTGATTTTAGGTCATTTTTGCTAATAGGAACTAAAGTTAGCCCTTATTGCATGAGCTCTATAACTCTGCATATTTGTACTGGAGTTTTTCGATTGCGCAGGCAAATTGTGCGTACTTTCTGGCAGCGTAAACCTGCATCGACACTCTCAAGGCAGATAAAAATTGCATTTGGATATTTGCTGGCCCATTTCCCTAAGGTGACGGCACCGATAATTATTTCTCTTAAATTGTCCTTAGTAAATGAGCCTTTTACAGAGGGAGGTATAACGTCGGAGTAAATACCCGATGCCATACAAGGGGGCTGATATAGACCGAACTCTCGATAGATCTGTCTGAGAGTCATTTGAGTTCTGAGAACAGAACGAACCGCTCTTGTACCAGCATATTCATCGGTAAAGGCTGCTTTTAAATTGGAGCCTTCATTCAGAAGCACAAAGCCTCCGTTTATTTCCACCGCTTGGCGCATAGCCTCGCCTATACTCTTAGAAAGGTTGTTAAGCATGGTGGAAGACTGCAGTATATCTTTTATGGGAGCTAACATAGATAGAACTGTAACTCGTTTAGGAAGGTTGTATTTTTCTATCTTAGGTGTAACTCGTGCTGCATAGTTCTGTGGATAAGAAGCCGCTTCTTGGTAATCCAGCTGAACAGCGTAGCGTTCTCGATTTATGTAAGCATCTGGCCGATTTTCTTCTTGTTCTGAATCCCTGTTTATATTCAGATTTAGAGTATCTGAACTATCTGTCTGTCGGTTAGATTGCAGCTGGAGTTGGGCCTGCCTGGCAGCATTTATATAATCAGACATCTGGTTCTGTTTGTAGTTAACAGTGCCTTCCTGTAAATGTTTGATAATTGTACGTATCTCTTCTTTAAGGATCGCTGCTGAACTGGGACGATTCTCAGGATTTTTACTCATGAGCCTGAGAATAAGATTGCTTATTTCTAACGGTATATGCTGATCCACATCGCAGGGAGGCTTAGGATTTCGATTTACTTGCATGTACAATACTTCGGAGGCTTCAGCTGCAGAAAAAGGAGTCAGGCCGCAAAAAAATTCATAGAGCATCACGCCTATTGAATAAAGGTCTGAGCGTGGAGTGGCTTCCTTGCCTTCAGCTTGCTCTGGAGACATGTAGGTACAAGTTCCAAGGGCTGTCCCCGATCTGGTCAAAGCGGTCAAATCTGTATCTAAACTCAGTTTCGCTAGGCCAAAGTCCAAAATTTTAATTTTGCCCTGATGGGTGACAAAAATATTATCCGGCTTCAGATCGCGATGGATAATACCTTTGCTATGAGCATGTTGAATAGCGTCACATAGATCAGCGGTGAGGAGCAAAAGCTCTTCTGGAGAGAGAAGGGGACGTTTATTGCGAACGTACTCGCGCAGTGACTGTCCGGTAACTAACTCCATAACGATAAAAGGCCGATTATCAAATTGACCGTAGTCTAAAACTTTGACAATGCCAGGATGATTTAATTTTCTAGCCGCTTCTGCCTCGCGAGCAAAGCGCTTGCGAGAAGACTCTCGATGGCATAAAGCTGGAAGCAGTATTTTTATAGCTACATCAGTGTTGCGGCTATTACCTACAGCCCTGTATACTTCTCCCATACCACCTTTGCCCAATCGTTCTGCCAACATGTATCGGCCCTCTTGGCCTACTAAAACTTTCATCGTAAACTCACAAATAATTACCTAGGTATGATCTGCTGAAATATACACGAAAAGGCGAGACGTCAAATCAGCAGAAAACGAATTTGATGTGCTCGCTCTTTAGTTTATCCGGATAAGATTAAGCCCTTTCCGGGAATCATTTTCAGGTGATGATCTTTGCCATTAACTCTCTTTAGAGCTCAAAATGGGTATCTTCTAAATACATTTCCAAATTTTGACTTGGAATGCTAATCTTGACTACCTTACCTGTTTTTAGATCCATGAAGAAAAGCATACCTTTCTCTGTGTCGAGTCTAGCCGCCTCTATTTCAGTGCCGTCGGGCATCACTATAGTTTCATCAGCGTCTGCCCTCTGAAGAGTCAGATCTTGCACTTTTAGAGAGCTGGGAATGAAAGCTTTGAAACTGTAGGTTTCATCGTTTTCATCTTCGTTTTGGTTAGGCTGACTGAAAGTGTCGGCTCCAGTTTCACCTACAGCGGTTCCCGCTTCCGAAGACTGATTGGTAGATGTATTTGAGCTGCTTTGCGGAACAATAACTTCGCTGGAGCTGACGACGCCAACATTGGGATCAACGTTAGGCATAGAAGGGGAGGCAGATGCGTCATTTGAGGCTTCCGATGACGTCTCAGAAGCTACTGCAGGACTCTGTTCGACAACTAAAGCCCACTGAGAAAGGAAGCGAGGATCAACAAGATAGGTCCCTACAGAATAAGGAATCCGCCTCGTTGTTATCTCTGCATCTTCATCTGGAAGAGAGGAAGGGCTGCTTTCTTGAGTTGAATTATCTTGCTGTTTAGCTGCTTCCGTCTGCTTGGCTTCGTCGTAGCAAGCTTTGACTTCTATAAGTTTCTCCTTAGCTGCTTGACGGGCCTTTAAATCTGCTTGTTTTTGGGCTTCAGCTTCTGCTGCAGCTTTTGCCTCATCAGAAACAGCTGGCTCCGGAGAGTCGTCTGATCCTGTTATATCTTGCTGAGAATTTTGAGCCGCCTCTCCTAAACTTTGCCCTAACTGTTCCGTTTCGCTGCTATTAACTTCGTTGTCAGTAGGTTTGTCAGAGCTTGATTGAGAGTTTTTCTGCTCTGTCGGATCGGTAGGCTTAGAAGAATCAGCAGAGGCCGCTTCTGCTAGTTTCTCTGTATTATTGTCCTGAGTCTGAACTGCTGAATTGGTCACTGCCGCTGAGGTAGTTGAGGACTGGACAACCTCTGAATCTGAAGAGTTGTCTACTTGAATGGTTTCAGGAGCAGGTGGATTATTCTCCATAACCTCTTCTGCTTGTCTAGCCGAAGTAGCCTGTTCAGCTTCTTGTTTTTCACGCTCTAACCGCATTTTAGATTTAGCCGGCCTAGGCAGCGATGGGGAATCTTTCAAGGATAAATTTTGGACTATATTAGTGCCCTGGAAACTAAAAGCTTCGTGATGTACACGTTGACCATTATCTTCAGAAGAACTGAATGAGACGGGCAATCCGTTTTGATTTAAATTTAGAGTACTCTCGAATATTAAGGGGGCATCCTCCCTAATTATGACCGATTCAGACTTAAAGTTATAAGTTTCTCCTCCTTCGTTTACTTCCATATCGTACATATGGGAACTTTCTAAACCAATTAGTTTGCCCTGATGATAAATAAAGTAGGTTCGTTTCTCACCTATAGGCCACTTAAGAGGAGTTTTGAAATACGAGGTCGTGCGGGCCGGACGGGGAGAGAACTTCTCAACGTAAACATCCATAGCTTGCAGATCGCCGCTCTCCCACAAAGTTATATGGGAAGCGTTAATAAAACCTGATTCGTTAGTGCTAGGATCGAAAGGAATCCAGCCGTCTTTAGGACCCAGCCAGGCTTCAACCCAGCGATGGGCAGTGAAGGAGCCATTATTATAAGACAAGCCACCTACCATGCGGGCCGGAATTTTCAGAGCGCGCAGCATGGCCGTAAGTAGCAGAGCTTTGCCTTCGGGATTACCTATCTGGTTCTCTAAAGTCTGTCTAGCTGAAGGAAGAGCTACGCCTTCACCTATTTGATTAGATACGTAGCCGTTCAGACGCTGAGCAGCTTGAAAGGCACTTTCCGATTTCCAAGTAATCTCTTTAGCTTTGGTAGTCAGGCTGGTAACTTCAAGTTCAATACCTGGGCAAGCTTGAAGATACTTTTCAAGCTCAGGTGGTACATCGACATTAAAGGGAAATTTTGCCTCGGGCTCGTTATTTTCAATCTCACTTTGAACGACCGCTCGTCCTCTAATTTTCCCTTCTTTGACTTCGCCGTAAAATTTTTGCTTGTAGCCCCTAACTTGATGTTGGGCCAATTCTCCTCCGCGCAGACGCAGATCAACGAAAGCCTCCAAATATGTGAGCTTATCAGGATCTTGAAAATATACATTGGATATTTCTGCATTAGCTTTGATGCGCTGTCCAGGCGACTTTTCTACTGCAGCCACGACACCGGGAGTAGAACGGCGGAAAACTAAACCTGAGCCAATCTCTCTTATCTCAGCTAATTCGTAATTTTTAGCATAAACACGCACGTAGGCTAAAGGTGCTGAGAACGCATCTGTAATTTTATAGACAAAAGTTGTGTGAGCTTGACCGTTTCGATCTTTCCAAGTCTCCTTAATGGGCTTATAAACTATAGTTTTGCCTATGCCTTGGAGTATGGGATCGTAAGTCTCAAGAACTCCTCCTTGAGAAGCCGCTCTAACCATCAGCCAGTAATGTTCAGGGAAAGTATCGAGGTGCCCCCATAAATTGTTAAAGACGAGCAGCGGAGGCTTCCCATCAGCGTATTTTTGCAGATACCCCTGCTCCTTGCCCATATAATTGTTGTTTTGCGCGATAAAATCTTCGGAATATATGCAGTTGACGCTCAAGGCTTCTTGGCTTTTTGCTTCCCCTTGCACACAGAGGAAAAGAGCTGGAGCTAAAGTCTTTTTATCTATTTGGGTGTTAGCGGTAAATTTCAGATCTTGTACAGAATCGACACCCATTTTTATGCGAGACGCCGAATCCATTACATAAGTGGATTGACCACCTAAGGTTAAAAGGCGGTTAATTTTGTAATGTGAATAGCCGACTAATTGATCCGAATATTCTATAGCAAAGTAGTTGTCGATGCCGACGGCTAAATTGTTTTTGAGCACGGGAGTTCCTTGGGGAATTTCACCGATCGGCAGCGGTTCAGCTAACTCTAATTTCTCAGGGCGCTCTTTTACTTTGGCAACGTTTTTCTTTTTTGCTTTAGAGGCGGTAGGAGCGGGAGTGTACTTATCCCAGGGATTGGCGCCAGTAGCCGCAGGAAGCCCGTCTTCTATTTGTGGAGCACCTTCAGCTGTAGCTGGAACTGGCATAGAGGCTGCCTTAGATGGAGAAGATGATTTAGCAGCAGGGAGGTGCCGTCCAGCGGGCTCCGCTTGATATTTATCCCAGGGATTGGCAAGCGAACCGGTGCTAGAATTTGAGGATGGAGTTTGGTTAGCTGCTTTGTTAGGCAGATTATCTGGGGCCGATTTAGAGCCTGAGCCAGCAGGTTCAGCTTGGTATTTATCCCAAGGGTTGGCTTGAGCTACCGCTCGAGTATAGGAATTATATAGCTTGCCATGAACTTGAGGCTCTTGTGCGTAAGCTGCCGACAGAGGAGCAAGAAAAAGTAATGAAACGGCTGCAGTAAGGGTGAGTCTGTTCATAAGCTCTGGAATAATCCTGACATAATGAGTAAAAATTGTTATTTGTTTTCGATTTAAGTAGTAGTTACAGCGGCAGGAGCGCTTTTTCCTTTTAGATGGCAAAGCCCTTCTCACTCTAAAACTCTTTATTAAGCATTAAAAAGATCTTCCAAGTAGGCGTACATCTCTGGATCACGCTGTTCAACTAATGGTTTTAGAGATGGTTGGAAAAAGGCCTCAACAGTTTCTGCGAAATATTCGGCTGGATTGGTTGCCGCATAATTAGACACCAATCCGGTGCGCGTGTGGCGAAAGCGATTCCATAACTGCACAGACAGAGGAAGCCGACGACCGTGACCTTCACTGAAAGCGTTGTCGTAAGCATGAGCAAACTCGTGGCGGGCTACCGAGTGATTGGGCTGTCCCAGTTGCTCCTCGCCTATAACCAGCAGGCGCCGGGAAGAGTCGTAAAGGCCACGGACTTCTGACCAGAAGCGGCCGTCGAAAGTCTTTTCCGATGGAGCTACAACATACATACCTTTAATTTTTAATTGAGTTAAAGCCTGACGTCGATCGAGAACAATTATGTGAGCTCCAAAAGACTTAACCTGCGAGATAATTTTTGAACCCATCGGTTCCAGTTCGTCTTGGACTTTGCTGCGGGAACTGTCGTCGGGAGCATAATAAATCATGCGGTTGATATTTTCGCGCACTGCTGAATATACTCGCCTTCGTACAGGGGGACGGGCTTGAGGAATAAATCCAGAAAGTTGTATAGTTGAAGGGAATATTAAGTTTTTGGGACTTTTCTGCCCTTCTTGTTCCGATTTACTTTTTCGGAAAGAGTCAAGATCGTTGAGCAAACCGTTAAAATCTTGCTCTGGAGATGCCTCCTCCTCATCATCTTCCTCACCTATAAGATCTAGCCCCCTGTGCTCTAAAAGCTTTTTGCGCAGTTTTTTTAGATAAGCTTTGGCTTCGGGCGACAGGGTTACTATGTCTTCCAGATTGCCTTGCAGAGCTAAGGCTACCTGGTCTTCGATGTCGCCAACTTCTTTTAAAATGTTGGATTTGACGCTGCGAGCCATCTCCCGTTGGACAGCTTGCAGATAGCCTGCATCGTATGTACCTAAATTAGGACCGCGAATTTCCATTCCCATACAAAGATATTCTCACAATGAACTTGCTGAATTCAAGAGTTAAAAAAGTTTTATGACAAAATCTTTTAACTAAATAAGCGAACCGGCAACTTGCTGAAGTTGTCGGCCCGCCTAACATGTTAGTACACAGTAAAATTACAGATTGTTAATCCCCTTAGTAATAGGCATACAGCGATCGAGACCTAACAGCATAGGAGAAAGCTTAAGACCAATGGGACCTTGTCGCCGTTTGAATTCGCTTCTTTCGGTCAGGCGGACAACTTTATCCACCATTTCAGAGGCAAAACCGGAAGCAACAAGTTCCGCTTTAGTTTTGCCCTCTTCTAAGTAAGCTTGCAGAAGTTTGTCTAAAATATCGTAGTCGGGAAGACTGTCGGAATCTTTCTGTCCCTCGTGCAATTCGGCGGAAGGTGGACGGGTAATAATTAAATCGGGAATGATTTCTCCATCTTTATTTAAACAGCGGCAGAGAGCCCTAACTTGATGTTTATAAAGATCCATAATGGGAGCTATACCCCCAGCACCATCTCCATACATAGTAGAGTAACCTACAGCTTCTTCAGCTTTGTTGCCGGTACAGATAGCCAACCACCCAAATTTATTAGAAAGTGCCATAACTAAAATGGCTCTGATGCGAGCTTGAATATTCTCTTCAGTTATATCGAATGGACGGTCGGCAAATACAGGCGCTAATAACTCAGTAAAAGCCGATCTAGGACCTTCAATAGGCAGAAGCTGAAGATCTATATTGAGGCTGCGGCAGAGTTTGGCTCCCTCTTCTTGACTGATGTCAGTGCTGTAGCAACTAGGCATATAGATGCCATGGACATGTTCCGAACCTAACGTTCTCACTGCTAAGGCCGCGCACAGAGCGGAGTCAATACCTCCAGAAATGCCTAAAACTACATCGGTAAATCCGTTTTTGCGCATATAATCGCCCATCCCCAAACAGATAGCCTCTATCTGTTCCGATTCTTCGCTCCATAAGTTGTCTGAAGCAGGCTGTTGGCATGGCTCTGCGTCAGTATCCCAAACGGCTGTATACTCTTGGAAACGTGGCGCCTGATTTATCAGCTCTCCCTGCGGAGAGATTAATACAGATCCACCCTCTAATATAATTTGATCTTGGCCGCCGATTAAATTGGCCTCTAAAATATAGGCTCCTAACTTTTGAGCTTGATGCTTCAGACAAGTTATATGGCGTTGCCACAGACCTGTTTCAAAAGGACGAGCGGCCAGATTGACAATCATTATCGGCTTGGCTGTATCTTTTTTTGTTGTTTCAACAAAAAGGCCAAAATCTTCGTCTAAGCATTCATCATCTGTAGACAGAATAATTGTAAAGTTTTGGTGATCTTTGATAACTGGTATATCCTCTCCGTTTTCAAAATAGTTGGAAGCATTGAACCAAGAATGATCGCGCAAAACGGTTGACTTAAGAAGTTGGGGCGAAGCGCCAGTTTCTCCGGTGAAGAACAGAGAACCGTTGTAAAGAGATAGATCTTGTTCAGTTTGCTGGGGGAGAGGCGAGCCGATTATAACGCTTATGCCTTCGCAAACAGCACCTATTTGGCGGGAATATTCGCAGATCGCTTGGATAAAAGAGGTATTACAAAGTAGATCTTGGGGAGGATATCCCGTCAGAGCCATTTGAGGGAAAACGGCTAGCGACGCTCCGGCCGCTTTAGCTCTGGAGATCGCCTCCATAATTTTGGAGCTGTTTTCTTTGAGGTTGCCGACAGTAGGATTTATTTGTGCGATGAACAGTTTCATATGAAGTTTATCGCCTTTCTAGCTGATATTAACAGCAAATGAGCGGCACTTGGGCCGCTCCAACAAAGTGCTTGTTGAATACAAGCCGCTGTAGAAAATCCCTCGGAGTTATACATCTGAGGGCTGGTAAATAGAACTCTATTATTGATTTTATTTCAATTCTATACGCGGAAGGGGACGGAATACCACTTGATAAGCTTCGTCGTCTGTTCCTATGCAAAGATTAGCGTTTTCACCAAAGTAACCGCAAAGAGACTCAACTTTCAGGCCGCTGAAGCGGTATTTGTCTATGGGTTTATTGTGCATAGAAAGTTTATAGCCTTTATTTTGCAATTCGATAGTGCCCACTTCGCAGATAACGGAATCGAAGGGGCCTAAGTCTCCCTTATCAATCGTGCCTACACTGAGAACGCGGAATTTGTTTACGCCCATAGGCTGCAGGTTTAAGTCTGAGCAGCTGCGGCCGCCTTTGAAGAAAGAGCGGAGATCGATATCTTTGCGCTCAATTTCAGTTAAAACATCGCCTTCTAAGCGTTTGACAACTAATTGTCCTGGATGATCTGAGTCACCGCGCAGGCCGAGGAAAATATAAGTGTTCTGTTGACCATCCTGTAGGGCCGCACAGCCCTCTATCTGTAAGTGGTCTGCTGTGGTACCGTCCTCCGGTTCAGGAAAAGGATGGAAAACATTGACGACTCTGGCCATCCATCCTACGTATGGATCGTGACCTATTTCCAACTCGAAGGCTCTGCCGGCTCCTCCCTTCCAATAACCGCTTTCAAAAGCATAAAAGTGATAGGGACGTCCGGGAACTTGACATATGGCTTCTAAATCGCTGGCTTTTTGTACAGAATTGTCGCCATTTATATCCCAAGCCAGTACTTCAATGGGCTGAAATTTTACTCCTTTGTCATCTTTGACCTGCAATATGTGCAGGCGCGGTTTTTCAGATTTCGCCTTAACATCGGACACCGTCACTAAGGAATTCTGGTTTAAATTGGCCATACCGCTGATATCAGATGGATCAGCTATAGCTGGAGCGGATAAGCTGAACAATAAGGCCGCACTGCAAAGAGTAAGAGAAAGTTTAGAAGTGCTTGACATGTTGGAGCGTACCTCCCTTTTATTCTTTTGTAGGTATGTAAATTAAAACAGACGGAATATGGAGCTGAAAGAGATTTGGATAGATTGGCAGAAAAATATTTGCAAATTTAATTTTTAGAAAGAATTTTTTATCCACTCCGGGACCTGTTAAGAAGAAAAACACGCAATTTCTTTAAGCCTTCAAATTGTCGGCAAGCAGGGGGAGCAATCGCCTTCCTTTATAGAATACCCCGTGCTTATTCTTAGTTTTTGTTTCTTTCCCCTTCGGACGTCCTATGGTCCGGATACTCAAAATAATTTGCAGCCTAATACGTGAGGTACAAAAATGAAAGCGGATCAGATGCGCATTTCTTCAGTGAACATTCTAACTGACGGCAGCTGTCCTGAACTTTGGGGGGCCTATCCGCGTTCGCGGGTTGTGTGCGCTGCGTCAGCAGGTGGTGAAGCTTACATTTGGCAGCGGCGTCAGCTCGACGATCCTCTGTATGAAAGCGAGCCTATTAAGGTAACCGCGGAGCCTTTCCGTCCTTATTTATGGCTTCATTATACTAATTGGAATGAGGTAATAAAATTTAGTGAGTTCGGGTCTTACGATAGTGTAAAACTTCAAGGGAACGGATACTTTAACAGCATCGTTTCTGCCAATAATTTTGAGGAACTTTCCCTTCTGAGCAAAGAAATTAAAAAAAATTTAGGCAATGCAGCGCAAATTTTTAGCAGCGATTTAACAAACTTGTATTTGACTAAAGTCGGCTTCTGTCTTTTTAACGGTTTACCTTTTAATGAAGCTCTACGTGTGGGCATAACTGTATGCGTTACTGGCGAAGGCTGTGAAAATTTGCATCTGTTCACAGAGAAACCGATAAGTTCCATATGCTTGCGTTTATCTAGCGGTCAAGAAAAAATTTTGAATTTAACTGATTATTGTCAAAATGAGTCCGCCTTACTGCAAGATTTTACTGCTACGGTAAAGGCCTGGAACCCAGATATTATCGAAGGCCACGGTCTATACGATGAGATTCTTCCCTATTTGCAGGCCAGAGCTAAAGCTTGTAAGGTTAAGCTAATGTTAGGCCGCGATTTCCCTGGAAACAAAGGCCAAAATTCTTCGAGGAAGCTGCCTAAGGGAGTGCACGAAGAACCTAAAGGGCGCAAAACTTACACTACTATCGCTGGTAAACGATACGATTATATTTATTGGGAGCTGTGGGGGCGTGAATTAGTTGATACGCTTATGTTGGCTCGTCTGCGCGATGTAACTTTCCGAGAATTGGAAACTTTTTCATTAGCGGAAACTGCTCAATCGTTAGGAGTCCTGGGAGAAGAAAATTTGAGTTTCACTTCAGACGCCGAGCAGGCTGCTTTCAGAGGTGAAATTTTAGAACGCGTTAGCGGTGCGCTGTTGTATCCTTTCTACTTGCAGGCGCAATTTTTTCCCTATTCGCTGCAAAATACTATTCTGCGCGGTACCGCCACCAAAATTAACAGTCTGTTTTTGCGCCATTATTTAAACTGCGGCGTCAGTATCCCTGATAAGCCGATGGCTTGCGAGTATACTGGAGCTGCTGCCGGTCAGGAAGTGGAAGGTATAGTACACAATGTTTACCACTGTGATGTGCAGTCTCTTTACCCGTCTATAATGCTAAGTTACAGGTTAGGACCACAAACTGATGAGCTGGGTTTATTTTTGAACTTATTGGCCAAGCTGAGGAGTTTCAGGCTGCAAGCTAAAAAGCTGATGCGTTTAGAAAGAGAAAGAGCCGATTCTGATCTGGAGCGAGTTCGTTTTTATGATGCTTTGCAGAGTATTTTCAAAATATTGATTAATTCTTTTTATGGTTATTTAGGTTTTTCACAAGGCAACTTTGCCGATTTTGCTATGGCTGCCCGAGTGACTGGATTGGGAAGGGAGATTCTATCAGACATTATTAAGCAGCTGACATCGATGAATTGCCGAGTTATTGAATATGATACTGACGGAGTATATTTTCAGGCTCCTCCCAATGAGGAGGACAATTCTGAAAACTACCGCGGCCGTATTGCTCAGTTAGTAAATGAGAACCTCCCTGAAGGAATTAACGTAGAACTAGACGGCTTTTATCCTTCGATGTACTCGCATACTACTAAGAATTACGTACTTTTAGATGAAAAAGGGAAATTTTCATTTAGCGGCGCCACTTTTCGCTCCCGCGCTCGTGAACCTTACCTGCGTTTAGCTTTGCAGCATGTGGTAGGTTTGGTACTGCAGGGACGTGAAGGCGAGGCTTCCGATTATATTAACTGCTTAAAAGATAAAATCTGCCATCATGAAATCTCTATCAACTTACTTAGTAAAACGGAAATCCTCAACGATTCTTTGGAAAATTATTTGAAAAAAATTGCCAAGAGCAGCCGCAATCGGGCTGCCGCCTATGAAGTAGCTTTAAAATCGGCCCATAGCTTCGGAGCTGGCCAAGCGGTGCAGTATTATATTACCGGAACTAAAAAGAACGTGCGTATTTTTGAAAATGCCAAGGAGCTGAAGCTCTATTGTAAAGATAATCCCGATGAGAATACAGCTTACTATATCAGTAAGTTGGAAGCTCTTTTGGGGCAATTCCCTCTTTTGCTGCCGTCTGATTCTATTAAAAGAAGGCAAAAATAATAATTTTTAGTAATGATTTAGGCGTAATAACTAGCAGAAAGCAGAAAAACTCACCACAAAGGAGGCAAGACGGGGGGACTGTGGGTAAAAATTCTAGTCGTACTTCCGCTTCATGAACAGCTTTTTCTGCATCTAAGCTGTGATTAAATTAAGGCGTAGAGCTGAGCTTTACAGAATAAGCGGCAATTAAGCTGGCTGGTATCAGGCTGCTACAGAGAGGATACAATTATGGGTAAGGCATACGAAAGTTTACTGAAAAAAGTTAAAGAAATTAACTGCTTAAATGAAATTTTAGAGCTGTTAACCTGGGATTTAGAAACGGGCATGCCTGTTGGCGCAGATGAGGCCAGAGCTGAGCAAATGGCTGTCGTGTCCGAATTAGCCCATAAACTTTCAGTTTCTGCAGAATATCTTACGGCTCTTCATGAAGCTGAGGCAGAGTTTGAGGAAGAAAAAAGACAGGGAGAGGCTCAGCTGGAGACGTCTCCTTACAGTTTGTCTAATTTTAGTGTGAAGGCTGATTTATTGCGTCGACTTAGACGGAGTGCCGATAAAGATACTAAGGTGCCTGCATCGGTAGCTGCAGAGCTGACTGCGGCCTGCTCTAAGGCTCAAAGTGCCTGGATGAAAGCTAGGCAGAATAACGATTTTGATTCTTTCTGCGGTCCTTTAGAGAGAGTTATAGAATTATGCCGCGCCAAAGCTGAGGCTCTAGGGGGAGCAGAACACCCTTACGATGCTTTGCTCGATATCTATGAACCGGGGCTTACCGCCTCTCAAGTTAGCCGGGTCTTTGGGGAATTGCGTGGCCATCTGATCAGCTTGGTAAAACGCATTGCCCAAGCCGATCCGCCTAAGATGGGGATAGTCAACCGCTTATATCCTGTAGATATGCAGCGCCGCTTCTGTCATCGTTTGATGTGCGATATGGGCTACGACTGGACGCGCGGCAAAGTCGATGAGGTTATTCATCCTTTCTGCTGCTCTTTTTCTACTCGCGATGTGCGTGTAACTAACAATTTTAGTGAAAATGTTGTAACGAAAGCTTTATTTACAGCTTTACACGAAACAGGCCACGCTTTGTATGAGCAGGGCTCACCAGCAGAATGGACTCATACCCCTCTCGAAGGGGGAGCTAGCATGGCTGTCCATGAGAGTGAATCTCGTCTTTGGGAAAATATTATCGGCCGCAGTCGCGCTTTTTGGGAGTACTATTTCCCAATTTTCCAGGCCTATTTCCCCGCCCAGACTTCCGGAACAAATCTCGATGAATTTTACCAAGCCATCAACTGTGTAACTCCTTCTTTTATTCGTACTGAAGCCGATGAAGTCACTTACAGCTTACATGTTATGCTGCGTTTTGAATTAGAAAAGGCTTTGATTGAAGGAAGCTTAAAAGCCAAAGATTTGCCTGAAGCATGGAATAGCGCTATGTCGGATTATTTGGGAATCGTGCCGTTTACCGACAGTGAAGGTTGCCTGCAGGATGTACATTGGTCCTCAGGATTGTTTGGATATTTCCCCGCTTATGCCTTGGGTAATCTTATTGGAGCGCAAACTTGGCAGGCTTTAAAGCTCGACTTGGGAGATACTGATGAGATTCTGCGCTGTGGAAAGTTAGGGCTGATCCGCCAGTGGTTGCATGATCATATTTACGTATATGGTCAGCGTTTATATCCAGCTGAATTACTTAAACGGGCGCTGGGTAAAGAGTTAGAAGCTGCACCTTTTGTGGATTACCTCGAGCGCAAGTATACCGAATTGTATCACTTGTAGCCTTGTATTACACAACCAAATAAGGAACTTTCCGGTACATGTGTCTCTAGGTAAAATCTAATATATATCTAACAGATAGGCTAATTTTTTTGGCAGGGGAAGGCCCTGTGGGGTTCGTAATAACTCGTCGTTCGAAAGATTTATGGCCCTATGAAAGCAAGGGCCTTTAGTGAATATAGTAAAGTCGGCTCTCTTCTTGGCCCTACTAAGTTAAAGGAGCGGGTACAGACTTTTTGGAGGTTGAAAATGGCTTTGACTATTAAACCGTTAGGTGATCGCGTTGTGGTGAAGCGCCTTGCTTCTGAGCAGAAAACTGCTGGCGGCATCTACATTCCTGAAAGCGCTCAGGAAAAGCCAATGAAATGCGAAGTTATGGCCGTGGGCTCCGGTAAGCTTCTTGATAACGGCAAGCGCAACCATATGGATGTGGAAGTCGGCCAAATCGTTTTGCTGGGTAAATACTCCGGTACCGAAATTAAACTCGACGGTGAAGAGTACGTAATTGTAGACCAGCGCGAAATTATGGGCATTTTTGCCTAAAAGTTTAAGAGCTGCTAAGTGCGTCGGCTAAACTGAAGGTGGCCGTGAAAAATTCAGGGGGAGAATTAGTTCGGCCGATTAGCTGACGAAAGTTTATAGTTGAGTTCTATAGTGGGGGGGAGGTAGGACGGAAAATAGCTAGCTCTGTCAGTTTTAAGTACTGGCGTGTTGTACAGTAACTTTCCGTAGTCTACTCGGAGTAGGTATACGCCGCTCGTTTTTTTGTTGCGAAAAGAGGAAAAAAATTATGGCATCAAAGATGATTATTTACGGTCAGGAAGCTCGTAAAGCTTTGGAAAAAGGTGTCGATGCTTTGGCTAACGCTGTGCGTGTGACTTTAGGCCCGCGCGGACGCAATGTAGTTTTGGACAAAAAGTTCGGCTCTCCCACTATTACTAACGATGGCGTAACTATCGCCAAAGATATTGAGCTTCCCGATGTTTTCGAAAATATGGGCGCTCAGCTGGTTCGTGAAGTCGCTTCCAAAACTAACGATATTGCTGGCGACGGTACTACCACTGCTACCGTATTAGCTCAAGCCATGGTTCACGCCGGTATGAAAAATGTGACTGCAGGCGCTAACCCTATGTTCATTAAACGCGGTATCGAGCAGGTCGTTGAGCGTGTGGTTGAGGCCATTAAAGGTATGGCTGTCCCTGTAGAGACTACTGAGGCTATTGCTCAGGCGGCTACTATCTCTGCTAACAACGACAAAAAGATCGGCGATCTTATTGCCGAAGCTATGGACAAAGTTGGCAAAGACGGTGTGATTACCGTTGAAGAATCGAAGACCATGCACACCGGTCTTGAGCATGTTGAAGGCATGCAGTTTGACAAGGGATATATCTCTCCTTACTTCGTGACCGATTCCGAGCGTATGGAAGCTGTTTTGGAAGATCCTTTTATTTTGATCGTAGAGAAGAAAATCTCCGCCATCAATGATATCGTCCACCTTCTGGAGAACGTTTCCCGCTCTGGTCGTCCCCTCCTCATTATTGCAGAGGACATAGAGGGCGAAGCTTTAGCTACTTTAGTTGTAAATAAACTGCGCGGCGTTCTGAATATTGCTGCCGTTAAGGCTCCCGGTTTCGGCGATCGTCGCAAAGAAATGCTTAAAGATATTGCTATCCTCACTGGCGCTAATGTGGTCAGCGAAGAGATCGGCCTTAAGCTCGAAAATGTGGGCCTCGATTCTTTAGGTAGCGCTGTGCGCGTCAAGATAACCAAAGATGACACTACCATCGTTGAAGGTCGCGGTGAAGCTGAGAGCATTAAAGCTCGCATTGAGCAGATCAGACGTCAAATTGCTGATAGCGATTCCGATTACGATCGTGAAAAACTGCAGGAGCGTTTGGCTAAGTTGGCCGGTGGTGTGGCCGTTATCCGCGTAGGTGCTGCAACGGAAACAGAGCTTCGTGAAAAGAAGCATCGCTTAGAAGATGCTCTGTCCGCTACGCGTGCTGCCGTAGAAGAGGGTATCATTCCTGGAGGAGGTACTGCTTTTATCAGAGCTCTGCCTGTATTGGATGAAATTAAGCTCGAAGGGGATCAGCAGGTGGCTGTCGACATCATTCGCCAGGCCTTGACAGAGCCTCTGCGCTTGATCGCTGCCAATGCCGGTGTTGAGGGGTCAGTTATTGTGGAAAAGGTTAAAGAAGCTGAGGCTCCTATTGGATACGATGCTTTGAACCGCGAGTTTAAAGATATGGTCGCTAACGGTATTATTGACCCTGTTAAAGTTACTCGTTCCGCTTTACAGAACGCTGCCTCCATTGCTGCCATGGTTCTGACAACCGAAACTTTGATCGCTGAGAAGCCTCAGAAGGCTGATCCAGCTGCTGCGGCGGCTGGTATGCCTGGTGGTATGCCTGGCGGTATGGGTGGTATGGACTTCTAAATTCGATATATGAGTGGTCGGACGGTTAGGGGGGGGAGAAGCGAGTTCTAGATAAATTTGGACTATGCCGGTTCTGCCTGCTCATATGAGAGGTGCGAGAGAGGGCTGCGCTTTCTCTCGCACCTTTTTATTTGCGCTATTGAATATAATTAATCGTCCTTTTTTTCTACATATGCAAAAGGGTAATTAAAGCAAAAAAAGGCTTTAGTTTAATTTTTCTAGAAGCTAACGTCCGTTCGCTCTCTGTACTCAGATTCGCTGAGTTTTTAAAGAGCGTTTACTCATGAAATTTATTAGGCTTTTTTTATTATGAAGAACTTCAAAGTTTGGTTGGCATTAGGCGCGGTAGCTTTGTCCTGCTGGGCTTGTGGTATGTCTGAAGGGCAAACTGCTAATTTATACGTCTCCCAAATGATTATCTATGAGCGCAGAATAGAAGCTGATGCTTACGAGATTAGCAGATTAACTTCTAAAGCAGGTGCGGAACTGAGTGCTGAACAGTGTCAAGAATTGGCCTCTGTTTTGCAAAATCAGGCTAAGCGCTTGCAAGAAACGCTCGACTTTATGAGCAAAACTGATTGTCCTCAGTCTTGCAAAAACATAAGTCTGCATTATAAGGGGGCTCTTACCAACCGTTTGGAACATTGCAAGGCTTTTAGCAAGTTCTTAACAAATTACCGTCCCGATCAGCCTCTAGATGCAGAAGCCTGGTCTGAGTTGCAGAAAAACTCTCAGGAACTCTCCCAAAAAGCTGCCGATTACGAAAATAAAATTCACGAAGATAAAGTAGAACTAGCTAATATGTATCCTGAAGTTCAGCTTCCGGAAGTTGCTGAAAAATAAAGATTGTTTTGAGCTCTTGTTTCAAAAGGTAAAAGTTGTCGCAGGGGTCGCTCTGGGCGGGTTAAACTTTGTTCCTTTGACAGCTTGCGTGGTTTAGGAGAAGATAAATTGAGTTACGCTCCATTTATGAGCGGCATTATCGCTAACGCCGAAAAATACCAAAAACGTACTGCCTATGAGGTGTATCTAGGTGATCACTGGGAAAAAATTTCTTGGAGTCAGTTCCTAGATAATATTAGCAAAGTCGCTTCTGCAGTTCTAAATTTTGGTTTAGCTGATGGCGATCTGGTCGCTATTTATGCTCCTAACTGTCCTCAATGGACAGAGATAGATTATGGCTGTATGAGTGCTAAAGCTGTTACGGTGGCTATACATGCGACTTGTTCATCTGAGGCCGTCCAGCAAATATTTACTGAAACAGTTCCAAAAATTACTTTTGTAGGCAATGCGGAGCTGGCGGACTTACTCTTTGAATGTGTTTCTGATACCGGACATGTAGTAATTATTGAGGGAGAGCATCCTCGCTGCCAGAAATATGCCGACTTTATCAATGTGGAAACGCGGTCCGATTGGTCTAGTAAAGTTAAGGAAACAAAAGCCTCCGATCTTTGGACCATTGTGTATACTTCGGGTACGACTGGGGCTGTGCGCGGGGCTATGCTCACTCATGGCAATATCGTGTATCAAATTATGCGCCATCGCGATCGTCTGCCCGATTTGACCGATCAAGACCGCTCTTTCTGTATGCTGCCTTTGAGCCATATTTTTGAACGCGGTTGGTCAGCTGTTCAGTACTCTTGGGGCATGACCTATTATTATTGCAAACCTTCTCCTGAAATTATACGTCTGTTGCCTTATGCTGCGCCTTCAGTTATCTGTGTGGTGCCGCGTATTTTGGAGAAAATTTATACGGCTGTTTATGAAAAATTTTCTCAACGTTCTAAGGCCATGCAGAGTATTGTAAATAAATGTGTGCGTATCGGCTGTCAGTATCAAAAAGAACTTATAGAGGGACGCACCCCTGGATTATGGCTGCGCATGCGCAATAAAATCGCTGATAAGCTAGTCTTTTCTAAGGTTCGTCATGTTTTCGGCGATCACATTAAACATTTAGTTGTAGGCAGCGCTTCTCTTACGGCTTCTGTCCATGAGTTTTTCCGGGCTTGCGGTATTTTTATTAATAATGGTTATGGTATGACTGAGACTACGGCCACTATATCTTCCACTCCCTTAGGAAGAAGTATTCCTGGTATGGTCGGTTTGCCTATGGAAGGTATTGAAATACGTTTAGGGCAGGATAACGAAATTCAGGTGCGCGGCGACAGCGTCATGGTTGGTTACTATAAAAAACCAGAAGAAACGAAAAATTCTTTCACTGAAGACGGTTTCTTCCGCACTGGAGATGTCGGCAATTTCGCTCCTAATGGATATTTGTGTATTACAGATCGTATTAAAGATATGATCCGAACTTCCACGGGCAAATATGTAGCTCCGCAGTATTTGGAATCGCGTTTGGCTCTTTCTCCGCTTATTGAACAAGCTGCCGTTATTGGTGAAGGGCGTTCTTGGGTGGGAGCATTGTTAGTGCCAAACTTTTCTAAACTCGAAGAGTATGCTAAAAAAATTGGTCTCAATTTTGAGTCCAGAGAAGATTTGGTAGGTTATCCTGAGATAATTAGTTTCGTAAAATCTGCGATCGATGATTTGCTCAGCGATGTAGCTAAACATGAACGCGTGCAGCGAATAGCTTTGCTAACTAAGCCTTTTACTATTCAGAGCGGTGAACTGACGCCTACTTTGAAGCTGCGTCGCAAAATTATTTTGGAACGTTATCGAGAACAGATAGCCTTAATGGATTCATTTGATTCTACCTATCTTAAAATAGCGCATAGTGCTGGCTAGTTGCGTTTGTGAAAATTATTTTGTAGAAAGTGAGAATTCTGCCGTGACCCTGAATTTTATGCCTTTTGCTCTTAAGATGAGAGGTGCCGGAGTCTCAGATCTCCAGACGGAGGCCTTTAGGCGCAACTGCATGAAAGCTTTCAGCGGCAATGGATGTTTTATTAAAGAGAAAGATATTGCTCCTGTTGGCAATCTGCCTTCTCTTGTAGATTTTCCCGTTCTCACCGAGTCAAAGCGCAGCGAGCTGTTGAAAAAATGCGCTATTATTAAGCTCAACGGCGGTTTGGCAACTACTATGGGAATGGAAGGAGGCCCTAAGTCGCTGATAAAAGCGCACGGCCAGTATTCATTTCTCGATCTGACAGTTCGTCAGATCCTAAATTTACGCAAGTCTTTGGGACAGTGGTCTTTGCCCTTAATTTTAATGAACAGTTTCAATACCAGTGCTCAAACCATGAAGAGTGTAACGAGTTATCTGGGATTATTGGAACAGCCTGTTGCTGTAGAAATTATCCAGTCTAAGGTTCCTAGAGTAGCGGCGGCTGATTTGCTTCCATATGTTTCTGCGTCTAATCCTAAGGACGAATGGTGTCCACCTGGTCACGGAGATCTTTATCTTTCCTTATTTGTCAGTGGTCTTTTAGTTGAGCTTTTGTCTCGTGGCATTAAGTATATTTTTGTCTCTAATATAGATAACCTGGGGGCTAGCTTAGATATGCGCATTCCTGAGTGGATGGCCGCTCAAGGATGTCCGATGGTTATGGAAGTTTCACGGCGCTGTGCCGCTGATCGCAAAGGTGGTCATTTAGCCCGCGACGTTTACGGAGCATTTGTGCTTCGCGAATCTTCTATGTGCAGTCCCGAGGAACGTGAGTATTTCGCCGATATTAATAAATATTGCTATTTCAATACGAACAACTTGTGGTTTGATGCTGAAGCTTTGTATAAACTTATTGTTTCGCACGGTGGTTTGCTCGATTTACCAGTTATCTGCAACACTAAAATGCTTTGCGACAGTTTTGGAAAAGCTTGCAAAGTTTATCAAATTGAAACAGCGTGCGGTTCGATTATTTCTTCGTGGCTCAATGCTCAGGCCGTTGAGGTGCCGCGCAGTCGTTTTGTGCCTGTTAAAGGACTCGGCGATTTAATGATTGTGCGTTCAGATTTATTTTATGTAGATGAAAATTATTCTATACACTGTGTTCAAGATAACTTTAAGCCTCCCCTTATATCTCTGCCAAGTGAAATCGTGACTTTGGAAGATTTGGCGCACATGTTCCCTGCAGGTATGCCCAGTTTGAAACAGTGTTCTTCGCTTGAAATCGATGGGCCAGTTGTTTTCGGACAAGGTGTAGCTTGTCAGGGAGAAGTAAAAGTTACAGCTTCAGTAGAAACATTTATACCTGCTGGAACTTTACTTAGTGGAGAAGTTAATCTTTAGTTCTACAATATGAATAATTTAAAAGTGCGGCGGGCTGTTTATGCTGGCAGTTTTGATCCTCTCACTAACGGTCATCTTGATATTATAGGCAGAGCTGCCCGTTCGGTAGATGAACTGATCGTAGCGGTGGTCTGCAATCCTAACAAAAATCCTCTCTTTAGTTTAGAACAGAGAAAAGAGATGATTAGTTTGAGTGTCGCAGCTTGGGATAATGTTAAAGTAGATACTTTTTCCGGTTTACTGATCGATTTTGTGCGTCATAGCCAAGCATCTTTCATTGTTCGCGGCTTACGGGATGGTTCCGATTTCGCCGCTGAATTCAAGATGGCTTTAATTAATAGGCAGCTAGCCCCTGAAATTGACACGATCTTTTTTATTAGCTCTCCTGAGCACATTTTTGTAAGTTCTAGCTGCGTGCGCGAGATAGCCTCTTTAGGAGGAGATATCTCCCGTATGGTTCCTGCTGCAGTTAGTAGATATTTAGCTGCGAAATTTAATCAGCTACATTAGTTTTTTGATAGTTAATTGCTATATAGAGTAGTTACGGAGGGTTAAATATATATGGATATATATAAAATTTTAACTCGCTTAGAAAAAATTGTTGAGGACAGCAAGCCTCTTCCTTTAGTATGGGCCAACTGCTCTGTAATCAATAAAGAGGCTTTTCTAAAACTTATAACTGAAGCCAGATCAAATTTACCTGAAGAAATTATGCAGGCTAAGGATATTGTTGGCAGAGCTGACCAGATAAAAGAAGAGGCTGTCAAAGAAGCTCAGAAGACAATTAGAGAAGCCGAAGACAGAGCTAGAGAAACGATGCGGACTGCTAAAGCTGAAGCTTATGAGATGGTGCAAGAGAGCCAAGTAGTCATTCAAGCTCAAGATGAATCGGAACGCATTCTTAAAGAGACTAAAGAAAAAGCCAATCGTCTCATACATGAGGCCGAAGAAAAAGCCAATCGTCTTGTACATGAGGCTGAAGCTGAGGCGGCTAAGGTTCGTGAATCAGCCACTACTACTGCTGACAAAGTGCGGCATGAGGCCAACGCTTACAGTAAAGACGTCTGCGATGACGCTGATGATTATGCTAAACGCATATATTCTAATTTAGAGCAGGAGTGTCACCGCATTCTTGAATCGCTGCAGCGGATACAAGATGGCAAAAACGATTGAACAGTTGTTTCTATATTATGATAGTACTGTCAATTTGTGATATTAATGTTTCTGAGTAGGAGCTGAATAAGAAAAATAGAAGAACACCCGAAGTAGTAACACCGCATTTTCAGCATGGCTAGCAGTGCTTAAGGGTGCACAATCAGCGATAATTTGGGGTATTTAGTTGTGGGTAGTGTTCGTCTTGTCGAAGTAAATAAGATCTATGATGGTTGGAGTCCAAACCCGGAGCATCAGGCTTGGTATCAGTTTTGGAAGCCTAGCCGCCTTCCCAGTCAGGTTCATGTAGTTAAAAATATCTCTCTAGATATTAAAGACGGCGAGTTTTTAGTTTTAGTAGGTCCCTCCGGTTGTGGTAAGTCTACTACTTTGCGTATGGTAGCAGGTCTAGAAGAGATTACTAGCGGATCTATTTATATCGGTGATCGCAAGGTCAATGATGTATCCCCTAAAGATCGAGATATTGCCATGGTCTTCCAGAGCTATGCTTTGTATCCTCATTTTAGTGTTTACGACAATATGGCTTTTGGTCTTCGTCAGCGCAAATATGCGGAAGAGGAAATAAAAAAATTAGTAAATAATGCTGCCGAGCTTTTAGATATTAAGCATTTGCTGCTGCGTAAGCCTAAAGAGCTTTCTGGTGGGCAGCGTCAACGTGTGGCTATGGGACGCGCTATTGTACGCCGTCCTCAAGTATTCCTTATGGATGAACCTCTCTCCAACTTAGATGCCAAGCTTCGCGTTCAGATGAGAGCTGAACTGCAGAAATTACACCATACTTTGGGAGTTACAACTATTTATGTAACTCACGATCAGACTGAAGCCATGACTTTAGGCGATCGTATTGTTCTCATGCACAAAGGGATAATTCAACAGGCCGCCGCCCCCTTGGAAATGTACGAACATCCTGCTAATAAATATGTGGCTGGTTTTATTGGTACTCCTTCTATGAATTTCTTAGAAGTGAAGTTGGAAGCGGTCGGCGAAAATGTTGTTATTAAGGGCAAAGGTTTCAGTTTAGAAATACCAGAGCGTTTGGCTGGGCGTATAAAGGAGTTCGCTGGAGCTGAGTGTACTTTCGGTATTAGGCCGGAGGATATTCACGATCCTAAGTTCGCCCGAGAAAGCGAGTTCTTAGTGCCCATCTCCGCCAAGGTTGAAGTGTATGAGCCTATGGGGTCTGAAGTCTCTCTGCATATTCGTTTAGGTGAGGAAGAATTGGTGGCTCGAGTTGATTCTCATACCGATGCTAAGGTTGGAGATACTGCTAACTTAGCTATTGATACCCGCAAGATACATCTTTTCAATAAAGATACCGAAGAGGCAATGATCTAGAGATAAGGAAGGGGGAGCGACTGCAGATTATTCTCTGAAGGTAGTATATAAATACAGCTTAAGGCTCAGGCCTTTCTCTACGTGGTATCTAAGAGAAGGGCCTTTTATTTGGAGGAAACGTTGGGAGAAGATCTTTTATTATCTAAAGAGGGGATAGGTTTGGTTAATGCAGCGGCTGCACCTGGAGATTATTTCCAAGTCGGCACAGAAAAAGTTGGTAATTCCCGTATTTATTTGCGTTATCAGCTATTTACTACTTTAAATAAATTAGCTTTGAATAATACGGCCCAGGCTCAAGCAGGTTTGCTTTTGGGCAGTCATGTTAAGGATAATTCTTGGATAAAAATAGATGAGGCTGTTGAGGTTAAACCTCAAAGTGATAACTTTACTGAAGTTGTCTGGAAAAGAGCCTTTGCGCAAGCTTCTAAAAAGCATCCCGGCATGAGTGTAGTTGGTTGGTTCCATTCTCATCCTGGAACTGGCAGCAGCTTAACTGATTTAGAGAAAGAAATTCACCAAAAATTTTTTCCCAAGCAGTCTCAAGTAATTTATATAGTTGATCCTGTTATTGGAGAACGCAGTTTCTATTTATGGCGTGATGGTGAATTGCAGAATAGTGGCGGTTTCAGAATTTACGGGAAAACGGCGGTTAATTCCACTATTGTATCACGTGAACCCACTCGTCAAGAAGATTATCTTGACGAGCGTTATTTAGAACGCAGTATAGATAAGTTTCAGCGTATGCTGCGCAATCCCGTTGTACGCCCTATCGATTATATTATTCTCGTTTTAATCGGCCTTTGTCTGATGGTTCAGTTGTTGCGTCCGGCGCCGGTAGCTAAAGTCGATCAACATGAGGTTTTGGCTAATCAAATTCAAATATCTCAACAGATTGACTCAGTAGAAAAGAGAGTTAAGGTAATTGAAGGGCAGTTGGAGGCAGTAGGCGTTCTTGACAAGGAATTGGGGCTTTTGAGTACGCCAGCGGCTGAACCTATAGCTGTGTCGGAAGAGAAAGCGAATACGGTCAAAACTACAGAGAGTAAACTTGCCCAAAAAGAAGAAAGTTCAGTTAAAGCGGCTCCCAGTGGTTCGAAAGTTATTATTCATAACGTGCAATCCGGAGAGACTATTTCTAGCATTGCTGAAAAATATTATTCGACAACCGATCCTAAGGTATGCAAAGCTCTCGGAAAATTCAATAAATTGCCTGCTCCTTATTACGATCATATCGTGCCTGGAGATAAACTTAAAATTCCGGCTCGTCAAAAAGTGGGTCTGTAGTTGAGATTAATCTATAAGGAAATATTCAAAAGCCGCATTAAGCAGCTTGTTTGGTGCTTTTTGCTTATTCTATGCTGCCAGGAGAAGACCATGGCTGATAATGAAGCTGAATCCTTATATGTTGTATCGGTGCCAGTTGTCAGTGTGTTTGCTGATATTTATGATGACTCTGAGAGATTGACTCAAGTTCTTTTAGGTGAACCTGTCTATGTAAAATCTGTTTCTGAATCTGGGGACTGGAAGCAGGTGGTAGTACCTAATCAGTATCGTGAGCCTGAGGGGTATCCTGGTTGGATTAACGGAAGTTTTTTAACGGAGCAAGTCGGTTTCGCTGGTCAAAGTTTGAATTTAGGCTACTGTGCCCAGCCTTGTTTGAGGGAGTGGTCCATAGATAGTCGCTCAGCTGACAGCGTCATGATTATTAGTCCTCAATCGTTCGTTTATGTGAAGCCTGATCAATCTGCTGCCAGATTGGGGCGAGTTTTCGCGACTACTTTGCTGTCTTTAGGCAGTCAAGTTTGTCAGACTGGGGCTGGAGGACAAAAATTTTGGGTAGTTAGTTGGCCTGGTTCTAATCAAAGTGGCTATATACCCTATGAAAACGGCAGCCGACAGGTGCTGCCCACTAAGGCTGAGGAGGTATTGCTTACCGCCTTCCGATTCAAGGGAACTGCTTACCTTTGGGGCGGATTAAGCTGTCACGGTATCGATTGCTCCGGTTTAGTCTATGTATGCTGCCGCTTGCACGGTTTGATAGTACCGCGTGATGCAGATCAGCAGTTTTTGGTAGGTATGCCACTTAGCAAGGATGAGCTTGAACCTGGTGATTTAGTTTTCTTTGGCGCCGATGAAGAGCATGTAAGTCATGTAGGGTTTTATGTCGGAGACGGCAGTTTTCTTGATGCTTCCGGCAAGAAAGGTGTCAGCCTTAGTAATTTAAATAAGGTTAGCAACGTTTCAAAATATCACTTTTTGGGCGGTCGACGCTATTTTGCAGAGTAGTCTAAAATACTGCCCTGCAATATTTAAGCCCGCTGGATAATTACCTGTTCAGGTAAATTAACAGCGGGCTTAAATATAAAAGTATTCAGAACTATTTATTGGGCGTCAAGAGTTATCGAGACTATAAACTTTTTGTTGTTGCGCCATACAGTAAGTTTAATGCGGTCACCAGCACTATACTTATTAAGCTCGCGAACCATAGCTCCTACAGAGCTTACGGTGACCTTATTTACAGCGCTGACCGTATCACCAGGTTTTATATTAGCCCTGCCTGCTGGAGAACCATCAACTACTTGGGTAACAAATACGCCGCTGCTAATCTTTATATTAAAATCTTGAGCCTTTTCTGTGGTCAAAGTTGCACCGCTAAGGCCTAACCAAGGACGTGTTCCTGAAGGCATGTTGTCACTCTCAGCGATGTAATTGGTATCAGCAGGACTATCCATTAATTGTTGAGCCACACTAAAAGCATTTTTAATAGGAATGGCAAAGCCCAGTCCTTGAGCTTTGTCGTAACCATTGGATGGACCGGTATAAACTAAAGCGTTTATACCAATCAATTCGCCGCGTGAATTTAAAAGGGCTCCTCCGGAAGAACCGGGGTTGATGGCGGCGTCAGTTTGAATTAAATTGGTATATTTTATACCCTTAGTTTCAATATTGCGCCCTAATCCGCTAATCATTCCTTGGGTTACTGTACCGGTAAAACCGAGCGGATCGCCTATAGCAATAACTGTTTGTCCTACTTTTAGGTTGTCGGAATCACCAATTCTGGCCGCTGGGAAATCTTGACCATCTATTTTGATAATAGCTAAATCTTTATCTCCGGCCATTTTATGAATATTGGCTTCGTAGGTTTTTTTATTCTTTAGCTGCACTCTAATTTTTTTGCCGCCTTTGACAACGTGGGCATTAGTCAAAATGTAGCCGTTGGAATTAATAATGACTCCGGAGCCAATTCCTGGTTTAGTGCGGTTCTGACGGTAAGTACGCACAGAAACTACCGATTTTGAGGCTCTCGAAATAGCGCTGATGCGATCTGTTTCTTCGTTGGCTTCGCTTACTGAAATATTCACTAACATCAGAAGAGCCGTTAGGAGTACGGTGGCTGTCAACCAATTGCGGTGCGTTTTCAAGAGAACCTCCAGGTCGTTGGGCAAAAGATGCCGCTCTCTATATCAAGATGCAAATTTAGATGATCCTGGCTTGTGAGAGTAAAGACTTCACCCCTTCTTTTGTGGCTTGTAGTCAAAATCCTATTAAGCAGAAGGGGAGAGCGAAAACCTATGCATGATAACTTTTGTAAACTAAGTTTCCAAATTTATTTTAGTTGCACCCAGTTCTGTAAGTCTGGTGATAACATCAGCTTTAGTTACTGAATTTTCTACCGCTAGAGACATTTCTACTAGCAGTTCCTGTTCTTCTTGTGAAATGGCCATTTTCCTTACTTTAATGCCGCCGCTGTTGAGCTGTAAACGCATCTTTTCCAAAATGCCTGGATCGCTAGGTAGAGCTACATTTATATATACAACATTAGCACCAGTAAAAACAGGTTCTAATCTGCGCAGTGTAACCAAAGTTACTAAGGAAATGACACAGGCTGATGCTGACATTATATAAGCACCGGCCCCACATCCCATACCTATGGCAGCCACGACCCATAAAGTAGCTGCTGTAGTCAATCCATGCACGGTTACTCCGTGCTTCATAATAGCCCCGGCGCCCAAAAAGCCTATGCCACTGACGATCTGAGCGGCTATGCGGGCCGGATCGCGGGGGCCATTATCATAAGAGAAAAAATATACAGACAGAACAGTAAAAAGGGCCGCACCGACTGAAACCATAACGTGAGTTCTCAAACCAGCGGTACGGTTCATTATCTCGCGTTCGATGCCTATAATACCTCCCATTAAGGCTGCTGCAACTAGTCGCCCAGCGAGAGTTAATTCCATATGCAAGCTCAGAGTATTTTCCATAGGCAAATTACAACATTGCGGCTATTCGCTCATCATTTTTTAGATCAGCATAAATGGCGTCGAGCTGTTCGCGGCTGGAAGCAATAATATCGATAGTGACGGATACGTAGCGCCCTTTACTGCTGTGCGTTAAGCGGCATTTATCGAGAGAAAGCTCAGGCACATGTTTTTGCACCAGTTTGTGAGCGTAAGCTAAAAAATCTTCTTCAGCTTTGCCAAATACTTTAATAGGAAAACGGCAGGGAAAATTTAGAGCCGTTCCGCGTCCTCCGTGCTTATTTATGAAAACTTCAGAAGCTTTAGCGCTTAATTCTGCTGGAATGCGGAGTTCGTGGTGCTCATGATGATAGCACTCTTCCTTTGAATGGTGATGTTCGCTATGGTGATGTTCACTCATAAAAATGTTAAGCCTCGTTTCTTGATCGGCTGTTTTTAAATAAGCAGCTGATTTTATTTTTTATTAGTTTTATTCTTAGATTTCGGTTTTGCTTTTGCCTTTCGACTCTTTTTAGCAGCTTCTACCTTGGCGGCTGCTTCCTTCTGTTTGTCAAGCGCCTGTTTTTTAGTAAAAGCTTCTACGGCGCTATCAGGAGTGTCGTCTTCGATTTCGTCGATATCATCTTTAGATTTAGGAGAAGCCAGAGGAGATACATAATTTTTTGTATCAGTCCAGCCATAATTCCATTTTGTCCATTTATCAGGCTGGCGCAGACTGTCAGGCTGGCCTAAACTGGAAGAGTAACTTTTTAGTGACTGGCCGGCACTTACTCTAACTGTCTGTAAGGTGCCGGTATTGTAACCTACCACGCACATACCCCGGTACACGCTTAGCAGAGTAAATTGTTTACCTTGTCCATCCGTTTTCAACACTGCTGCATATAGTGTAGGCTGATCGTTAACTGGACTAATACGCACTTGAGGAGTAAGCATAAAAACTAAGCTGTCAGGTTCGCTGTAGGCGCAAACACGCCCCTGCTTAAGATAAAAGCTGCTGTGGAAGTTCCCATTTTTGTTAGTTTTCAAGTTTTCAATAGTAACATCGGTATATTTATCTATACGAAGGTTTCCTCCGTTGCGCATAGCCATAACATTGTATGGAGAGGAATAAGAAACTAATCGACTGTCAACAGGTACGACATCGCCCTTGTGTACAGATATGTATCCCTCTTTGTAGTTAGTTTTCAGCTCATTAGTTTCAATTGGTACTAGCGGTCGCTCATAATCGGAAGCAAACCATTTCATAACGTTATTTATGTTTATAAGGCCTATCAGTAAGGTTACTCCGATTATAAAAAACAGAGCTTTCCAGTACCTTTGTTTGCGCCAGAAAGGATCTTTTTTATAGTACTGACTCCATTCTTTTTCCCAACGCTTGAGCTCTTCCATGCGCCGTTGGCGTCTTTCCAGAACTGATTCATGGCGCTTGGTAATTTTATAAGGCTGTTTGCTTTCGTTTTTGCGTTGTTTGCGTGTCTGTTTTTTTATTTCAGAACCGAGAATGGCTGACCAATGTTCTTCTGGAGATTTGTTAAAATTTTTAGGTTTATTAGTTTCTTCATCGAGAGGAGTAAACGGCAGCTCTTCTTTAGGATCGAAGTTCTTGTTGCTTACGTACTCATACAGATTTGTCTGTAACTGGAACAGAGCACGTTGTTTTTGATAAAGTTCTGATTGTTGTTTAAACAGGTGAGCTCTCTCTATGGTTGAGATAGTCTCATCTTTTATCAGCTGTTCCAACCTATTTTGCTGCTGCTCGTAGTTAGCCATATAGCTAGCATAGTAAGCCTGAATATTATTATATTCGACCACGCGCTGAGCTAACAAAGCTTTGCGTTCTTTTTCTTTAATAAATTCTTTGGGAGGAGTAGCTGAAATAGTCGGAATTACGCGTCCTCCCTGGCTATGTTTAGAAGAACCTTTGGAGGTATTGGCTTGAATTAAAGGTTGAGAGGCCGCGTTGGGGCGGCGCTTGGGTTTGGTTTCGCTTGTTTTTTCTGTATGTTCTGCTGTTCGGAACGTATCGCGCTGTTTAGCTTCTTCCAGGGAAGGATAATTGGCCGCTTTACCTGGCTGATAAGGAGCAGATGTGTCTGTAGCTTGTTTCTCTTTGAAGTGCCTTCCGGAAGCAGCCACAGAGTTTACGGACGAAGGTTTATCAGATAAAGCTGAGGATACAGGAATAGAAGGTTGTACCGTGCTACGGGAAGATAAAGCCTGATTTTGAGACGGAGTTGAACTTTGTTTTAAAGTAGCCGCTTGGGGCTGGCGTGTTTGAGCTGCAGCTGGAGCCGCGCTGCCGCTGCGTATAGAAGTAGTACTTTCCAAAGAAGCAGCTGTCCTGGGCTGATAGGGCTGCATAGTGCTGCCCAGAGTGGCTGCTTGGCTTTTAGATTGAGTAGTACTTTGTCCTAAAGTGGGCGCCTGGGGTTGTCGTGTTTGAGCTGCAGCTGGAGCCGCGCTGCTGCTGCGTATAGAAGTAGTACTTCCCAAAGAAGCAGCCGTCCTGGGCTGATAAGGCTGCATAGTGCTGCCCAGAGTGGCCGCCTGATTTCTAGGCTGATTAGTACTTTGTCCTAAAGTGGGCGCCTGGGTTTGGCGTGTTTGAGCTGCGGTTGGAGTCGCGCTGCCGCTACGCATAGAAGTAGTACTTCCCAAAGAAGCAGCCGTCCTAGGTTGATAAGGCTGCATAGTGCTACCCAGAGTGGCCGCTTGGATTTTAGATTGAGTAGTACTTTGTCCCAGAGTGGGTGCCTGGGGCTGGCGTGCTTGAGCTGCAGCTGGAGCCGCGCTGTCGCTGCGTATAGAAGCAGTGTTGCCTAAAGAAGCAGCCGTCCTAGGTTGATAAGGCTGCATAGTGCTGCCCAGAGTGGCCGCCTGATTTCTAGGCTGATTAGTACTTTGTCCTAAAGTGGGCGCCTGGGTTTGGCGTGTTTGAGCTGCGGTTGGAGTCGCGCTGCCGCTACGCATAGAAGTAGTACTTCCCAAAGAAGCAGCCGTCCTAGGTTGATAAGGCTGCATAGTGCTACCCAGAGTGGCCGCTTGGATTTTAGATTGAGTAGTACTTTGTCCCAGAGTGGGTGCCTGGGGCTGGCGTGCTTGAGCTGCAGCTGGAGCCGCGCTGCCGCTATGTATAGAAGTAGTACTTCCCGAAGAAGCAGCTGTCCTGGGCTGATAAGGCTGCATAGTGCCGCCCAGAGTGGCCGCTTGACTTCTAGGCTGATTAGTACTTTGTCCTAAAGTGGGCGCCTGGGATTGGCGTGTTTGAACTGCGGCTGGAGTCGCGCTGTCGCTGCGTATAGTACTAGAATTACCTAAAGAAGCTATTGTTCTGGTTTGATAAACTTTAGCCGTTCGGTCATAAGGGGAAGGTTCTTCCGCTCGCTGCGGCTGTGGGAGCCCTGTAGAAATAGTACCCCCAGGTTTATAGGGACCTGAGCTATTCGTTGGCTGAGATGGGTGAGAAGTGTGAAGTGGAGACTCCAAATGAGTTGGATGCTGTGTGTTGAGCGTTTTGTAAGGTAAAGAGGTAGCGTCGGCCTGTAACTTAGCTGAGGGGGCCAAGCTTGGTTTTTCCATAGCCAAAGCTGCTTTAGACGCAGATGAAGCCTCTTCAATAAGTGGGGCATTGCGCCTTGATTGGCTGGTATAGCGCAGTCGTGGATTTACAACCTGTTCAGTTCTGTGTCCCCCTATAAGGGAAGCAGCCGCTGGAGCAGCTGATCCGGAGGCAGATCTGCTTGCGAGTGATTCGTTTGATCTCATAGGTGTTGGAACAGCACTATTTGAATTTACTGCACCGCCAGTAACTCTATTTGTAGTGTGGCGCTGATCTGAACTTGAGGAACTTGCTGCAATATTGCGGCCTCTTAAGTTCGGAGCTGGCGGTGCTGTTCTCTGCTTATTTAAAGCTGAAGCGGAAGAGAGAGGGCCAGCAGAATATTGCGCAGGTAAAGAACGATCCCCCTGGGGCACGATCGCTTCTTGTTTTTTCACAGCAGGGATAGATTCTGAAACGTCCTGCGGGAGCGGATCCTGTCCGTATATGTTGTTGCCACTTGTGGCTGGTTCGTACATAAAACCCTCTCGGTGCTTCACCATTTATCGATATTTACTAATGAGCTGATTCTTTTGGCCGCTTTGCTCCCCTAAAATTTTAAACTAGTGGCAGCCGCCACAGGAATGGCAATCGCCTCCACATCCATTATGGAGCCCGCCATTGGCGATCTCTTCTTCTGTAGCTTGGCGAATACTTACAACTTCTACCTCAAAGGTTAGATCGATGCCTGCCATAGGGTGATTGGCGTCGAATACTACTTTTTCTTCAGAAACTTCAGTTATGCGGGCTATAATCATGCCCTGATCCGTACTGAGACGGGCCATCATGCCCACTTTTGGTTCACCGGCACTGCCTAAATCGGAGCGATCTATTTCAAAAATGCGGTCAGGATCTGATTGGCCGTAAGCTTCTTCAGCCGGTATGGTCACTTTGAACTTGTCGCCTACTTTATGCCCTTCCATCGCTTTTTCCAAACCGACTATAATGTTGTGATGGCCGTGCAGATACTCCAACGGTTGTCCTTCGGATTGGTCAAGAATTTTGCCATCGGCATCTGTAAGAATGTAATTTATACCTACTACACAGTTGTTAGTGGCGCTCTGAACGGTCATATCACTGTTGCTCATGTCTAATAAAAGCTCCTTGAACTAAGCTTGCAAACTAAATCAGCTTCCTTTGACAAGCTGATGGAGCAAAACTGTGGGATTATCCTAAGCCATGCTCTGAATATCAAAATGTGCACAGAAGCCCCCCTCCATTTCGTTTATTCTACGCGAATTCCCCCCTTACCAGGAAGTGGGGGAAAGTGATTGAAAATGTCTTGTCAGAACCGAAAAATTCCTGGTTATTGATATATTCTCTTCTGTACACCGATGTAGAAAAAGTCAGGTCAGAGTTTCTATCTCTGTCATAATACCAACTCTGTTCTCCGTCAAAATAGAGGGGAACAGATAATTGGGGGATAATATTGCTAAGTTTTGATTTTGGGCTTTTTTATAGACCTATAGGAGGAATTTAGTCGGAATCTATTTCCGCCCATGTATACACTTTTTTTTGCCCTAACTTGTATCGTCTTTCTTCTTTTGGCCACAGCTATAGCTGTTGCTGCCGAGTTTGCTATTGTCGCTGTAGATAAAGAGCATATTAAGAGCATTGCTAACAATAAAAAAAATCCGAATTGCAAAAGGGCTGCCCGTCTTCTGCCGCATCTCAATGACAGCTATTCCTTGGATCATTGTGTAGCTGCTTGCCAAATTATTATTACTATCGCCAGTTTGTTAATAGGTGCTATTGGTGAAAAATATTTAGCAGAATATTGTATAGAGCCGTTTAGGTATTTCGGAGTTGATAAGGACGGAGCTGCTCAAATAACCAGAGTCGCTCTGATAGTCTTTTTTACTTGCCTTCAGGTTGTAGCTGGCGAATTAGTCCCTAAGTCTATCGCTACCCGCAATACGGAAGTAATCGCCTTAGGATGTATAGGCACTGTCGATTGGTTCTTACGCCACTTCAGTTGGGCTGTAAATTTTCTAAATTCTTCCGGTCTTTTTATTTTGAAGTTTTTTGTCGATTTAGATAATCAGCATAGCCATTCCGCCAGTTTAAAAGATGTTATTGCTATGGCTAATATAAGTGCTGAGACTGGATTTATTGGAGCTACCGAACGCCAGCGAGTTACCTCTTCGTTAAAATTCCCTAATAAGCATGTTTCCGATGTTTTTATAACTTATCCAGAGGTCGCTAAAACTGAGGCTAGTCAGGAAAGACTTGAAGGGACCCCTGAATATAAAGCTGTACCGATCCGTTTTGCTGTCAGAGTCAAAATTAAAGATGAAGCCGACGGCGTCAAAAACAACAGTGTAAATGACGATTTAAAACCTCATGAACTTATTTATCTTCGTGAGTCCAATAGTATTGCTGAAGTAGAAAGCATTTTCGATAAAAGTCCTTATAGCCGTTTGCCTGTGTACGGGAGTGGTGAAAATAGTGCTTCTATTATCGGCTTAGTGCATATTAAAGATATGGGAGTGGCCTTGGCGGACGGATTATTTGAAAAGGCTTTGGAAGAAAGTGGGCATCGCTCTCTCCATGAACTGACGCTTAAAGAATGTGATGCTATTTTTTCTGCTCACGATTTAAAAATTCAGCAAAATATTGACAGTGAGCGAGATGAGGCCATTAAAAAGATTGAGCTTGAAAGTCAGCATGAGTTAAAGTTGCGCTCTGAACACAAGAAGGCTGTAGAACGCAAAAGCAAGAGAGCTGCCAAACAGGCAGAAAATTATGCCAACGAAAGAGCACAGCGCGAAATTTTGTTCCCTCACGGATTTGTTAAGCGGGGGTCGCTGGTTCATTGTCGTCTAGATGATGAATTAGATGAGGTCAGGGAAGAAATGAAAGAAAAATATGCTTCCATGGCTATAGTAGAAGATGAAAATAGACAAGTGCTAGGAGTTTTAACTTTAGAAGATCTTTTAGAAATTCTGTCAGGCAACAGTATCGTTGATGAAGCCGACATGAAATATGCAGCTGCTTCTTCTGCCAAAAAAGATGGTAAAAAGCGCGGTAAATACACAGTTTTGGCTTCAGATTCGGAAAATTATGCCAAGGATCAGCCTTTCGGAAAACAGAGGGAGGCTAATTAAAGTATGGCAGAAATTGGCGATATTCTTATTCAATTAAGTGTCATTGTTGTACTGATCGCAATTAATGCTGCTTATGTCGCAGCTGAGTTCGCTTTATTAAACAGTAAGCCCCTTGAATTACGGACTATTATCGATGAGTATAAGGCTAGGGGGCGGAATGCCCATTGGGCCTGTCGTCTTTTAGAAATAAAAAACGATTCAGTTCAATTTGATAATTATGTTACCGTTGTTCAGGTGGGAGTGACCTGTTCCAGTTTAGGGCTAGGTGTGTATAGCGAACACGCTTTAGCCGGTATGTTTATTAAATTAGCTAACCATTTTCAAATAGGTTTAGAAGGTACGGCTTTGGCTGGTACCGTACATGGCGCTGCTTCAATTCTCTCTTTGCTTATCCTTACTTATATTCACGTAGTGGCTGGGGAAATGATCCCTAAAACTGCTGCTTTGCACAAGCCTATTAGGGCTGCTCAACTGACCTACGGATTTATGTGCATTAGCAACAAGCTGCTTCATTGGTTGGCTCTTGGGCTGAGCCATATTACCAACTGGGCGTTGCGGCGCATGGATATTCCTATCCAGAAAGATTTAAGTCAACATGTCTCTAAAGAAACTTTAGATAGGGCTTTAGAAACTTTTCAAAATGAACGTTTAATAGACGATGAGGCCGGCGATTGGGCGCGTGAATGGCTTCACTTCGGTGATGAAATTGTGCGCAGTGTTATGGTTCCACGCACTCAGGTTTTGGCCTTTCAAGGTAGTGTGACCGTACAGGAAGCCCTGCGTCAGGTGCGTCAGTATCGCTGCAGTCGCTACCCCGTTTTTGAAGAAGATCTTGACGATACTAACAGTATGGTTTTAGTGCGCGATCTGTACAGGGCTATGCGCGATGGCAAGGGCAAAGAACCCGTACGCTTGCACAGTCAGCCTTATCCTATTATACATGAACTAATTACGCTCGATCTGGCTTTTAAAGAGATGTGCGCCAAATCTGTACATATGGCCGCTGTAGTTGATGAAAAAGGCGGAATAGCCGGCATCGTAACTATGGAAGATCTTTTTGAAGAAGTTGTCGGATACGTTTACGATGAATTTGAAGGAGAAGAGCGTCAGGAAGTTAGTTTTGATTTGGGGTGTCGTAGCTGGGAAGTAGAAGGAGTTGTCTCTTTGGAAGACCTTATAGAGGACATGGAGGAAGCTCTGGAAGAACAGCTTATTGCTTGTGTCAGCGAAACTTTATCCCAAAAGCTCCGACCTAAACGCGACAAAGATTTAAGACGCGATTTGGGGCGCACTTTGCTGTTGCAGATTGGAGAACAGCGTCTCAATCAGCGTTTAGATGAACTGGTTCAAGATGAAATTGAAGAACTGGAGCTTGACGACTTTATCGACAGTGTATCTAAACGGGCTGCTAAAGAGCATATGAAAGATGTCGCCGATAAGTTAGATGATAGCTTCCAAAATGAAAAAGCTGAAACTGTGGGCGGTTTAGTTATGTCTCTGCTGGGAAAACTGCCCTCAGAAAATGACCGAGTCCTATATAAAAATGCTTTGGAGTTCCGTGTTTTAGAAGTAAAAGAACATGCGCCCTATTGGTTGGAAATTCCAGCTTTAAATCCTGACTCAATTGACGAAATTTGTGAACATCTGCGCCGGGAAGTATTAGAGGAAGCCCGGAAAAAAGGTGCAGTTTTAGCTTAATTAAGCCAAACGATTCACTTTTTGTTAACGATTTCTTTATCTAAATGGAATTATCTGTTAGATTTGGTATTTACTCGTAACAGTTGTAGCTCTTGACTAAATTATCTGTACTGTCCTGACTGGCCATCATATTTACTTAGTTTTTACGGAGGTAAGTCCGCATGAATTTTAGGAAGGCGTTTCCTGTAATGGCGCTGCTCCTACTGCTTACTCTTTGTGCTTGTATGAGTTTTCAGCAGGCAGTATCCAGAGAAAAAACTAGCAGCGATGGAGGTAGCTCTAAAGTGCCAACATTCGATTTTATGCTTTCGCCAGGTGAAGGCGTCGGCTCGAAGTCGACTGCACCTAACGCATCTGCAGTATGTCAGCCCCTAGATAGCGCAGCCAGGGAGAAACTGCTGCAGCGTCTTCCAAACCTGCCTGATAAATCATCCGCCCAAGAGTTCTATCGCCGAGAAGACTCTATCCCAGCTCCACGCGGCGGAAAAAATATTGAAGTTCCTTTTCCAGCCAATAAAGATATGGAACTTTCAGCTAATCAGACTATAAATGCTGAGACGCCTTTGACCGTTTTGGAGCGTTTCTCTCCGCAAGGTTCTGTGTCGGTCGCTCCTTACGTAAGTTTAACTTTTAGTCAGCCTATGGTGGCTCTTCAGGATGTTGACGGGACCAGAGCTATAGCTCCTGCTAAAATTAAGCCGGAGGTGGCAGGCCATTGGCGGTGGCTGGGCACTAAAACAGCCGTATTTGAACCAGCCGGCCACTATATGCCTATGTCCTCAGATTATGAAGTTGTTGTACCCGCTTCCTTGCAAGATGCGGCCGGCCGTCAGTTAGGCAAAGAGTACAAATTTTCGTTCCAAACAGAGAGACTTAAACTCCTTCAAGCGTACCCTCAAGGGGAAGGCGTAAGTCCTTCTCCCGTATGTTATGCCGTTTTTAATCAAAAAATTGATCTTGAGAAGATGCGTAAGCAGCTGATCTTGGCCGAAAATGGCCGTCTTTCGGCTCGTACCGAGATTAATTTTTTAACGCTTAAGCAATTGCCTTCAACATCTGAGGCAGTTAAAGTCTTGCGGGATTTGCCTGAAGATCATTGGGTAGCTTTCAAACCCGCTCACCCGCTTAAAGCGGCCTCCGACTATTCTATAATTTTATCTAAAGGAAGTTCATCTGCTGAAGGTCCGCTGATTACTGAGGCGGAGCAGAGCAGTTCTTTCCGAACTTTTAATCCTTTGGAAATTACTGGAACTAACTGTGAAAGAAATTGGCGCAATAATGAGTTGGGGGTAGGAGAGAAGTGGGTTATTTACTTTAATAATCAGCTTGAAGCCTCTGGAGTAAATACCGCAAATTTAATAAAAAGCATTACTCCTCCACTCGAATCTGTGCACGTTTCCGTAGTAGGATCCCAACTTGTTATCAGTGGCGATACTAAGGCTGATACTAAGTATACAGTTAAGCTGAATCCTGAAATTTGCGACATATATTCTCAGCAGTTGGGAAGTAGAGCGAGGAAACTTGCCTTTAATGTCGGTCCGATGGAAGCATATATAAATATGCCCGGAGATAGATTCAATTTTCATGTGTTAGATCCGGACAGTCCTAACACATATTCTGTTTATACCGGAGCGGTCAGTAGTTTCAAAGCCAAGCTTTTTAAAGTTAATTTCCGCGATTTTTCGGCTAAAACTAGCCTTTACTTTGAAAATTTAGACAAATATGAGGGGGCTGGCAGCCTAGTTTGGGAAAAGACTTTCCAAGTAAAAGCAGGCAAAAATGAGTATGTACAGACTCAGATCGATGTCTCAGAGGCTTTTGCTGATGGTCCATGTTTAGCTATATTAGCTTTAGAGTACGGATCACGCAGAGATCACTATCATTTTGGCAAGGCTGTCTGGCTGCAGTCTTCTTCTTTAGCCGCTGACACTGTGGCTGATAGTTCCCATCTCTATGTTTATGTGACCGATTTAAAAAGCGGACAGGCTATTAAGGGAGCTTCAGTTGAATTTGACGGTGAAGTGGTGGAAACTGATGGTAACGGTCAAGCTATTTTTGCCAAAGTATACGACCACCAAAAAAACAAACACGCCTTAGTCCGCTACAAAAAAGATGCCTTATTTTATTCTGTTGCTGTAAGAAGGCTGAATAATGACCGCAATCTGCTCTGGAGCGTATTCAGCGATCGCGGTTTGTATCGTCCAGGAGAAACTTTATCTGTCAAAGGCTGGATTCGCTCTGTATGCAGAGGACCGGAAGCCAATGCTTTTCTCGATGATAAATTAAAACAAATAAATTGGAAGCTTACCGATCCCAGAGGAGCAGAACTTGCTACAGGCACAAGTGCTCTTTCTGGCTGCGGTGGTTTCGATTTTTCAGTTAATCTGCCTAGCAATATGAATTTAGGAAGGGCTAGGGTGCTTTTAAATGCGCCGGATTGTCCTGGTAATTTTGCTGCGCGGGAGTTTTCTTATAATTTTGAAGTTCAAGAATTCCGTCGCCCCGAGTTTGAAGTGGCAGCCCAAACTGAAGGTACTGATCATTTTATGGGAGAGCGCGTTCGCGTCAGTGCTAAAGCCAGCTACTTTGCTGGGGGAGCTGTCAGTTCTTCTCCCGTAATTTGGAGAGCGGAAGCTAGAAGGACTTCTTATGCCCCTCCTGGATGGCATAAATTTATCTTCGGCCAGTGGCGCCCTTGGTGGAGCCGTTTTTTAGAAGACGATAAAGTTGAAGCTAAACATTCTCTAAACTTGGTTACTGATAGTCTTGGCCAAAGTGCGCTTGATGTCAGCTTAGGCACAGCTCAGCCTATTGAGCCGATAAGCATGAGTATTTCTGCTGCTGTCAGCGATGTTAATCGACAAACTTGGTCAGATCGTACCTCTTTTCTGGTTCATCCAGCTAAACTTTATGTTGGTATCAAACCTGATAAGTTCCGTTATGAACATTTCGTCAAGCCTTGTGTGGAATTTATAGCTGTATCAACCGAAGGTAAGGCTGTGGCTGGCCGTAAAATAAGTTTACAACTGGCTAGAGTGGATAATGTTTACGATTCTTCGGGCAAGGCAGTGGAAAGGGAGCTGAAAGTTATAAATGATGAGCTTGTCTCTGCAGATAAGCCCGTACAGAAAGTTCTGCCTTTTAGCGAGTCCGGATTATGGCGTGTTCGCGCTCAGATTAGTGACAATCAAGGGCGCGTCAATGAAACTACCGTGCGTATTTGGGTGGGAGCCTTCCAAGCTGCAGGTTTAGCTAAAGAAAAAATTGAGAAGCAGGAATTGACGCTTATTCCCGATCGTCAGGAATATCAGCCTGGCCAGACCGCAGAAATTGCGATCCAGTCTCCTTTTGTGGCTAAGCATGGCGTTTACACTATCTCTCGCAACGGTATCGCCCAGAGTCAGTCGTTTGCTATCAACGGAACTAATGCTATGCTTAAAATTCCGGTCAGCGAGAATTGGTTGCCAGGGTTTAAACTTACCGTTTCTGTCAGTGGTGCCGATGAGCGAGTTGACAGCTCTGGGGCCAAAATTAAAAATACTCAACGCCCTGCTTACGCAGTTAATACTTTGAGCATTAAAGTTAGTACTAAAGAAAAAGAGCTGCAAGTGAAGGTTGAGCCTAAAGAGCAGGGGGTAGAACCGGGCGGTCAGACGGAAATTAAAGTTTGCGTATCCGACTGTCAGGGGCGGCCAGTAACTGATGCTGAAGTCGCTTTGGTTGTGGTCGATGAATCTGTGTGGGCTTTAAGCGGTTATTCCATACATAATCCCCTGTTAGATTTTTATAGCGCTCAGCCCGATCTAACTTTCTTCGACTATGTGCGCTCTTTAGTTATACTCAATAATCAGAAGCCTAAACTCGTACAGCAATTATCTGCCAGAAGTCGCATAAGTGATGATTACGGTCAAAATCTCTTTATGATGAATTCTGTAGACAAAATGTCTGTGGCGGGCAGAAGTATGTCTCCCATGGCTAAATCGATGGCTGTAGTAACGGAGGATGCTGCTGCTCCGGCTGAAGGTGAAGCCGGGCCAGCCGAGGCAGAGATAGCTCTTCGTTCCAATTTTAATCCTTTAGCCGCCTTCGCTGCCATTTTGAAAACTAACGCTGAAGGCAAAATATCGCATAAAGTAGTGCTGCCGGATAACTTAACCCGCTATCGCGTAGTAGCTGTAGCTGCCGATAAAAAATCGCGTTTCGGTTTAGGTGAAAGTAGCCTGACTGCTAGACTTCCTTTAATGGTGCGTCCTAGCGCTCCGCGTTTTCTGAATTTTGGAGATAAGTTTAGTCTTCCGGTGGTTCTGCACAATCAGACCTCCCAACCTCTCAACGTTCAGATCGCTGCTAGAGCTGTTAACTTAAAAGTTGTGGCGCCTGGCGCCTACACTTGTCGCATTCCGGCTAACGATCGTCGTGAAGTGCTTATTCCCATGGAAACGGAGCAAGCTGGTCAGGCTACTATACAAGTGGCCGCTGCTTCAAGCAAATACTCTGATAGTGCTCAGTGCGTTTTGCCGGTTTATACTCCCTGCACTACAGAAGGTTTCGCTACTTACGGTACCATAGATGACAATCAGGTTCTCAGACAGCCTTTGCAGCGGCCTAGAGAAAGCTTTAAACAATTCGGTGGATTGGATATCTCAACTTCGTCTACAGCGCTGCAAGAATTGACCGATGCTGTAATTTATCTGTGCGAATATCCTTTTGATTGTTCCGAACAGTTAGCTTCACGTATTATCGTCATTGCCAATCTTAAAGATGTGCTGCACAGTTTCAAAGCTGAGGGAGTTCCAAGTCAGGAAGCACTCGACGACTTTATGGCTGCTTCTTTGAAAAAGTTGCAGCAGCGTCAAAACAGCCGTGGCGGTTTTGGTTTGTGGACAGCAGATAAGTGTGTTCTGCCCTTCGTGTCAGTCCATTGTGCGCAAGCTTTGGTAACAGCTCGAGCCCATGGGTTCAAAGTTAATGACGATATGTACAACAAAGCTTTGAGGTATGCTGCCCGAGCTTACGAGGAAACCTCTGATCCTCGCAAGTACAATCGCCAAGCCAGACTTAATGTGGCTGCTTATGCCGACAATGTGCTGTGGCAGGCTGGGCGAAAGGTCACGAATCATTATACGGAGCTGAAAAAAGAAGATCTTTCTAAGGTGTATTTAGATACTTTAGGATGGTATTTGCCGGTTATTAAAGATGCAATCGGTGATAAGGCGTTAGCTGATGAAATCAGACGTCAGATTAACAACAAAATTACTGAAACTGCAGAAAAGGTCAATATTGGGGAATTCGCCAAGCAGGGAGATTACTTAATTCTGAACTCTAGGTTTAGAGACGAAGCTGTGTTGTTGTCAGCTTTAATGTTCGATAATCCTAAGAACTCAGTTATTCCTAAGCTGGTGCGCTCTCTTTTAGATGGACGTCGTCACGGCAGTTGGGATACTACCCAGGCCAACGCTATGGTGGTTATGGCCTTGAATAAGTACTTCCGTACTTACGAATCGGTAACTCCAGATTTCGCTGTAAATCTTTGGTTGGGGCGCGATTATGTAGGTAAGCACAAGTTCCAAGGACGGAGCACTGATTATCAAGTCAGCCACGTTCCCATGGAATTTATTGAAGATCAAAGCAATTTAATTGTAGCCAAGAATGGACCAGGACGTCTTTATTATCGTTTAGGTCTTAAGTATGCTCTCAAGAATCTTAAGTCTGAACCTATTGAGGCTGGTTTCGCAGTAGCGCGTACTTATGAAGGAGTAGATGATCCGAACGATGTACGCCGCATCGACGGCAGTACTTGGAAATTTAAGTTGGGTAGTCGGGTGCGCTGCAGCACTACGTTGGTAGCTCCGGCGCGTCGAGCCCATGTAGCTTTGAGTGTGCCTCTTCCGGCTGGATGTGAAATTTTGAACAGCGCTCTCAAAATGACGGAAGAATTGCCCAATGATGATCAAGAGCGAGTGCAGCCTTTGCCTTATTGGTCGTATTTTCAGTTTAATCCGTTTGATCATCAAAATCTGCGTGATGATAAGGCTGAGGTTTTCAGCCTGATTATGCCAGGAGGCGAATATAAGTATTCCTTTATTTGTCGCGCTTCTTCACCAGGCACTTTTGTTGTACCCCCAGCCAAAGCTGAAGAGATGTATGCTCCTGAAGTGTTTGGCCGGACTGGCAGCATTAAGGTGATTATTAAGTAACTCTTATTGATTGCCTAAGATTACGCCGAGTTTAGCTCCAGACTCAGAGCAGACTCGGCGTTATATTTTGTGCAGAATATCAAATCTGGTTTAGGCAGGAATCATCCTTGAAAAACAGGAAAAAGGATTGCATCATGATCGAAAGAGCTATTCTGATTGTTATGGATGGCTGCGGCGCCGGTACTGCCCCCGACGCCGAGCTTTTTGGTGATAAGGGCGAGCTGTGCGGCAACACGTTGGTAAACGTTGCTAAGGCCGTTGGCGGCATTTCTATTCCTACGCTGCGTTCTTTAGGATTGGGCAATGCTCTGACTCTCGTCGGCGGAGCTCCTTTGGCAAATCCTATAGGCTCTTACGGCAGGCTGCGCGAGCGTTCTTTAGGCGGTAAAGATACCGTTACCGGTCACTGGGAAATGATGGGAGTAACGGTTGAAAAAGCCTTCCCAACTTATCCTAATGGCTTCCCGACCGAAATTGTTGAAGAATTTGAAAAGCGGATTGGCACTAAAATTTTAGGTAATTATCCTGCATCTGGTACCAAAATTATTGACGATTTGGGCCCCGAACATATGGCGACCGGATATCCTATTCTTTATACCAGCGCCGACAGTGTTTTCCAGATTGCTTGTCATGAAGATGTTATTCCTATTGAGCGTCTCTACGAGATTTGTCTAATCGCTAGAGAAATTTTGACTGGTGATCATGGTGTGCAGCGCGTTATCGCTCGTCCTTTCGAAGGTCAGCCGGGGGCTTTCCGTCGTACTGAAAGGCGTAAAGATTTCCCCATTAAGCCTCCAGAGAATATCATAGATCGTTTAGCTGCTACGGGTATAAAGGTTGCGGGTATCGGTGTCGTTCCTGAAGTTTTCGATGGACGCGGCTTCGCTTGGAAAAAACGCACTCAAAGTAACGAGGAGCATTTTAAAGCTACCTTAGAGGCGATGGACACCGACTGCCGGTTTATCTTCACTAATTTTGAAGATTTTGATATGCTTTACGGTCATAGACAGGACGCCCCGGGATTTGCCAGAGCGTTAGAAACTTTTGATGGTTATCTCAAGACTATCATGGATAAGATGACTGATAATGATCTGATTATGCTGACAGCAGATCATGGCAACGATCCTACGAGTCCCAGTACTGATCACTCTCGAGAATACGCTCCTATTTTAGTATTTTCTAAACAGATTCCGGGAGGTATCAATTTAGGCAATCGTGAGACTTTTGCTGATATTTCTGCGACTTTAGCTAAAGTTTTCGGTGTTGAAGCCATGAAGTTGGGAACTCCCTTATTTTAAGTAGGCTCGAATAAGAAAGACTGCTGCGGTTCACATACTGTTAGCGGTCTGTTTATAAGCAAATAAGCTGCCCTCTTCTTAAGAAGAGGGCAGCTTATTTGCTTTAGTTCCGAGTAGGTGCAAAGCTTTTGGTAGTAAAAAAAGCCAGCTCTTACTCTATTAATTCGTCAGAAATTTTGGGCGCAGGAGGTACCTCCGGTGGAGGCGGCAGAAGCCCCCGATCTATTTCTTCTTTGAATAGCTCCTTATCAGAAACAGGTCTATCGCTTGATTCTGAGAGGCCATGCTGATCCGTTTTGCTATGTTTAGTTGATTCCGCTTTCCACTTGGGAGTAGCTGAGGAATTTTTATTTTTTTTGTATTTTTTGGTAGGAGCAGATTGGGGAGAAGTTTCCGACTGCTTATCAGTTGCAGATAAAGATGGATTATCTGCGGATGAATCGTCTGTAAATTCTGACTGAGCGTCGGTTGGGCTTTCGTAGTTGGGCTGGTCCTGAGATTTTAATGGGTATGATTTGCCGCTTTTCTCAGATTCCTCTGAGTCTTCGGCGGACCATCGGGGAGGGGAATTTTTGAATTTATATCTATCAGCTATATCGTATTTTGCCAATAAGGAGGATACTGTATTTGAATAATAGGCTAGTCTGCTGCTGTCCTCTTTTTCTTGGTGAGGAAAATCGTAGGTGCCGGCAAGTCTCCAGTTAGTTAAGATAGACAGCCCCATATCGTTGTATTTTGAGTATAGATATGATAGGTTTGGGGAGTGATTGGGGCTAGAGGGCGCTAAGCTATCTTTGCCTATGTAACAAATACTGCCGCGAGTCATGGCCTGTTTCCATAGATTGGCCCCTTCTGGGTTGAGGCGTTTCATAGAGTTGAGCAGCAAACCGTGTTGTTTAGAGGTTTTTAGCTTGTCATTCAGCTTGTAAATAGTATCACTCACATCTAAAGCGGCCTTTTCTGAATTAGAAAATGTCCGCGAAGCAGCGTATTGGAACAGAAGTGGATTAAGCTTATAATTGACAACCAGCATATAGTAAAAAACTTGCGGCTGAAACTGAGCTGCAATTTTTACTCCGGCAGGCAGCCGATCTTTGGCATCAAATAAGGCTCCGTCTATTTCTCCAAGCTTTACTAGACGCACCGCCTCAGCGGTGGATTTTACAGAGATGCGTTTAAAGCTTGGATTGAGTATGCCGGTTGCGGTTTCATTATTTAAAAGAATAGAATAATATTCGCTGGGGCTGCCCGATACGTAAGCTACAGAGGTACAAGGCCCTGAAGAGTAGATGTTTCTAATTAAACAATACTTTATTTCTGTGCTATAGCAAGGAAGAATACTTTCCAGCTTTGCTCCCATATGCTTGTATTTGACCATTTGGCTGTATTCCATAACAGCATAGTCGAGATTCCCGTTATTGAGATCTTTAACTATATCTGCTGTATCGGAGTAGACGTCAGTGGTCAAAATCCCATTATAAATAGAGGGTAGTAACTTGAAAGGTTCGCTGCCCAGATCATCAGTCAGAGCTAATTTTACAGATTTATGCAGATCGGGAGAGCTGCCTTCAGTTGTATTTTGGGAACTAAGGTTGTCAGCTAAGTTGGTTAAATATTTGATCTGTTGCTGCCTTTGAGTAGCACGGTTCAATGAGGCTACTAATAGCATAGCCAAACCGAGAAAAAGTATAAAAGTATAAAAGCAACCGTTTTTTAATAAGCTTTTTAACACGATTTATTTTTCAGAGAAAAGATGAAGAATTAAGTTATCCTATAGTTGTAACCAGGAATCGACTACAGGAGTTATTTCCTGCTCTAGCTTCTGAAGTTGTTGACAATTTTGCGCTTCAGTAGTACTGGTAAGCATTTTACCAATACTGATCTTTAAGTTAAAAAAAGACGATACTGTATGCTTCTATAAGTTCTGGAATGTTGGCATCATCAGACAGATCTTATATCAAACTTAAGGATGTAGACACCTCTTTGGATATGTTTGCGCTTAGAAGTTGGTACTTTTCTGGATCGGACACCATTTTGCTTCAATTGTCAAGCAAGTCTTGGGTCTAACCTTTAAGTGTGTTAAGGCGAAGCAGAACGTATTGATGACGTGGGAGACTGGGGGCGTCCATAATTTATAAACTCACCTTCAGTAAAAAAGTCTTGATAATTAAGATCAGTAAAAAGCGGAGTACGCTCCTGCAAATTTCGCAGCGACTCCAGGTCGACCCTGCCGTTTTGGCAATCTTCATAGAGTTTGTTAAAAGCTACTAGGTGATTGCGCAGCTTACGGCGGGCTGTTTGAATGCTTTGCCCTGAAGACAGAAGCAGAGGCCAATCTGCCGATTGGGCCAACATTAATTCACGCAGAGCCTGATTGACAGCTTGATGCATTTCCGCGTTTTTGTTCCCTGCTGCAGCCATTTCGTACATGTGGCGTGAGGCAATATTTAAGGCTATAATGAGCCAATCGTTGCCGCTATTGAGCCATCTGGCTCCAAAGCCTCCGTCCATCCACGAGCCGATATTGGGTATGGCAAATTCAAATTGCTCCTTATATTTAAGCAACTGGCCGCTTGAAGCTAAGCTTAAGGTTTCTGGTTTCGCAGCAGCCAGTCTGATAACGTTCTCCAGCCAGATATACCCTTCGTACCACATGCAGCCGAAGAACTCCGCATTTAGAGTTAAAGTAATAAGCGGAGGATGTTCCAGTTTGTTCTGCAGGCGCTCTATCTGACGCTTACGGCTGCCCCAAAAAGCTTTAGCGTGAATCTGAGCCATGGAGCGGCCTTGTTCTAAATTGTAATATTGGGAAGAATTAGAAGCTCCGTTACTGAAATAACGAAAACCAGTCTGAGGGCGGTCTTGGCCTGAGGGAGCAAAATCACTTAAATCAAGTTCAGGTACTTCATCACTGAGATCGCGGAAACAGTTTCTATAGCTGAAATCGTTATAATATCCGCTTTTAGCACTCCAAACTTCTAACTCCGATTCCGTGTCTCCAGGGAAAAAAACAAAGTTGTCTATGTTGCGCAGGGGAGAAACTGCTCCGTGCCCAGGATGGGGGATCGCTCCCATATTTTCGCAAGCTGTAGTGTAAGTATACTGCAGTCCACTTTTTATCAATAGTTTCTCTAAACCTGGGTTAAAGGCGCACTCTGGCAGCCAAAAACCCTGTGGCTTAAAGCCGAAGCAGCGTTGAAAGGTATTTATTCCTGTCTCTATTTGGGCTCTGCTTAAAGCGGTGCAAGGATACAAAATCGGCAAGATAGCGTTAGTTGCAGTGGTGGTAATTAGTTCTATACAGCCATCACTGGCCAATTTAGCAAAAGCAGAAATGATTTGTCTGTTATAAACAAAGTTAAATTTTTCTCGATAGTAACGCAGTCGGGATAAATAATGATCAACTAATTCGCTTAGTTCTAATTCGAACAAGCAGCGATCGGCTTCCCGTACAGCCAAGCTTATTTTCTTTTCTAAATAGCGATCGAAACGCTCTTGCATCCGGCTGTTGTCTAGCATTTCCAAAAGTGTAGGAGATAAGGAAATAGTTAACCGGTAGGGCACATTTTCTGCGTCAAGTCGTTCCAGCAAATCGAGCAGGGGGAAATAACTGTCTAAGATATGATCGAAAAGCCAGTACTCGTCATTGTACAGTTGAGATAAAGATCGGCGCGGACGTATATAAGGTGTATGGGCGTCTAAAACTATGGCCAAATATCCCTTAGATTTGGGCAACGACGGAAGTAAAATACTCATAGCTGTGGATGAATTCCTTCAGGCATAGGAGTGCGCCCCATTTGAATATCTAGTATTTCAGCCATCTTTTTTAAATTTATACTGATGTGGTAGGGCACCGACGAATTGTGCTGACTCTGTTGATGGCAAGCTTCACTGTACATTGGCAGCAGATCTGTTTGGGCACCAAAAGAGTTGCCTACAGGAAGCAATATGGCACTGCTGCCGGTAATAGAATAGAACTGATTGTCGTCTGACAGATAACCTAGCTGAGCATATAAGCGTATACTGCTGGTATATTCCGTGTGGTTTAGTTTTACAGGAAGGTAGCGGGAACGGTGCGGACCGCTAACATCGTAAATAATACTGGCGCAGTTTGGGGCGTCTTCCTCTAGACGTATGATTAAGCGGCTAGAGGCAAAGGTCGTCTCTCCAAGATTAGCTGCTATTTTGTTCTGAGTTTGATAAGAGATATTCCAAGTGGCGAAAATTTTGTCGGGATCGACGGGTACTATTAACAGCAGATCCTCTTTCATGACGTCGGGCAAGTCGCTGGGCTGCCCCAGCTTAGAAACCGACCAGGGAAGCGTATGAGAATATCTGGTGATCATATACACGGATTAATTTTTTTAAAAAATTAAAGATCCTGCCGCACGCAGATTAGTAATCGCAAAAACAGCGCCGCAGTCCGTTGCTTTTTACGGAGTGCGGCGCTGAATATGCATGACTCTCAACTATTTTGCTGCCGATACAGATATGAGCATATATTATGACGGTTGAGAGTCTACTTCTCTTTCCAATCTGGATTAGAGCTGTAAACTTCCAGCAGAGATTGATCGTTGTAAAGATAGGCGTAGTCTATGCCCAGAGATTCGGAGATAAAAATACCATGTTGCATTACTTGTTCGTTATCGATCCATATATCGCAGGAACGAGTAATTACATCTACGTGGGTCATGCAGGACCAATCTGCGCCTGTTTGGCTGCCGTAGGGATCACCGAAGGCTATATGGACGCCCGGCATTTTCTCATCTTGAAGCAGATTGCCAGTAAATTCAAAGACGGCTAAATTCGTGCCAATAGCAAATTCACCTACGCGGTTGGAATATGGGTGGCGATGGCAATACTCCATAAACTCCTGCTCCAAATTTTTATTAGCGCAGTAAGCTTTTTTGAGGTAGCCGCCCTCAATTTCCAGAGTCATAGGGGTTTTATTCAGTACGCCATATTTGGCACTAAAATGGTCTCCTACAGTACCATCTACTACAAAAATTCCGTCAACACTAGCTGGACAGGTAAAAACTTCACCGCCGGGTAGATTTGACCATACCTCTTCAATAATGCCGCTAGTTTTACGCCAAGTGTAATCAGGACGGAAAGTCCCTAGCAGATCGGTGCCGGCTCTGCTCTTGACACGGACAGTGCGGCATTTTTTGGCCAAATTAAGCAGACGTCTACTTACATCGTCAACTTTTTTGTAGTCAGCGCGCATGCCCTGGCACATAATATCTTCCGTAATGCCCACCATGTGAGCGTATTTTACGTGATTGGCTTCAATGGCTCTAGTGAATTGTATGCGTGAAGGTAGTTCATTAGGTTGGGGAAAAACACAATAAATGGCTGCGTCCACATTTTGCAAAGAATTTAAAAGGCTATCTGGAAATCCCTGAGTAGGACGAGGGCCTAAATCTTCGACTAAAATACGGCGGCAGGTTGCACCTATTTCCTTGGCCGCCAGTTCCATAGCATCGCTGATGCGGCGGCTGTGCTCATCAGCAACAATAATAATTTGTTGATTTTTCTGAAGGTTTAAACAGGTGCGTACGGCGTTTCTGGCTCCAGGAAGCAAATCTTCAAATGTGTGTTGCGTATTATTAATACTGACCATTCCTTTTCTTTCTTTATGATAAAATCTTGTTCTGAAGCGGAGCGTTTAAGCTGTTATCATCTTCGACATAGGGGGAATGTGCGCCCTTGTTAGCGTAAAACCTGCCGCAAAAATTGTTCTTAAAGATGCAGAGGCCGATAAAATAGGGGGGCTATTTGGAACTATCGGCCAAAATTTCACTTTGGGGAATATTTTTATCTGCATAATTACTGATTTATTGTCTGGAGTTTTTCTTTGTTTCTCAAACGACTGGAACTGTGCGGGTTTAAGACCTTTGCCGATAAGACTGAACTTGAATTTGTACCGGGTTTAATGGCTATAGTTGGGCCCAATGGTAGCGGCAAATCCAATTTAACTGATGCTTTGCGCTACGTTTTAGGAGAGCAGAGCGCCAAAACTTTGCGTGCAGCTAAACAGGAAGAACTTATATTTGCTGGTTCTCCAGAGCGTCGGCCCGCTCAGAGCTGTGAAGTTACTGTAACTTTCGATAATCAGGATCGCAGTTTGCCCGTAGATTTTGCTGAAGTCTCTTTGACTAGGCGAGTCAACCGCCAGGGAGAGTCGCAGTACTTTATTAATCAGGTTGCCTGTCGTCTAAAAGACATTCAAGAGCTGCTTATGGGATCAGGAGTCGGCCCCGGTTCATTTTATATCTTGGGGGCGCGCGAAGTAGACATGGTCTTATCTTCCGATCCTAAAGATAGGCGCATGATGCTAGAAGAGACGGCCGGTACTAATCGTTACCGATTTCGTCGTCGTGAGGCTATGCGAAAATTGGAGCAGGCACAGCAAAATTTAGTGCGTCTTCGTGATCTGCGCGGTGAGGTTGAGAACAGCACTTTGGAAAGCAGCCGAGCTTTGGCTCGTTATGAACGTTACCGCAAAGCCCAGGACGACTTGCGCCTTTGTGAAGCTCGTTTAGCTTGGAGCCAATACCTCCGATCTGAGCATCTTTTTAAGGAAGCTGAACATAAGGTGGCCGAATTGCAGGAAAGTTCTCAGAAAGCCGATGCGGAGCAAAGCCTTCTGTTGAGGCAAACTGAAGAATTGCAGAAGATACAAAACGAGCGTCGGGCTCGTCGAGATCAGCTGCATCAGCAAAATGCCGATTTAAAAGCTGAGCTTTCTTTTGCTAAAGCTTCTCAAGACGGCCTCAACCGCCGTTTAACTCAGCTTTCAGCCGATTCACAGGTCGCCTCTGAACATGCCTGTAATTTAAGGGCTCGCTGCGCTGACGGAGCTAAAAATTTAGCTGAATTGGAAGCAAAACTTCCGGAATTGCGTCTCAACTTGGAAACAGCTCAGAAAAATTGGGCTCAAGTGCGACAGAATTTAGATGAATTGCCTTTCGAAGCGGTCAGTCAAGGAAAAAATTACCGAGAGTCTTTAGCCGCTAATGAGCAAAGACAGAAAGAATTGCGCATTCAGGCTGAAGTTCTCAAAGAAGACAGCAGGCGTGAACAGCTGCGTTTGCAGACTGTTCAAGAGGAATTGGCTGCGGTGCAAGAGGCGCCTGAGGAACTTCGGCAGCTTACGATAAAACGCCAGGAATTGCAAAAACGCTGCTGCAGTGCGTCTGATGCCCAAAAACAGGCCGTTGTTTATTTGCAGGAACAGCGTGCTGCTTTGAGTGCCCTGCGCTCTCAGCGGGCGGAATTAGAACGGAGACGCCGTCCTCTGCATACAAAAGTTATAGAATTAGAAGCGGTTTTAGAAGAACGCGTAGGTGTCCCTGCGCCTGTGAAAGCGGTTATAAAATGGCGTGAATCGGGTACTGTTGGCCTTATTGGTGAATTGATAAAAGTACATGAAGGCATGGAGACCGCTCTCGAAGTCGCTATGGGGGGGCGCGTCAACGATATCGTTGTGCGGGATCGCCGGACAGCTTCTACTTTAATCGATCGTTTAAAACAAGAGCGAGTAGGTCGCGCAACCTTTTGGCCTCTGGATTTGCCGCGGCGCGAGGGGGAATTTATACCTTTGCCCACCCGCCAAGGGGTAGTAGGTTATGCTTTAGAGCTTATAGACTTCGCTGCAGAATTGCGTCCAGTATTAAGTCAGATTTTGGGACAAACTTTAGTAGTCAAAGATTTAGCCTCAGCGTTGGCCCTTTACGATCGATTTAAAGGCCGACGCCCCCATTTGGTAACTTTGCAGGGGGAATTTTTATCTGCTGTAGGCGCCGTTACTGGTGGTATTAGTCGCAGTGAAAAAACTGGCATGTTTGTGCGCATACGTGCCTGTGAAGAGGCCCAAAATAATCTAAAATCTTTGGAGCATTCTCTTAGTGAGCTTAGCGTCCGGGAAGAAGAATTAGAGCGCACTCTTCACAGTGCTGAGTCAGAAGTGGCTATAACTTCGGAAGAGGAACGTTTAGCTAAGCAAGCTTTAGCCGATTTAGAAGCGGAGAATAAGCGAGTTGAATTAGATGAACTGCGCTTGCGCAAATTAAGGACTCGTTTACAAAGCGAAATTGAACTTATAAATAATAATTTAGATGACAGTCGTCAAAAAATGGAGAGCGGCCAGAATGAATTGGAAAAGTTGGCGCAGGAATGGATTATACTTAATGAACGTATTTCTCTCTCTTTAGAACAGGAAGCGCAGTTGACAGCCCAGCGTGCCGCTTTAAAAGTGCGATTGGCTGAGGAACAAATGAGGATTGAAGCTGCTGAACAGAGTCTGGCTTCCGGGGAACGTGAAGTGGCTGCTCATAAAAAGCGCTTGCGTGAACTAGATGAAGATGCTCAGCGAGCCGAAGCAGAACAGCGTCGATTAGTTGTAACTCAGGAAAGAACTGAAAGTGAAGGGGCCGACTTGATCCGGGTTATTTCTGAGAAGCAGGAGAGCTTGCAGAACATATCCCAAGAGTTACAAGAGGCGGTGCATATATTAGAAACTGAAAATGAAAAGCTGCTGCAGATGCGCCAGGAACAGATTAAAGCGGTGCGCTTAGCGCGTGAACTAGGCGAAGCTCTCAGCTGCGCTCAAGTTAATAAGGATACATGGCAAGCTCGCCTTACAACTGAGCAAAGGCGCTGGCAGGAGTACGCCGGAGCCGGTTTTGATACTCAAAGTGAGGAGTTTACATCGGTGAATACTGCCGAAGTAAATAGTCGAGCCGCTAAATTGCGCACTTACTTAGAGAATTTTGGCAGCGTTAACTTAGGAGCTCGGCAGGAATATGAGCGTTTTAAAGCCAGACTTGATGACTTAACTTCTCAGATAAGCGACGTCGAACGGGCCGCAGATGGCTTCCAGCGCATAGTAGAGGAGATGGATCAAGCTCTAATTGTGCGTTTTAAACAAGTGTTCAACCAAGTTAATAATACTTTTGCCTCAATTTTTCAAAATATCTTCGGTGGTGGTTTCGCTAAGCTTGAATTATGCAGTCCTGATGACTGGTTAGAATCGGGAGTTGATATCTGCGCCTGCCCTCCGGGAAAAAAACTGCAGAACTTGACTCTCTTTTCCTCTGGAGAAAGAGCACTGGCGGCTATTTCTTTCCTATTTGCTCTGCTTACTCATAAGCCCAGCCCTGTGGTTATTTTTGATGAGCTTGATGCCCCTCTAGATGATGCTAATGTAGAAAAAATCGCCGGCAAGCTGCTCGATTTTGCTGCTTCCTCACAATTTTTAATAGTTACTCACAATCGCAAAACTATGGAATTCGCCAAACGTCTTTACGGAGTAACTATGGATAAACCTGGTATTAGTCGTTTGCTCAGTGTGGAAATGGAAAATTCGCCATCTGCCGCAGCCTTAGTTAACTAATTGATGTTGTTTTTAGGAGCCCGTATAGACCGTTCAGCAATAGTAAGAAAAACTTTAGGGCTACAGGAAGCTGAGTGCGTCAAGTTGTGTGAGGTGCCTAACTTTTGGAAAGCGTTGAGGCGCTCGATGAATTAAAAATTTGGGTAAGCTTCTAGTATAGTGGTAAAAGTGTCAGCGACTGATATTAAAAAAATCCGCTTATTTGAATTGGAGTTCAAATAAGCGGATTTACTATAAAGTGTAGGCTTTTAGACTAATTTCACATAGGACTAAGCCTTAGCTGGAGCTTTGGAAGCAGGTTTAGATTCTGTTTTAGGAGTTTGAGACTCGCTTTCTGCAGCCGCTGTCGTCTGCTGAGGATGCAAATAAAGCCAGATAAAGCCCAGCAAACCTGCTGTAGTAGAGGAGCAAAGGATGGCCATTTTGGCTGTATCAAGATGGGGCCCATTACCTAAAGCTAAGTTGGAAACGAAAATAGACATGGTAAAGCCAATACCGCCGAGCATGCCCGCGCCCAACAGCTGTAACCAGTTAGCTCCTCTAGGTAATTTAGCTAATCCGCATTTTATAGTCAGGAAAGTACCTAAGGTTATACCTATGGGCTTGCCAAGTATCAAACCTAAAGCAATGCCATGGGTAACGGTATCACTCAGGAAGCCAGGTTCAAGTCTGGTAACTATAACGCCGCTATTGGCCAGAGCGAAGAGAGGCATAATTATCATGGCTACAAAAGTAGTAATTGAATGTTCCATGATAACTAGAGGAGGCAGGGCTCTAGTAGCGCTTTCGTGCAGGTTTTCGATAGCGTTGAGCACTTTAGCGTCGCCTATAGCACCATCTTCATTGTTGGAGCGTCTGTCTAAGGCGTCTTTGACTACCGATAAGGTTTTAGAAAGTCTATTTTTATCTATAGCCGTCCAAGTGGGAATAGTTATAGCCAGCATAACTCCAGCCAGAGAAGCATGAATTCCTGAATGAAGCACGCACAGCCAGAGCACTAATCCTCCTAAAGAGTAAGCTATAAGAGAACGTATGCCCAGCTTATTGATCAAGATTAAGACAGCGAACACCGCCAAGGCGGACATTAAGGCTGTTACGTTCAGATGGCTGCTGTAGAAGAAAGCAATGACTAAAACTGCGCCTAAGTCATCTGCAATGGCTAAAGCGACCAAAAAGACTTTCAGGCTCGTTGGTACGCGTTTGCCCAATAGAGAGATAATTCCAATGGCAAAAGCAATATCGGTAGCTACTGGTATACCCCATCCGTTTGTATAAGGAGTGCCCATAGCGCAGAGACTGAATAAAATCGCGGGGACAATCATGCCGCCGGCTGCGGCAATTACTGGCAAAATCGCCTGTCCAAAACTGGAAAGATCGCCCACCTGCATTTCTCGTTTAATTTCCAAGCCTACTTGTAGGAAAAAGATGGCCATCAAGCCGTCGTTAACCCATTCCAGCAGAGTGTGTTCCAAACTGAAAACGCCTATGCCCACGCTAGCACGGGTACTCCAAAAACCGGTATAGCTCTCTGGCATAGTATTTGCCCATATGAGAGCAGCAATAGTTGCCAGAAGTAGAACGATTCCTCCTGAAGTTTCGGCATTTATAAATCGGTTAATGGGACTTAAGACTGCTTCTAAAGGTGCCGCTAGTCTAACATTGGTTTTATCGCCGCGTCTTTTATTGGCTTTAGTTATATCCTTTTTCTTATTGGTGACCATGTCTATAACTCCAAATTTTGCCATCCTCCCCCTCAATTCGCTTATGTGTTTTTGCGCTAAAAATTTTATTACCTTCCTGAGAAATCCATTTTCAACTGCAATAATTAAGGATACGTTTAAGCACTTTTTCCTAAAAAAAATAGGTATTTTCCCCAAATAAGAGTGATACTGCAGAGGCCGGCAGGTAATAACGCCGTTTTTAAGAATAGGCACCCAAAGCGCATTTTTTTGGTTTTTTGACCTTTATTGCAGATAACGAAAGGTTTTTTATGCCTCTATCTGAGAGAGTTTGTCCTGTTTGCGGCATGCCTTTTGCCAAACAGAATGAAGATGGTAGCAGCGACAATGCTGCAGGGTGCACGTTGTGCAGCCAGTGTGGTTATCTTTACCACGATGAGTGTTGGGAAGGAATAGAGCGGTGCGCAGTTTTTGGGTGCCGCTGTACTCATTCTGAGGCAGTTTCTGTGTCTTTAGAATTACCTGACACTATAAAGTGTTCGTCTTGTGGTGAAGACAATCCTTATAGAGCTTCGCTGTGTTCTAAGTGTGGTGTGCCTTTACCCGGTCGTACTGTAGGCAAAATATTCAGCTCGAACTCGGTTAGAAATAAGTGGCAGGCCAGCGATGCTAAGGAGCTTATTCTTAAGGCCGATCAAGATTGGAATGCTTCGGTTCGTTATCTGTATAATGGAGATTTTGAGTACTGGCTTGAACATAATGGCTATACAGAATTAGCCCAAAAAGCTAAACAGGCCAGAATCGCTAATCGTCAACGTTCAGTGGGACTAGAAGTATTTCTAGAGTCTACTGGATTTGTCGAAAAGCCGGTTCTGACTTTGTCATCTGATTCTTTAGTTATAGAGTGTGCAGATGACGAAATGGATACGGCCATAGACTTAACTAACAGCGGCCGCGGCTATCTTTACGGAACCTTGCAGGCTAATGTAGATTGGATAATAGCTCAGCCGCAAGAATTTGCCAGCAACAGCCAAAGAATTTTGCTTACTTTAGATATGACCGCTTTAGAAGGCAATTTGGGCGAAGGCAAAATTCTTTTTAAAACTTCTGGAGGAGATAAGACTGTTACGGTCAGGGCCAACCGTATCGCTGTTTCCACGGCTATACAGCTTTTTCATGACGGCAATTTCTTCAAGGCCAGAGTTGTCGGACGTAAACTGTTGGAAAGTCGCATTTCTGTAGCCGATGCCTCTGTTTTGTGTGCGGCCTGCTGTTTATGCGAGCATAATTATATAGGAGCTGTATCCGATCTGCGTCAACTGTCTGGAAAGTGCAAGAGCCTGCCCAGTGATATAGTCGGTTCAGTTTATGAATGGCTTAAGAGTGATCCTCCTCAGGCTGCTACTTTGGAAAAAGACGGTATTTATGAAGCTATTGCTGAAGTTGCCGACGACAACATAAAAAAAGAGCTAAATAAAAACTTAGCTAGAGTGTTTATCGACCGCGCCGCTATGTCTGTAGATTCAGGCTCGGGAAGCGGTTCACTTTGGGGCAGCGGAAGCCAAGCTTCCAAGAATATTAAAGCAGCTTTAAAACAGGCCGAGTCGCTCGATCCTGAGTTGGCTAAAGAAGCTTCCGATGTAAGACGTCGCTTGCGTTCCAGTAAGTCTGTTGTATCTCTGTCAAGTTGCTTAATTATAATTGTTTTGCTTGTGTGCGCAGCTGTAGTAGGAGCACTATATTTGCAAAATTCAAAGAAGATCGATCTAATCAGTTTAGGACAAGGTAAATCGGCCGATCTGATTGGCGGTGACTTCCGTGCTGAAAGCTCTGACTTGCGCATTGAATTCCACAATTATCCTTCCGATGACAATATTCGGGCGAAGTATGCTGCTTCTTTGCTCGGCTTGGCCAAGGAAGCTGGGGCTTCTCATGTTTACAGTGTTGCCGATAGCTATACCGCTCAAGCTCTTGAAGTCGCTAAGGGCAGCACTTATGCTTTAGAAGTAGCTCAGGCCCGTATGTTGAATTGGGCCAAAGAGCTTAAAGAAAATCAGCTAGAAGGGGAAGCCTATATTAGATGCCGTCAAGCCCTTTCTTTAGGAGCCAATAACGATTTAGAAACGGTCTCATCGGAACTTTCTCCTGCTTGGGATAAATATTACAGCGTTTTTGAAGCTGTCAACGGAGCTTTCTCTTCTGGGAGTGCCGTTCCGCATTCTTCCGATGAGTCTGTCCGCAAATTTATGCAGACTCTTTCTTCCTTTGGTGTTTATATATATAAATCCAGAATTGATGGTGCCTATGTAGATATAACCGGAGACGGAATTCGCGAATTAATAGTTGCAGGCTGCGATGATCCGAATTCTGAAGTAGTCAGTATCGATGATGATACTGAGAAAGACGAAAAAACTGCAGTTTTAAGTAACTTGTCTGGTAGTTTCGCTGTGTACGGCTGGGATAAATTTATACTTAACCAGTTATTCACCCGGAAGGTAAAAGGATTTAGTCACTTGGTCAGTTTGGAGTGTGCCAACATAACTAGTCAAAGCAAAGAAGAGGCAGTTATGGTGTGGAATGCTCTGATCAATCCCGACTATCTGAATGCTGTTATTGTCAGCTACAGCGGTCAAGACTTTATTTGTACAAACCGTGAAGGTAATATTAATTTTGATATAGCTGACTATGACAATAATGGTCGCTTTGAAGTTTGGATTTCCTCTGTTTTCGCTAATTCTACAGATTTAGGCCATGCTGTTTACTTGCCGAAGCCCTATACTTTAAGCGATCAAGAATTAGTTGAGGCATCTGGGAATTTTAACTCGTTATATGCTAAAATTGTCAAAAACCTAGATGAACAGTTGAGGAGTAATCCTTATCCTGAAGGTTCCGATATGCACCGTTTATATCGTCTCGATCGTAAGAAGGCTAAGGATTGGCTGCAGGATTGTATGAAGAAAAATGCAAATCACTCTCCTGCGAGTAGCGGAGCAACAAATAACCAGAAATAGTGTCCCATCGGTTATCGGCTCTATCTATATAGAGCCGATAATCTTTTTTCTGCAGCCCTTAATATTTTAAGGCGGCTGTTTGTAAAATTACATTTTTATTGGAACAAAAAACGTATGGCTGCTGTTTACAGGAATAGACGCAATGGGCGTGTACCTCTGCCTAAAATTATCTGTTTAGCGATTGTGCTTTTGGCTTTACTTTCTTTCGGTCTGACTTGGATTGTCGCTGGGTGGCAGCGCCGAGCTGAGGCTCCAACTGTGGAAAAAACTTACAGCCAATTTGTTGAAGATGTGAAAAATGGGGAAGTAGCCTCAGTTCAAATGTACAAAGACCTTATTTATGCTGACGGTCGTGAGGGCCGGTACTTGGTGCGCAATGTGTCGGATAGCTATACAGTAGACATGCTTCTAAAATTCAAAGTACCTTTAAAAGGCATAGAGCAGCCTTCCGGGGCTATTAGTAGCAGAGCGCAGGCCGCTTACTTAATGGCTATGCTAGTTCCGTATTTTATTTTAGGAGCGGTGGTGTTTGTCATGGTCAGAGCTGTCTCTGGAGCGGCTGAGCAGGATGGCGATGACGAGCATATTTCAATGAAGAAATAATTTTTTATGAAAGCTCTTGACATCGTTATCTGTTCTGTGTATACTTTGAGGGCAGTCGAGAGATGCTGCAAATGCGATAAACAAATATCGCGGGATGGAGCAGTCAGGTAGCTCGTCGGGCTCATAACCCGGAGGTCGTGGGTTCAAATCCCTCTCCCGCAACCAATTAGGAAGATGGTTTATATCATCTTCTTTTTTTTTATCTTGAAAAGATTATAAGAGAGACTAACAAAAAGACAAGGAAATAACTTGGTCTTGCCATATTTTAGAAAAAACTGCTTTTAGGCAGAGATTAGTAGAAAACAAAGCGGGGGGCTGCTGCTGATTGATTCGTTTAGTTGCTATTGGACTAAAAATATGCCTATGAAAAATTTTTACTTATTTGTTGCTGCTATCAGTTTATTTTTTTTGTTAGGATTGAGAGCTGCTCCAGCTAAGGAAGCAGAATCTGTCTGCAATTACCGTCTTGGATCGACGCTCTACTCTATTCCTTGCATTACCTTGGCGGGATCTGAAAAAAACAGCGAAACAGATGATTCAGAGCGTCTCTTTTTACTCGTTGACAGTGAAGAGGCGGAGCGTTTGATCGCTAAATCAGGACGTCGTTTTAACTGGAGCAGCAGCGGAAGCACTTTAATAGTGTTTGCCGGCCCTGAAGAGCTGATAGTGTCCGCTGACAGCCGTGAAATTGTTGGGCCCAATAGTCAAAAGATTCCTGCTGCAGGGGTAATGCGCAATTACTCAGGAAATCGTCTCATGGAGCCGAAGTTGTTCGTGCAGCTGCTCAATTTGGCTGTATGCTCTGATGAGACAAAACTAGAGTCCGAGGCGACTACGTTGGCTTACAAAGTGTCTGCTCCTACGGTGCACACAGACGCTGATGGTCGAAAACTGATCATGAAGTTTCCATTTCGTCCCGATTGGAAAGTCGTCAGCAGTGATGCTGACAATATTTCTCTTCAGTTTCGCTCTGCTGTATGGGGAGAAGCTGAACAGCAAGTGCATAAGGAGCATATCAGCATTGAAGCTGAATCTGAACAAGTAAACGGCGTCCCGATGTTGACGCTAAATTACAAGTTCCCTGCCCATTGGTCGCCAATTTTGCGTGAATCATTCGACAATAAATCTATTAGTATAATCTGTTCGCCCCAATTTTCACTCTCGGCTGCTCAGCAGGAAACTTCAGCCTTAAATAGCTGCGAAGTTCAGATATATGAAAACGGTGATAACCAATTTGAAGATATAATTGTAGCAGCTTCAACACCCTTCCGCTATTTCTGGAATTATTGCGCCGACTGCCATCGTCTCTGCCTCTATTTAGATAATGTTGACAGTGATACTTCAGTGCATATGCCGGAGAGTATGCTTAAATTATTCGATTTCGCTGAAGCGTCCGCTGTAGGCAGCGCCTATCATCCTATACTGCGTTTGGAGTTTGCACTCCAGAGGCATACTTCTTTTACTTTTCCTAGCTCAGATAAAGATAGTACCATAGCGGTGCGTTTTTTTGCTAAGTCCGAGGATGAGAAACAGGAGGAGGCCCTGGTTAGTGGTAGGGGACAGACTTTAGACTTTATAGAAAAGCGCGGCATAATAGTATTAGATCCTGGCCATGGCGGCGGAGATCCCGGCTGTTATAGCCGCGCTTTAGGAGTTTATGAAAAACAAATTACTCTCGATGTAGCTATGCGCCTGCGCGATCTGCTAGAAAGCGAAGGCTGGGAAGTGGTTATGACTCGGGAAGATGATAGAGATGTCAGCTGGCGAGGATCTCCAGATTCAGTAGAGCTGCAGTCTCGATGCGATGTAGCCAACAATATTGGCGCTGATTTCTTTATTAGTTTGCACTGCAATGCCAGCGTATCTTCTGTGCCTAACGGAAGCTCAGTTTATTGGTGCAAAACAGAAGACAAACCTTTGGCCAAAGCGTTAGAATTTTCGCTAAGCTCTTTAGGATTCTATCAAATCGGTACGCTGCGGGAGAGTTTCTATGTGCTGCGCAATACCGATATGCCGGCTGTTTTAGTGGAAATGGCTTATTTAACAAATTACCATGACGGCGTAAAGCTGGCTGATCAAAAATGTCGGCAGATTATTGCTGAAGAATTGGCGTCTGCTATAAATAATTATTGTATGATGCAGAACGGCAGTTCTGATATTGGGGGCCGAACCGTTCGTTCTGCTCCTTAAAGTAACCGATTTAATAAAATAAATAAGCGCCGACACGTTGTTTGCACTAAAATAGGCTGTCGGCGCTTATTTTATTGTATGCAGCCATATAAACTGCATCTAGTGGAGAGTTAGCTGAGAATCGCAGAGCTCAGCTTTATAAGTTAAGGTACGATTTGAACTTTTTAAGTCTGTCTCTAACCAGTAATGACCAGAAGAGGGAAGATTTTGCAAAATCTCAGCAGCACTGATCGTATTCGCAGGATAAACTTCAGTTTTTATTAAGCGGCGCTGGCCATCTTTATAAGCGTAGAGTTTAACAGTCGTCTCTTGGGCGATAAGATCAGCGGGAAGCTGCTGAGCTACTTGCTCAATAGAACAAGGACGGTTGCTCTCTAAATAAAAACGACTGGGATTCGCTTCATAGTCGCCTGCGCATCCGCTCAACAGGGAAGCAGACGCTAAAGCAAGGCAAAAGCTTAAGATGAATTTTTTCATTTTCTTAATTACCTCACTAAAAAATAATTATCCTAACTTTAACTTAAATATGTAGATAATTCGTATAGAGGTTAACTTTTCCCCTAGGTTAGAAATAATGTGCTAAATTTCGTTGGAAAACCGCGCAATTTAAGTTTGATCTGCTGGAGCTAATTCGAATATGGTCGTTACATCTTCAATTTCAGCTCCTAGTTGGCGTAGCAGCTTTTTTTGCCATTCTACAGCCATTAAAGCTGGAGCTAAACATTCTTTATTGCCCCATACTATAGTAAGTGTGCGTTTAGTTTCGTCATTAGTTTTAGTTCTCTGTGAGTCTTTTACAGGATTGGCGCAGGGACCTTGTTGGTCGCGCATCACTATTAGTCCCTTCAGACTCATCTCTTGTCCTGATTTATTGAATATATAAGATTCTCCCTCTCGTCCTAAGTCGATGTGCAGAGGAGGGCGACAGAGATCTAAATCGATAACGCCTATAGGCAGACCTAGGTGGAGAGATACGCTGTTTAGGACGTCGACCGCCGCATTTATAGAGTTAAGCTCGCCGGTTGCAGCTGCCCTTACTAAATACTCTGCTGCTGGTTTGCTTCGTCCGCTAGGTTTGAAACCTCCCCAACGCAAGAGAGTGCGATACATTTTAAAGATTTCTTCTTTAGGAGGAAGAGCTCCCTGAGGCCTTTGCGCTTCGCCTTGCAAAGTAAGTAGATGTTTCAGCCAGTCAGGGCTTTCCATCTCTTTTAAAGGACGGGGAAACTTACTTATAAACATAAGTGTATGTAATAGAGGATGATAGGCTTGAGTAACTTCCAAAGTAGCCTCCAATCAGAGCATTTATGCCAGCTAAATTTTTACTTGAGTTTACTCTGACATAAGAAAATGAGTCGGTGGCTTCTGCATAAAAAGCTTCCTTTCCCGTCTGATTATTTCTAGGCCCAAGCTCTCTAAATCTGCCGTTAGGCTGTTAGGCAAAATTGCTGACCAGTAAGAAAATGTTAAACCAACTTTATAATAAGCAAGAGTTTTAATTATAAATGCAGAAATACAGTGTATATTTCTCGACTCGCAATGCGGTATTTTGGGAGTTGTTGATTTTTTAACATAAAAGATATTCACATCTGCGCAAAAGTTTATAGAATTCAGAGTAGATAGTAGTATACATCGGAGGATTAGTCATGGACGCAATGCGGGGTTTGGACCCTTCAAGTAGTATGTTTCAGACTCAGGCTACCAGAAACCTGAGCCATATCGGTTTCGGTTCTGTCCGTTCTCAAAAAGAGATTACTCAGAAGCAGGACGAAACCACCCAGCATGAGGTTCGCGACAATGTTCAGTTGTCTCTTACTGGTCAAATGGATGAAACTCCTGAAGCTGATGAGATGACCAAGAACGCCGCGATGTCCGGCAATCTTAGTGAAGTCTTGGAAGATTCTTATGACGACGATGAGGAAATAAACGAGCGTAAGTTCCGCGACGACGAGGAACAGTATGGTACGCTTGGTGAAATGTCTGTCCGTGATTATGGCAACGATATCAAGGCCGAAGATATTCAGCGTCTCAATCGTATGGATGACGATGCCATGGCTGCCAGGGAGATCCTCAGCGATGTTCCGGCTCGCAGTTTAGAGCCCGCTAAGAATTATGTTTCCAACATGATTCATGGAAATCGTCCCACCGAGACTTTGGCTGCTCTGACTCCTGTTGAGGGTGTTAATCAAATTGAGTTCACGCCTGCTCAGAACGTTGGTATCTTAGACATACATGACAGCCAGAATAAGCCTATAACCGACGAATCTGGAGAAGAGATTAGCGCTCAAGCTAAGCAGACGGCTGCTGAGGAGTTCATGAACAGTGCTATCAGTGGACTTTCTGAAGATCGCCGGGCTATGGTATCACAAATGAAAGATGCCGTAGAAAATTGGGCGGGCGCCAATGGTTTAGATCCCAAAGCCGCTTTTGCCGAGAAGCTGCGTGACCTCGCTGCTGGTTGGGATGATGAGTCCTTACAGGCTGTGGCACAGATCTATATTGATGCCGATCGCGAAATCGCGACTTCGGCGGCAGGTTAATTTGGTAAATAGAAATCGCAATCATTATGGCTCGTCCGAGATGGGCCGTGGCACTGAGGGCGGTGGAGCTCGGCTCGATAAGAGTCGGGCCCGTCAGAGTGCCTCGCTTAGAAGAAGAGGCCGATACGGGTTAGATTCTTCTGGAGAACGTTTAAATGTCTCTGGAGGTCGAAGCGTGCGGTCTTTTCGTATGAGCGGACGTCATTATGCCGATATGCCCGGCATACGCCGAGCTGAAGCTACCGCTAAAGCCGAAAAACAGTACCGATATTTGGCTTTTTGGAAGCCGTGCGGCGTCGATGTTAAATTCACAGGGGAGCGTGCAGAAGGCGAGCTCGATTATTATATCGATGTGCCAGATGTACGCCCTTTAAACGTACTAGATAAAGAAGCCGAAGGCTTGATGATTCTAACTAGCAATCCTCGCTTTCGTGCTGTTTTGACCCATCCGCTTTGTGCTGAACTGAGAACCTTTTTAGTTCAGACTGAAAATATTCCTACAGAGGAAACAATTATAGCTTGGCGTGAGGGTGTCTGTCTTGTTGAGGGCGGACGCTCTGAGAATGTCGAAGCTGAAGTTATTCCTGCTCCTAAGTTACCCTCGCGCAGTGTGCCTATCCGAGAGCGCAAGAGCATTCCTACTGCCTGGTTGGAGTTGCGTACACTATCGGGAAATAGTCGCGGAGTGCGTAAGGTCTCAGCTTCTTTCGGCTATCCCGTTCTGCGTTTGGTGCTTTGGGGGTTCGGTCCTGTAACTCTTACCGGTATGATTCCTGGCCAGTGTCGAGATCTAAGCTATGAAGAGATGCGCTGGGTCGATTCCGTATTATCTAAAGCTGAAGAGCCCGCGGAAAAACGCAAGTTATTGGGCTTTGGTAGTCAGAGAAAAGCGCGTTCTTCTTCTGCCGAGCGTTCATCCCGTTCCAAGCGCAGTAAGGGTCGCTCCTCTGGAGGTTTTGCTTGTCGCGAAGAGGGCCGTTCTTCTAAAGTGGGACATCGTTCTTCCCCAAAGGCGAAAGCTGCTGGCAAGCGGACGCGCGGCCTTATGCAGGTTTCGGCTGTTGGCAGCAGTCCCTCTCCAGCTTCTCAGAGTGCACGCAGTACTAAAAATTACGGACAGTTCCGCATTTACAGAGGATGTGAGGGGGGACGGAGTCCCTCTGCGAATACTTCCGGGACAGCTATGGCTGGCAACAAGCGCGGGGGTATGAGAATGCAGCGCGGTTTCCGTCAGCATTAACTTTGGTATAGTGCATTCCGTCTCTATATTTAGTCGGCAGGTATGCGTCGGCTGTTATCAGAGGCGGAATGTATTTTTTTGTTTTTTTGTTTGAACACTATTTAATTAAGTTGGTTGTTAATAATTATGGGCTTTATAAATGAATTTAAAAATTTTATTGCCAGAGGCAATGTTCTAGATATGTCTGTCGGTGTTATTATCGGTGGCGCTTTTGGTAAAATAGTATCTTCTCTAACTAGCGATATTATTATGCCTCCCATTGGTGTTTTGATGGGGCACTTAAATTTCGCTGATTTGCATATTCCTTTAATTACTGATCCTAGTAAGTTCCTAAACCCTGGCGAGGGACTTGAAACGATGCAGCATCTAATGAGCTTGCCTCTGGCTCAAGTGCGCGCTAAGGGAATTCCGGTTATTGCGTACGGAAGTTTTATTAATGAGGTAATTAACTTCTTAATTATCGGTTTCTGTTTGTTCTTGCTAATTAAGGTTGTTGCCATGGTAACAGCTAAGAAAGAGGCTAAAGAAAAAGCTACACCTACGGTAAAAACTTGTCCTGAATGTCTGAGTGAAATTCCTATAGGAGCGAGAAAATGTAAATTCTGCGCTTCAGTCCAGCCAGAAGCCGACGGCAGCAAGAGTGACAACAAGCAATAAAATTTTAGGATTCAGTGTGGCTCTTAAATTAGATAATTAAATAGCCTTTATGAGAGGTTGGCCCGTTGTGGCCAGCCTTTTTCTTTAAAGAGAGCATAACGTAGCGTAGTAATAAACTACATGCTTAATGGGGGAAAAAAGCCGCTTTAGTGCAAATATTATGGCCAGATTGAAGCGTGGCAGCCATGTGGCGTTAGGTAGTATTGAAAAAATTTGCTCAGCCCTTGATTGTAGCGTGGACGACATTCTGGAATTTAGACCTGATAAACAAGAGCGGGAACGCCATGGTTGATAAAAAGAAAGAGCAAGAGCGCGATGAGCTGCACCGTGCCATATGGGCAATCGCAGATGAGCTTCGTGGTGCCGTAGATGGTTGGGACTTTAAGAATTATGTCCTTGGCACCATGTTTTACCGATATATTTCTGAGAATTTGGCCGACTATATCAATGCCGGAGAACATGAAGCCGGTAATACTGATTTCGATTATGTAACGATGGCCGACAATGAAGCAGAGGAAGCCCGTGAGGGGCTAGTTGAAGAAAAAGGCTTTTTTATTCTGCCGTCTGAGCTATTCTGCAATGTAAATTTCAGAGCAGACAATGATGAAAATTTAAATGAAACTTTAGAACGTGTGTTCCATCATATCGAAGCCTCTGCCAAAGGTTCGTCCTCTGAAAGTAGCTTCGCCGGACTGTTCGATGATTTTGACGTAAATAGCAACAAACTAGGTTCTACCGTTGCTAAAAGAAACGAACGTCTGGCTAAACTTCTACATGGCGTCGCCGATATGAACCTTGGCCATGTAAAAGATCATGACATTGACGCCTTCGGTGACGCCTATGAATATCTGATGACCATGTATGCATCGAATGCAGGTAAATCTGGCGGTGAATTTTTTACTCCTGCTGACGTTTCTGAACTGCTTACCAGACTTGGTACAGTCGGCAAAACTGAAATAAATAAGGTCTATGACCCTGCGTGCGGCTCTGGTTCCCTGCTCTTGAAAGCGGAAAAGATTCTCGGCAAAGATGCCGTCAGAAACGGCTTTTACGGACAAGAAATTAACATTACTACTTATAATCTGTGTCGTATTAATATGTTTCTGCACGATGTGGGGTTCGATAAATTCGACATCGCCTGCGAAGACACTTTGACCGCACCGCAGCATTGGGATGATCAACCTTTTGAATTGATAGTTTCCAATCCCCCTTACTCTATCAAGTGGGCTGGCAATGATAATCAGCTGCTGATTAATGACCATCGTTTTTCTCCGGCCGGCGTGTTGGCGCCCAAGTCGAGAGCGGACCTGGCTTTTATTATGCACTCTCTTTCTTGGCTGGATACCAACGGCACGGCCGCTATCGTTTGTTTCCCCGGTATTATGTACCGTGGTGGCGCAGAGCAGAAAATCAGAAAATATCTAATTGACAATAATTTTATTGACTGCATTATTCAGTTGCCGAGCAATTTATTTTTCGGCACTTCCATTGCCACCTGTATTATGGTTTTGAAAAAAGGCAAGTCCGATAACAAAACTCTGTTTATCGATGCTTCCAATGAGTGTATTAAGGTTACCAATAACAACAAGCTGACTGCGGAGAATATTGACCGTATTGTTTCCACCTTTGCTGCCCGTGCGGATAAAGCACATTTTTCCTATTTGGCAAGTTATGAGGAAATTTCAGAAAATGACTACAACCTTTCTGTGTCCACCTATGTTGAAGCAGAGGACACCAGAGAGAAAATAGATATAGTGAAGCTCAATGCCGAGATTGAGAGAATAGTTGCTCGTGAAAATGTGCTTCGTGCAGAAATAAACAAAATTATTGCGGAAATTGAGGGAGGCATATGAGTAGACTTGATGAGTTAATTCAAGAATACTGCCCGAATGGCGTTGCATATGTTGACTTGGAAGCTGTATGCTTGATTTCTAAAGGCGTTCAGTTCAACAAGAAAGATATGCATAATGAAGGGGCATACCCTGTTATTAACGGAGGTATAAACCCATCGGGCTATATTGAGCAGTACAATCAAGAGCAAAACACGATTACGATTTCTCAAGGTGGTGCATCTGCCGGATATGTTAATTGGCTTGATACAAAGTTTTGGGCAGGAGCACATTGTTATGTACTTAAACCAACAAGCAAGGTCTTGAATCGCTATTTGTTCCATTTTGTGAAGTCGAAAGAATATAAATTGCAAGAGTGTCAGTATGGGGCTGGCATTCCTGCTCTTGCTAAATCCACGGTTGCATCTTTAGAAATCCCTGTTCCGCCTATTGAGGTACAGCGTGAAATTGTCCGTATATTGGACAATTTCACGGAGCTTACAGCGGAGCTTACAGCGGAGCTTACAGCGAGAAAGAAACAGTATGAGTATTACCGTGATGCCCTCTTGAATTATGCTGCAACTGGCAAGATAATCTTGACAGACAGACAGACAGACAGACAGACAGACAGACAGACAGACGAGCTTAATGGCTTGATTTTGCTTTGTCAATATGTTTTTGGTGTCGCTTATGTCGCTTTGGGAAATATTGCGACTGACATTTATCGTGGTGCAGGTATCAAGCGAGACGAGGTAACCGCCGATGGTATTCCTTGCGTTCGCTATGGAGAAATCTACACCATGTATGATATTAGCTTTACTGAGTGCGTTTCCCACACAACTGAGGATGTTGTTGCCAAGCCTAAGTATTTTGAACACGGCGATATAATTTTCACTATCACAGGCGAAAGCGTCGAGGAAATCGCAAAATCAATCGCCTATCTGGGACATGAAAAGTGTATGGCTGGAGGCGATACGGTAGTCTTGAAGCACAAGCAAGAACCGCGCTATCTGTCTTATGTGCTGTCCACAACAGCAGCACAGGCACAGAAAAGCAAGGGCAAAGTTAAGAGTAAGGTTGTCCATTCAAGCATTCCTGCATTAAAGGAAATTGTAATTCCGTTGCCGTCCCTTGATAAACAGAAACAGATAGCCGATATGCTTGACAACTTCCACCAGTTGTGCAATGACATTTCGGAAGGACTTCCGGCAGAAATTGAAGCCCGAAAAAAGCAATACGAATATTATAGGGATAAGCTGTTGACATTTAAAAAGCAGTAAAACAATGAATAAGGATAGCGCATGAGCACTTACAACATTATCTCCGCCAGTGATGAAAGTACCGTTGTCGCTGAATATACGCCGGAGAGTTCACGCTCCGAAAGTTTCCAGAGTGAAGCAGCCCTTGAAAAAGAATTTATCCGTCTGCTGACTGCGCAGGGATATGAGTACCTTCCTATCCATAACGAAAACGGTCTAATTGCCAACCTCAGACGGCAGTTGGAACTTTTGAATAATTACGTCTTTACTGAAAATGAGTGGAAACGTTTCTTTACGGAAACCCTAGCCAATGTTAATGAGGGCATTGCTGAAAAAAACCGCACCATACAGACTGACCATGTAAAGACGCTCCGCCGCGATGATGGAACTTCCAAGAATATTCAGCTTATAGACAAAAAGAATATCCACAATAACCGCTTACAAGTTATCAACCAGTATATAGAAACTAGCGGCAATTATGATAATCGCTATGATGTGACTATCCTTGTCAATGGTCTGCCCTTAGTTCATGTGGAACTGAAACGCCGTGGCGTGGCCATACGTGAAGCTTTTAACCAGATTAAACGCTATCAACGTGATAGCTTTTGGGCTGCCAGCGGCTTGTATGAGTATGTGCAGATTTTCATTATCTCCAACGGAACGCATACCAAATATTATTCCAATACCACTAGAAGCAGCCACATTAAGGAAATGGGCGAATCTGCCAAACAGAAATCGAAGAAAACAAGCCACAGCTTTGAGTTTACTTCTTTCTGGGCAGACGGCAACAATAAGTCAATTGCTGACCTTATCGATTTCACAAAAACATTCCTAGCTAAACACACTATTCTGAATGTGTTGACAAAGTATTGTGTTTTTACAACGGAAGAAATTCTCATGGTTATGCGTCCCTATCAGATTGCGGCCACCGAGCGTATTTTGAACCGCATCGAGGTTTCGACCAACTACAAGAAGATGGGAACGATTGAGGCCGGAGGTTATATCTGGCATACCACAGGTAGCGGAAAAACGCTAACCTCTTTTAAGACCGCCCAGCTTGCTTGTGTACTTCCTTATGTAGATAAGGTCTTATTTGTAGTCGATAGAAAAGATCTTGACTATCAGACTATGAAAGAATATGACCGCTTCGAAAAAGGCTCTGCCAACAGCAATGCCTCTACCAGAGTATTGCAGAGACAGCTCGAGGATAGGGACGAAAAAGGCGTTTTTCATCGATATAAAATTATTATTACGACTATTCAGAAGTTAGATAACTTCGTGACCAAGAACAAAGGGCATGAAGTGTTTAACAAGCATTGCGTTATTATCTTTGACGAGTGCCACCGCAGCCAATTTGGAGACATGCACGCCAAGATTGTCAAGGCGTTTAAGAAATATCATCTGTTCGGATTTACTGGCACACCGATTTTTGCTGCCAATGTCGGCAAAGGCAAGCATATGGAAATGCTGACCACCCCGCAGACCTTTGGCGACCAGCTCCACACTTACACGATTGTAGATGCTATCAATGATGGAAATGTTCTTCCTTTCCGCATCGACTATGTAAACACGGTAAAGGAAAAAGATGACATCAAGGACAAAAATGTCTCCGCTATTGATATTGAAAAGGCGATGGGGGCGCCGGAGCGCATTCGCGAAATCGTCAACTATACGCTAGAGCATTTCGACCAAAAAACCAAACGCAACAGCTTCTACTCTTTGCAAGGTAAACGCATGGCCGGCTTCAACGCTATGTTCGCTGTAAGTTCAATTCCTATGGCCATGAAGTATTACAAGGAGTTTCAGAGGCAAATTATTCAGAGCCACCGTCAATTTACGATTGCTACAATTTTTAGCTACGCCGCCAATGAAGAAGATCCCGAAGATGTGCTACAGGAGGAAGGTTTCGACACCGATGCCCTAGATCAGAATTCCCGTGATTTCTTGGAAAGTGCAATTCAAGACTACAACGCTTCGTTTAATACCAACTTTGACACTTCTTCCGATAAGTTCCAGAACTACTATAAAGACTTGTCTATGCGAGTGAAGAACCGCGAAGTCGATCTGCTAATTGTCGTAAATATGTTCCTCACGGGGTTTGATGCTACAACTCTCAATACCCTGTGGGTAGACAAAAATCTGAAAATGCACGGACTGATTCAAGCCTATTCCAGAACTAATCGTATTCTGAACTCTGTCAAAACTTACGGCAATATCGTTTGCTTCCGTGATTTGCAGAAAGCTACAGATGATGCGATCGCCCTCTTTGGCGATAAGAACGCAAGCGGCATAGTTCTTTTGAAGAGTTTTAACGATTATTGGAATGGCTACGAGGACAACGACGGCAAGTATCATCCTGGTTATATCGATCTGCTGGAAAAATTGGCAACGGAATATCCTCTTAGTGCTCAGATTGTCGGAGAGCGGGCAGAGAAAGATTTTATTAAGCTGTTCGGTACTATCCTCAGTATGAGAAATATCCTCTCATCTTTCGATCAGTTCGCAGAATTAGACAGTATCGCCGCAAGAGATTTGCAGAATTATCAAAGTATTTATCTTGATCTTTATGACAAGTACCGCCAAAAAAGCGATGTAGAAAAAGAAGATATTACGGACGATATTGAATTTGAAATTGAGCTTATCAAGCAAGTAGAAATTAATATCGACTATATACTAATGCTGGTTGAGAAATACCACGAAGGCAACTGCGAGGATAAAGAAATACTTACTTCCATTCGCAAAGCGGTTGATGCCAGTATACAGCTCCGCAGTAAAAAAGAACTTATCGAAGCTTTTATTAGCCATGTTAATGTTGATACTCAGGTTACTACCGACTGGCGTCGGTTCGTTCTGGAACAGGAAGAAACTGACTTAACCAAAATTATTACGAGTGAAAAGTTGAAGCCTGAAGAAACCAGAAAGTTTGTTGCCAATGCGTTCCGTGACGGAGCCTTGAAAACGACGGGAATGGAGATCGACAAACTTTTGCCTCCTGTATCACGCTTCGGCGGTGGCGGCAGAGCCCAAAAGAAGCAAGGCGTTATTGAAAAACTGAAAGCCTTCTTTGAAAAGTACTTCGGACTTGGAATTGCCGAATTCAAGGCTTCTACCACAAGGTTGTCTTGAAAAATCCTATTTATTGTACCGCCGACAAACACAGCTGCGACTATTTAATTTACTGGGAAGTAGATGGGGTTGGGGAGTTATCCGGTTTTAATGGAAAGCGTGAATTGTCGGCTTATATTGTACTGCTCTGTAGTACATTCAAACGTTCAGTCAGACTGAGCTGTCTGGCTGCTAAAATTCTGTAACGGCGCAGTACAAAGCAAAAGGCAGTTCCTATACTTATCATGCAGAGGCCAGCTAAGGTAAAAGTAGCCGCTATGCCAAATTTGTCGGCACAGACGCCGGAGAGTAGGGCTCCTATAGGGGCGCCTCCCATGAACATCATGGCGTGGAAGGACATAATTCTCCCTCGCATTCGATCTGGAACTAAACTTTGGATCAAAGTGTTAGAAGAGGCCATCTGTCCCATAATACTGAAGCCTGTTGGCAGCATTAACATAATTGACCACAGCAAATTTGTCGAGTTTCCGAAAAGAATAAAGCAAATGCCGCATAAAATCATACAGAAGGCAATTAATTTTTCCATACCTTGGGTAGATTTTTTGGTCGCCAAAATGAGAGCACCAATTAAGGCTCCTATACCTGAAGCGGACATCAGTATACCCATAGTGTTGGCCTGACCGTGTAATACTTCTTTAGCCACTGCTGGCATCATAACGACTTGAGCGCTGCAAAGCAAACTCAGAGAGCCAAGCATAAAAAGGAGAGCAGTTAAGGGAAAACTGCTAACAATAAAGTTAAAACCTTCTTTTAAACTCTGTATAGGATCTGCTGAGTGAGCCGCAGCTTTATCAGTTAAGTTGATAGCTAGCAAGCCCGAAATAACACCTATATAGCTAGCTGCATTAACGGCAAAACACCAACCTTCACCGAGTAGATCGACTATCACTCCTGCCACGGCCGGCCCGATTAAGCGGGTACCATTAACTATTGAAGAATTAAGCACTATAGCGTTAGATAAATCTTCTTTGCCGACTAATTCTACCACTAAAGCTTGGCGGGCCGGCATATCAAAAGCCTGTGTCAGACCGAAGAGAAAAGCAAATATGTACAGGTGCCATACTTTAGGAGTTCCTAATATGGTTAAAGCTGCCAAGGCTGAAGCTAGTACCATGCAAGTAGCCTGGGTGCGCAATAAAATGGAACGTTTATTGAATTTGTCGGCTATTATACCGCCAAATACAACTAAACAAAGTACGGGCAGCTGGTTGCAAAAGTTTACTAAGCCTAAAGCTTGATGTGAACCAGTTATACTGAAAATTAACCAAGATAGAGCCAAACTTTGCATCCACATGCCTAAAAGCGAAAAAATTTGGCCAACAAAAAAATATCGGTAATTTTTATGCTTCAGAGCTCTAAACATAGTCTTAAAAAATTGCATAAATAATACCTCAAGTTAAGAAAACAGCAAAAATACATCAGCAAAAATAGCAGTTTTATCTTGAAGATAATGTAAGCTTATCTATAAAAGCTCTAACAAATAAGATAACTTTGTCTATTTGAATTACCTGGACTTTTCAGTTTATCAATAAAGACATATGAGGTCAAGAATGATAAAGGCTTAGTTCTAAAAGGCCTATTTTTGGTTAGCATTTAGACAGATAAGGTCTTGAGTAGCTGCGGCGGCAAATGGGAATTAGCAGGAAGGAGGTAAAATATGTACTAAGAAAAAAACTGCAAATTCCTATTATTAGTTTTTTTTATTAATTTTTGACCCTTTTTGAGAGGTATTGCTGTGATCACTTTAGCGGCTCAACTAGAAAATATTATCACTTTAGCTATAAAAGAGAGCTTGGAACTTGATAATGCTCTGCCTTTGCTTATGCCTACCAAAGACGAAAAGCACGGCGACTATCAGTGCAACGCTGCCATGGGGTTATCTAAAAAGCTGAAGCAAAATCCTCGTCAAATAGGGCAGAAGTTAGCTGAAGCTTTTATAGAAGTTGATAAAAAGCTGGCCTGCAGTAGCGGACAGGAAAATATAATTGAGTCTTGTGAAGTGGCTGGACCTGGCTTTGTTAATATTCGTCTGCGCGATAAAGTATTAAATGGCATGCTGAACAACATTGGATCAGCTTCAGCTAAGCGCAAAGAAAAGGTTATTGTTGATTATTCTTGTCCTAATGTGGCTAAACAGCTACACGTAGGCCATTTGCGCAGTACAATTATTGGAGATGCCATCTGCCGTATTTTGGGTTATTTAGGTTACGAAGTTAAGCGGGATAACCACGTGGGGGATTGGGGTACCCAGTTCGGTCTGCTCTGTGCCTGGATTATGGATCATAACAAAGTCGATTGCGAAGACGCCGATTTGAGCGATCTGGAAGCTATTTACCGCGAGAGTCAGGCTTTAGCTGAAAGCGATGAACATTTTAGAGAGTTGTCTAGGGCTAGGGTTGTCGCTCTTCATCAGGGCGATCCCGAAACTTTGCGGGTCTGGCGTTGTATTGTTGATAAGTCGTTAGAACACATTTACCAACTTTATGCCAAACTCAATGTACTGTTAACTAGAGACGACGTAGTAGGTGAAAGCTTTTATAATCCCATGCTGCCGCAAGTGGTGGCCGATCTCCAAGAGCGTTTCCCGGCTGGCAGCCGTCCTATGGAGGTTGTAAAAAATCAGGGTGCTGTTTGTGTTTTTATGTACAATGAAGACGGCACGCCGCTTTTTACCAATCCTGAGGGAGCTGCCCTTCCTTTAATTATACAGAAAACTGATGGTGCCTATCTTTACGCTACCACCGATTTAGCTTGTCTGCGCTATCGAACTCAGGAATTGAAAGCTGATTGGATTATCTACACCACCGATATGCGCCAAAGCTTGCATTTTAAAATGTTTTTTGCGGCCGGTGAAAAAGCTGGCTGGGCAGGTCGGGCTAAACTGGAGCACGTTCCCTTCGGATCAGTGTTGGGACCGGATAATAAACCTTTAAAAACTAGAGCCGGCCGCAATATCCATCTAGCTGATTTAATTCAGGAAGCTATCGATAGCGCTCGCCGCAATATCCAAACCGACGGAGGTAGAACCTTTAGCCCTGAAGAGATTGAAGAGATCGCTGAAGCTGTAGGTGTTGGAGCTGTTAAATATGCCGATCTGTCTCAAAATCATCTGAGCGATTATGTCTTCAGTTTTGATAAAATGCTGGCTATGGAGGGCAATACTGCTCCTTATTTACTTTATGCTTATGCCAGAATTCGTTCTATCGTGCGCAAGGCCGGGCAGTTCGAATTAGGAGAGATAAAAATTACCCATCCTGCCGAGCGTCGCTTGCTGCTGCAGTTAGCTCGCTTTAATGAGGTTATTGTTCAAGTTAGCGATGGCTGGAGAATTAATCTGCTTTGCGATTACTTATATAATCTGTCTGGTTTATATATGAAGTTCTATGAAAATTGTCCCGTCTTATCTGCTCCAGAGGCTGATATCCGTGGCTCTCGTTTAACCATATGTTCAGAAACGGCTCGTATTTTACAGTTAGGGTTAGGATTGCTGGGCTTAAAAACTGTCGAAAGAATGTAATATTGTGATATCCGGCCGAGCTGCTGGCAGCTCGGCCGACCTCCCTAATCGTTTTCTGTTTTGTACTAAGCAGGGCAGAACCTTTGCTTAAGGAATGGGGAATTAATGGGAGAATGGATGCTGCTGCGTGGAAAAATTTTTACTTAGGCTTTTTTACGTAATTTTAATAATCTTTGGTGGTTTGTGCGGATACAGTCTGTCTGCGCATACTGAGCGCTTTTTTGCTCAGGGGCTGCCTCCAGGATTGTTGTGGAGCAATTCGGTAGCAATGATCCTGCTGGGAGTAGTGGTCGGCTATGTTTTAGCGCCGGTTTGCACCTCTTTGGTGGTCAAATCTGTGGTTGCTTTAGCTTCGACTTTAAAAAAGCTGCCTGTTCAGGAAGTCCTTATGGGATCGATAGGTCTTCTTTTCGGTCTCATTGTCGCTTTTTTTGTAAATTTGTCTTTGGAAAAGGTCTCTTTTAATGCTATTCCTGTAATTGGAGATTATTTGGGGCCTATGTTCATAGTTATCAGTACCATTTTTTTGGGCACCTTAGGTACTTGGTTTGGCAGTCAGCTTGCTTATGTGCACAGTTTGGGCAAATTGGTTTCCGCCAGTGGGCTTCCAGTATCCCGTATAGTTCTGCTTGATACTAGCGTCATTATAGACGGACGTATCGTTATGCTTCGTGAATCCGGTTTCTTGGACGGATCTATAGTTGTTCCCCGTTTTGTTCTGCAGGAGCTGCAAACTTTGGCCGATTCAGAAGATATGTTGAAGCGCAACAGAGGACGCCGGGGGTTGGATCTTCTCAATGACTTGCGCAAAGCTGATGATATTGAAATTATCAACCGCGATTTCCCGGAACATGGAGTTGACGCCAAGTTGATCCAATTAGCTTTGGAGCTATCTGCTCATTTATGCACTACCGATTTTAACTTAGCTAAAGTGGCGGCAGTTCAGGGAGTGAAGGTGCTCAATGTTAATGTTTTGACCAGCGCTCTAAAACCGGTGGTAATCGCCGGCGAGACTATGACGATAAAAGTTATTAAAGCTGGTAAAGAAGCCGGTCAAGGTGTGGGCTATTTAGATGACGGTACCATGATTGTTGTTGAGGGTGGACGTCGTTATGTGGGCGAATCGGTCGATGTTGAAGTAGCGTCAGTAGTACAGACTGCAGCCGGCCGCATGTTTTTTAGTCGTTGCTTAGGTAAAAAAGGCAGCAACGTGCACCAAAATAGCCTTACTTAAATGAGTAACTCTGTCCATTATATTTTGTAAAGGTGTGTGGAAAATTATGTCTCTAAGTGTGATTATTACTGCCGCTGGTAGCAGCAGACGTATGGGAGGTATTAATAAGCTTATGCTTCCGTTGGGAGATAAGCCAGTTTTAGTTCACACTTTAGAATTGTTTAACCGTCTCGATTTTGTAGATTGCATAGTTGTAACGGCTTCTGCCAGTTGTGTTGAAGACTACCGTGAGTTGTGCCGCGAATACCATATTCAGAAACTTTACGACGTTATTGAGGGCGGCAAGGAACGTCAAGATTCCATCAATATTGCTTTACAGGTATTGCGCCGCCGTGGCTGCAATTTTGTGGCTGTTCACGATGGGGCTCGTCCATTAGTTTCGGAAAAATTAGTAAATGAGCTTTATACTGGCTTACTGCGCGGCACTTTGGTCGGCAGTAGTTCTCGCAACAATGTGGATAAGGAATTTAGCTCCCAAGAATGGCTAGAGCTGGAGCGGGCTTTAGACATGGGCAGCTCTTTAAGTTACGATGAACTTACTAAAAGCCGTCTCTGGGGAAAAGATAAGAAAGCTGAAGTCGGTAAAAAGGCTATAGTGGGAGTTATTCCTGGTGTGGCTGTGAAGGATACCATTAAGAGAGTTGATCAGTTCGGCCGAGTTCACGAAACGTTAAAGCGTTCCGAATTGCAGGCTGTTCAAACTCCGCAAATGTTTCATTTTGACGTCTTAATTGAAGCTTATAAAAAAGCAGAGCTTAGTGGTTTTCTGGGAACTGATGATGCCAGTTTAGTCGAGCGTTGCGGCGGACAGGTTTTAGTTATGCCGGGTGAATATACCAATTTAAAAATTACCACTGTCGATGACATCGCCATAGCCAGACGTCTTTTGGAGGAGATGTATGTCTAACGAAAGATCCGCAGACAGTCAGGAACATGATGGTTTGCAGACGGCTGAACTGCTCCAATATTTGGATGCTTCTTTGGCCGATTACGGGAAATATGTTAGTCAAATAGGCAATCTAAAATATACGGCCGCTCAGCTCCTTTATTACCGCGATGAAGTGCAGGATATGCTCGATGCTCTGATCAATGATAAAGGTATTGACCTTAAAAGCCGCTGGATCAAAGTGCGCGAACTAGATTTACAACTGAGGGCCAAGGCCAGCATCTTTGTGCAAGAAGTTGGCCATGCAAATTTTAAACAATATCAGATAATAAATAATCCGCCTCTTAATCGTTGGTGGTGGTACCTAAATAGAACTACTGTCAACCTCGATCATAAGGTGCCTTCCTGGCAATGGTGGAAGCGAGAGGGGAGCGGCATATAGGGCAGCAGAGAACGTCAAGTTTTTTTATACACCCTCTTGACATGATGTCTACAAATGAGTATTATATCATCGTTGCCCGCCTAGATGGCGGAATTGGTAGACGCGCGGGTCTCAAACACCCGTTCCCGCGAGGGAGTGCCGGTTCGACCCCGGCTCTGGGCACCACAAGAAAATCCAAGCAGCCCTGCCGCTTGGGTTATTTTTTTTTGTCAAAATACTTTTTGACATAGAATCAGGTTCAAAATGAAGGCTCATCGCACTCCGCCAATTATAGAAACTGCTGAAGCTTTAAAAGCTCTTGTGGAGGAGCTGCGCGGTATAAATTTAATTGCGATCGATACAGAGATGGACTGTTACTATCACTATCACGATAAAGTGTGTCTAGTACAGCTGTCTTCCGAGGATGCTGATTATTTGATCGATCCTTTAAATTTAGATCTTTCCCCGCTGAACGAAATATTTAATGCTCCCTATTGTACGGCTGTATTCCATGCTGGCAGTAACGATGTTCCTTATCTAAACCGCGATCATCAGCTAACTTTTAATCATATTTTTGACACTTACGTAGCGGCTGAAGTGTTGGGACTGCCCAGCAAAGGGTTAGCTGGTTTGATTAAGATGTTCTTTAATGTGGAGTTAGATAAGCAGTATCAGCGGGCTGATTGGACGATACGCCCTTTGCCTCCAGAAATGGATCACTATGCTCGTTATGATACGTGTTTTCTGCTCGATTTGCGCAAAATTCTTTTAGCCCAGCTTGAAGAGGCAAACTTAGCCGCGGTGGCAGAGCGGATGTGCCGCTCTATTGTAAATTCTCGCTTGCATCACAGAGCTTTTTCTCCAGATAACTGGATTCATGTTAAGAATGTCCGCAGTTTGCCTGCTCAATCTTACTCAGTTTTGCGTTCTCTTTATATTTGGCGAGATAGTTTAGCCCGTCAGCTTGATTTAGCGCCTTTTAGAGTTCTTTCCGATTATTCGTTAGTAAAGTTGGCAGATGCTGCTCCTCAAACTTATGAAGAGGTTGTAGTTTTCTTTGAAAAATCTAGCCATTTGCAAGTTATGCAGGAACATAGTCAATCCCTAATAGAGGCGGTGCGTTCCGGATTATCTGCAGGACCCCTTGAATGGCCTCAGGAGAAGCGCAAAGAAAATAGCCGTTTCAATGAAAAACAGATAAATCTTTTTGATAGACTGCGTTCTTGGCGCAATAAATATGCTGCCGCTGGTAAAATTAACGGAGCTTTGCTCACTAATAAAATGTTGGAAACTTTAGTAATTAGAGCTCCAAAGAATCAGCGAGAATTGGAAGCAGTAGCTATTGGTTATCCTGAACTTCTTAAAGAGTATGGCTCTGTGCTTCTGGAAATAGTCAATTCTTAAAAACTTATGTAGAGAGTTACTTCTTTTCGCTTAGTTTTTAAGTAACGTAATAAAAAAGACACAGCACGATTTTTTGGGCTGTGTCTTTTTTATTTATTTAGAAACTTAATTCTGCCAGGCGTGTAGCTAAATTGCGGGCGATGCTGTCGAAAGCTTCTCCGGAAGGGCTTTCTGGCTCCAGTAACGCTATAGGAGTACCTTTATCGCCGGCTTGGCGGATATTCGTTTCTAAGGGGACGGAACCAAGCAGCGGTACTTGTAACTCTTGGCACATTGTTTCGGCTCCGTGGCTGCCGAATATGTCCTGCCGATCTCCGCATTTGGGGCATATGTAGTAGCTCATGTTTTCTACTAAGCCGACTATAGGAACTTTTAAAGCTTTGAAAAGATCCACCGCTTTTACAGCCACATTGAAAGCCAAATCTTGGGGAGTAGATACGATAACAGCCCCTGAAAGGGGAGCCAATTGGCCTAAAGACATCTGGATATCTCCGGTACCAGGAGGAAGATCCATAATTAAATAATCTAACTCACCCCAATCTACTTCTTCTAAAAACTGCTGCATAAGATTGTGCAACATGGGGCCACGCCAGAGCAACGATTTGCGAGAATCACCTAGCAGTAAGCCGACCGACATCAGTTTGACGCCGTACTTTTCCATAGGAACAAGCTGGTGTTTTTCATTGGTGAGCAGCATCGCCCTCTTTATGCCGAACATGATGGGCAGGCTAGGGCCGTAAACGTCGGCGTCGAGTAGTCCAACTTTGGCGCCGGAACGGGCTAGAGCGCAGGCCAAATTTACAGAAACGGTACTCTTGCCAACTCCACCTTTCCCTGAAGCTACAGCCACAAATTGTTTTATTGGGCCTCGAGCTAACGGTGAGTCGTTCGAAATTGTGCCATAGGGAATTTCTGTATGGCATTTTAAGTCGAAATTTAGTTCTGGTATAGCTTTGTGGATAGCGGTACGGACTAAGTCTTTAAGTTGCCAGGTCGTATCTTCATAGGGTACAGGTACAGCTAAAGATAAGGAGGCTTCGTTGCCATTTCTAACTGTAACCTCCTTTATTACGCCCAAGGACAGTAAAGATTTGCTGCTGTTGGGGAAAGAGACGTTTTCCAAAGCTTGATAAATTTTATTTTTCATAGCTGCTTGAAATTCAACTTAATAAGGATAAAGCCTTCAGAGCTTGGGCCGTACGGGTAATTTTTGTATTAATGTATTTAGCTTTCTTCTTTATCAAAGATTGTGAGAGCCTGCCTAATGACGTCAGCTTTAGTACCTGGTTTGTAAGCATTTTCAGCCAAGAAGCGGCGCCAGGCATTAGCTTTAGGCTGATATTGGTAAAGCCCTAGAATATGGCGCACGACGTGAGAAACGGCTATACCTTGCTTGAGTACTTTTTCTGCATAAGGAATAATTTTTTCTTCTATAAACTGTCTACGGCTGAGAATAGGGTGATGAATGTTGAAAAAAAGAGAGTCTACTTCAGCTAAAAGATAGATGTTGTGATATAGGGAACGCCCCATCATTACTCCATCGACATATTGGAGATGCTCCAAAGCCTGCTGAGTATTTTTTATATCTCCGTTAATGACCCACTCTAGTTCAGGGTACAATTCCTTAAGGTGATAAACTTTTTGGTACTCCAAAGGGGGGACATATCTATTTTTGCGCGTGTCTAAATTCAGATCAGCTTTGCGAGCGTGTACTATGAAGCATCGGCATCCCGCTGCGGCATTGAGATCGATAAAGCGCAGCAGCTCGTCCCAGCTGTAGTCAAAACGGCTGCCTAGGCGGCATTTTAAGCTGACGGGCAGGGAAGAAGCTTGACAGCAGGCTTTGATGCAGGCCGCTGTTAAAGTCGGATCGTCCATGAGGCAGAGACCGAAATTTCCGCTTACTCCTCTGGGACTGGGGCATCCGGCATTAAAATTTATTTCTGCGAAGCCGTATTGACTAGCGATAGCCGCCGCAGCTCCTAAATCTTGAGGGATGCATCCTATTAACTGCAGAGCTGTGGGCCCAGCCTGGGCATTTTCGTCCAATTTTAAATTATACTGTCCCATAGTTATAGCATTGGAATGGACTAATTCAGTATAAGTTAAGGTTTCAGATGATAAAAAGCGAACAATTTGGCGGAAATGGCGATCTGTAATGCCCAGCATAGGAGCAGTGCAGCAGCGGTGAGAAGTATATTTTTTCACAGTTCAGTAACCTTATAGCGTATGTCTCAGCGGTATGCTGTAGAGTGCTGCAGATGTCTTTGATAAAGAAAGGGGTCCGGCTGCAGCCTAAGCAGAAAACGGACCCCTTATAAGTTTAATTGATTTTCAGTAATGAGAAAATTACTTAACTTCGAAAATTCTCATACCCTTTTCGTTAACCATAAACATGTATTTGCCGTTAGGGGCAATACGTTGGGTACCAAAAGCCAGCTCGCTGTATCCCTCAATGGGAGTTACTTTCCAACCTTCGCTCTCACGGGCGTAGTAAGTTTTGGCTCTAGTGGAATCTTTATTGAAGACGCTAAACATAGCGGTCTTGCCGTCTTGAGAGAGGAAGAGATCGCGGTAAGGGAACTGAGTGTTAGCGATATCAACTTTTTTGTTGTTAGCGGCATCGTAAAGCACTAAATCGAAGCTGCCTTTGGTTCTTTGCACTGAGTAAAGGAGCTTGTCTTCGTAGCCCCACATACCGATAGTAGCTAAACCCTTGTCAAAAGTTTTTAAAGACAAAGTGTCATCGCCGACTTTCCAGATTGTGTAATCTACAGAAGAGCCTAAATTGTCAACAAAGAACATGTTATTGGGAGAAACCATACACTCATAGTAATTTTTTGACTCTCTATGAGCTTTGTTTTGGGCTTTTTGAGTTTCGGCTATTTTCGTGAAAGCTTTCACGCCCGTCTTATTGGTATCGAGATAAACTAGAGAGTTGCGCTCAGCATAGTCGTCTTTGTCGTAGAAAAATCCGGTAGCTAGGAATTTGTCTTTATAATGGACCATTAGCAGAGGATAGCAACGGAAACCGGGAACACCGGCCTTATGCTCCATGATAGTGGTAATTTTGCCGGTATCGAGATCGAGCTTTTGGAAAGTGGCTCCGGCTCGGCTGGTGAAAACGATCCCTTTGCCATCTAGAGTATAAGTGACCTGCTCGATCATGGGAATGTCAATATCGTATTTTTTTATTCTGCTTATAGCCAGTTTATTGTCGAAATCTAATACGACTAAACTGTACTTTTTCCCCTTTCCGATACTGTCTTTACCATTATAAATGACGCCTAAAATAGAGCTGCTGTCGGGGGAAAAGCATATAGGTTGGAAGTTCTTTATATCAATTCCTTGGCGCTTAAAATCAGCTGCGGTAGTAAAATGATTGTCTGCCTGGGCTATATCAGCGCCGAATGTCAGAGTTGCTAAGCAGGCCGCTGCCAATAATAGGTGTTTAAAACGCATTTGTGCCTCCGAAGTGTTTATAACCCTCATCTGACCTTAAGCCAGGCTCAGGAATACAAATGTACCCTGTGAACTTTTATAAAAAGTTCTGCTTTCCTACTTTTCGCTGCGATCTTTGTGAACTGATAGCAGTAAACTGCATTACTAAAAAAGTTGAATCCCAGCGCAATTGATAAAATATTTGGAAGCGACTATTCCATTTTTCGCGAGTACTTGGTATACTGAAAGTGCAAAAGTCGTTTTATGGTGCGCCGCCCATCTAACTTAAATCTATTTGTGGCTCACCTTGAAGGGAGAAAAAATATGAATTACAAGTATATCGGCCTAGGCCTACTACTATCTGGCGCTCTACTACTATCTGCCCCCTCTTTCGCTGGTGTTACCGATGTGACTGGAGGTAGTGCTTCTACTGTTTACAATCACACCTACCACACCAATGTTAAAGGTACCGCCGATATTAGCAAGTGGACTGGCGAGTATAGAAATGACAGCGGTAAAGCTGAAGACAAAATTTATGCTCACAGCACTACTGTTATTCACGAGAGCGGTTTCGTAACTGGCAATATTTCTGACAGCGCCGTTCAGGCTGAAATTGCCGCTTATAATAGCAAGGTCGCTACCGTAATTGCCGGCCGCACTATTACTGGTCACAGCAGAAGCACTTCCACAACTTTCGATCACTTCGAGAGCTCCATAATTCTTGATATGAGCAAAGATGCCATTTTAGTTGGTGATGTTGACAATATTTCCGGTGCTTACGCTGCTCAGGGCACTACTACTAGCACTCTCGACGTCCACGAGTATCAGGTTTATCAGATTAACGAAAGCTACACCCTATCTCCTATTATCCTCGATTTAGATGGCGACGGCAAGATTGAAGCTTCCAACGGTGAGTACCTTTCCCACGCTAAAACTTTCAAAAACGATGGTGCCGTGTTGTTCGATTTCTTGAACAACGGTTTCCCTGTGCTGACTGAGTGGGTCGGAGCCAACGATGGTCTGCTTTGCCGCGTCAGTGCTGACGGTTCCATGACTGGTGCCAACTTCTTCGGCAACACCAACGGTTACGCCAACGGCTACGATGAGATGTCCTCTCTCGATGCCAATAACGACGGCGTTCTCAGTGGTGCTGAGCTCGAAGGCCTTTATGTCTGGCAAGACAGAAATGGCAACGGTATTGCTGATAAGGGTGAACTCGCTTCTGTACAGGAGCTTGGTATTACCTCTATTGGCGTAACCCACAACAACATGGTCGGTACTTATGTCCGCAATGGCCAGACCTTCAAGTCCTTCGACTGGTGGCCTTCCATTAAAGATGTCCGCCGCATGGATACCGCCCGCTTATAATTCGACGACTATGTGAGCTCTTAAGTGGCAGTTTTAGTCAGTGCTTAAACTTCATCTTTTGAGCTGAAAGCGTCCCTGCTCCCGGGGACGCTTTTTTTTGTTAAATATTAATAAGCTATAGATAAAGAAAAAAGCCTGAATAAGCACGAGTTACCTTCAGGCTTTTTTTTACTGACCAGGCTAAGCCGTTAGTTATTTACAAAGGGCACAAGTTTTAGCCGAATATTTTAGCAATGATCCAAGATATAATAGAAGCTATTACACCTATAAAGAAGACAGTATTGGCATCGTTACCTTCAGATATCAGCGCAGCCCACAAGAATATCATAATGCATATAGCAGTCAGCAGCAGTTTAAGAATAGACCAAGGGCGATCACCAGAGACAGTACCCGTTTGGCCGTTAATAACAAAATGATAAAGACCACCTTTATATTTATAGCTGGACAGCCAAAGGGGCAGTAAAATGTATTTATAATAAGTATCGTAGAAAGAGGCGTCTAAACTGCGCACCCTAGAATGAGCGGTGTTGTGTCTATTTTGAATGTCTTCTGAGGCCAGTTCTTTGAGAGCTTCTTTTAACTCTTGTTGGGCGCTCTCCCAGCATTCGCTTACGCCTTTACTGTAGCGTTCAGATATGAAACCGGCTACGTATTCAGGTAAATACTCTTTGCAGCCCTTCATATCGAAAGGTTCTACACCTTTAATAAGTTCGGCATTCTTTTTTTCCGCTGATAGAACTAGATGATCATCAAATTGATTGACTAAAGAGCCTGTAGTCGGATACCAGTCTATTTTTGTGTGAGTATTGCCGTTTGTGTCTTTTGTTTGGCGCTCAATACCGTATTCACCTTGATATTTAGCTTTGCTGGCGGTGTCATACGACCAATAAGGGGCGTAGACGCCGTTAATTTCACCTTTTGAGGCGCGTTTGCGCAAATCGTTGGGGGCAAACCACAAGCCTTTAATCCAGTTTAAAAATTCGCGATCGGCTTTTTCTTTATCTACACTAAAAGGAATAATCCCTTGAGGAGCCATCACTTTAGATTCATCTTCCTGAGTGACTAAAGTTGAATCGCAGTAAGGGCAAGTATCTGAAATTTGTTTGGCATCGTAGACGGCAGTGGCTCCGCAAGATTTACACTTAACAACTTTTTTTTCATTGCCCCAGTCAGTATTAGCCTGCTCTGGAGTGTGTTCAATAGGGATTCCCGGTATGATATTGCCGCTGCGGTTATTTTTTACTTTTACAGTTGATTTTTTTGAGCTGTCGGCAGCTGCTGAAGTAGTTGCCTCAGTTACAGCAGCTGTTTGGGGGACAGCAGAGGAAGTGTCTTGCTTTACTTCCTCCTCATATTCACAATAGTCACAAACCATTTTGCCTGAGGAAGGGCTAAAAGTCATCGGTCCGCCACAGTTGGGGCATTTTTGATCAGTTTTGGATACGGTTTTAGCTTCTGCTAATTGGACTTCATTATCATCGTAATCTGTCATAAGTTTATCTGTTCCCCAATCTAAGTAATTTTTGCCCGTTTTTCACTATGTCCATTTGGGAACGGACTAAGATGGCACGCAGAGTTATAGGCCGATAAAAGATAAGTCTGCTATGGCTAATATTCTCTTTTGCATGTAGCAGCCCTTTTGGCAGTCATGAGGCTGGTGTTTGCCAGAAGTAATTTTGATAACAGAATTATACAGCTGCTCATATTTGGCATATTTAGATGAGAAAATAAATTAAGTACGCTTCTAATTTCGTCTATACTCTAGCAAAGCTAAATAAAAATATTTTTTTGTATAAAAAGTACATTATTGGTACAACATAAAAAAGGAAGAGAAGTTAAGACGGGTTAAATATCTAGTAAAATTTTGATGCTCAGCCGCAATTTGAAGCCGGTCGGCTAGCTGCTGTCTGAAGGTAAAAATTATGGATCATAGTACATCGCCCGCAGGTAATTCGTCTAATGCTGCATCCGGCAGCCATTCTCAGCTCCTAGACTCCAAAGCACGTCGGCGGGCTGTAGATACAGCGGGTTCTTTTATAGTGCAAGCTCCAGCAGGTTCTGGCAAAACGAGTTTGCTAACAATGCGTTTTCTCGCTCTTTTAGGTGAAGTAGAGAGACCTGAAGAAATTTTAGCCATTACTTTTACTAATAAAGCTGTAGGTGAAATGAGAGAGCGTATTCTCAGCTTTCTCAATATGGCCGATAAGAATATAGAGCCGGATAACGATTTTCAAAAATCGTCTTACGAGGCGGCCCGAAAGGCTTTGAAGCAGAGTGAGGAGAACCACTGGGATCTGCTCAATAATCCGTCTCGTTTAAATATTCGAACTATTGACTCTTTTTGTGGCTATATTGCGCAAAATTTGCCTATATCTAGCGGCATGGGCTACGTTTTAGAAACTGAAGCCGATTGTAGAAAATATTACACCCAAGCCGCTGTAAATGCCGTCAATGAAATTCTTTATGGCGAAGCGCCCTCGAATTTACAGGCTGAACTGAAGATTGTTTTATCAGAACTCGATAACAATCAAAGCAAACTTGAAGAACAGCTGGCCGAAATGTTAGCCGATCGGGCCGATTTGCTAAGCGTTTTAGAAAATAATCTCGAAAATGGAAATAAAGATTACGCCTCTTTGTACAGCGAGCAATTCAGCAATTTACGCAAGAATAGTGAGGATAGTTACAGGACCTGGTGCCGTAGTTTTAGCGCTGATTTGGAAAAAATGGCCCTAAAAATAGACTCCGATTTTTACACGATTGTGGTAGCGGCTGCGCAGGCTATTTGTGATCATAACGGTGGAACTGAGTTCATCAGCAACAAGCAAGGTAGTAATCCGCTAGTTTCTGCTTTTGTGAAACTAGCTTCCAGTCAGGAAGAGGGACGGGAGGCTTTAGAACAGTGGGAAAAGTGGCGCTGCCTTTCCATAATATTGCTAAACACTGATCGGAACGATTTTAGAAAAAGTATCGATGCTAGATCGTTAAAGCTTAAAGATGGTAACGGTAAGGTACTTTATAATGAATTAGAGAGTATTAAAGATAAAAAAGCACCGTATTACGAGAACTGGGATCAGTTCGTCAATAAACAGACAGGACTTTTGGCTGAATGTTCCATCTGTGACCAAAAACAAGACTTTATAGAAGCTCTTAAAAAAGCTGCTCGGTTCGGTAGCGAATATACTGAAGAAGAATGGGCACAGATAGTGCGCCGCTTGCATATTTTTGCTTTTGCAGTTAAGCATCTTCAAGACATTTTTGCTCAGGAAACGAAGTGCGATTACAGCGAAATTAGTCGCGCCGCTTTAAAAGCGAGCGACCCTTACGGCGAGAAAGGTTTGGACAGATTCAGTTTCAGCAGTCCCATTAAACATATTTTAGTTGATGAATATCAAGATACATCTTGGGATCAGTACGAGCTTTTAACTCATTTAACTGCAGCTTGTAATGAAGCCGGCAATTCCATTTTTACTCTTTTGAATGGGGACAAGCAGACTGAGGGCACAATTTTCTGCGTCGGCGATCCTATGCAGTCAATTTATCGTTTTCGCGGAGCAGATGTAAGCGTCTATACTTATACTAAACAGGTAGGTTTAACTAGTCCCAATACAGATCTTGTTAAGTTAGATGAGTGCTGTCTGCAGCTGAATTTTCGTTCTAATAAACAGCTGATTGACACTTTGTGTAACCAAGTTTTTGCGAACATTTTTCCTAAGGAGACCAGCAGCTCCAAAGGTATAGTAGCCTTTACGCCCTCTCAAGCTGCTAAATGCGAGCAAGAAGCTGAGCCTCTGATAGTGAGACCGCTGATTAGTTCAGAATCTCTAAGTGATTTGGCCGAAAAATCTGCAATTTATCGAGGTTGTTTTAATTCGGTTAATAATCTTGGACAACCATTTAAGCTCGATTGCTATCAAGAGTCCTTATATGAAGCTAAATTAATGGCTGAAGATATTAAGAGAATCCGCCAAACTGAAAAAGATGCCGTATGCGCCGTACTGTTAGAGACTAAAAATATTGGCGATGAACTGCTTAGGGAGTTGCAAGCGGCCAATATTCCCGTCAGTCAAAAAGATATTCAAAAATTATCTCAGACAAAACCTGTGCCGCTGCTGACAGCTATTACCAAAGTATTCCTTGATCCTTTGGACCGGACTTCATGGATTACCATTTTGCGTTCTCCTTTAGTTGGACTTACTTGGGCCGAGATCTGTGAGATTATGGAGCGCTATCTCCGCGATGATAACCCCAAGAAACCTTGGTCCCGTCCTAAAGAGTTTTGGCTGGCACTTAATGAATGTATTAAAGAAAATAAGCCTTCAGCCGAAAATCCTCCATATCCTGAATTATATGAACGTTGTCTCAATTTAAAACGGATATTTTCCCAAGCGTTTTTTTATCGGCGCGCTATCTCTTTAATACGTGCTGTTGAAGGGGTGTGGCGCAGTCTGGGCGGTCCAGCTTTTTGTGGTGAAGCGGAGCTGAAAGCGGCTCAGCAGTATTTTAATTTCTTAACTAGATACGATTCTGGATCTGTGTGGCCTACAGCCAATGTTTTAGATAACGATTTAAACGATTTATTCGCTGACACTATGGTCAGTGAAGGCAATCCGGTGCAGTTTATGACTATTCACAGTTCCAAAGGTTTGGAATTTGATTATGTTTTTCTGCCTGGTTTAGGCCGAAAAAGTGTTAAGCCCAGTCGCAGCTCCTTTTTAAGTAGGGCCGCTGTGGTATATGATGTTAAAAAGTCAGACGAAGTTCAGGCTTGCAGCTGCTTAGTGAATAACGGACATAGCCAAGAGCAGAAAAGTATTAATGACAACGTTATGATTGCTGCTGGTAACGATATGCCTATAGGTGAAGCTATTAGCTGCATTAGGCACAGTTTCGATACAGCTGAGAGGGTTCGCCTCTTTTATGTGGCCGCTACTAGAGCTAAAAAACGTCTTTATATTTACACTTATATAAAGATAAAGCTTGACACTAATAATAATTGTGAAGTTTTGCCCAAACAGCAAGGTAAAGTCCTAAATAAGGATCTTTTGAACCAATTAAGCCGCTATTTCGTTTTGGGGCAAAATTTAGGGGAACTGTATCGTTATATATCTGTAAATTGTGAATTTATAAGGAATTACTGCGCCAATGTCATGGAGCTTTGCTCTGAAGTAGCTAATTTAGCCAATCATGAAATCTTGAGCCGTTTAGAGCTTAATTGGGCTGAAAAATGTGGTTTGCAGAGGTGTTTAGATAGCTGTAGAAAGCACGAGGACGACACTAAGGACTACGCTCGCAGGCAGATTGCCAAACAAGCTGGCGGCAGCTGCAGCTTGATCGATAACAATTTTAAAATTATGCTGGGTACCATTATCCATTATGCTTTTGAACAATTAGTTGGTAGCGAGTTAAGGCGTAACTTTAATTCCAGCAGTCTTACCAACCATGTACAATTTGTTGTTGAAACGTTAAAACCCATTTTGGTGCGTATGTGTGCTCAAAGTTTAAACAAGGAACAAACTGAGAAGGCTCTGGAAACAGCCAGCGAAGCGGTAAAAAATATTATGCTTTCCGAAAGGGGGCGTTGGATCCTTAAGCGGCGGGAAATTGACGGATGTGAAATGGAGTTTTACGCTGATAATGAGTTGCTGGGTGGCCCTTCAAAGGAGGCAACAGCTGAGCCCGCTCACTCTAGTGTTGAAAAACGCATTCTGGACAGAGTCTTTATAGAAGACGGAACTCTGTGGATTATCGATTATAAAACTTCAAGTAAGAAAAAACATGAAACTTTAGCTGAGTTTTACGAACGCAAGTGTTGTGACTATAGAGAGCAGTTGTCCGTTTATAAGCGCATCGCCGCCCAAATTTATCCTGAATATCAAGATAAGATCAGAGCGGCTCTGTACTTTCCTTTAGTAGAACAAGGCGAAGGTTTCTGCGAAATTCAATCTTAATCGGCTGAACCGTTGTCTTGAGCTGAGCTGTTGGGGCAGCATAGATTGACAAAGGTGCATTCTTGGCACAGTGCGAGGTTGTCAGTGCGTCGGCAGCTGCCTTCCAAATACTCTTGAGCCAATTTGCTGAACAGTTTGCAGCAGTCGTCTCTAAATTGCGGCCAGGGTAGAGTAAGGGCGTCTTTACCCTTTTTCCCCTTTTTTGTTTCTCCCAACAGGTTCTGTTCTACAGTGTCGTCAGCAAATTTGCCTTTATTAGCTTTGGCTTTATTTATTAAAGCAAAGCAGATACCCAGACATTGATCTTTTTCCTCTGACTCGAAGGCATACAGCGGCAACTGAAAATTCCTTCTCAGTGGGTTCCGGCTGTAATTTTGATTGGGATCCCAAGCTTCTACTTTGCTGTTATCGGGATTGCCCGTTTTGTAATCAATAATGACTTTTCCCGTATTGCCGTTTTGATCTTTAACTTCATCGATGCGATCGATAATGCCGGCGCAGGTTAATTGCAAGTTAGGGGAGGCTAACTTCCCTGATGATTGTGGAGCTATATTTAGTAGTACCTTCTCTTCGCATTTGGTGACGTCGAATTCGCCCCGCTGTCGTTCGTAATCGACCATCCAGTTGTATAGCTTTTCTGTAAGCAAATCTCGTTCATTTTCTAATATATGCTTGCTCAGACGCTTATACTTCGGATCTTCCAGCACTTTTTCCACTATGTCTCTAAGCTTTAGCTCCAATTCGTCTTTGAAGTCGCCGTCTGCAGATGGACCTTCCGAGAGTTTTTTATTATAAAGTTTATTTAATTGCTGAAAACTTGAACCTTGGTTAGGTTCAGCTCTTGAATTAAACTTTTCCCAGAACCTTTTTAAACATTCGTGAAGAAGATTGCCTCTATCCAACTTGGTATCTAGGCCGTTTTTAGTCTCTTCTTCATAGCCAGCGCATTCTAAACGGCGGATTAATAAGGCCTGTAGAGGACAGTTAGCCATATCACTTATAACTTGAACTCCACCTCGGAAACATTTAATGCCGTCGCGTTGGTTATTAAAATGGGCTGGTGGAGGAGATTGCTCCTTCCGCGGCTTAGATAGCAGAGTCTCCCTGTTTTCCAAAGGAGCAAGACTGTAACGCGCGAGAATGTCGGGCTGGGCAGTCGCATCCAAATGGTTTATCAGTTCTTCCGGCTGGACTAGATTAATGCGCAGCTTAGTATCAGGGCTGTCTGGTTGGCTTAGGGACTCATGAATCAAATTTTCTAGTCCTACTGAAGAAGGCTGCTGTTTGTCATTTTTATTAATAGAGTTAGAAAAAGAGACAATAACCCGATCGGCACAGTGCCTTAAGGCCTCTAAGTTTTTCAAAGTTTCCTGTAGAGAGAGTGAGATATGAGCTTGGGGCCATCCTAATTCTACAAGCCGAGATTGAGGAATAAATCCGGGATAGCTAACCGGTTGAGGAAAATTTTCGGTGTTAAAGCCGACGAGTATTATTTCCGAAAAATGGCTGCGCAGAGTTTTGCGTATATTCAATATCTGAAAACGCTCTGCTTCAGGGGATAAGGCTCCAGATACTAACCTGACTCCATGTATTCCCAAACGTAGATAGCGGAGAAAATCGTCACAATCGATAACGTCAGATTGCGAAGTGTAGCTGGATAGAGTATAAAAAGAACGCAGTTTAGACAGGTAAGTGGCAGCTGATAGGGCTACAGTGGGAGCTTTGCCCATAGCGTGATTGTAAGATATCCACATTTGCAGCAGGGTGCGGCTATAGTTGATCCATTGGGCAAGAGTGAATTTTTTATTATATTCTTGGCTCGGAACCTGGTCAGGGGGGGCGATCTGGCTATAGCCAAAAGCGACTTTTAGTTCGCAGCTTTGTCTATTTTTCCGTATATTTTTAACTTTTGTTCTAAATTCACGGAATTCTCTGCGCATATCTTCGTAGGTATTCGGATTGTATTTATATGTTAAGAAAACTAGTTCCGCCAGATAAAAACATTTATTTTCTTTAGCTAATTCATATATGTCTTTTAAAGTGTACTCGCTTCGCCAATCGCTGCAGATGCTTTTATATAAGCAACTGCGTTTGCTAAATTCAGCTTTAGCTTTATACAAAAAGCCGTTCTGTATTAAGTTAAGTAGCGGAGTACGTTTAATTTTGCCCTTTGTTGCTAACTGGAGCAGGCTGAAGAAATCGACGCTCATAGGTGTTTTTGAGAGGGGAGTGCCGCCGGAAGATTTGTAGATCTTCTGACAATTGCTGCCGGTAAATAACACGTGAGGATTCGCGTATTTATCAAGGGTAAGATAAAAATTCTCGTCTAAATTTTGCGCTACGATGGCGGCACTGTAATTGGGATCGGCCAGTTTGGGTTTTATATAATTTACGGCCCAAGCGATCTCCTCTTCTAAACTTTCAAAAGGAGAGTGCAGGCTTTCGTCTTTTCTGCTGCCAATGAGAGTAAGTTTTTCTAGAGGAGGATTTTTGAAATTAAGTTTTTGAGCTTCTATACCTATTTGAATCAGCGAATTTAGTACACTATCTAACTGAGGGTAAGTGTTCTCTATAAAATTAGCAAAAACCATTTCCTTATTAAGATAAGGTATCTCGATAGAAGGATATTCCTGCTTAAGCAGCTTGATAAAATGTATTAGAGCATTGGGCAGGAGTCGGCCGCTGAGCGTACCGTTTTGTTTCATATCTAGGCAGTATTTTTTGACAATATCAAGGAAAAAGAGGTGATCGCTGTTGAGATCGCCGCTGAGAAAAGTTCCTATTTTTAAGCCGCCCTTAAGCTGGTTATTCGAAATAAACTGAGGCTTAAACGATTCCGCATATTCGGGCAGTTCAGGCAGGCAATTATATTGACAGAGCAGACGCCAGCATTTATATACGGATATTGATGTACCTTCAGGATTGAGAAATTTATGCTTGTTTGTGTCATTCCATGTGTGAACTAATCGATCTAAAATTAGTTTTTCACTGACAGGATCGATAAGTTTAGGCAGTTGAATATTGAGATCCTGGGAGTGAATTTGGAGCCAATTCCACAATTTTGAGGACCAAACATCAATAGTATAAATATTGGGACAGCGCCAGGCTGCAGTCTTTTTTTTCAGATAATGTTTACTGAGCTGGCTAGTAAAGAAAGCTAAATATTGTTTATCTTGTACGATGATAGAAGCTTGAGGATGAGTAGTGACGAAATCTATAAAATTTTGTATGGTTTGGTAGATGATAGACATAATGCGCAATATTTAAACGTTAATGCAGATATATCCTGTACCGTTTTTGGGTTTATTGGATATTGGAGCTAGAATTTTAAGAGGAGCATAAAATCAGGTTATGATTACTAGAGAGAATGACTTATTCGTACAGGAACAGTCTGAGGATTTAAATGGGACGGAACTTTCCTTTTTTGATAAGCCGTTGACGGTTGTTTCCCAAGCTAAGGGAGCAGAACCTGAATATTTAGAAGCTGCTTCTGACTATTTAAAACGTTTTATTCGCCGTTGCGAAGCAGAACAGCGTGAAGGACGCGATTTTATAGAAGAAGATGAATTAAAGGAATTGGCAACGGTTAAAGCTTTGCTTGATAAATTTCAGGAAGAACCTGACAATGCTAGAGCTTTTAAACCAACCGCTCTCTTGCGGAGCTTAACTGTTTTGATAAATAAATATAATGATGCCTATTACAATCAGGATGACAGCAAAGTAGATGATCATCTTTACGATTTGCTTAAGCGTTGTTTAGTTTATTTCGAAGAACATTTTCCTAAATCTGTCAGTCCTGATTCTCCTAGTCAGCGTATTGGCGGCAAAGCTTCCGATCGTTTTCCTAAGGTAGAGCATGTCGAGCAGATGCTTTCCCTAAACAATGCCCTCAATATAGACGAATTGCGTGATTTTGATAAAAAGATCTTGGATGGGGCAGAGGGCTATCCTGTCTCTTATGTTACTGAACTTAAAATTGACGGCTTATCTATGAGTTTAATTTACGAGAACCGTCGTTTAATTTTGGGAGCAACTCGCGGTGATGGTACTGTAGGCGAAGACGTAACAGAAAATGTTCGGCAGATTGAGGACGTACCTCAAGAATTGCCAGACTTTTGTCCTAGTGGCCGTTTTGAAGTGCGCGGGGAAGTATATATGCGCCGTTCCGTTTTTCGTGATATTAACGACAAGCTGCCAGAAGATAAACAGAAAGCTAATCCGCGTAACTTAGCTTCTGGCTCATTGCGCCAACTAGATCCGCAGATAGTTAAAGAGCGTCATTTGAGCTTTTTTGCTTATACGTTAGTGAATCCACCGACTGAAATAACTTCGCAGAGTCAGGCCTTGGCTTATTTGTATAAAGCTGGTTTTAAGGTTTGCCGCAGTCGTCAGCCCGGCTTGGAAGGCGAATTGATTGCTCATCATGACAACATTGATAAAGTTATTCAGTTCTGTTTAGATTGGGGCGGTCAGATCCAAGAACAAATTGATTTCGATATTGACGGTATTGTAGTTAAGGTTGACAATTTTGAGCTGCAGAAGAAAATCGGACGTGAAGCCGCCGCTCCTAAATGGGCGATTGCTTATAAATTTCCTCCTCGTGAAATAGAAACCGTAGTAGAAGATATTATTTATCAGGTTGGACGAACGGGCGTGCTAACGCCGGTAGTGGCTGTTAAACCGGTACGTTTGGATGGAACGATGGTGAGCAGAGCGTCACTTCACAATATAAGTTATGTGCGCCGTCTTAGAGTGGGAGATACCGTGGCTATCTATAAGGCTGCTGCTATTATTCCTCAAATCAGCAAAGTACTCAATGGTCAAGGATTGCGTTTAGTTGACAAATGTCCCAGCTGCGGTACTAAGCTTAATATAAATGAAATAATGGTACTTAACGATCTTAGCAGCGTTAAAGAAATATGTTGTCCGAATGTGAACTGCCCAGATAGGGTGATTGGCAGTTTGGAATATTTCTGCTCTCGCAAAGCTATGAATATAGACGGCATGGGTCATAAAATAGTTGAAAATTTGGTGCGTAACTACCATATAAATATGTCTGGACAGCTTTATACCGTTTCGGAAGATATTTTGGCTTCAGCTTGTGGCAGTAAAGTCAATGCGCAGAAAATTAAACGGGAGATAGAAGAGAGCAAGAAGCGTCCGTTGGCCAGTTTGATATGTGCTTTAGGTATTGAAGGAATAGGCGGCCGTTTTGCAGTCGCTTTGGCTGGTCATTTTAAATCTTTAGATAAGTTAATACAAGCGGCTCAATCAGGGCCGGAGGGGTTGAGTGGTGTTCCCGGTCTAGGTCCTGTGATGAAGAATAACTTAGTAAACTTCTTCAGCCAGGGAGGCAATTTAGATAATATAGAGCTTCTGCGCCGATCTGGACTCAATTTTACTGATACTTCTTCTGAGGGGAAAGCGCAAACTTTAAAGGGATTGACTATAGTTATTACCGGCACTCTTGATGGCTTCAGTCGTGATGGAGCTGACGCTTTGTTGCGCAGTCACGGCGCCAAAGTGACTTCTGGAGTAAGTAAAAATACGGATTATCTTGTGTGCGGTACAAAACCTGGAGCGGCTAAATTAGCGGCAGCAGCCAAAATGAAGGTTAGAATTATAGACCAGGGGCAATTAATGAAATTGATTGAAGGGGGACAACTTGAAGGCTAAATTTAGTAGTTCGCAAACATCTTCCGGTCGGTATTTTTATTGATAGCTAATGTGATGATAAAAAGAGAGGTATAGTTATGCATAACGTAATTCACGTGTCAGACAACATAAGTTGGATCGGCGCAAATGACAGGCGTATCAGCTTGTTTGAGAACCATTTCCCCTTAAAATTTGGTGTTTCTTATAATTCTTATTTTATCGATGATGAAGAAACCGCTGTTGTAGATACTGCTGATGAAGCCGTTTTAACTCGTTTTTTTGAAAATTTGGAACATGTTTTACATGGACGCAGGCTTAATTACCTCATTGTTCAGCATATGGAGCCTGACCATTGCGCTGGTATAGCCGCTTTAGCTGCTAAGTATCCTGAAGTGAAAATCATTGTCAATGCGAAGACACTAACTTTCCTGAAACAATTTTTCCCTGAAGCTAGAAATTGGCATGATCGCTTTATTATTGTAGCTAACGGAGATCATCTGCGTATAGGTCAAACTGAGCTTACCTTTATCTTCGCTCCCATGGTGCACTGGCCCGAGGTAATGGTAACTTACGATTTAACCCACAAGATATTGTTTTCTGCTGATGCTTTCGGCAGTTTCGGCGCTTTAAGCGGCAATATTTTTAACGATCATGCTAATATGCGGGCTAACATTGCTGAGTATCGTCGTTATTACACTAATATTGTCGGTAAATATGGACTTCAGGCTTCAAAATTGCTTAAAGCGGCTGCCGGTTTGGAATTTAAGTTAATCTGCCCTCTGCACGGTTTGATTCTGCGTAATGATTTTGCCTATATTATTGATAAGTATACGAAGTGGGCTACCTATACTCCAGAAGATCAAGAAGTTATGATAGCTTTCGCTTCAATGTATCACCATACAGAGAATGCTGCAGAAATTTTAGGCTCTGAATTAGATAAATTGGGTGTCAATAATATCAGTATATACGACGTCTCTTCTGTAGATTGCGCTTATTTAGTGGCAGAGAGCTTCAGATGCAGCCATTTGGTCTTTGCCGCTCCCACTTATATGAATGATCTATATCCTCAAATGGAGCATTTGCTCAATAGTTTGAAGGCTCATGCTTTGCGAGACCGAGAGGTGGCTTTGATCGGTAATGGTTCTTGGGCTTCTCAGTCAATAAAAATTATGAATCATATTTTATCCCATATGAATAATATCCATATTTTAGGCAGTGTGGAATTAACTTCGTCTGTTGATAACAAAGCCGTAGAAGAATTAAAGGACTTGGCTACAGTAGTAGCTTCCTCTTTACGGGATTAAATTGGGCTATTAAATGAACAATACCGGGGGCTGCTTTCTAAGATAGCCTCCGGTATTATTATTTTAGTTAATATATTGCTTACGTTAGGAGCTTTTAGCAGAGAACTTTAGCTAGGCCGCCTTCCGCAGTTTCTTTATATTTTGAAGACATTTCTTTGGCTGTTAAGTTCATCGCTTCGATGCAGCTGTCTAAGTCGACCATATGGCTGCTGGCCACTTCGTCGAGAGCTATGCTGCTGGCTGTCCAGGCTTTTATAATACCGAAGCCATTGCGCTCGATGCAGGGAATCTGCACATAACCGCCTACTGGATCACAAGTTAAACCTAAGTGCTGTTCCAGAGCGGATTCGGCAGCGTTTTCTATAATTTCAGCTGTTCCGCCACGGTAATTGACTAGCAGAGCTGCCGTCATAGCCGAAGCAACGCCCACTTCCGCTTGGCATCCGCCTTCTGCACCGGAAATTGTGGCGTTTCTTTTACATAAATATCCTATGGCTGCAGCTACAATTAGACTCTCGCAGACGCGCCGTACATCATGGGCGTTTCTATTGAGCAGTACTTGCACTGCACCAGCCATAACTCCAGCAGACCCGGCAGTGGGAGCGGTGCAAATAACGTGACCACGGGCATTTTCTTCACTTACGGCTATAGCTACGGCTGCCACAGCGGTAATAGCCATCTCTGCCGAAAATTCTAAACGATTTTTGAATTTATCTAAAAGGCGCCTGGCTTTACTCTGCAGTCCTAAAGGCCCCGGAAGACTGCCCGTTTTATGCATACCTCTACAGGCGGAATTTTGCATAACTTTTACGACACGGGCCGCAAAATCGATAACTTCTTTTTCTGTTTTTCCCGTTAAGGCCATTTCATTAGCCAATAAAATGTCGAATAACGAATGATTTTCATCTACATAACTTTTCAGCTCTTTAAAAGTAGTATAGGGATATGGAGGCATTGGTTTTTTCTCAGGAATGCGGCCTTTCCACTCTATGAAACCTCCGCCTACAGAATAGTATTCTCGTTCTAAAATTATCTGCCTATCTTTAGTGCAGACCCTGATCTGCATAGTGTTGGGATGGGCAAAATCGCCTATAGTTGGACCGTAAATAATGTCGTCAACCGCTAGAGTAGTAGTGAAAGAGCCGATTTGAAGGGAGTATTTTCTTTGGCGGTGTTCGGACAATTCGTCGAGTAAATCAGGAGAACAATCTTCAGGCTGATGGCCTAAAACTCCGGCTAAGACCGCTTTATCAGTGCCGTGGCCCTTGCCAGTAGCACTTAAACTGCCTAAAAGTATGATATCGAGATGGTCGGCTTTTTGTAAGAGCTCGTCAGATTGATGGGACATATGTCGGTAAAAATTATAGCCGGCCAGCATTGGACCCATAGTGTGTGAACTAGAAGGACCGGGACCAAATTTATAAAGTTCTTCTAACGTAGTCAAAATTGGGATATCGGACATATTTGTTTTCCTTATCGACTGGCAAAAATAACTAAAACTATATAAAAAATTAGACAACTTTTAAACTGTTTGTATCTTTAGTCGAAATCCAAGCAAAATTATATACGATAAAAAACGTTCCTTCCTGCTGTTCTAGCGCAAAAAAAATATGTATACATTATATTGATTATTTTGTTTGATGCATTTCCAGTATGTTGTGTTTTTTTTCTGTATAGATTAAATGTAAGCTAGAAAAAAACTGATAATTTATTGCGAATAAAAAATTATTGACTAATTTTAAGTACTAATTAGTTGTATATATACTTTGTTAAGGTTTTATTGTTGAAGGGAAAATAAGAAATGAAGTGCAGAAGTTACCCGTTGAGCATTATATTTGTTTTATGGATATTGTTTTCTTTTCTCTCGTCAGCAGCTTATGCTGAGCAAATGAAAATTTATACAAACGGACGTTTTCAGTTTGCTTTTTCCTATCCCGAGAGTTGTTTAGCTTTAGAAGAACCGGCCAATGGAGATGGACGGTCTTTCTATTCTTCGTTATTGTTAATGAAAATAACTGGCAGCGGATTTTATAGCATCGCTAATGAATCTGCCTTAGAAGCCGCTTGCAAATACGTACCTGAGGGTATAACTTGGGAAAAGGTAGATAATCTGCCGCAAAATATTGACCATGATATCTCCATAAAATGGCAATATCAAAATAATTGCTGTTTAATGCGCGTTTTACGAATAAAGGAAGATAGTCAGGGAGAGGCGGAACATCTATTAATTATAAAAGTAGAATTTCCTCAAAATAAGGCCGATATTTGTACTATTTATGCAGAGAAAACTCTTAGTTCATTACACAATACGGCTAAATAGTTTTTGCTTGGCTTATTTCCGGACTCAGCTTATAAGGGAAGAGGCTTGCAAATAAAATAAACTCTTTTTTTTCTAAAGTACTTGACATAATAAGGTCTGCGCGGTAATATACTCGGGCA
>JBJEGD010000001.1:20892-85070 GCA_051874735.1 Candidatus Bruticola sp. | reverse complement strand
TAAAAGCTGCTATTCTGTTTTCAAAACTTGTTTGCGCATCGCTCATCGCGACTGCCTGAGTATATTAACGCGCACACCTTCTTATGTCAAGTACTTTAGAAGAAAAAAAGCCAAGAACTTCTTTGCCAAAGCCATCTATTTTGACCTAGCAAAATAAAGACGCGCCGTATAACAGCCCTAACAATCAATAAACCAGCCTTTTTATCAATCAACACCCCTGCTCTTAGGGCTAAAAATCAGGCAGCCCGCTAGCAGCAAAATATACAAACATATCACCCAATCGCCTATTATGGCATAAAGAGTAAGTTTACTATTAGGCACTACACAGCCGACCATAATAGCTTCTTCATTAATTTTAGACTCCTGAAGTACGCGTCCATATTGATCGATAAATCCGGATATACCAGTATTACCCACTGGAATTACAGGACGAGACAACTCAACAGCCCTAAGAATAGACATATCAAAATGGCCGGGCAACTCAGCCGTTTCTTTAAACCAAGCGTCATTGGTAGGAGCAAAAAGTATCTCTGCTCCTTTAAGTACATGCTGTCTGGCCACCCAAGTGCACATAGATTCAAAGCAAATTAATATGCCAACTTTACTGTCTTTTACTTTGAAAGCGCAACTACCTCGGCCGGGCTTATAGTTCATAACCAACTTAACACCGGGAATCCACTCTGGCCAATACTTACGATATGGTAGATACTCCCCAAAAGGCACTATATTCCACTTTTCATAACGATCTTGAAAAGTTCCTCGATCACTCCAAATACTCATGGTGTTGTAAGTTCCATTTTCTGGAGCAGATTCTATGGAACCTACTACATACCAAGCCGGATATTCCTGAATCATTTTTTTTAAAGAGCGGCGTTTTTCTCTGCTAGATAAAAAATGAAGATAAGGTACGGAAGTTTCCGGCCACCCAATAACTTCAGCTCCTTGTTCAATAGCTTGAAAACTGGCTTTTTTCAAGAGATCGAAGTTTTTCTCAGCAAAAAACGGATCAAACTTTTTTTTCTGAGGAATGGAAAGCTGAATTATCCCCCACTTTACAGCACCAGGTTGTTCCGACGCTTGTTCAGGAGAAGGAGCCAAACTAAGCTGCCAAACTCCAAAGACAACGATCCCACCCCAGAGTAAACCACAGCTCCAAGCCCAACCTTTTAAACTATTTTTACAGGTAATATTTTTCTCTGAAGTGGCAGATTCATTAGATGACAGCTCCTTAAATCTGTACTTTCTAATTAATAACTCAGCCAATCCTACGTTAACAAGAGCAACTGCAAAACTCAATCCCCACATACCCCATAAGCTGTTAGCCTGCAGCAGCAGAGGCACACGAGCCAAAGCGGCCGATAAAAAAGCCCAATTCACACCAAAAATACCCACAGTTTGCAGATACTCACCTATAATATACAGAGAGGCCGCTCCTACGGCGTATAATCCGAAATTTTTCTGCTTATGGCGCAGCCAAAATATTGCAGCTGCAACAAATCCGGGAATAATTCCCTTTTCGACTGCCAAAGCAGGCGGAGCCGCCCAGCCGAAAACACTAAGCCAAGACATAGACACTAAGTGCAACACAAAGCCGAAAGAAAACCCTAAACACAGAGCTTGTTTAACATTTTTGATACGAGCAGCTGCCCAAAAAAACGGCACTAAAGCCACAAAAATCAAGGGCCACAAACGCATAAAAGGAAAGCATAGACATATTAACAGCGCGGAGAAAGTTCCTAAAATCAGCGGTCCTTTATATCCACGTACTGAACTACTATCGCAACAAAGCTGCATCAGCTCGCAGCATTTTGACGTCTCAACACCTTCTCGTGTCTGACAGATACTATCATCCGCCATCTCAGAAGTAATTTTAACATCCGAATCACGAAGATTTTTTATCGGCCTTTCGTTCTCTTCAGTCTTATGCAAACTGGGCATATTTATTCTTCTATCCTTATCCATTAATAATTGATTATACAAATAAAAAAAGCAAGAATTGTTCCGCGCCTTTCTCTTCCTGCCACTCCCCTCCTTTATCACTTAACTCGTATTCTACGTTGTAATATTATTGACAAGGATTTTACTAACCAGAAAAAAAGAATTAAAGCGTTTTAGGCGAATAGCGAGCAAATTTTTTACTTTTACAAAAATGGAGCCGACATGTTCAATAAAAGAACTGCTTTAAGTGCAGGATCCTTATTATTAGGAGGTGTGCTGATAACTTTAAGCGGGTGTGCTTCTGATATAGGTCCACAAACTCCACCTATTAATAATATAAACGGCTCTCCCTGTCTGCGCTTTACTATAACTGTCAACCCTTACGGACGTATCGATACCGAAGGCAACGGCTGCTATGCTATTTTACTGAATTCACTTGGCAGTTCTATAGAAGTAACTGACTCAGATACCTTTACCGACTTTATCCGCTTCAACGGTATAGATTTCGATTGGTATACTAGGCAGGCTAATTTACCTAATGCTGGTTTTACTTTTTATCAGGTAGGTAGTCTCAATCCAGAAGCTTCCATCAGTTCAGACGGACGCAGTTTAAATATACTGCTCGATCCTTACGATTCAAACACTTATTTGAGCCAGTACATTGTTAATTCCAATTTTTCAGCTCAAGTAGTGACAACTGATAATACCAGCGACGCCTATTTAGGGCGGGTTATCGACTTTATGGGCGATAACCTGAATTCGAACAGCCTGTACACTCTCAGCATCGATAAGTTCTTTGGCTTGATAGATCCCGTTCCTTCGCTTTACCCAAACGACTATCTCAACGACTGGATCTCTCACAACGATCTCGACGCCGCTTTTCCTTATGCCAACTTCGATATTGCAACTTTCGAAATTTCTGTCAGCTACCCTAACGAATGACAATAAGTTCGCTTAGTTTGCACTATATCAGTGAATTTTAGGATAAAACACAATTTCTATGAGGAATAATGCGCGTTTATGAACCTTAGATTCTTTTCCGGCAGATTAGCGGCAGTATTGGCTTTGACAGCCTACAGCCTGTTTTCTGCTGGTCAAGTTTTAGCTCAACAGCCGGAAGACACGGATCAGTCTTACCCTAAAACTTACTCTTCTCCTCAAAACGGCTCATTTTTAAATCCTCTCAATAAGTTATCTCCGCGTTTAAAACGCTTAAAACTCCTTCAGGAGCAAGGAGACTCTGCAGATGGGGAGCAGTTGAAGAGGCGACCTCATCTGGAAGGCTTTCAAGGCGGCTACGGACATTTTTTCTCTAATTCAAACATCAACGCTTTTACCGTAAAACATACAGCTTCAGATCAGTTATTTAATAATACTGTTGACTCAACTGAAATTGACAGAGAGATCAAGCTCTCTTTGAATTCACAGAACGAAGACCCAAATTATGATAACGGAGAAGACGTTACTTCCTCGCTGGACACTGATGATCCTAATGACAGCATCTTCGCCGGTGCTCCGGTCCATCTTATTGCCGATAAAGTTACTGTAACTGATGACTCTATAAAAGCTGAAGGTAGCGCCTCCATCGACGTCATGGGGGCTCGTATGCTCTGCAATTATTTAGTTTTAGATAAAATTACTGGAAAAATTACCGCTGTAGGCGACTGCATTATTTACTGGAATAATAATTTTGTGGCCGCCGACTGGCTGACTTACGATCCTAACAGCCAGATTACAATCATGCATAATGTTACCGGTCAGGGGCACGATTTTTCATCTAACGAAAACACTGTCGATGGCGATATTTTCTTTTGGGCAGATACTCTGCAATGGACCAAAGAAAAAATGGTGTTGACTGATTCTACTTTTACAACTTGTGATAATCCTACCGATGAACTAGATTACAAGTTTGTTTCTAAATATGTGGAGATCTATCCTCAAGATAAGCTGATCGCCAGTAACACAGGCATTTATTTTAAAAATACCCGGCTCTACACCATGCCTACTATGAATGTACCTCTTGACAACAAGAGAAGAGCCAAAAACTCAGTCATTCCTCAAATAGGCAGTAATTCTGTAGATGGGTGGTTTGCCAGAAATACTTTTGACTACGTTTTTGATAACAACAATTATGGTGAAATATTGCTGGATTACTACAGTAAAACTGGCATAGGTACCGGCATCAGACATTATTACTCCCTGGGCGATAAAGGAGGAGGTGACTTTTATTATTATCGTTTAAATGGCGATAAAATCAATTCACGCTACGATTTAAACAGTAATATTCATTACGCTTTTGACGATCAAACAAAAATTTCTTGGGAGTTTTCTTCTAACCGATCTGAAACTCCAGGATTTACTAATGAAAGCCGCATCAACTCTCTATTTACTTTCCAGCACAAGGACGACCGGCAAGATCTGCGCTTCTCGCAAAACTATAACACCAAAGGCAGTGATACCACAAACAATACTTGGCGAAGTTACTACAACCTGCAGCTAACTCCTGAGCTATCTACTACCTGGAAAGCGGAAATGTCCACCATTTCTACCGCTCATCGCACGGCTGATCGTTTTCATTATCAAATTGGTTTGCGCCATACTAGTGAGTTGTTCGATTCAGATTTGCAAATAGAAAATACTAACGGTGACCGCAATTACAGTCTTAACCGCAATCCGGAATTTACACTGCGCTCCCATCCCATATTTTTAGGCGATGTACCTTTACTAACTTCTGTTAGTTTAGGTTATGTTACAGAATCGCCCAGCATGTATTCGACTAACCGCTACGATTTTCAGCTGCAGATTCCCGATCAATCTTTTGAGTACGATTCCGGACGTTTCTTAGCTGGCGCCGGTTTTAGACAACTTTTCTACGGCAACGGACAGAGCATGTACTCTCTGGCCGCCCGTTTAGGTTGGATGCAAGAACTTGGCGATATGGGCACGCTACGCCTAGATTATAACTGGCTCAATCCTCGGGGAGAAACTCCTCTGCAGTACGACTATATAACAGGGTACGAAAATTTGACCGGAGGTATTGAATTTTTTAAAGACGATGTTTTCAATTTCTCAGTAGTCAGCGGTTACAATCTGCGCACTGATCAATTTCAAAATGTCACTCCACGCTTACAGTTCCGACCCAACAAAGATTGGCTTGTCGGCGCCAGCTGTAGTTACGATCCCAGCTCTCATTCTTGGCGCAATTTGGATACCAACTTGCGCACTAAGCTTTTTGACGGCTTGTACGCCAGCCATTGGAGCGTCTACGACTTAGTTAACCATCGTTTCACTTATCAAGATTATCAACTAGATTATGAGGCTCACGATTGGGTAACCAGTCTAGTGTACCGCAGCGTCCAAAATGAACTCTATTTCCAGTTTAGCTTAAAGGCCTTCCCTATGCCAGACGTCACTATCGGCCCCAGTTACGCTAACGAAATTATTCCTAAAAATAGACGCAATGCTTTTGTAAAATGATAAACTGAATATCTAGAGTAAACACCAAAACGCTCCAAACCGTTGAATCGTTGCTTTTGATTTTTGAAGCAAATAACGGCTGGAGCGCAAAAAGTTTTATGTAAAACTACTACTTAAATTTGGCAGTAAACTATCTAGGCAATTTATTACGTTACAGTTATTTTAAACCAGCCTGAACAGCTAGATAATTCTGCACATAATCCTTAACACCATCTTCCAAGGAAGCAAATGGCTCAGTGTACCCGGCCTCTTTAAGCCGATTCATGTCAGCACATGTATAATATTGGTATTTACCGCGTAAATTTTCCGGCATTTCTATATAACGAATGTCTACTTCTCTACCCATAGCGGCGAAGACAGCTTCAGCTAAGTCGTTCCAAGAGCGTGCCACACCACTACCGCAATTATATAAACCGTGTTTTTCAGGGTGTTTAAAGAAATAGAGCATCACTTTGACAGCATCATTAACATAGACAAAATCACGAAGCTGTCTCCCGTCTTGATATTGCGGATGATAAGATTTAAACAGCTCTACATAGCCTCGTTCTAAAATTTGGTAAAAAGCTTTGTAAACAACTGAGCGCATGCTTCCTTTATGATCTTCATGAGGTCCGTACACGTTGAAAAACTTAAGACCTACTAAATTATGCTCATATAATCCGCAACGCAAAGCCCATTTATCAAAAAGATGTTTGGACATACCGTACATATTGAGCGGCACGTATTGGGAAACAATAGCTGGATCATCGCTATAGCCGAAATTTCCGTTGCCGTATGTGGCTGCTGAAGATGCCAAAATCATGGGAATTTTGCGTTCTGCCGTCCACTTAGCCAAAGTTTTTGTATAGCGGTAGTTGTTTTCCATCAAAAAATTGGCATCGGTTTCCGTAGTGCTGCTACAAGCGCCCAAATGGAAAATAGCTTCTATCTGAGAGCTCAAGTGCCCAGAACCGAGCAGCCTAATAAAAGCTTCTCTATCTAAATAATCTTCAAAAGTCAAATGACCGAAGTTTCGCCATTTATCAGTATGATTCAAATGGTCTACCAAAAGCAAATTGGTATAACCGTTTTGATTTAAAGCTTCTACCAAATTAGCGCCGATAAAGCCTAAAGCACCGGTAACGATTATCAGCTTATTCATAATTTTTCGTTATACAATAACTCCTCACTAAAACTGGGGAAACATTTTACCGTATATAGGTAAAGCCCTTTTGCTATGAACTCAGCTGCAGCCGCTTCAACTATAAAAAAAATATATCTTTTTCAATTTTTAATAATTGTCTAATAATAAAGTTATAAAAAAATAAAAAAAGAAGCCGACTTAATTATCATAGAAAATGAATAAAAAGCATCAAAAATCAGGCAGAAGGTTCTGCAAGTTCTAATGCGAATCTTACGTATATCTCATTATTTGCTTCTCAGCTCGCTTAATATGACAACCAGCTAGAGAAGCCGTTAATTAGGAGTTTTTTTAGTTATGCAGCCCCTGCAAATGAATCCGGCTTCTATCGCTGTAACCAACACGGCAGCCCCGGTTATGAATAGCTCAGAAGCAATAAGCAACGCCTCTGTTTTAGGAATTATGACCGGCATAACTCAAAAACTTGTCAAACGCAACGGACTTAGCAAAAATTCTTCGGTAAGCGTGAGCAGTTCGGTGCCTATAGGTGTGGCTCTATGTGAATCTATGAATGGTATCATGGTCAAAGATGCCAATGCTCCCCAAGAAGAATGGATGCAAGAGATAGCAGCTTCTTCTACCCCTAAAGATGAAGAGATCCAGGCTATGCATCAGAGTTTCCAAAAGAGCCAAGAGGAAATGAACGGCCGTGTATCTTCTCTAGGCGTACCTGTTCCAGGTACATCTTCAGATGAACTGCAACAGCTCATGCAATGAACGATTAACTTGCTTGTCTTTATCACCTAAAAATTGCTCATCATTATGAACGGAAGTTTGATTGTATTATGGTTGGTTACGGTACAACTTTAGAAGGAGAAACCCCGGAGACTTTACTGCCCAACGATTTAGTTACGCCTTCCGAAACAACCAATCGTTTAATTTTGCTCTGTTTAAAAGTTGCTCAAAGAAGGGCTGATCCGCGTGCTTTAGGGATAGTTCTTGAAGCTTATCTAAAAGAAGTAGTCACTTCCCGAGATAATTTCAAAACTCAAACAGCCTCCATTATTAGCAGTGCAACTCCAGCAGTAGTGCAAGCAGTCAAAGATGTTATTAGTTCTTTCCAGCGTTATGTTGATACTCTGGCTAAAGTGCGCTCTTGGTTCAGCTCTCCAAGTAACTATTCTCTGGAGTCAGCTCCTGAGCAAATTTTTGATGCGTACGCCGAGATGCACGATGCTCTGTTGGCTTATGAGTGGAATTATTTGTGTCAGGGGGACAGCCCTCACCCAGCTATCAATCTAATGGAGAAAGTCATTCAGGCTACCAAAAAAGGGGCCATGGATGATGACAGACTCAGCGAAATTTTTGATCGTTTATGGGATCATTTTGCTAATAGTCTGAGTGTGTTTGAGCAAGATAACGACCCGGCTAGGCGCAACAGAGGAATTAGCGCCGTACGCCAAGTTATGTCAGGTATCCAAAGTATGGATACTTATTTTTTACAATACGACTATAACGCTCTCGACAACGGTTTTGTGAAGTTCTGTGAAGGCTGCTTGCTGCTGGTAGAACTAATGCAAGACAGCACTGGCGAAGCGTTAGCTGATAAACCTACTCCTTCTCCGCAAGTTAACTGGGTTATTCATGCGGCTAGGGCGGTTTTATCCGGTCTGCCTAGCAATATTTTGGAACGCGCTCAGTCTTGGTTTGAACCGCAGCTGGCTGAAAGCTACTTCCGCTTTGAGCAGTGCGCCAATCAGGCTTTAGAAAGCTCTCCTCGCTTAGCTGAACAAGTTCCTATAGCCCGCGACGGTTTTGATCGGCTGAATAGGGCTTTACCGTTGCTACGCCTAGGAATCACTCGGCGTCTTCTGCTCCGCAAAGCGATTCAATATCTGGAAGACGGAGCAGATCGTATCTGCCAAGCTTGGAAAGTATTTACTAAGTTTGAAGAAGAAGCTAACACTATAACCTGTTTACACTGCGGATTCGAAAACAAAACTTATTCGAAAGTATGCGATCATTGCGGAGCTCGTTTGATGATTCCCAACAGCTTCCAAGATGAACAGAATAACAGCACAGTTACTAACTATACCAGCAATGACGATCAAGAAGAAAACGACACTTCTGATCACTTATCTAGACTGATTGAAGCTTGCGACGCCGCCAAATACGGGCGTATTGCTAAACTTGAGTTTAACGGAGTGCTGGCTTGGGGCAAGCAACTGCTCCGTTCAGCTTTAGCTAACTTAAGTAAGCTCCCAGCCTCCAGTGATGATCCAACTATAAATCAGGCTCTTTATAGTTTGCGTCAAGGTATAGAAGAATTCAAACAGGGCGTCGATGAAATGCAGTGGTGGGCTGATACAGGGGCTAATTCTCACCTAGACATAGCCTCTCATATTTTAATCCAAGCTTATAGTCATTTTGTCGAAGTTCAAGAAATGGCCGACAATTAGCTAACTATCGTTCGCAAGAAGTAGTAAAAATAAGAAAAATACACTTTAAAAGTGGAGCTAATCTTAGGGCGGGCTTAAAGCCCGCCCTAAGATTTTGTCTTATATTCCTATAAATAAAACTAGAAATTGGCAGCGTACTTGATAAGCAGCAACTGCCAACTTTCTAAAAAAATGGATTTCCTAACTAAAATTATAGAGATATTAAGTTGTCAATTTACTTCACCATACGACAGGCTAAAGCAATAGAGTACAACTTAGTTTCCTCGCTGTCAGCTCGGCTGGTCAGCACACAAGGAGCGCTCGCTCCAGCTACAACACCAGCTACGCGGGCTTTAGCAAAAATAGTACATACTTTGTAGAAAGTATTGGCAGCCTCTAAACAGTGAAAAATTAGAATATCTGCAGCTCCTTCGTCAGCTGTGTGCAGTCCTTTAACAGCGCAGCATTCTGGTGATACAGCAACATCAAAAGCTAAGGGACCTTCCACAGTGCAGCTGCCGAATTGCCCACGTTCTCCCATTTTTGACAAAGCAGCCGCTTCTAAACAGGAGGGAATTTTAGGCAAAACCTTCTCAGTAGGAGCCAAAACGGCTACTTTAGGCACACTAATGCCGAAAGAGTGAGCAGCCTCAACCGCATAGCTGATCATCTTCATTTTAGCAGCTAAATCGGGAGCGGGAATAATAGCGACATCGCTGACTAAAAGAAGTTTACCCTGCTGCTTTACATACTCAGGAATCTCCAAACAAGCTATATGGGTCAATACAGCGCCTTTAGGCAACAGGCCCTTTTCTTTATCTAAAATTAGACGCATATACTGATCGGTATTTAAGAGCCCTTTCATCAGAATATCGGCGCGCCCTTGGACAACCATATCACGGGCCAGCATACCAGCACCTACAGGAGACTCTTCGTCTATAAGGCTGAATAAACCAGAATTAATGGAATATTCAGCACACATCTCGTTTATTTTACTAACCTGACCAACTAGAATTACTTCTGCAATACCTCTGCTAACGGCTTCAGCAGCTGCTTTGATAACGTTATGATCGTGGCCAGCCGCCACAGCCACACGGCGGCGCGCCTTACCCTGCAAACTTTCAACAAGCTGATCTAAATTGCGAATCTGTTCCACTTTGGCAATACCTCCGAACTTTGCTCATATAGGATCGGCCGCTTCCTCAAAAGACGTCCACCCTAAGCAATAATAGATATATTGGCAGAAGAAAATAGCGAATTATTCAGATACAGGCGGATAAGTTTTCAGCTCTTCTTGACCACTTAATACCCGAGCCACACCACTAGCCAAAGCGATCATTTCCCACTCGCCAGGGTAGACAACTATAGGTACTTTAACTGCAGAAATGTACTTTTTAATTTTATCTACAAGAATTTGACAACGCGAAGCACCGCCAGTGAGTATGACAGCGTCGATCTCCTCTCCATCAAAAGCCGGCCACATAGAAGTAATATTCTTAGAGATAGCGTAGGCCATAGCTTCCATAGCATTGACAAATTCTTCTTCACCAGCTAAACAACGGGCTTCTATCTCGCGCATATCAGCCGTGCCCACTAAATTAAGCATACCGCCTTTACCTCTGTTCAGACGGCGCAACTCCTCGCGAGTATATTTACCACTAAAGCAGAGATCAATAAGAGGACCTACAGGAAGAGAACCGCTTCGTTCTGGAGAGAAAGGCCCTTCACCATCTAGGGCATTATTCACATCGATATAATGACCGTGTTTGTGCGCTCCGATAGAGACTCCCCCGCCTATGTGAGCTACCACTAAATTTAGACGATCGTAAGTAGTACCTATTTCAGAAGCGTAACGCCGAGTCTGAGCGAAAGCGTTTAAAGCGTGGCTTATACAACGGCGGCGTATTTCTTTCAGGCCGGTAATATAAGCACGCGGAGGTAACTCATCGACAACACCAGGATCAACAACATAAGCGGGGATATTGAGCTCTTTAGAAAACGAATAGCCAATCATAGCTCCCAGATTACATGGATGATCTCCCCATTTAGCTTCGCGCAGTTCTTGGAGCATTTGTTCAGTTATATCGTAAGTTCCATGTGGTATGGGCTTAAGCAGCCCGCCTCGACAGGCTACAGCTGACAGTGAAGAAAGCTCTACTCCTTCTTCTTTCAGAGCTTCAATAATACATTCAGTACGCATTTTTAACTGGGCGGCTGCAGATTGACCTTCAAAAGGAGCCAAATCGCTGACACTATGCAACAGTTCTTTAGTAAAACGCACTTTATCTCCGCAAAAAACACTTATTTTTGTAGAAATAGAGCCAGGATTAATAGCTAAGATGCAAAGATTCTCTGCAGACAAATCGCTATACAAATGTTTTAAACTATGTCCGGAAGTTTCATCGAGGTTGGGCGTCTGTGCAGAACGAGAAATAGAGAAATTTTTAATACAGTCAGCAGCCTGTTCGCAATTATTATCAGTGTGATCCATTAACTAATGTTGCCTTTATGTTTTATAAACTGCATGTGTTTTAACGCTATCTGCCTGAAAGCCAAACAACACGGCAAGAATATGCACATACCATCAGCTGACTTCGTGTATTTTAAGCAGTTTTAAAAATCGAAGTTCACTAGCACAACGCCTATAAATGCGCAGCGCACCCAGAAAGCGCGCTTTCATCTTAACACAAAATTGAAAAACTTCCTGCCTATATAATCGAAAAAGATACTATTTTATAGTAGGTGAAACAACACTCTCTATAACTGAAGGTTCAGACTTTTGTTTTAAGATATCGCGGCGTATATAACCTAAATTAACAAAAATACGCATGCCAAAAGTAACTATGGCCGCTTGATAAATTTCTACGCCAAGAGCATCGCCCACCCAAGTCAGGCCGGCAGCTAAAAGCAAATTAACCACAAATCCACTCACAAATACACTGAAATTGAATTTGTTTTCTAAACCGGAGCGGGAACCGCCTACTATTGAATCAAGACCAGCTAAAAAAGCTACGGAAACGTACTTCGCAGAGCTGACAGGAATTTGGAAAGGTAGAACCCAGCCAATTAGTAAACCTAATAGTAAACCTGCAATAACTAGAAGCACCAGTTTTTATTTTTCTCCTCAATAAAGATCAAAAGCCTAAAAAAATTTTCTATCCGTAGATAGGCAGCACAAAAAGAACTAAACAAATAATGGAGCAGCTACTTCTCACTATCTTTATTGAAGGACTGACTGTAGCGAAAAGCTATACTCCCTTCATAAGGCATAATGGTAACCTCATCAACTCGGCTAATGCTTACCTGACCTCCGTTACTAATTAAAGCTGCCATACTATCTAAGAAACCGCCCGGCATACGCAGAGCTGTCTCTAAGTCGCCAGGTCCTATACCTTTAACTGTATAAGGGGCGGCAATACGCACGCCGTTTACTAAAACTGTGGGGCCTACGCAGCGAATCGATGTCCTAGTGACAACACGCTGCTCATTAATAGAAACTGCTTCAGCTCCGGCTGACCACAGCTCATTAACTAAAGCTGTAAGATCTACATCGTGAACTATGTAAAAATAAGGATCGGTATTGATTGGAGGCGTCCGCGGCGAATCGCTCAGAACTACAATTATGCCCGGCCCCTTCATACCAGTTAGTCCTGCTTCAATGCGTGAATTATTAAGCTGTTCTTGAATTTGCTTGCCAGCTACTCCTATCCTATTGGAAGCTGTCTCCATGTCAGCGATTCTAGAACGCAATTCGCTTATTTCAGCTGACATTTTGTTGCGCTCCGCTTCCAAAGTCCGCACTAGTTCTAGCATTTTACGGCGATCATCAACTTGAATAGGTGTACTGGCTGAATGGGCACGATATTGAAGACCGACCATTATTCCCAAAATGATACAAGCTACCGCTATAGGAATCTGCCAAGCTTTGCTGTTGTTATTAAAAGTGGACTCCTTGGCAAAGTTCTGAGAGTCAAGAAATAATCCGTCAGAACCTACCTTGGAAAAAAAGTCCTGATCGCCCTGCCAATCTAAAGGAGCTATTAAATAGGCAGGCTTAGGAGCTTCTGCTGACTGATGCCTAGATTTTTCCGACAACTCAACACTAGGACGCTCTGCAGTATGTTCAGAACAGTTCTCACCTCTTGCTGCACTGTTAATCGGTTTTTGTTCGTTGGACGCGTTCATAATTTAGGACTACGGCTTGAAGTCTATATTACTTATCGATTCATTTTGCCGACAAAAACAGAGCGGCAAAGAAAATAGAGAAGGCGGATCAGCTGCCGCCGTCCGCCCTCTTACTCAATAACTAAAACTACTCCGAATAAGTGACGGCAGTAAAGCGATATAACTCCGGCTTTTCTTCAGGAAGTATACCACCTTTTTGACAAGCAATGCGCAACTGCATCTCAATACTGTCTACTCCTTCCAAATTGGGAAGGAGAACTCCGCTGCGCCCTTCTTTGCGGACGATAACTCCATAGCGCTTAGGATCAAGTTCCTGTGGCCCTTTAATTTTCACCGGCTCACTCAAAACATAAACTTGATATTGCAATTCAGGCAGCTCTTCAGTAGTAACTTCTGGGAAACGTGGATCGCGACTGCAAGCTAAAATAGCACTGCGCACAATCTCCTCTCCCTGACTATTTTCTATAGGTACAAGACTGCCGATGCAACCTCGAAGCTGATCGTTTTTTTTCAAAGTTACAAAAACAGCAGCCGGCTTTTGCAATTCTGGATACTTTTCTTGATCGAAGCTTAAATGTTCCTTATAAAGAACATAATGTTCCACGCTAGCTTTAGCTAACTGCAGACGAATATCTACCTCTTTCTCTGCGACAGCACCACTTTTGGATACTTCAGAAAAGACCACGCTTCCGCCTTCTTTGTCGAGCTCACTATGCATAAAGCTCAAAGGTGAAGCGACCTTCTTTGCCTGCTTATCAGTATTATTAGATGAATTATTTTTGCCTACTTGGCTCTGCTGCTCGGCCTTGCTATTATGACCTTCAACAGAGTCTGCAGAGCCAGGCTCAGATCCTTTAGGTAGATAGTACACGACAGAATAACCGACTCCGTAAGGAGCTTCATAAGACAGATGATTAACCTCAACGGGAACGGCGCATTCATTTAAGCAGCCCAAAAGTACGGCAATCGAATGCAGACCGCACTGAGCAGCCTCGTGCACCTCTTCATTGGTAAATGAGAGAAGATCGTTAGCTGTGCAGCCACGCAGGATTTTGTTAATTTTTTCATCAAACTCCAGCCCGTAAGGACTGAACCCATAAGGACCTGACTCCAGCAAACGATGAGACAAATCGCCAGAAGCAATTATCGCTGTATTTTTTCGGTCTTGTTTAAGGGCCTGAGCTAAAATTCGCCCCAACTGAAGATAAAGTTCCGTATAGTTAGGCCCATAACCGAAAATAACCACAGGAACATCATCTGATAGACCAGCTTGACGCAAAAAATAAAGAGGTATAAAAGAAGCGTGATCTAAACTAGATTCAATATGGTACTTAATTACCATATCTTCAGTTACAGTCAGCAGAGGGAACTGCTCTTCAACACACAAGGCGGAAAGGCGGTCGATAAAATTGAGATCGCAGCCAACTTCCATAGTAACTTGAGGCTGCCGACTGAATCGTTGCATATTTCCTTTTAAATAAGGAAGAGCGAACACAGGCACAGATGCAGAAGCTGCCGGAGCATGAGGAGAAATTATGATAATACGCTCAGGCTTCTGCTCTTTTAATTTGAATGCCCATTGCTTAAAAGCTGATTCGGTGGATTTTACTTTATCTTTCGATGAATCGGAAATACCGGGTATTAAAAGTGGAGGATGAGGACAGAGCCCCCAAAAGACAACAGACACTGCACTTAAACTCCTTTCGAATACAAACGCTCTAACCGAAGCACCCTACTGCCGCTAAAATTCTCGGCCACTACGCCTACTCCTATAAATTGGCCATTATTGTCATTATAAACTGCAAAAACACCGCCTAATTCGATATTTTTCAAATTCAGCACATTTTTATTGCTAGAGTACACTAAGGCGAATTCCTGTCCTCCCTGGAAATTTAATCCGGCAATAAAACAGGAACGACCCAGGACGGCAGTAAGAGTTCGCTCGACGGGCCACAAACAGCTTTCTACTCCACAGCAGCGCAAATCTTCAATAGTTGACGAGTTTTTTAAATTAAAAATACCGCTCTGCGTTCTCAATAAAAAGGATAGATGGGCCCCGCATCCGACCGACGAACCAAAATCGCGGGCCAAAGAGCGGATATACGTGCCGGTGCTGCATTCAACATCTATTAAAATTTTATTCTTCTCAACAGCGCCTAACTTGATGGCGTAAATACTCACAGGACGAGGCGGAAGCTCTAAGCAGTACCCACTGCGTGACAATCTATAAGCTCGCTGCCCATCTACATGAAGAGCACTAATTTGCGGAGGAACCTGCATAATATCGCCTTCAAACGATCTGCATATAGACTCAAGCAGTTCTAAATTAAGATCTGGAACAGCCGCCTGACATATTACTGTACCGTGAGCGTCAAGAGTATCCGTTTCACTGCCAAAGGTAATTTCAGCTCGATAAGCTTTGCGATTAGGCGGAAAATATTGAATAGTCCGAGTCGCCCAGCCCACAGCTAAAGGCAAGACACCACAAGCACCGGGATCTAGTGTCCCTAGATGGCCTACTTTCAGTCCCTTAGGAAGCAGACGACGCACAAACGCCACCACATCGTGAGAACTCATCCCGGGAGGTTTATTTATATTTAGAAAACCAGCAACATTATTATTCAAGAGAAATTATCCTAACTGCAGCTTGCCTGATCGGACACTTTTACCTAAAAATGGCTGCAGCTTGAGGAAATAAAAACTGCAGCCAACTTACCACAACAGGCGTTTTATATATGATTAATTGTCGCAAAAACTAACCGACTGCGCTGTTTTTGTTGTCATCTTCAACTTTACCAGGCAGAGTAAGGTAAATGCGATCGATCTTGCCAGGATTGTTCTTGTCCCAGATAACATAGACTCCTCTGTAATAGTAGATGTACATGTCACTGACTTCACGCTCAGGCTGTTTCCATTTTTCGATTACATCGGAGGTCTTTTGGCCTATTTTAAACGGCACATTGACCATTTCCACATTGTTGCCAAAGACCATAATACTTTGCACGGCATTGGCTTTATTTATGTTAATAGTAAAACGATTGCGATAAATAAAATGGATATAGTCGTCCTCTGGAGCTTTGCTCTTAGAACGCATAGGCAGAATTTCATCTGGCGGTCCAGCCACACTAAAAACTATTTGCAAGTCGTCTCCAGGCTGAATTTTACCACCAATCTTTATAGCAGAAGCTGGATAGGGAGCAGAAGGACGTTTGACATTGTTGATTTTAGTGCTAGAAGGTGAGCTTTTTTTAGGAGCCGCCTCTGCCAATATTTTACCTACACCGCCTGAAGCGGCACTATTTTCCGCCAGACTAGGGAGAGCATCTCCCAACAATAACGCGGCTGCTAAGGTTAATGACAGATAGCTTATCTTCACAATTTCCTCCTAGTTTCAGCACAGAACCTATCCCCAAGAAAAGACACCAGCTTGTGTATATTTTTACATAGAACGCACAGCATAGGCCCGTTCTTGTCTAACGACATTCCACATATGCTAAAGGCTTGAAATTTCTGGGCAACAGCAGCGACAACCGCCCCAGAAAGAGCTAAGCACTGCAGCTCCTACGATATCAGCGAAGCCCGCCACCGCACCCGTTAGCCCCCGTCAATTCAGCGGAAGCAATTCGTTCCCCTTCCAACCTCAATGTTATATCTGACTAAATATATCTTTTATTTACGCATTTACTTTTTTACTTTAATAGGAATGCTCAGACGCTTTGTAGCAGCAGAGGCAGGCTGCGCTAAAGGAGCGGAACTTTTTACGGTACTATGACTGGAAGTCATATTGGCAAAATTGGATCCGGAATAACCTCCTGAGGAAGGAGAAGGCGGCATAGGCATAGACTCGCTTACTCTAGAGATACCTCCGCCCAAACGATAATCTTCAGGAGAAGGTTCTTCATAAGCATCTTCTCCTATCCAGGCCTTAAGTTTTTCCCTCTCTTCAGGAGAAAGGTCTTCATCGTCTTCAGAATCGGTACTCGGATTGCCTACAAAGACGCTTACCTCTCCTTCATTGGCGAATCCCTGAATTTCATTAATACCTACCTCACCGCCTAAGTTACCTCCCTGATTGGCGACTTCAAACTTATGAGTAGGCATAAACAGATTAGCTAAATCACTTTGATCAACATTATCTATAGGAACTGACACAATAGTAGGGGCTGAAGCCGCACTTTGGGCGGGCTGAGGCGGTTCTGAAGCTAATGACAGGGGCTGCTGAGCGGTTTGACGAGTAGGAGCAGAAATACTCAGCTTAGGAGCACTCTGCAAACTAATAGAAGGAGGAACAGCAGCAGAATCTGCCTGTTCATTGGAAGAAGAACTGAGAAAATGCTTTCCGGCTTCTAGAGCCAAACGGTAACCGTAAACTCCTAATCCGGATATGGTACCGACACAAACTGAAGATATTACTGATTTTGCCCGCCACTCTTCACGAGCGAATATATTACTTAAATGAACTTCAATAACCGGCAATCCAATACCTACAATCGCATCGCGCAAGGCATATGAAGTGTGGGTAAAAGCCCCAGGATTAAGTACAATCAGATCAAATTGACCATAGGAAGCGTGAACATAGTCAATTATACCGCCCTCAGAATTAGTCTGGGCATAACCAAGCTCAATATCTAGTTCTGAAGCCCAAAAAGAAATCTGCTCTACGAGCTGTTCATACGGCATATTGCCATATACACCAGGCTCTCTGGTGCCGAGTAGGTTCATATTGGGGCCGTTTAATACAAATACACACAACTTTGCCACAGTTAACTTCCTCTCATATTTGCAGTTCAAAGTTCAGAACAGCTGTTAAAGACTTCCTTTATTTTGGACAAGTCTACTTCGCTGCAGAGGACGGTTTTTCCCTCAGATACGGGCACAACGAAAACATTGAATCCATTCTTTATTTTTTTATCTAGACGCAGATTTCTCACAAACTTTTCCCAGACAATTCCATTCGGTATTTTTACAGGCAATCCCCAAAAGCTCAGTGTTCTCTTTATTCTTAAGATTAAGTCTTCTTCTAAGATGCCTAAACTATCAGCTAAATGAAAAGCACAAATTATACCAATAGAAACGGCCTGACCGTGGACTATAGAGTAGTTTGAGCAGACCTCCAAACTGTGGGCAAACGTGTGACCTAAATTTAATTTGTACCTTTCTCCTCCAAGATCTAGAGGATCAGCCGCCACTATGGCAGCTTTGCTATTAACGGCTGAAATTATCCATCGACAAAGCCTCTCTTGACTGCCACTCAGCATTAGGAATTTATCAGTTAAACTGAGAACGCCCTCACAGTCTTTTTTTGCCAAACGCCCATTGATACAGAACTTTTCTATATCTTTGAAAAACGGACTACGACTAATTAAAGACGTTTTTATTAATTCCGCTAAACCGTTAGACCATTCAAGTACAGGCAGAGTGCGCAATAGCGTTAAATCGGCTACAATCAGCTCAGGGTTATAAAATGAACCTATTAAATTTTTTCCCTCGGGCAGATCAACTCCGTTTTTACCTCCTACCGAAGAATCAACCATTGCCAAAAGTGAGGAAGGCACTTGTACAAATGGCAAACCGCGCATAAAAGTAGACGCAGCCAACCCGCTAATATCTCCGACAACTCCCCCGCCGATAGCTATGACCGGGACGCTGCGATCGATTCCATGTTCTAACATAGAATCATAAATTTTGCTAATTTCTCCCAAATTTTTGGCTTTTTCTCCACCAGAAATTATGTAAAATACGGCTTGGGAATTCCTAAAAGGCTCCAAAATATAACTTTTTTGAAGCTGCATTACATTGTTGTCGACAATAACAAAAGCTCTTCCCTGGCTGCGCTCTAAGATAGGCTGCAGCAAATCAGCCAAAATATTCTCCCCCAAATGATAATTTAATTTTTTATCTTCCGCCGTAATACTGAACACGAACAGCCTCAATTTGCTAAGCTCATATTTTTTAATTACTTCAACTTTAATCAGCAGAGGCCCTAGTAAGCGACTCTGAACTAGCAGTCTATTTGAATTATTTTGAAGAAGGACAAAAGGACTGCACAGGGAGAAAAAAAAGACTAGTATGGCTAAGCACAATATTTATCTTGTAGGCTTTATGGGAACTGGCAAAAGTACAATCGGACGCGAGTTAGCCAGGGTCATGGGCCGAAAATTTATAGATATAGATCAGGAGCTAGAAAAACGCCACGGCGGAAGTATTCCTAGTCTTTTTAAAGAACACGGCGAAAAGTGGTTCAGAGATAAGGAAGAAGAACTGTGTTTAGAATTGGCTAAGTCTACTAATAGAGTAGTGGCAACGGGAGGAGGTTCGCTGCTCAATCCGGTAAATTTTGCGGCTTTTCAAAATTCGGGGCTGCTAATTTGCTTATATACTCAGCGCGATTGTTTAATAGAACGTTTAGGACGAAGCGAAAGACGCCCTCTGCTGCAGAATACAGATAATCTTGGCGAACGAGTAGATCAGCTGATGCAGGAGCGTCGTTATCTGTACGAACGCATCAAAATCCGCATTGATACCACCAATTATACTCCCTTGGAGACCGCCAAACGTATAGCGGAGCTTCTCAATACTCGCCAGCGCATTCTGAATCGGCTGCGTGACCAATATATAGATTTAAGCTGATTATTTTATATTATTAGCGTACTATCAAAACTTTATTAAGTAGCGGCGGACCACAATTGACGAAATTTACTGAGCATCTGCTCTTCCCAAGCGTCGGAGTGCTTTATATGCAAAAAATGCTCTCTAGCCTGGCAAGCTTGGCAGATGAGCATGCCCAAACCGTTCATGGTAACAGCTCCAGCCGCTTCAGCACCCAGCAAAAATTTAGTTCGCTCAGGAACATAAACTAAATCACAAGCCACTGTGCTGTTTAAGTGCGTCTTTTCTCGCAAATCAGGAGCCTCCAAAGAGGGTGCCAACTCACCCTTGGGCCTTTGGGAAGACCAGCTATAAGGAGAAAGTTCAGGATAGGCCTCACTCCCTAGAACGGTAGCCTGTATATAAATAACACCTGATTCAACTTTGTATCCTTCCCACGAAGAGCAGTATCGCAAATCGACTAAATTTTCTTTATTGCCTTCTTGACACTGCAACTTGGAGAAGTAATCGACTAACTTCCGACCGCGTAGCGGAGAATTGACAATTATTATGCTGCCGACTCCAGCCCTGATTAAAGCATACACTACAGCCCGGGCAGCCCCTCCAGCTCCAAACAAAACTACCTTACGCCCAGCTAATGACTGGCCGATATCGCAGCACCAGGACGACAGCCACCCTGACCAATCAGTGTTGGCTCCGTAAAGAAATCCGGCTCTGCTGTAAATTGTATTTACAGCGCCTATAGCTCGGGCCTCTGGGGTAAGTTTTCCGTATTTTTCTAAATATTTAAAAGCGCACTCTTTAAACGGACTGGTAACATTTGCCCCTATTAGAGGCAGCCTAAACCAATTTTTTAAAACTTCTAAAAATTGGTCTTCATTTTGACAGCCGGCACACAAGTATAGACCTGTTTGGGCAGATGTCCCTAAATTAAAAAAATTGTGCAGTGCAGGAGAAAGACTGTGAGCTATAGGCTGACCGCCAAGGACAGACAGCCTAAGCTCTTCCCCTAAACTGCATATTTCTTGCCAGCGCTGCAAAGTAAAATATATAGAAAGAAGTGATTTTCTTTCTGTTACAACAGTGCGCCAAGCTGACGACAGCCCTAAAAGACGACGCTCTGATCTATATTTTTCCCAAGAAGCCAGCTGCTCGGAGAATTGCTGCTCCAGACAGCCGGTTTCTCGAAGCAATATACTTTTAGCTAAGCTCATTTAGGCTAAAAAGAGAAAACTACTCTTAAAATATTCCAAAAATCGGGAAATGAAACATTGCAAAGTTCAGAGCCCGCTATTTCAATAGGACGCTTGCAGATACAAGCCTCAACTCCTAAGCTCATAGCTAAACGATGATCGCCGTGTGCATCTAGGCGAATAGGCTCCATCTTAGTTTTAGACTGCCTAAATTTAAGATCTGATCTGTACTCAGGACGCCCTACAATGTCAAAACCGTCATCGTATTCTTGAGATTCTACTCCCAGCTTTTTTAACTCCCGCAAAGTCATGCTTATGCGATCGGACTCTTTTTGACGCAGCTGATAAGCACCACGCACTCTAGTTATACCTTGAGCTCGGGAAGCTAGAATAGCTAAAAGAGGTATCTCATCGATGCACAGAGGTATATCTTTAGGCCTAACTTCTACACCTTTGAGATGAGAATAATCAGCAGTAATTCCTCCGATCATTTCTCCGTAACTGTAGTTGGAAAATCTGGCACATATGTTCGCATTCATGCGTTTCAATATGTTAAAAAAGCCCACTCTGGTAGGATTTATCACCAGATTATCAATCACAATATGTGAATGCGGCTTCATCACAGCTAAAGCTACTAAGAAAGCTGCAGAAGAAGGGTCCCCAAATACACAATACTGAAACGGCTTGATTTTATTACCGGAAACATAAAAAATCACCCGATGACGACTGCCTGGCAAATTTTCCTCAATAACCTTAAAACCGAGCTGGCGCAACATAATTTCGCTATGGTCACGGCTCTTCAAAGGCTCAGTTAAAGTCAAGTTGAAACTGCGCCCTAAAGAAAGAGCGGCTAGCATAGCTGCAGTCTTTAACTGAGCGCTAGCTTTGTCAGTTTCAATTTCCAGTGAATCACCTTTTATAGCACTGTGCTGTGCGGCCCACTCTTTATTATCAGGGTGAAAACAGCCGGTAATACGAAGCGGAGCGCAACTTTTGACTCCCAAACATTCAACTTTGGCCCCGAACTGGGTTAGCACTTCCGCCAGCTTATCCATAGGACGCTGACTTAAGCTCTCATCACCTATCAAAGTGTAAATGCCAGAAGACACTGCCAATATACCAGATATGAAGCGCATGCAAGCCCCAGAATTGCCACAATTTAAAGGCTCATCTATTAAAGCCGGACCTTTTGCTCCCCAACCGGTTACATAAGCATTTTTTCCTTTAATTTCAATAACAGCTCCCAGCTGACGTAAAACATTAACTACAGAAAGACAGTCAGCAGCATTAGAGATACCGCTAATAACTGAATCCCCCTCAGCCATAGCCGCTAGAATGAGCGCCCTCTGTCCAATAGATTTATCACCGGGAACGAAGAAACGCCCTCGAAATGGTTTCTTTGACTGGTTGTCAATCAATAATAAATCAGTCATACCACTCTTCCTCTATTTTCCTATGTAATTTTTCTAACTTCAAATGCGCCCATATCCCCCTATAAAAAACTACAGCATGACTAGCGGACAAACTAACTCAACCTCGCCTAAGGAAATAAAACTGAACAACTTACCGCAGCCATATTACCTAAATAAAAGACCCAAGCTGTAGCCATAGCCTAAAATTTATAAAATTCCGACAGCCTTCATTATTAAGCTCAAACGCTCAATTTCAGTTTCTGAAGCCGAACGAAGAGGCATGCGCAATCCGCCGACATCTAGGCCCTGTAAACGCAGGGCAGATTTAGCCAAAATAGGATTAGCTACCGCAAAAAGACCGGTAAAGAGTGGATAGAGACGCAAATGAAGCCGTTGGGCTTTTACAACATTACCAGCAAAATAGGCTTCAATCATTTCTTTAACTAACGGCCCAGCAATATGCGAAGTAACGCTTATTACACCTACACCGCCTACAGACAAAGTGGGAAGTATAGCAGAATCATCACCACTGTAAATTTCCATAGCCCGACTATCCACAAAATTGGCGTATTTGCCGACCTGTTCTGGGGTCGTTTTCTCCAAAGCTACACTCAACTCACTGATGGGTTCTAAAGAAGGCAAAGATTCTTTTACAGCGATGATATTAGGAATAGATGCTATTTTTGCCAAAGTTGAGGCCTTAATTTCTATACCTGTGCGACCAGGAATATTATAAGCGATAATAGGCAAATCGACAGCTTCAGCTACAGCCCTAAAGTGTTCATAAAGCGCATCTTGAGGAGGCTTATTGTAGTAGGGAGCAACCACTAAAATAGCATCAGCTCCACGCTCTTTAGCTTTTAACGAGAAATCTATGGTAGCCTGGGTATTGTTGGTGCCAGTGCCGCAAACCAAAGGGCGATCGCCTATTTCATTTTTAAGAGTTTCAAAAAGGCGCAACTTTTCTTCAGATGTTAAAGTAGGGGCTTCCCCGGTTGTAGCTGCAGCGACAATAGTATCAGTGCCTGAATTTAAAAGATGACGAGCTAACTGAGCGGCCTTGCTGTAATCTACTTCCAGAGCAGAGTTGAAAGGAGTAACCATAGCAGTCAGAACTCGTCCCAAAACTAAACTATTTTGACTCATAATAAACCTCGGTCTTGAAAATATTTTTCAGCATTTATCTTGTTTGCTATTTACGGCTAGCTGAGCGATAAGCTTCACTAGCTCTGGCTGCGGCAGGATCTTCATAGCCGGCAGCGCTGCCTAAGCTGCCGTATTGATAATTTTGGAAGTTGTCTCCGTTAGGCTTAGGAGAGTTGTCCGGTTCTTTGAAAGAAGCAAGATTATCTTTAAATTCATCAGCTAACTCTTTGCTTCTGCCTTTAGCAACTCCTATAAGGAAGCCGACAGGAATGAAAACTAAACTCAGTCCCATGGAGAAAAATATGAACATAACCGTTCTAGAGTCGTCAGGAGTTAAAACTAATCCGCTATGACTGACACAAGCTGCCACAAAAGTACAGCAGGCCACAGCTAAAAGGGCTCCTCGGCACCCCCGAAAGAGCAAAAGAAAAAACTCAGACTTGATTTTGTCCAGAAAAACGCCCGACCAAAACCACAAGAATCCAATTATAACCGAACATAGCAAATGAACCGCTATCATACCTAGGTGACGCCTTCGCCTAATACATCTTCTTTTCCTATATTTTAATGTATCTTTCCTTAAATACACTTAGATACTACTATTGTTGTGCCTAAAATAAATAATGCACATGGAGTCCCTATTATTCTGCATCAGCAGCAGTTTTACTAAAAAAAGAGCCTGAGACAATCGAAAAAATGAACTGGACCTGCCAGGAATTTACAATAGATTCACCCAAAAAAAAACTGTAGGCAGATAGAACTTAACTGCGGCCATAGAGATGCGTACACTGAAAAGCTCAAGGCCGCTCAATTTCGTATTAAATGTACTAGAAAGAGACTAAAACACTATGTCAGAGAAACAATTAACTCGCGACGACGTAGTAAAGTTGGTTCGTGATCTCGACGTTAAGCTGTTGCACTTACAATTCACAGATATTCTTGGCGGAATGAAAAATGTCGGTATTCCAGGAAGACATATTGAGAGTGTTTTAGATGATGGAGTACTCTTCGATGGCTCTTCCATTGAAGGATTCGTGCGCATAGAAGAATCTGATATGCGTTTGAAGGCTGATCCTGCAACCTTTTCTCTGCTTCCATGGAAAGATAACGGTTGCAACAAAGAAGCCCGCATGATCTGCGATGTCACTACTCCAGACGGAGAACCATTTGCCGGAGATCCCCGCGGTTTTCTAAAAAAAATGATTGCCAAAGCCGACAGTTTGGGCTTAGAAATGATGGCTGGCCCTGAAGCCGAGTTTTTCCTTTTTGAGAAAGATGAACAGGGACGTCCTACCACCAAAACTCACGATCAAGCAGGTTACTTCGATTTAGCTCCTGTAGATAAAGGGGAATTTGCTCGTCAGCAAATTGTAACCGCTCTCGAGGCTATGGGTTTTTTAATTGAAGCTTCTCACCATGAATGCGGCTTCGGTCAGCATGAGATCGATTTTAAATATGCTGATGCTCTCAAAACGGCCGATCAGGTAGTGACCTTCCGCATGGCCGTAAAGACTGTCGCTATGAACTGCGGCTTGCATGCTACTTTTATGCCTAAACCAGTCTACGGTATTGCCGGCTCAGGTATGCACGTCAATCAGTCGCTCTTCAAAAACGGCGAAAACATTTTCTTTGACGCCTCAACTCCTCACCAACTCTCCCAAACTTGCCTGCATTACATAGGCGGATTAATGAAGCACGCCCGAGCTTTTACCGCTTTTACTAACCCCATTGTCAATTCTTATAAAAGACTCGTGCCCGGTCACGAAGCTCCTCTTTACGTTACTTGGGCAGAAAAAAACCGCAGTCCTATGATTCGCATTCCTGCTCCGCGGGGTAAGAGTACGCGCGTAGAAGTGCGTTCTCCAGATCCTTCCTGCAACCCTTATTTGGCTATAGGTTTAATGCTCTGTGCCGGTTTGGACGGCATTGAAAACAAGATTAATCCTGGCCCAGCCATGAACTGCAATCTTTACGATTTAAATGCCGACGAATTAAAGAAGCTCAATATTGAAACTTTGCCTACTTCTTTAGAAGAAGCTTTAGCCGCCTTCCAAGAAGATTCTCTCATGGTTGAAGCTGTAGGCCCTCATATCTGGTCGCAGTTTAAATCTGCAAAATATCAGGAGTGGGATGCTTATCGCACTCAAGTTCATCCTTGGGAGCTCGATAAATACTTGGGAGTTTACTAAGCGATTATATAATATAGCCGGATAAACTAGGTAAGTTCGATTTTTTGCTTCATAGGAAAAAATTGATCCCCGATCTTTTCTGGAATATGGTAAATTATAGGCGGTAAAAGGAGAGAATCACTTTACCGCCTAATTTTTTTCAGTTCTGTGTTACTTGATCTAAGTTTTTTTATGCACTAATTACAGCAAGGAAAGAATATGCAGAAAGACACTAAGCGCAATTTTGTTATGGTAACCGGACTTTCTGGATCGGGCAAAAGTCAGGTTATGAAGTGCTTTGAAGAGCAAAATTATTATTGTGCCGACAACATACCGCCTGTACTCCTTCCCGAACTTATAAAGTTGTGCTTTGCTTCTAATATTAATCGCTTAGCTGTTGCTACAGATATACGCAGCCAACAATTCTTTAGCGATCTAACGACCGTTTTAGAGCAGTTAGAACAAATGGACTCTTCCCCTTATATAGTTTTTTTAGATGCCAGCGACGAAGTGTTAGTACGCCGTTATGCAGAATCCCGCCGCCAACATCCTTTAGCTCCCAACGACAGGGTTCTCAACGGTATAATAAAGGAGCGTGATAAACTGCGTTTTCTTAGGGAAAGAGCTTCTTTAGTTTTAGATACTTCTCAAATGACAACCCATCAATTGCGCGGTCTAATTTTTCAAAAATTCAGTTCTAAAAATACGACTGGAAGCAAACTTCATGCAGTTAGTTTCGGTTTTAAATATGGTACCCCCACCGATGTAGATCTTATCTTTGATTGCAGATTTTTACCCAATCCTTACTATCTACCAGAACTGCGCGGCTTATCCGGTCTAGATGAGCCAGTAAAGAATTATTTGCATTCTTTCGCAACTTATCACACGTTTTTGCAAAAAATTGTCAGTCTGCTGATTTTCCTTCTGCCCCAATATTTAAAAGAGGGCAAACAGCAGGTAAATGTAGCTTTCGGTTGCACCGGAGGTCGCCATCGCTCCGTAGCGTTGGCCGAAGAAGTAGCTTCGTTAATGAAGAAACACCATTGCGAAACTTCGGTAGAGCATCGCGACACTCGTTTGTCTCCTGCAGAAAGCTCAAATTCTATAAGCGATAATATTAGGAAAAACAGTTAAATTGCTGAACAAATTTTTTAGCCTCTTCAAGTGGCTGCTGCCCGGTATGGGAGTCAAACGCTGGATATTATCTATAGCTTTAGGACTGTGGCTTTTTGCTACCGGTCTGATGTTGTTACTGTCCAGAAAGACGTCCTTATCTATAGAAATTTCTCTGCAGAATATCCTGCACGATGCTGTTGGTTTCGATATTTCCGGGATTACTATCGATATAATTATGACGGTACTGGGACTAACAGTTATATGGTGGTCTGTTTATCATGTCTTTACAGTTATTTACAGCACCGAACGTCCCGCTGCCGCTCGCTCTATAGTAGACTTAGTGTACGAAAAACGCCAACTGAGCCACGGATTGAAAATTACAGCTTTAGGCGGAGGAACTGGGCTCTCAACTCTGCTGCGCGGTTTGAAAAAATATACCTCTAATATTACAGCGATAGTCAGTGTCTCTGACGACGGCGGCAGCTCAGGACGCCTATCTAAAGAGCTAGGTATATTGCCCCCAGGTGATTTGCGCAACTGCATGACCGCTCTGGCCGATGATGAGAATCTGCTCAACGAATTATTTCGTTACAGATTCCGCGATGGACAGGGGTTAGAAGGCCACTCCTTTGGCAACTTATTTTTAGCGGCCCTAACTGACATGTACGACAATGACTTTGAGGAAGCTTTGCGTAAAGGCAGCCAAATTCTAAATATTAGAGGACGCGTGCTCCCAGCAACTCTAACTTCGACTACTTTATGCGCAAAAATGCGCGACGGCAGAATTATAAAAGGAGAGAGTGAAATTCCCAAGGCTAACGGTCAAATAATCGACGCCTTTCTAGAGCCACGCAACTGCACTCCCCCCGACGAAGTACTGAAAGCTATTGCTGAAGCGGACTGCATCGTTTTAGGCCCCGGCAGTCTGTATACCAGCGTCATTCCTCCGCTGCTCATAAACGGCATCGCCGATGCAGTAAAAAAAGCTAAAGCTCCTAAAATTTATGTCTGCAATGTCATGACTCAACCTGGAGAAACAAGCAAATATACGGCCGCCGATCACCTACAAGCCATATACCACCACGTGGGATCAGGTATAGTAGATTATATAATTGTCAATGCAGCTCCGCCTAGCAAACTGCGCAAAAAATACCAAAAAACAGGTGCCCATCCTATAAAAGCGGATCTGGCGCGTCTAAGAACTATGCAGGTTCAGCCTATTGTAGCTAATTTAGTTAGTGAAGAAACCGTAGTGCGACATGATCCGGTCTATTTAGCCGAAACTATTGTCGATACTATAGCTGAGCACCGCTCTAAAAGCGGAGAGTTTACCCTGCTCAACAACTCACCACATTCGGGGCTGAGAGTCATACAATAAACTACCAGCTGTAAATAACGATCTAGAAATACCAAAATTAATTGTCTGTTTAGTCCTAATGCAGACCATTTTACCCTCAAAAAACTTGGCAGACAGACAACTGGGGTATGAATTAAAAAAACAAAAGGAGACCACAAACCGCGTGCCTACTTTTAGTATACTCAAATTTTCTGGGCGCACTGTCAATACTTTGGAAGATTGGCAGAATATTGAGAATCAAATTGCCGAGTGCTTACATAGTGGAAAAACTCCGGTGGCTGTATTTTCAGCTCTGCAAAACGTTACTAATACGCTAGAGGAACTTATTGATTGTGCCTGCAGAAAAAACGTTTTGCTTAATACGTTCAGTGAAGAGCAGCTTAATAAAGGAATTCAAAGTTTAAAAGAGCGCCATCAAAATTTAGCTAAGCTACTTTTAGGCTCCCCTGGTCCCGATCTGTGGAAAACCATTTTTCAAGAGTTAGATCGCATGCTTTTAGGAATTTCTTTAACTCAAGAAGCAGCGCCTCGCCTTAGAGCTCGCCTCATGGGACTGGGAGAACGTTTGACCGCTTCTTTAGCGCAGGCCAGACTAAGTAAAACTTTTAACGATAAAAAAATTATTCTTTTGGAAGCCGATAAGGCGCTGCACACCATAAAAAATGACAAGCTGTCTGCCCAAATTAATTATCTAGAAGCAGCCCCCGATGATTTAACTCCAAATCTGCAACTGCAACAAGAACTAAGCTGTGGAGACATAATTATCACTCAAGGTTATATTGCTTCTAATAATTATGGTGAACAGGTTCTTTTAGGACGGGGCGGCTCCGATCTGAGTGCCGCTGCGCTAAGTTTAAAATTACAAGCTGAAAAAGTAGAATTTTGGAGCGATCTGCCTGGCTTTTACACGGCTGACCCTCATATAATCCCCTCGGCGCGCCTTATTCGTCAGCTCGATTATGCAGAAGCTCAAGAGCTCGCCTCAGCCGGTATTCCCGTAGTGAATCCCAAAGCGATCGCTCTATTGGCAGAATCTCAAATTCCTATCTACGTGCGCTGCTCTCAAAAACCGGAACTAGCAGGAACTTGTATAAGCAGCAATTATTCCGACGACAATATTTGCGTTAAAGCCTTAACTTCTGTAGATGGCTTAGTTTTAATATCGCTCGATCATATAGGCATGTGGCAGCAGGTGGGCTTCCTCGCCCAAGCTTTCGCTATATTTGCTAATCATGGCTTTTCTATAGACCTAGTAGCAACTTCCCAGAGCAACGTTACGGTATCGCTGGATAAATCAACTTCTTCATCCAGATCATCAAAGCTACAGGAACTTCTCAGCGATTTAAGTTCCTGCTGTTCCCCTAAACTAATCGCCCCTTGCGCTGCCCTCAGCTTAGTAGGTCGCAAAATACGCTCTAACCTTCACAAACTGGGACCTACTTTAGAAATTTTTGAAGAAGAAAAAGTTCATCTGCTCAGTCAAGCGGCTTCCGATTTAAACTTTACTTTTGTAGTTGATGAATCTCAAGCAGATAGGCTATTAAAAACTCTTCACGCTCAACTCTTCTCCGGTGTCCAAGATACTTTACTTTTCGGCAGTAGCTTCAGACAAGACTTTATTGAAGCCGCCAATATTTATAAAGCACAGGATAGATATAAATCTACCTGGTGGGTACAAGAACGCTCGCAGCTGCTTAATATAGCTGCCACTCCAGCCTATATATACCATCAGCCTACCTTGATAAGTAATGCTCAAACTCTTTTAAATTTACAGGCGGTCGACAAAGTTTTCTTTGCTGTTAAGGCTAACAGCAATCGGGAAGTTATTAAAATTTTTGCCGATCAGGGATTAGGTTTCGAGTGTGTTTCCGTTGGAGAACTAGAAAGAATTCGCACCCTTCTGCCAGATTTATCTCCTGACCGTCTGCTTTTTACGCCTAATTTTGCCTCCCAAAAAGAGTTCGAAATAGGATTTAAATTAAGTGCAACGATAACTTTGGACAATCTCCAACCTTTGCAACTGTGGCCAGAAACTTTTAAAGAGAAAGAAGTTTTTCTCCGCCTCGACTTAGGTCATGGAGCTGGACATAGCCGCAAAGTACGCACAGCAGGCAACTTCTCCAAATTTGGCATTCCTGTAAATGAGCTTAACGAAGCCCAGCGTTTAACTTCTAATCTGAATATAAAAGTTATCGGCCTCCATTCTCACAGCGGCAGCGGTATAAAAACTCCAGAAACTTGGGCTCAATCGGCTATGCAGCTTTCTGAATGCGCTCAATACTTTCCCAAGGTAAAATATCTCGACTTGGGCGGCGGCTTAGGAGTACCTGAAAAGCGCGATCTGGATACTTTAGACTTGAACAGCCTCGATAAGAAACTGCTGTCATTTAAAAGAAATCATCCGCAATATCAAATAATGATAGAGCCCGGACGTTTCTTAGTGGCCCAAGCCGGCGTTATTTTAACCAGAGTAAACCAAACTAAACAAAAAGGTGACAAATTTTTTATAGGCTGCGACGCCGGCATGCAGACTCTGATTCGCCCTGCTCTGTATGGGGCTTACCATGAAATTGTCAATCTCAGCCGCTGGGGGCAACCTAAAAATCAAATAGCGGATATAGTCGGACCTATTTGTGAAACAGGCGACATTTTGGGACGAGATAGGCGCCTAACTTATACTGAAAGTGGAGATATACTCCTAATCGATACAGCCGGAGCTTACGGTTTTACGATGAGCAGCAATTACAATTTGCGCCCTCAGCCGCTTGAAATAGTTATTTTTTAAATTCTGATCAGTAAATATACGCCTAAAATTCATTTTAGTGCACTTCTAATAGGAATTAAAAGGCATATAGAGAACAGACCGGAACTACACAGCACTTAGAGGTGTTTTTTATAATGATTAACAACATTGATCTTACTGTTCATCCTGAAGCTTTAAAACATACAATTGATAGAGCCCGCGAAAAGCAGATCCGTATTCCTACCTTCAAACAGATGCGTAATCCGAAGCTTATTCCCGCCGGTATTGTTAAAGCTCTGGAGAACGTTGGCCTTTGGGACGTCAATCCTCTCAATCTCTTCCGCATCAACTGGCATAACCAGCCAGTAGAAAAAGGCGGCGGTTTCGGCAACGTTAACTATATAGAAATGCCGGAAGCTATTACGGGTGTGCCTTGTAAGATTATTGGCTTGTGCGGCAAATGGTTTCCTACCGGTGCTCACAAAGTAGGTGCTGCTTTCGGTTGTTTGGTGCCTCGTTTAGTAACAGGCCAATTCGACCCAACCTGCCAAAAAGCCGTTTGGCCCTCCACCGGTAATTATTGCCGCGGCGGTGCTTACGACTCCGCCCTCCTCGGCTGCCAGTCTATCGCCATTCTTCCCCAAGGCATGAGCAAAGAACGCTTTGATTGGCTCAAGACTGTAGCCGGCGAAATTATTGCTACTCCCGGCTGTGAGAGTAACGTCAAAGAAATTTTTGATAAATGCTGGGAACTCCGCAACTCCGGTGAAAATTTGGTTATTTTTAACCAGTTTGAGGAGTTTGGCAACTATTTATGGCACTACCATGTAACTGGCCCGGCTATGGAAGAAGCCGTTAAAATGGTTGGTGGTCGTTATCGCGGTATGGTTTCCGCTACAGGTTCTGCTGGCACAATTGCGGCCGGCGATTACATGAAGGATCTTTATCCTGATTCCAAGATTGCAGCTTCTGAAGCTATGCAGTGCCCCACTTTGCTCATGAACGGTTTCGGCGATCACCGCATTGAAGGTATTGGCGACAAGCATGTACCGTGGGTACACAACGTCAAGAACACTGATATGATCGTAGCCATAGACGACGAAGCTCCCTGCACGCTCTTGCGCCTTCTCAACGAGTCGGCCGGTCTCGAGTATCTTAAGAGTTTAGGTGTAAATGAAGAATTGCTCAATAAACTCAGCTGGCTTGGTATCAGTTCTATTTCTAACCTGCTTTCTGCTATCAAGATGGCTAAGTACTATGAGTTAGGTTCCAATGACGTAATCGTCACCATGTTCACTGACTCTGCCGTTATGTATCAGAGCCGTCTGAAAGAAATGACTGAAGCCAGAGGTGCTTTCGGAAACGTTGACGCCGCTGTAGCTTATGCCCGTTATCTGCAGGGCTGCAATACTGACAGCATGGCTGAGCTCACTTATAAAGATCGTAAGCGTGTCCATAACCTCAAGTACTACACTTGGGTTGAGCAACAGGGCAAAACCTATAAAGAAATTCAGGATCAGTGGTATAACGAGGAGTACTGGACTTCTCTGCACCAGAGTCTCGATCCGCTCGATAAGCTTATTGACGAGTTCAATGCTGCTGTCGGCTTAGAAGAGCTCTAAACTTTATTGGGCTTGAGCTTATATAAAAGCTTTAACTGTATTAAAACAATGAATCTGCCTGCCGTAGAAACAGCCAATTAATGTTCCTAGGCAGGCAGATTTCGTTTATAAGCGACTACTTATAAAGTCGAATCAAGTTTTAAACGGATAATCTTAATTTTTACGTATATAGTCATATATATGAAGCGATCCCGATTTTGTTGACAAAATTGGGATCGCTTTCAGTTTAACGCTTCTTATTAGTAATGTTTTTAGGCAGCCACCATCCCATACAGAACATGGCAAAAACTATACTGCCGCGCAAGATAGTCAACAAACTCAGAGACCACCAAATAGAACTAATACCATATCCAAAAGTTAAAACTGCAGTATAACAGGTGGGAATACGCAACAAAGAACAGGGAATACTTACGCACATAGGCGGCCAAGTACACCGTCCTCCAGCAAACGCCCCTTCCGCAATACCACACACGGCAGCAAAGGGCTGAGACCAAGCAATAATGCTAAGATAACCAGCTGCAGCTTCTATAACACTTTTATCGCTGCTAAATAACGAGGCACACATTTCAGGCAAGGTAACAAAAACTACACAGACTGTACAGCTTACACATAACGACCACCCTATAGCTGACCAAGCAGCTTTTTTTGCTCTATCTATGCGACCAGCCCCTAAATTTTGGCCAACAATAGTTATACAAGCTAAAGCGATACCTGAGCGAATTGTATAATTTAGGCTTTCCATACGATGGCCTATACCTAAAGCTGCCATAGCTTCGGGACCGAAACTACTGATAATGGGTGCAATAGCCATATAAACTACGCTAAAAATAATTGAAGCTGTCGAAAGCGGCAAACCTACCATAATAATGCGCATAAGGTACTGCCAATTAAAATTAGGACGAGTTTGTGGCAGCTGAAAAAGATAACTAGGACGCGCTATTTTAGTGATCAACATTATGCTGACTATAAAAAATGAGATATCAGAAGCTATAGCCGCTCCCAGAGCTCCTAATTTAGGCAAACCTAAAAGTCCAAAAATAAATATAGGATCTAAAATAAAATTGAGAAAAAAACCTATGGAATAGATCTTAAGAGGAGTGCGAGTATCTCCGTAAGCGCGCATAATGGCAGAAATACACTCATTAAGACAAACGGTCGGAGCAAAAACGGCCAACATTCCCAAATAAGAGTAACCTATATCGACAACTGCACTGACATTTTCTTTATCGCCGACCATCCAAAAGAGCAGTTCGCGCCCTCCCAGATAGATAACAAGAAACTCTAAAAGTCCCGTAATTAAAGCTGCTCCTAAGCTTAACTGTATCCCCTCTAAAGCTTCTTGAGCGGCCTTTGGCCTGATGGAAGCTTCTCCCAATTTATTGGCGATTACAGAGTTTGTACCAGTAGTAATAATACCTGATAAAGCAGTCATTATCCAGACAGCAAAACTCGCAATATTTACAGAAGCTAACGCCAAAACTCCGCTGTGTCCTACCCACATAGCATCTACTAAACTAAACAGTGTAGACAGAAACATTGAACCTAAAATAGGCATAGTCAGCTTAATAAGAACTTTATTAATAGGTCCATCAATTAATTCATTCTGCATATTAGAAGATGTCTTTCATACTTTGAGCAGCTGCTCTTATAAAGAGCTTAGCAGTAAACTGCTTAATTAATAAAACACAGCTAGGTAAAATAAAACCAATTTGAGAATTATGGTTATAATAGCAGATGCTACTTTAAATTCAGCACCTTCATACTATACAGAAAACAACAAATTTTCAGTATAAAATATGTCTGCACTTATTGTTCCCAAATTTTATGTAATTATAAATCCTGCTTCTGGAGCAGGACGCGGTGGACGCAATCTTAGGGCTATAGCAGAGTTTACTAGAACACGCGGCGGTTCCTTACTCATAAGCAAATACCCAGGACATGCCACCGTTCTATCTAAATCGGTTACAGCTAAAGGAAAGTTAATTTTTGCAGCCGGCGGCGATGATACTGTTAGAGAGGTACTCCAAGGCTCATACAACAGTAAATGTATTATAGGCATTATTCCTCTGGGAACTTTCAATAATTTAGCCACCAGCTTGTATCTTCCGCCCCATCCTATAGAATGTCTGCGCCTGTCATTGGAAGGGGTCAACTGCCAAGTAGATGTAGGTAAAATAGAAAAAGGTAAACTATTCACCGAAAGTATTGGTATAGGACTAGACGCCCATGCGTGGTCCAAAGCACCGACGCAAGAGCCTAAAGGAATACAGCGCTGGCTTAGCGGGTTCAAAATAGGTTTAAGCTCTCTTTTAGACTTTACTCCGCAAAATTATAAGCTAGAAATCGACGGACACAGCCTGAAAATGAATGACGTTATGCAAATAACCATCGCTAACTCCAGATGCTACTGTTCCGGCATCCAGATCGCTCCCAACGCTAAAATGAACGACGGCAAACTTGATATCTGCATCGTGTCTCGCATAAGCAAATTAAAATTTTTAGCTATGGCCCCCATTTTCTACTTTGGACGCCATATTAACAGTTCTACTAGCGTCCACTATACACAGGCCCACAAAATTACTGTCAGCGGTGCTTCTCATATACCAGTCCGCATAGACGGTATAATATCTTCCATGACTTTACCTTTAAAAGCTTCAGTTATAAGCAACAGTCTAACCTTGCGCATACCAGTTCAATGCAGATATACCAACAGTTTGCAATAAAAAATGTAACTGAAAATGAGCTCCTCCCTAAAAAAAACACCTAAAAGACACTAACGCCCCATTTTACTAGTTAGCCCATACACTTTAAACGAGCGAAACAAACAGCCTATTACAAAACTCGCTTAGCCCCTAGGTAGCGGGCCTTAAAATAGCTCTCATCTAGACTGCTTACTTTCACGCTGCCAGAAGAAGACGCGTGAATAAATTCGCCATTGCCTAAATATATGCCCACATGGGACGCACCAGGAGCGTAAGTTTCAAAAAAGACCATGTCGCCAGGCACTTCTTGTCCTAAAGCTACAGCCCGCCCTTCGTTAAATTGGATATCAGCTGTGCGGGGCAGACTGATGCCCACCTGATTGTAAACGTACTGTACATAGCCGGAGCAATCGAATCCCGAAGGCGTAGATCCTCCCCAAACATAGGGCACTCCCATATAGCTCTTAGCTTTACTAAGCAAACTATTAACGCGTCCTGATGACTGATAGTTTTCATCCCAGTCTTCATCATCAGACGGAGGAATATAATTAGGGATTTTGACAATTTTTCCATCCGATCCCACAGCAATACTGTAACTTGGAGCAGGAGCAGAGGGAGATCGGTAAGATCGGCGTTTGGCCATCTTTTTCTTAGCAGCCTTGCTGCCAGACCCAGCTGCAGAATTGCTAATTGAAACTAAAGAAGGAGCAGGCCCACTTTCAGCACCGTTAACATCAATTTTAGTAGGTACCGGCTTAGCTTCAGTATCGATAGGAATAAGCAAAATAGAACCAGCTTGCAGACCTTTCTGACTAACAATAGTGTTAGCATTGACCCGCAAGACCTCTTTAGGATCGATACTGTAACGGGAAGCAATCGATTCAATGGTATCGCCACCAACTACTTCATAGTATTTATAAATAATGTGCGCCTGCGCTGAAGAGAGCGTTAATACGGCGGCCAAACTCCAAGAAGCCGCCCCAACTAAAGTTTTGCGGCCAAACTTGCTAAATAAAGAAATAATACTCTCCATTTTCCTTCGTTTCACCTAACCCTGTATATTGACGCTTCTCTGCAGTACTCAGAAATACTTCTGAAATAGCAGCAGAAAACACAAAAAGCAGAAGCCGAGTAGAACTTTTATCCCTTGCCCAGCTTCCACTTTAAAACCTTATTTACACACTAAAATTACTTTTTCTGGCTAAGCATTTCATTAATGGATTTAGCCGCCCGGCGACCTTCACCCATAGCTAAAATAACTGTAGCAGCTCCCAACACAATATCGCCACCAGCGTACACACCATCTAGGCTGGTCTTGCCTGTAGCTTCATCGACAACGATATTGCCTTTTTTGTTCAACTCTAAACCTGGCACTGTAGAAGTCAGCAGAGGATTGGAACGATTACCTATAGCGACCAAGACGGTATCACACTCTAACTCGTAAGTGTCTCCCTCAATTTTAATAGGACTGCGGCGTCCGCTGGCGTCTGGTTCACCCAGCTCATAGCGCTGAACGGTTACGGACTTAACACGTCCCTGTTCATCACCATTGACAGCGCAAGCATTCTGCAAGAAGCAGAAACGAATGCCCTCTTCAAAAGCGTGCTCCACTTCTTCCCGACGAGCCGGCATCTCATGACGACTGCGACGATACAGTACTGTGACCTCTTCTGCTCCCAACCTTTTAGCCATGCGGCAAGAATCCATGGCCACATTACCTCCGCCTAAAACGACGACTTTCTTAGAAGCATACATCGGCGTATCACTGCGACCGGGATAAATAGCTCCCATCAAATTGGCTCGGGTGAGGTATTCATTAGCGGTACAGACACCGATTAAGTCTTCGCCAGGGATACCCATAAAGATAGGTAAACCGGCGCCAACCCCGATAAAAGCGGCCTCAAAACCGTCTTTTTCAAACAGATCTTTGATAGTGCGAGTACGTCCCACCACATAATTGGTGTGAAATTTGACTCCCATAGCTGTTAAAGCTTCAATCTGCTGATCGACAACTCGCTTAGGTAAACGGAATTCAGGAATACCGTAGCGCAAAACACCGCCCAACTTATGAAGAGCCTCAAAAACGTGTACTTCATGTCCTTCACGGCGGCAGTCAGCAGCGACCACTAAACCAGCCGGCCCAGAACCGATAACCGCCACTTTGTGACCGCTGTCAGCCTTAACAGCCAGAACTCCTTCGCAGTGCGAAGCCTGCCAATCGGCCAAGAAACGCTCAACTTTACCTATAGACACAGCTTGCGCGACGTCTTTGTGAGCTTTGCCGATCATACAGTTTTGCTGACATTGACGTTCTTGCGGACAAACGCGGCCGCATATGGCCGGCAGCAAACTAGACTCTTGAATTATGCTAATAGCCTCAGCAAACTTACCTTCAGCGGCAGCGCCCAGGAAGCCGGGAATATTGATGCCCACTGGACAGCCCTTAACACAATTAGGATTTTTACATTGCAGACAGCGGCGGCTCTCAACTATAGCCTGAGCAGGAGAAAAGGTTTTTTCTACCTCATCCTGCCACTGAGAACGCTGCAGAGGATCCAGAACTGCCGGCTTCTGCACAGGAATGGCCATGCGATCTTTGGGAGTGAGGGAGCCCTTCTCTTCTAAGCTGTTCAGAATATCTAAAGCTTCTGCTTCAAGAATTTGAGGATCTTTATGAAAACGAGGCATTTGTAAAAAAATCTCCTTGGGTGAACTTATAACTCTGCGAACCGTCTAAAACTTAGAAGACGGCCCAGCTGCAAGGCGCAAAGAAACTATATTTCCCCGGCCTCTTGCATCTCTTTTACTACAGCTCTGAATCGGCAGGTATGTTCACGAGCCTTAGTCTCTTGCTCTCTAAAAGCGTTGAGGCGCTTAAGCATATTGTCAAAGTCCACTAAGTGAGCGTCAAACTCAGGACCGTCTACACAAACGAACTTAATTTGGCCGCCAACCGTAATACGACAGCAACCACACATGCCGGTACCGTCAATCATAATAGTATTCAGACTCACTAATGTATTCACATTGTACGGCTTAGTTGTTAAAGCACAGAACTTCATCATGATGGGCGGGCCAATAGCAACTACCAAATCTGGCTTTTCAGTTTCTGAAGCACAGAGTTCTTTCAAAGGCTCTGTTACTAAGGCTTTGCGTCCGTAAGATCCGTCATCTGTAACGCAGATATACTCATCAGCTACAGCTTTCATCTCGTCTTCAAGGATAAGCAGTCCTTTATTGCGAGCACCGGCGACAACGGTTACATGATTTCCTAAGGCTTTCAAACCACAGACGATAGGATAAAGCGGAGCTAAACCGATTCCACCTCCTACAGCCACTACACGACCGTAATTTTCCAAATCGGTAGGCTTGCCTAAGGGGCCGGCTATAACGGGTATATAATCGCCCACTTCAAAATGGCTCAATTCCTCAGTAGATTTACCTACAGTCTGGAAAATCAGCGTAATAGTTCCCTCTTCTTTATTCTTATCAGCGACAGTCAGAGGGATGCGTTCGCCATAATCAGTATCAGTTTGCAAAATAATGAATTGTCCCGGCTTATGCTCTTCTGCAATAAGTTGGGCTTCAACGCGCATGCGCACCACATTTTCAGATAAAAACTCTTTGAAAACTATCTTATGTCCTTGGCGAGGAGCCGCAGAACCGACAATATTAGTCAAATCACTCATACTTAAAATCTCTCAAGTAACTACCCAGAAGTAGCAGTATAATCCGGATACAGACTCAGAAAGTAAACTGAGCCCAAGTTCGCAGCAGATTCTTTTGCTAAAAAAATGGAATAGCCTTCTATTAGGACCAATAAAAAGCGCCCCTTCTGCTCATTTTTTTGCCAAACTCAAGCAGAAAGAGCGCTTACCAGCTTTTATTGCTCCAACCTTAGTTATAAAACTTGGGTTGTCTTCTTAAACAAAACTTCAGAATTTTATTTGGGCAGAAGCTGCAGAGCTATTGCTGGACTTAGGTATCAGATAACTACTTCCCGGCCTACTCAACTTATCTACAGCCATCATAGAACGGGCAATATCGTTATTGAGACCGGCTGGAATGATCGAAACACTAGCGTTGCCTTCCAAGATCCTTTCAGTTTCCAAAATATCAAAAAGGGCACTGGCCACTTCATTATCTTGGGAAATTTCGCCCAAAACTTGACCGACAATTTGAGGACGAATAGCCGCAGCTTTAGCGAACTCAACGGCCGATTTACGATCAGCTTCGGAGCGAATAACGCTTACTCTGTTATCGCCATCCTGCTTAATAGCTGCGGTAACCTGACGTAAGCGGTTGACGACTTTCTCTTCAATTTGCGCGATCATCCTTCTGTCGCGGAAGTGTACGTTACGAATATAAACAGAACCTAAACGATATCCCCAGTCACTGGAAAGAGGCGAAACTTCTTTGCGCACGGAACGGCTCATCATGTGACGATCTTCCATCATGTCGGCTAAAGTGAGATTAGAGAGACAGCGCACAGTAGCATTGCTAACGTTAGCCCGCAGAGAACCTTCCGGATCGGTGTTTTCAAAACTGTACTTGGCCGGATCGGAGACTCTCATTTCATACCACACACCAATGCCCATGGGAGCGCCCTCTTCAGAGTTTACGGGCAAGCTGCGCAGATAGCACTGATCTAACCTTGTATCAACCACTATATCTTGGCCGCAGAAAGCAAAAGCATAGCAATCGAATAAAGACATACTGCCTGAGCTCATAAGTGCATGAAATCCAGGTTCGTCGAAACGTGCTCTTACCTTACCAAAAAGCACCAAAATATGGCACTCGCGTTCGTTCACTATTATATAAGGATAAATGAACTTAGCGATATAAGGCAGAAGCGCAAAAAAGACGGCCATAAATACGAACGTGAGAAAAGCAGCGAACACAAAACTCATGTACTTACTACCTCCTGTCCTCTAATACAATACTGCTAGCTCTGCTCAAGAGACCAAGCTTAATATTGCGCAGATAAGCATATAAACCGCCTTGGTCGCGAAGTTTCTTCAAGCGCTCAGAAAGCTGGCGCAACGGCTCAACTTCAGCCTGAGCTTTAAGAGTCTGAATTTCTACCGCTCTCTTAGATTGAACGATAGTCTGATCAGCATCGGCTTGAGCGACACTAATATCGGAAGATACTTCATTGTGAGCGGTGTTAATAGCAGCTAAGGCCTGTTCAACACAGTCCGGAGGATCGATACCGGTAATAAGAGCAGCTTCCAAAACCACACCGTAGCGGGCGGCAGAATTAGCGCACTCATGCTCCATGTGTTCATTGATGTCCTGAAGATTTTTGCGGAGGTCGTTAATAGAAATACCTTCCACATTGCGGCGCAAAGGATCATCTTCGTCTGCTGGATGCATCATATTTTTAGGAGCTTCATAATTAGCGATCTTTTCGCGGAGAATGGAATGGAAGAATCCCATAATATGAGCGATAGGATTTCTGATGCCGAACAAATAAGCGTAAAGATTATTTTCAGACACTCTGAAACGTATTTGACCGGAGATTTTAGTATTAAGCTGGTCTTTGGTTACGGCGCTTAAAGATGCAGATATACGGCCGCCTACATTGGAAGGATCTAATCCGATATCTGCTGTCTGAGTAGCGATAGAAACCCGCCTAACCTCTTCCCAGGGCCATTTAAAATGGATACCAGGACCAATAATAGCTAACTTAGGATATTTGTAGAGATCTTCGCTCTCTTCATCATCTTTGTCTTTATCAGCTCTAGCAAAGTCGTCACTGGCAAATCCGCCCATGTTATCATTTACGCGTTCAGCTCTGCCGAAGAGAACTCTAACACCACGTTCATTGGGGTTCAGCGTGTATATTCCTGTGATTATTACCAATACGATATAGGCAAATATACCAAAAAGAACACCCGCAAAAGCTCCAAGTTCACTCATATCTTCCTCCAGTCGTAACATTTGCCGCTGTATGCCGGCAAACTGTTTTCCGCAAACTTTGGGAACAACTTAATTTGGGATTGTATTTAAATATTTTTTATAAGCAAAAAAAACCCGAATCTATAAAAATAAGGTCCGGATTGAAAGACCTAAGTAACAAAGATTGGAGAGATTTTTCTGCAGATGACGGAGCCCCGCCAACTTATAATGTCTCTATACTTCACAAGCTATCCCCTTCCTTCTTTGCGCAACTACAAAACACTCAAGCAGGAGCTAAGGGGGCTCCAAGCAGAATAAAAGCGGTCTTCAGCTAATAAATCCATACACACTGGATTGGAGTAAAGAAAAAAGAACATGACTGTAAGCAATCAGGTGGCCATCTCAGACAACGAACCCTTACATATTCAAGAGTTAGTTCCAGGTTCTATATGTAAGCTTATTATTGCCGCTTACGACCATAATAATCACGCTAATTCAGCTGAGAAGAGAGTTGATTGCCCCGACCATGAGGAGCTTATAGGCAAAATAACCAAAATGTTGGAAGAAAATGCCATAGAAGTATCTGACATAGAGCGTTCACTGCACAACGGTACAGGCTTCGAAGCCCTAATTTACGGTAATTATCTTATTACAGACAATCCTGATTTAGCTTTGTTACGCAATAAAATTAAAGAAGAGGGCCATAAATTAGGGATCAGTATAAGAATGCAACGTTCCGAACTTTTTTCTTACATGCACCGTATTTAACAATATATTTATAATTATTGTAAATACAGCCGTTTAGGTAGCCTAAGGGGCTGTGTAACTTACCTCTTCTGCAATCCTTAATTGAGCAACAGACTTTATGTAGGTAAAGTGAGCTTTACATTTTGCGCAGAAAGCGCAAAATTTTGGCTTGACCTTCGGAAGGGAGCCAGTGAGGATCTATTTTCTCTTCAGGGAAAAAGCGGCGTATTACTTTAACTATAGCCATGCGATCATGGACAGCTAACATATCAAAAATAGGCTGAGGCACTCCGCACACAGCCCCGGCGAAATCGATAATATAAATTTGCCCATCCTTCCAGAGGATATTAGTTTCTCGACCGTAATCGCCGTTGCTGTCATGACCTATATCGAAGTGGATAACACCGCGAGCGTGAATTTGTTCAATAAGAGCAATGAGCTGCTCTAAAGCGCTGTAGGGCAGTTCTCCCGGCGCAACAGCTTTAAGATCGCGTCCGCCCTGCAGATATTCCATGCATAGCAAATGAGGATGAGGCATAGAAATATGCTGAGCTATGCCATTTAAACCTTCCAAACGGCGGTAAATTTTATACTCTCGGCAAAGCAGCCAGCGTCCGATAGTACAACGATATAGAGGATCACAATCTAGAAAATCTTTTGAAGCCAGCCCTATTTTGAGCTGGCGTAAAGTCGCTCGAGGAGGCTCTACTCCGCGCAGCAACCTGACAGTATGTTCATCTAAATACGATTTAAGCGAAGTGGTGCTAAAGCGGCTTAATTCGGGATCCAGCCCCTTATTGTCTGCGTATATTCCAGCCATATCGTTCTATGTCCGCCGTTATATGTTAGTTATATATTTGCTAAAGCCGATCTTTACTAACCATAAGGCATAGGGCCTTTTAATTACACATAAAAATATCCTTCCCGCTCATTAGCTTTTAGCTAAAACTCAGGAAGGATAAACTCGTTATTTTTTAACTGTTAAGGCCTAATTTTGCTTAATTGCGGCACAAGGTAGCAGGCCGTAAGTTGTCAACAATTAGCCTTAGTCTCGGCTGTGACCGTGAGGACCATCGTGAGGACGACGCTCTTTTATTTCAGCTAATTTAGCTTTTTGCTGATCGTTGAGAACTGAGGATACTTCTTTCATCATCAGTTCAAAGTCGTCCTTGTCGCTCTGACGCATCTTTTCCAAACGCTGACGCCTAGCTTCATCGTATTTGCGGCAAATGTCCTTAACTTTAGCTTCCTGCTCTTGAGAAAGATCTAACTCATCAATTATAAAAGGAGGAAGTCCGCCGCCCATATGGGCTCCTCTCTCAGGACTCATTCCCCGACACTCACTGCCGCAACGCTCTCTCTTCTGATGCTTCTTACCTTTGTGCTTATCTTTTTTGGGGGCGCGAAAGCAATCCTTGACCTTCATGCTTTCAAGTTTACTTTTTTGCTCATCAGTTAAAATAGGATTAAGATCAGCTTTTAAGGTTTGGAAGGCCTTTTTCATTTCTTCCTTATCGGCTTTATTGTACTTTTTGAGCTCCGCTTTCTGCTGCTCAGTAAGTTCAATTTTACAGGATTTATCACGTTTCATATCCTGCTTATCTTTACCTTCGCAGCGCATTGCCGACTTGCCGTTATCCTCGCGTTTATTTTTAATCTGTTCACGCTGCTGGTCAGTCAGCACTTTATCAAAATGGCTGCGCTTGTTTTCGGCAATTTTCTGTACAGTCTCATCAAATTTTTTAAAACTGGGAGCAGCCTTCTCACACTGTTCTGGAGTGAGGCACAACTGCTTAGCCACAGATTCTGAAGCCCTGCAGCTCTTTTGACACTTGCGTTTGGCAGGACCGCACTTTTTCGTTTGGCCACACTCAGGACCTTTAGGACAAACGGCACACTTTTTCGTAGGGCAGTTTTGAGGGGCGTTGTCAGCCCAAACAGCACTACCTGCACCCAGCAAGAGAGCCGCACTACATACGGACAGGGTCATTTTCACAAAAAACTGCTTCATAAACTTTTCCTCCGTTTACACAACTTATATTTCGATCTGGTGAATCAGCTTTTTCAATTATATAGAGCTTAAATAACCTTAAGGATAAATTGTTGCCTAATTTTTGGCCTTTTTATAAAATCTTAATTCATCTTCACAAAAAAAGCGCCTCGGACAGCTCAAAAAATACCGAAGCGCTGAACTTTAGAAAAAAGAATACAAATATTTGTTCTAATAGCCTAAATCTAGATTAACTTTCTTGGTAAGCGACATTTCCGCTTCAATAATAGAGTTGACAGTATTTACTGCATCATCTATTTCGTTATTGACCACAGTATATTTATATTGATCCATACGCTTCATTTCAGTACGCGCTCTTAAAAGGCGCTCAGCTATTTGTTCAGAAGACTCTGTACCGCGTCCGCAAAGGCGCTCTTCTAAAATTTTCCAAGAAGGTGGAGCTAAAAAAATACTGACGCAATCGGCAGCATGGCGCATAACTTCCAAGCCGCCTTTGACATCTATTTCTAAAATAATATGTTTGCCTTCACGTTGTTTTTGCTCCACAAATTCTTTGGGAGTTCCGTAACAAGCGTTAAAATGGCTGTCCCACTCTAAAAACTTATCCTGCTTGACCCACTCGTTAAATGTTTCAGCAGAAATGAAGTAATAATCTATACCGTTCCGCTCTCCAACTCTAGGCTTGCGAGTTGTACAGGAAATGGACAAAGCGCAATCCTGCCGCTTTTCTAAAATACGACTGACAACAGTTCCTTTACCAGCACCAGAAGGGCCGGAAATGATAAGCAAAAGACCTGGGCGTTTATTTTTTTCCATAAAGTCTCACCAACTTTCCCTTTAAGCAGCATTTTCCGCAATAAATACCAGCCTAAATGGGTATTATTCTACTACTAAGCACTGCTCCGCTTCTAGACCTAAGAAATGTTTGCCTTTTCTCACCGCCATTTTATAGCTCGATAAGCATTTTTAATGGCTAAAACTCCAAAAACAAGGCGGGCACGAATAAAACAGAGAAATTAAACAAAAACTTAGAAAGAAACAAATAAAGTTATGAATTTGGATGCTGTCTCCTTAAAAGCCATAGTAAAAGAACTCTCTCCCTTGGCCGTGGGAGGAGTCATTCAAAAAATTTCCCAACTAACCAGACTAGATATAGTAATGCAGGTGCGGAAACCGGGGATTACTCATAAACTCCTTTTTCGTTTAGAACAAGACAACGCTGGTTTAGGACTTACTGAAGAGAAACTACCTCCGGCCGAAGCTCCGACCGCCTTTGTCATGCTGCTGCGCAAATATCTGCAAGGCAAAAAGATCGATTTCCTTGAGCAGCATGGACTCGAAAAAATCGTTAAATTTTCAATCGGAGCAAAAATTCTGCTGCTGGAAATATACGGACGCAGCAATAATCTTTATCTGCTTAATGAAACGGGCCGCATTATGGGTATGCTAATCAGAGATACTAAGTCGGAAGCTCAGCAAGCGGGTAAACTTTACCAAGCTCCCACCCCTCCTAATAAGCCAGATGCTTCTTTAGTATCTTTTCAAGATATACCAAATTTGCTGCAGCCTTTCAGCGGACAAAAGGCTTCCAAGGCTCTGCAAGCGGCCCTTTTTGGACTTTCCTCTCAGCAAGCGTCCTTTATTTGTCGTTTAGCCGGTTTAAGTAGAGATGAACCAGTTGGCCCAGCTAACGCCAACAATTTGGCTATAGCTCTCGATCAATGGCAAATGCTGCTCGATGAAGAGACTTTTTCACCAGTACTCAGCAATCAAGGAAAACTCTCTCCTTGGTCTCTAGGCGAAGATGGAGAGTCGCCCTTTCCCTCTATGCTCAAAGCCCTGGATACTCACAGTTCGCCACCAGGTATAGACAACAAACGCCTTGTTGTACAGCGCTTGCTTACTAAAGCTAAAGAAAAAGCTCAATTGGCCCTGCAGAAGCGCTTGGAGGCCCTGGAAAGCACCAAATTTAGTCCTCTCAAGCGATTAGCCGGAGAACTTATTTTAGCCAATTTAAGTAAGATTGCTCCACATAGCAACAGTTTAATTTTAGATGACAGTCAGGAAAATCTACCCCCGAATTTGGAGGAAATTTTATCCATAGCTGATTGTAGCGAAACGGAACCAACAGCTGCCATCAAGAGCGGCAGAGAAGCCAAACAGGCTAAACGGCGCAAATTGAGCTTAGAGCGTTCCAACGGCCAAATTACGGTAGCCTTAAATCCGCTGCTATCGGCTAGTGAAAATGCTCAAGCCTATTTTAAGGAATACCATCGTCTAAAAAGGGCCGTAACTTCGGTGCAGGAGCCTATTAAACGCGCCCAAGAAGAAATTGAATTTTTGGATGAACTACTTTATTTTGCGGAAGTTGCTTCAGAAGCCCAGGAGCTGGAAGATATACGCCATCAATGGAGCGAATCGAAAAAGAATAGCTCAGCATCTGAACCTAAAAAAACGCGCTCTATCCAAACTGGCCCCTTAGGCCCTCAAAAGTTCACTTACCAAAACTTTACCATTCTAGCTGGACGCAACCCGCGCCAAAACGACCTGTTAACTTTTAAAATAGCGGCGGCTGGAGATATTTGGCTGCATTCTCACGGAGTACCTGGAGCTCATGTAATCATTAAAACAGCCGGACGCAAGCCAGGACAAGAAGTAATAGAAGCAGCCGCCGTTATTGCAGCCCGCCACTGCCGCTCACGCCGAGATACAAAAGTAGAGATCAGTTTCTGCGATGTAAAACAAGTAAAAAAACCTAAAGGCAGCCCTCCTGGACGCGTACTGATAAAAAACTTTAAAACACTCTTAGTCAATCCTTACGCCGAAATTACTGGATTAGAAGGCAAATAAACTCAAGGCGCTAGAAACGGAGAAAAGAATGAATTACCAAAATTCAGGACGACAACGGCTAAATCAGCAGACAGTTAAAACTAGCAAAATATTCAGACTATTTATGTTAGCTATCAGTTTAATTTTTATGCTAGCCGTATCAGCCTGTAACGGCAACTTCGCCACAACAGAGCAAACTGATAAAGAGGCAATTCCCCTACTGCGTTCTACGGGCAAACCGATGGCCTCTTTAAAAGTACAATCCTTCAATTCAAAAAAAGAACTGAGCTTTACTCCCAAAACTAACCAACATTTGACCATCATAACTCTTTGGTCGCCCACTTGGTTTGACGACTGTAAAACCCAAATTGAAGCCCTGAAAAAATTTCAGCGGCAGTACAGTTCTAATCTGCGCATTATGGCGCTAGTTTACGATACGCCTCTGCCCACAGCTCAAAAACTGATAAAAAGTGAAAAAATAAACTTTGAAATGGCTCTGGGCAATCAGCAGCTTTACGACAAACTGCAAGTAAAATCTATACCATCCTATTGGTTTCTCGATTCTGATGGCAACCTACTGTCAGTTCGGGAAGGCTTAATGACTTATGAAGATCTGCAAAAACAGCTAAAAGTTTTTTACGCTGAAAATGTATCTAGCTCGACAAAATAACTCTATCAGTAAAAAAGAGGCCGCCTTCAACATTTTCCAGTTTAGATAATGTTGAAGGCGGCCTTATCATTTTAGATATTTTAAGATTGAGCTGCTAATATTTCAAATTAAAGGTTTAGGCTCTTCTTTAAAATGAGCTGAAGCGGCGGCCTGGCGCCCTTTTTCAGTAAGACTCCAAAGATTAAAGTGGCTTTTAGTTTCACACACTTTCTTATACACGCAAGATTGACAAGCGGTAGAATTACCTGAAACACAGCTGCCTTCTGCACCGCTCCTGGCGACGTAACCTCCCCTTTCCAACTGTTCTAACATGGCAGCCAACACTTCAGCCGAACAATGAAGACGTTCTGCCGCTTCAGGCCAAGATTGGTTTTCAGCTAAATAACACAGCAAATCTTTTATCATACAAGTAAAGCCTTTCTCAATTTTATCCTCTTAAAGAGAGGCCAAAAAATCACCCAAAGGCAGATGGTAAACGATTACAGCCAAAATCCAGGCCGCTACCAATGAATAAGCTATAGAAAACCAAGTCCATTTCCAGCCAAATTCTGTTTTTAAAGCGCTGAGCGTACCTACACAAGGCATATAAAGCAGAACATAAATCATGTAAGCCAAAATAGCCCTAGGAGAAGCGCTGTTGAGCAACTTAGCCGCTAATCCGGCCGGCCCTTCATCTGATCCACCGCCAAAATTGCTAAAACCGAACAGCTGAAAAACGGCTTTGCCAGTATTGATTACCGCTTCCATAAAACTTACCGCAATATGTTCTAAACCGCTACCTAACGTTATGGAAGCCACTTCAGCTCCAGCTCCGAAATAACTCACAGCCATAGAACCTACTACGACCTCTTTAGCCACAAATCCGGGTACCAAAGCTCCAGCTAAATGCCAGTCAGTTATGCCGAAAGTGGAAGTGAATAAAGTGCACAGACGGGAAAGCTTGGCAAAATAACTGTCGGAACTGCCTATCGGGAAGCTGTCGATTATCCAGACCAGAATAACTGCAATAAATATGGCTCCTCCAGCTCCTTCTAAGAAGCTTAAAGTACGAGCCCAAGCTTGTTTCAAAATAACTTTGAAAGTCGGCAGCCTGTAAGGAGGCAGCTCCATAATAGAACCGGTCTCATCCGAATGCAGAATTTTACTCATCAGTAAAATAGTGAACAATCCCATCAATATGCTGACCGTATAAATGAAAAATAGGGCATATGAGGGATTTCTCGGGAAGAAAATAGCGGCAAAAAAAGCGAAAACGGCCATTCTAGCGCTACAGGGCGCAAAAGGAACAGCCATGGAAACTCTGAGTCTTTCATTGAAAGATTCCAGAGTTCTTGTAGCTACAATACCAGGAACGTTACAGCCAACTCCCACCAGCATGGGAATAAAAGCTTTGCCTGGCAAATTCATAGCCTTCATAATGCGGTCCACTAAAAAAGCCGAACGAGCTAGAAAACCGCTAGACTCCAAAACGCTCATACCTATATAAAGTACAAAGAGCACTGGCGTAAAGGCTAAGACTGTACCTAAGCCTTCCAAAACACCATCCATAATGAATGACCGCAACATGTCGGGCATGTCAACAGACGCCGTCCAACCCATAAATACTTCTTTTATAACATTCAGCCACTCCACCCACGGATCGGAGAAAGCGAAAGTAAAGCGGAAGAGGATCAGCATGCAAAATAAAAAGATCGGTATGCCGAAAACGGGATGAAGTACAACCTTATCAATAGCCGCCGTAAGTTTGTGCACACCAGCCGGCGCTGACTGGCCCAACTCCGCGAATTTTCTGGCCAAACGATAACGAGTGTCAGCTATTTCCAAAAAGCAGTCAATTCCACTGTCCGCAAATTTTTTACGGTAATATTCAGCTTTTTTCCTAAAATCGGAAGGGATTTTAATGGCCTGGTGGGCGCGTTCTCCTTCCTCTAAATCCTCATCGGAAATAGGATCATCTAAATCTTCTAGCTTATCGCCAACTAAAGCAGAAACAGAAAGCCAACGAGCGGCAGGTGTATCTAAAAAGGAAGACAGATCGGCAATAGCCTCTTCTATTTCTTTAGGATACTCGATTTTGAGTCGGCTGCGCTTAGCCTGGACAGCATGCTGCATAAGTTCATGCACGCCTTCTTCACGGACGGCAACTGTAGGTACTACTGGCAAATCGAGAGCTTGAGAAAGAGCCTCAATATTAGGTTTCATACCCTTTTCTTTAGCTTCATCGAGCAAATTTAAAGCGACGACTACTGGAACTCCCAATTCGATTAGCTCGATAGTCATCGCTAAATTGCGCTCTAAATTGCCAGCATCAATAACATCGACTACCGCATCGGGTAAGCGGGTCAGCAACTCATCACGAGTAACTTTTTCTTCAGCACTAGAAGCTACTAATCCATAAGCCCCAGGTAAGTCAACTAAGTGAATACTAATTAAATGAGAGTCTTTTTTGGCTGTTGAAGAAGAATTACTTTCCTGAACATTCTGATTTTGCGAACTAGAACGACCGACGCAGCCGTCCCCGCCATCATATTTATAAACAAAATGGGTTTCCATGCGCTCTACGGTCGTGCCAGGCCAGTTACCTATGCGCAAAGAAGCTCCAGATACAGCATTAATTAAAGTAGTTTTGCCGACATTGGGATTACCAACCATCACAAATAAACGACTGTCTGTGCATTTTTCAGACTCCGAACTTCCTTGTAATGGTGCTTTACTATTTCCCCCACAGTGACAGCTTTTAATCATGTTTTACTCTCCCGACTACCACATCGGCAGCATCTTCGCTGCGCAGAGTAAGCAGACAGCCATTAACTTCAAACTCCAAAGGATCGCCTAAAGGAGCCCGGCGTACCATTTTTACTACCGCTCCTGCGTTTATACCTAAAGTCATAATACGGCGCACATTCTGACTGACTTTTTTAAACGTTTCAATAACAGCTACATCGCCAGGTATAAGTTCATTTAAAGTGATATTTTTGTCTATATTGCTATTATGAGTTTCCAAATATTCGAATTTCCTCTCCGGCGCAAAGCCTTATAACCACACAAACGGAGGGAGCCGCGCCCCGAAGCAGTTCCCGCCAGATAATATTACACTATGATTCGTTTTCCTACTATTTTTACAGTCAAACGCGCAAAAAATAGTTAAGAAAGTTTACTTTTTTTAGATAAATTGCTTGGCGGGAACTGATTCGTTTTATGCCTATTTAATGACGATTTTTAACTAAAAAAGAAAGGGAGCAGCAATTTTTAGACAGAATTGAGAGGCAATTATTCGGATGATTTTTCAACTTCCGTTAGCAGTCACATACGTTTAAGGAGAGATTATGACCGTATTATCTAACCGCGTAATGAATGTAAAGCCTTCTTCCACTCTGGCCGTCAATGCCAAGGCCAAAGCCCTTAAAGCCGCAGGAGCTGATGTAATTAGTTTCGGAGCTGGCGAGCCAGATTTTTCTACTCCTGAAAATATTGTGGAAGCGGCCTGTCAGGCCCTGCACCATGGAGCAACTCGGTATGAGGCCACTCCCGGCACAGTACAAGCCAGACAAGCGGTAGTAGATTATTTTAGGACCCGCTTTGGTCGAGAAATTACTACCAAGAATGTCATTATTTCTACTGGAGCTAAGCTGGCTCTGTTTTTAAGTTTCCTAACTTTAGTTAATCCGGGCGATGAAGTTATTTTGCCTTCTCCTTATTGGGTAAGCTATCCGGAGCACATTAAATTAGCTGGAGGTACTGTTAAAGTAATAGAAACAGATCCGGACAACAATTTTAAAGTGACTCCCGAGCAACTCGAAAAGGCTATCACCGAAAAGAGCCGCGTTTTCCTGCTCTGTTCACCTTCTAATCCGGCGGGCATAAGCTACACTCCAGATGAAATCAAATCTTTAGCCGCCGTTATAACTAAATATCCTCAACTTCACGTTATTTCAGATGAAATTTACGAGCGGCTGACCTATGCCGATTATCCTTTCCTAAGTTTTGCCTGTGCTAATCCAGAAATTGCTGATCGCATCATTACTATTAACGGGGTAAGCAAAGCCTACGCTATGACAGGATGGCGCATAGGCTATGCTGTCGCTTCGGAACAAATTATTGCCGGCATGACTAAATTACAAAGCCAGATGACCTCTAACATTACAGCCAGTAATTTTGCAGCTTTAATTGAAGCTTTGCATGGCCCTCAAGAGCCAGTGGCTCGAATGGTTAACGAATTTTCTAAACGTGCCGCCCGCATTTACGAACGTATCTGCGCTATTCCCAACCTGAAATGTCCGCGTCCCACTGGCGCCTTCTACGCTTTTCCCGACGTCAGCGCTTATTTTGGCAAGCAAGATCCGCAAGGACGAATTATTAATAGCGCCCACGATTTAGCAGAATCTATTCTCGATAATGTTCAAGTTGCTGTAGTTTCCGGAGAAGATTTTGGCGCTCCTAACCATATTCGGCTTAGCTTTGCTACTAGTATGGAGCTCATAGATAAGGGCTTAGATAGAATTACTGATTATATGGCTTCTCTTAAATAGCTAAACTACTAAAAAAACGTTTTGTAACAATTATATATCAGCTGAGGGAAGTTTTAGTCCTGCCGAGAGCAGCTCGGCTTCCCTCGCAACGGCATGGAATATCTGGTAAAAAGCATATGGAAAATATTCGTATTTTTGTAACTGGCGGCACATTCGATAAAGAATATGATGAACTGCATGGCAAACTTTATTTCCGCGACAGTCACCTACACGAAATGCTTCGTCTGGGGCGCAATCTCACTAATGTAGAAATCCGCACCCTCATGATGATAGATAGTCTAGAAATGAGCGATAGCGACCGAGAAATTATATATTCCTCGTGCTTAAAAAGTTCTAATGAACGCATCGTTATTACACACGGTACAGACACCATGGAGTTAACAGCCCAATATTTAGGTGAAAGAATAAAAGACAAAACTATAGTATTAACTGGAGCCATGATTCCCTATGCTTTCGGAAGTTCTGACGGATTATTCAATTTAGGCAGTGCCTTAGCTTTTGTGCAGACTCTGCCCCATGGCGTTTATATAGCAATGAATGGACGCTGCTTCTCATGGAATAACGTGCGCAAAAACCGCTCAGTCGGCCGGTTTGAAGAACTTCACGTATAAATTAAACGACTAAATTAACCGCTGCTACAATGGATGAGCGGTTCTGTTTTTTCCCACCTAGACAAAGGAGCCTGCGACACAAAACATGATTTCATATTTAACTGCCGCTCAAGTTTTGGCCCAAGAGCCCTCTTTATCGGGAGCTGAAAAGGCTTTGAAAGTTTTGGGACTGCGCTTTCCTAATCGAAGCTTCTATCATTTGGTCGACGGTAATTCCTGCGAATTTACCGACTCAGCCTGCGTTCTAAAAGTTGTCCGCCCTTTTATTGCTCATAAAACTGAAGTTAAGGCGGTTATGACCGTCGATAAACTTAATCGAGCAGTTATGGATAATTTTATAAGGACGGCTTCAGCTAATATAGGCGCTCCTGTAGAAGAAGTAGCTATTGAAGAAAAAATTACCATCAACGAAGGCGGAGAAGCTCTGCTGTCGCTAGTTGGCGATCCTGGCTTCGGTTTAATAACAGCTTTCGGCGAAGGCGGTCGTCTTACTGAGCTGCGCCACAACCTACAATATTGGTTACCGTCTCTGAAAGAGACCGAAATTGCAGCTATACTGCGTCAAGCTCCCCTAGCTAAACTTTGGTTTGACGGTTACCGCGGCTTGCCACCGCTGACGAATTTAGAAGAGCTGAGCCAATTTTTATACCAATTTGGCCGCACAGCAGAAGAATTTCACCAACTGAGACCAGATTTACAAATAAAAGATTGGGAAATAAACCCTCTAGTCTTTACCCAAAACGGCCTGACAGCTCTAGATCTGCTCTTCAGCGTGCAGCACCGCCAACCTTCAATTCAAACGGCCCGCCCTAATCTGCACAAACTAGCCCATTCTATGCACAGCGCCAAAACTGTAGCGGTGGCAGGTTGTTCAGTTTCCGATTCCAACAGCCTGGGACGCGTCGTTTATGATAGGCTAAAGAAAAGCTTTAAAGGTCAAACTTGGGCTATAAATCCCAAAGGTGGCGCCATTAACGGCGATCAGGTATACCAATCAATAAGTGATCTGCCTTTAGCTCCAGACGTTCTGGTTTTAGCCTTGTCGTCCCGTTTTACTGCTCCCTCTCTTAAGGAAGCTTACGCCAAATTCGGCTCTACATTGGGGACGGTACTCATGTTGGCTTCAGGTTTTGACGAAACTAGCGGAGGCCACCAAGCGGGTCAAGAGCTTAAAGCAGCGGTAGCTTCTTTAGGCGATGTTCCCATTCTAGGGCCCAACACTATGGCTCTTTACTCCCAAACCGGCAGTGCGGGCGACATAAAAATAGACTTTTTGCCTGAAGGCAGAGTCAGTATAGGCAGTTTTCCTGAAGAAAATAAAAATAATACCGCTTTAATTTTGCAAAGTGGGGCCCGCTTTGCCTCTTTCTTAGATTGTCAACCCCATCTAGGCTTCCGTTGGTCTATTATGGTGGGCAACGCTTACCAAACTGACGTAGCTGATGGCTTGGCTATGGCGGCCGACGATCCCGGCGTAAAAGTGGTCGCCGCTTATTTGGAAGGACTGCATCCCCAGGCTGGACTCCGTTTAGTAGAGGCGGTTCGCCGCTGCCGACTCAAGGGAAAAATGGTAATTATACAAAAAGGCGGCCGTACAGCTCAGGGTTCCGTCACTGCCCAATCGCACACAGCCTCAATGAGCGGCGCTGACAGCATCTTTGCCGCCGTCGTCAGTCAAGCTGGCGCTCTTATCGTCAATTCTGAAACAGAATTCCGCGACGTTGTTAAGCTAGCTTCTATGTATGAAACAAAAAGACCTAAAGGGCCTAACGTTTTTGTTATCAATGGAGCCGGATATGAAGGGGTGCTCTCATCTGACGAACTGAGCCGAAGCCATATGAAGCTTCCTAAACCAGATGTAAATGTTGCAGAGGTATTGCAACCTTATTTGGGCAAAATTTTAGACAGCACTAACAATCCTGCTGACGTCGGTCCAGCCACCCACGATTCCGCTTATGAGTCGGCTGTTTCAGCCGCTTTGCGCTCTGGTATTTACCAATCGGCTTTAGTTGCAATTATGCCCCACGGCAACGGCATGGAAGGCGTGCTGCCTCCATTTGAAGCGGAACCTCATCTGCTAGGCCCCAGCTTAGTCAGAATGTGCCAAACTTTCAGTCAACCTATAGTAGTCTCAGTAAATGGAGGCAGCCAGTACGCAGCTTTCAGAGAGTACTTGGAAAGCCATTTGGTACCGGTATTTCCTGAGGCAGAGCGAGCCGCCCACGCTTTAGGACTTTTTTATAAACTTAGCCAAGTGACAGCCTCCTCCAATTATTAGTTATTTGTACCTTTTCTCCGATTCGGCCGTCAATTTGAGAGTAGTCAAACTTCTGCTCCAAGCGCAGTTCCACTTTAGGTAGGAAGGGAATGCTTATAAGGAGAAATTGAGCAGCTGAAAAGTATAGTATTTTTTTTGATCTATTTAGGTTAAAAGAGGCTGTCAGCAATACAGCCTCTAATGCGAGGAGCACTATGAGTAAACGTTTTTTAACCAGCTTGGCGGCAGCCGCTTTATTAGGAGCGTCTCTCAGCTTGGGCACTCCTGTTCAAGCTGCCGACGAAGCTTCTCAAGTTTTAATGCTGCGCCGAGTGTTTTCCGCTCCTGTGGAAGCCTGGTCCTCAGTTCTCAAAGAAAATACCAAACTGATTGATAAAAGCTTTTTTGAACGCGTCGAAGCCCGCATAAAATGGAGTATCGACAACGGCCAGGTAGAAGATGCCGTGCGCTTCGCCTATGTGGGTGATTTGGCTGGTCAGGTAGTTGGGCGCAAAACGGATTACCGTATGCAGATGTCTCAGCTTTTCCGCAAGTTGGGCAACTTTTCTATGTCTCTCGATCTGATAAATAATGTCTGCATTTTAGAACCGGATAATAAGGAAGCTCTGTTCTATAAAGCGTCTGTCCTTCAAGATGCCGGCAATAATATTGATTGCTACCCTATTTATCAAGACTTGGCTAAAAAGAATTATCGCCGAGCGGAATGTTATTACAGAATGTCGCTTTTAGAACTAGAGCGCTCTGAGATAGAAATGGCCCGCGATCACTTAAGAGAATGCATTAAGCTAGACTCCAAACACGATATGGCCAAGCAGGAACTGGCTAAAATTGAATCAGCTTTAGCTAAAGCCACTTTTGTGCCCAAAAACAGTTCCGACTACTCCGGTATTCCCATTGGCAATATGTCTGATCTGCCGATTGCCACTTCAGACAGCAGCAAAGCTATATCCTTGGCCGCTCAAGGTGATGAAGCGCTTAAAGTCGGCAGCATAAGTAAAGCCCAAGATCTTTACGCTCAGGCTTTGAAACTCAATCCTGAGGCCCCGCAAGCTCTAACTGGAGCCGGTTTTATCTCTTACCGCAATGGCGATCTTGAAAGTGCCATTATGAGCTTTAAAGCAGCTGCCAAAGGATTCGGCGGCCAAAATGCCGACATAGAACATTACTTAGGCTGTTGTTATGAAAGACTTTACGATCTTAACCATAATCTGGCCGATCTAAAAACAGCTCAATCCCATTTTATGAAATGCCAATCTTTAAACAGTTCTCATAGTATGGCTGAGATGGATTTAGCCCGCATCGCTTCTAAGCTTAATAAATAGTTTAACCTTATCCTGCAGGCAGACGTTCCCACCCCATCGTGGGCGGGTGGTCTGCCCAATTTTTTACGTAGTGTTATAATTTCTTTGATGGAACGATTAAATTCTCTTTTATTTGCCTTGGTAATTTGGATCAGCTTAACGGCCGTTCCCTCTTTTCCTCAACAGCCCGAACTTCGCAGCAATTTAAAAGTAAATGACAAAATGACCTCTTTGAGTGCTCCTCAATTCGTCAGTCAAAAGGGCGGGCAGCTATACAAAACTCTAGAAGCGTTAGCCCTTATGCAAACGACTGAAAACAAACTCGACAGCGCTAAAGCAGCTCAGTTATTACCTTATTTATACAAAATAAAAAACGCTCAAAGCTCGAGCAACACTTTTACAGAAGCTGTCGATAAAATTTTAAGCGCTGAACAGATACGTTATATCGCTTATTTGGGAGCCACTAAGCAGTTGGATTATATAGAGGTATATGAAGATAACCCTGAAAAAACCAGCGTTCATCTAGTCAGCAAGGTAAAAACTATCTTGAAGGCTAAAGCTGAGCAGAAATAGCTTGTTGGTCAAGTGACTAAGACCGATATTATAACTATACAGAAGGAAGCCCCCGGCTTAGTTGCTGCTAAGAAGCCGGGGGCTTTTTTTTGTTCAAGCCAACTTTATTTAACAGTGTTGACAAAAATGCAGTTAGTAGGCTCACCAGGAGGGAAACCGGCTACAACAATGGCCTTATCTCCTTTATATACAAATCTGCGGCGCAGAGCCTCAGTAACAGAATTCATAAACATTCCGCTTATAGTATCTGATTTTTTTACTAAAGCAGGAACTACACCGAAAAGAAGATTCATCTGTCTAGCTACCGTTATATCGTAGGCTACACCTAAAACTGGAGTGCGCGGACGGAAATGAGAAATAAATCGAGCAGTGCGCCCTTCAGAGGTGCAAGCTAAAATAGCTTTAGCTTCAGAAGCTTCGGCAATTTCGCAGGCGCTCAGAGCGATATCGCAGCCCAATCTGGGACGTTCTTCTTTGCCTATGTCTAAGGTAAAAATTTTGTCGTAAGGCAGGTATTCTTCCGCTTTTAAAGCCACACTGGCCATTACTGAAACAGCTTCTTCAGGATAAGCTCCAGAAGCGGTTTCACCAGACAGCATAACCGCATCTACTCCGTCAAAAATTGCATTAGCAATATCTGTAACTTCTGCCCTAGTTGGACGCGGATTGCGAATCATGGAATCGAGCATTTGGGTAGCACAAATAACTGGTTTATACTGCTCTCTAGCCAATTTTATTAAGCGCTTCTGGACGATAGGAATATCGTCGATGGGCATTTCTACGCCAAGATCGCCTCTAGCTACCATAATACCGTCGAAGGCATTAATTATTTCTTCAATACAATCTAAAGCTTCAGGCTTCTCTATTTTGGCAATGATAGGGCGATGTATGCCAACTTCATCCATAATGCGGCGGGCAGGTTCGATATCGCGAGGGCTGCGCACGAACGACATGGCTACATAGTCGACGCCCATCTTTAAACCGAAGCGCAAATCGTCGGCGTCTTTCTCAGTTAAAGACGGAATAGAGAGTTTCGTACCGGGTAAATTTACGCCCTTATGGGAACTGACAGGACCGCCTACTAAAACTTTAGCGTAAACCTTCCCCCCTTTTACTTCTTCAACACGACACTGCAGAGAGCCATCATCGAGCAGAATCAGACTACCCGGCTTTACCTCTTCAGCCAAACGAGGGTAAGAAACGTGCATAACATGAGCATCACCTTCAATTTCTTCTGCAGTAAAAATGCAAGTCTGACCAACTTCCATCACACTGCCTTCTTTAATAGTGCCCAAACGAATTTTAGGACCGCACAGATCTTGCAGCACGGTAATAAAAACGTCGTTTTGGCGGCCAACTTCACGCAGATTATTATATAATTCCTGGTGACTTTGGTGAGTTCCGTGAGAGAAATTTAAGCGGGCGACATTCATTCCAGTCTTAACAAGCTTATCAAGCATCTGTTTATCTTGAGAAGCTGGCCCAATAGTAGCTACAATTTTAGTGCGCCTAAAGTTCATTAGTCCTCCTAATTTCTACTGTCATTATTTTGCCTATATCGGATATATTACCGGAGAATTCTACATTTAAAAAGTTATCGGCAGTGCCTAACAAAAATCCGGGACGAGCAGACGGCCTCTCAGCCAAAACTGGTCTTAAAGTACCGATAAATGAATCGTAAACATTTTGGGCACTTTCCTCGCCCAGTTTTATTATTTTACGAACTCTATCTTTCTTTACCTGTTCATCGACCTGATTAGCGAAATCAGCAGCAGCTGTACCTTGGCGCCGAGAATAAGGAAATACATGCAAATGAGCAAAACGGCGGCGCTGCAGATATCCAGTTAAAATGTCGATATCTTCCTCTGTTTCACCTGGAAAGCCAACTAAAATATCAGTAGTTAAACAAGCCCCCGGAACCTGATGCAGAAATTTTTCCGCGAGAGCATCATATTGAGCTAAAGTGTAATCTCGATGCATAGCCGCTAAAATTTTGTCGCTGGCATGCTGAATTACTAAATGAAGATGAGGACAGAGACGCTCCGGATATGAGATCATCAGCTCGATAATACGTTCTGGAAATGACATAGGTTCTATAGAACTAATACGGAAACGCACCCCTTCACTGTTCTTAATTAGCACTTCTAAAAGATCGGCAAAATTTTGTTCAGGACGACCAGCTTCACGACTTTTTCGCTTAGAAGAGCTATCACGCCCCCATAGAGCTAAATGTGTCCCCGTTAAAACTATCTCTTTATAACCTTCAGAGCAAAGTTTATGTACCTGCGTAATGAGTTGTTCAGGTTGATAGCTAGTTAGTGGACCACGCACCATAGGCACAATACAGAAAGTGCACATATGATTACATCCTTCCTGTACTTTAAGTAAAGCTCTCGTTCTGTGCATTACACTATTCTGCATAGTTTCAATAAAATTATCGCACTTATTATTAATACAATTATTTTCAATTGAATTATTTATGCATAGTTCTTTATCTTTAATATCTATAACTGGTATATATTCAAGTATTTGTTCTCTTTTATTGGGAGGCAGCACAATAACATTATGGTTCAACATACGTTTAGTTATTAAACCGCCTTTAGCTGCAGCCCCACATCCGGTGACCATTACTAAAGAGCAAACTTTACTTAGCCTACGTACCATCTGTCCAGCTTTGCGATCCGCTTCAGCGGTCACCGTGCACGAATTAACAATGCCTAAATCTGCCGGTTCATTAGCAGGGACCTGCACAAAACCATTAGATTTTAGAATTTCTCCGATACGTTCTGAATCAGATTGATTAGCTCGGCAGCCTAAAGTCAAAATAGAAAATGTAGCCATATTATGTATTCCGTTCTTTTATATACAAACTTACAAGATAGACAGCTAAAGCTAAAATTATTATATGCAGCTTAAGCTGTCTTTATTAAAATCTTTATAAAATACAGCCTGTATTCAAGGGTTCTTTGAGCCTCTCTTTTATAAGACGCCAATTAGGACAAAATTGCTCCATATATTTATAAAAAATGCTATTATGGTGGCTTTCTAAAAGATGAGTAAGTTCATGCAGCACCACATACTGCAGACATTCCAGATCGCGGTGTACCAACATAGTACTAATCCAAATGCGCTTTTTTGCTGGATTGCACGTTCCCCACTTAGTTACCATTTTTTTTATATGGTACTCATTGACAGTCAAACCGGTAATCTGCTGACCTTTTTTAATGGCTTCATCAAGCTTAATTTGCAATTCCTGACGCAAAAACTTATTTAACATAGCTTGAAGTCGTTCAACTGAGTAATTTTTTTGAGTAGTTTCTGCTAAAACAAAATCTTTTTCAGGAACACTAACTCGATTAACTAGAGACTGGCAGACAACCTTGATAGTATAACGGCGTCCCCATATGAAGCAGAAACTCTCTTTAGGGTTGTCTGCATCAGCAATAAATATGGGAGCCATATCTTGACAGCGCAAACGTTGAGCGCGAATCCAGCCCAAGCGGCTTTCTACAAAGCTGCGCAACTGATTGTCGGAAAGTTCCGGAGAGGCGCTTATACAGATCTCCCCACTAACAGGCTTAATACGCAACACACTGCGCTTCCTATGGCGGCGCACAACCTTAACTACAAGATCGCTAATGACTATAGTTGAATGATTCATATTTTTGCGCTGCTCATTTCAAGCACGGAAAATACAAGCTATTCCAAATTTACAGCTGTCCTTTAGTTTTGAAACAGAAGTTATACCGTTAAGCTAATTCACGTCTGAAATAAACTTTCTGACAACTAACCGAAACGTATTGCCCTTCAGGATAACTATAGGCGCTCAGAGAGCCTCCAAACACACAACCGGTATCGATATTGACCGTAAGCCCACAAGCGGACGGCAGTTCTACAGGGGTATGTCCGTAGATAACCTGTACTTTTCCGTTATATTCTCTTTCCCAATGGCGCCTTATGGGCCGTCCCTCTTTATCTAGTTTGCCATCAGTATCGCCGAATAAACAGAAATGGGCCGCTTTATTATTAGCTATTCCCTGTAGCTCTTCACAAAGGCCAGCATGTGAAATGAGCAACTTCCCCCCTTCTAAAGTTATGTAACAAGGCATCTCGGCTAGAAACGTTCTCAACTCAGCTAAAGAAAAAGGAAAATAGCCCCTAGTTTGCCCCTCAGCGAATTGGTAGCTTCCCTGCCAAGCAGCTCTTAAACTGAGCATAGTAGCAGCCTGATCAGTACCGAACTGTACATTACGCCCGTCTATTATTTTTTCCAGCTTTAAATCGTGATTGCCTTTCACAGCTATTATAGGAATGCGCTGCAAAGGGCGAGATTTATCAATTTTAAACCATTTTTTTAAACGCACTCCCTCGCAAGCAGCAGCCTGTTTGAGCGTTAAACTAGTTTGTTCACTTAAATTCTGCTGCAGAGAATCCTCGACTCCGCGCCATTTTTCCAATTTAGCTTGTCTTTTTTCTGAGCTGCCACCTACATTGAAACGATAAGCCCCTTCAAGATCATCTTCAGAAGAATAAATTAATGATCGGCTGAGGATTTCTGCAGATTGAGGGAAAAACGCGAAACCGTCACTCCAAGCTTTCATAATTATATGCAGAACTTGGGCACTCTTGGGGCCGCGATCGCAGTAATCACCTACAAATACTAATTTGTAATCAGCTAAAGGGCTATCTTTGGCGGCCAAAACTTCTCCTCCGCTACTTACAATATAGCCGATCTTTTCCAGCAGCTCAACAAGCTCATCAGCACAGCCATGACAATCCCCTATAATATGGAAAGGGCCATTTATTTTATTGCAATTACAATATACATTATCCATCAAGATTTTTACCTGCAAAAAAAGGAGCGCTGCCGATATATCTGCGGGAACGCTCCTCTTGCCTATTTAGTACGTAATTCTACTTAGGCCATACTGAACGCATTAAACACACTGGAAGCACCGTACTCAATACCGCGCTCGACAAGATCTTGGCGTTCGAATCCGTAATTGGCAGCCGTCATATTGAGCTGACTTCCATCAACAAATACATTGGGAGGAATTCCATTCGGATTACCTATAACCACTAACCGCTTTGCCCGGTAAGCCCAAGGAAGGGCCCAAGCCAAGTTAATTTGGTTAGCATTGTCCAAAATGACGGTGTCGAACATGCTGGGCTGCAGCTCAAAGAACTGGTTGGCGTCGTAATAATTCGAAGCCCAAGCTTTCAAATGAGGAACTAACTCAGTTACAATAGATTTAGTATCTTCGTCGCGCTCGGTACATTCTGCCAATCTCTCTAAAATGTTGGCACAGCCAGTTAAAGCTCCTGATACGCGAGCCGAAACAGCCCCTATGCAACTGGCAGCCCAACGATAATTGGCCGAGCCAACATTGTATTTATCAGGATCGTTAACCTTAGAAATCTCAGCTTCAGCATTCTTGATATGAAGAGATATGTTAGCCCAATCGATCACATCTTGAATATTGGCTCCTGCCTTAGCGCCAATTTGTTTGAGGAACATACCACTACGCACCCCTTTGAGCATCCAGGCCTTTTCCAACTCTTTAGCCTGCAAACCTATAGCCTTAGGATCAGTTCCCTGAGGGTACAGACCGTGCTGCCAAATGCGCTTGGCAATTTCTAAACGTTTACTTTCCCAGCGAATTTTTTTGTCACTCCAAACTTTGCGGTGAGCAGCCCCTTTCAAAGCTTCTTTGCGTATCTCTTCGACCTTTTCCAAGTCTTTATAAGCCCTACCAATAATCTGGCGAATAGAAGAACTGGCAGCCTTAACTTCGTTGATCAATATTTCAGCTAAGTTAGAAAGACTGTGACATTTGCGCTTAGGATTAGAAATTAAATCTTGGGCAACGCAGGTTCGCACCAACATGCCAGAATGGACATCGCTAGATAAATTGACAATTTCATCAAGACGCTTGTCGTCGTCGGAAAGCACCAAGATCGACTCGTTATCAATCCAAGCGTTAGCGCAGGCAGAGGCAATCAGCTGATCGATAATATCACGCTGAGACATGGTAAAAACAGTGAGCGATTTAGTCCGGATCAGCTGCAATGAATCTTCAAAAACTGACTCAGCAGACCAAGGCATAACCGGCATAGTTTGGTGTCCCTCGACATCGTTGAGCTTGCCGCCGAACAAGCAGGCAATCGCACTGTTCTCCCAATCACTGACCTGAGCAATTTCTCTTAGTTCGTCAATAGTTCTCTGAGCCGTAGCACTGGGGTTAGTAACCATCAACACAGCCATATTGTAAACACCAGGCTCTGTAGGCAATTCGCGCACCAGCTTCAAAGGATCAAGACCATAGGTAGTTAATCCCATGGTTTCACAAATTTGCTGCACATAGCGGCTTATGGCCAACGCCCCTTTAGGAACGCCGTCACCAAAGCTAGAGCGCAGAAAATTTACATCGCTACTATGTGACCAAATCGCCCGCAAAACAGCCGGATTAATGATAGGCTCGCTGAGCACTAAAGCGCTGTTACCTTCGTAAGGAGGCTGAGAAATAGTAACCACCAGCAAGGGAGCTACACTCATTCCCTCATTAGTTTCGATAGCTACTAAGGGCCAGCCGTACTCTAAAGACTGCCCAGAAGCTAAGCGAGCCAAAATAGGCTCAGCCTCATGTCCCAGTTTTAATGAAGGATCACCTTGAGAGATAACAGTTTCTACATCGCTACTGATGCAAGTCCAACTGCGGCTGCCGATATCTGCCAACCCCTCTACCATATCAGCGCTGAGGTTATCAGCCATGTAATTGTAATAGCGATTCCAAAGGCGCTGAATTTCACTCATACTACCGGGGACAGACTCTATAACAGAAGAAGCGACTGTCTCAGTATAACTTTTGCGCTTGCTATAGGTAGGTGTAGTAGGTGCAAAAACATTATCACTAAAAGGATCTACCTCGTTAGATTCATCCTCTTCTGGCTCCTTATTAAGGGAGACAGGCTCTACTCCCAAAGGAGGATAACTGGCTAATTCTTCTTCGCTGACTCGGCGGCGTCCGATCCGGTAAGTGTAGTCACTGCTGTCGTTCGCTTCTTCAGCAACAGAATTATTTTCAGCAGGAGCCAAAGAATCTGATCCTAGACTTTCGGCGCTATGAGAACCTGAAGCTGCAAGTGAAGAGACAATAGAAGAGGGTTCATCTTCCTGCAAGGACGCATCGGGAGTGAGAGCTACCGAGGGCTGCGGAGGCATAGCTGGAGCAGGAGATGACGCAGGGCGCGGAGGTATGGCCGGAGCAGGAGCAGCTGCAGGACGCGGAGGCATAGCCGGAGCAGGAGATGACGCAGGGCGCGGAGGCATGGCCGGAGCAGGAGCAGCTGCAGGACGCTGAGGCATGGCTGGAGTCGGAGCTGACGCAGGACGCGGAGGCATGGCTGGAGTCGGAGCTGACGCAGGACGCGGAGGCATGGCCGGAGTCGGAGCTGACGCAGGACGCGGAGGCATGGCCGGAGCCGGAGCTGACGCAGGACGC
>JBJEGD010000001.1:0-20792 GCA_051874735.1 Candidatus Bruticola sp. | reverse complement strand
GAGCCGGAGCTGACGCAGGACGCGGAGGCATGGCCGGAGCCGGAGCTGACGCAGGACGCGGAGGCATGGCCGGAGCCGGAGCTGACGCAGGCTGAGGGGGTATAGCCGGAGCAGCCGCAGGGCGCGGAGGCATGGCCGGAGCCGGAGCTGCCACAGGCTGAGGAGGCATGGCCGAAGCCGGAGCTGCCACAGGCTGAGGAGGCATGGCCGAAGCCGGAGCAGCCACAGGCTGAGGAGGCATGGCCGAAGCCGGAGCAGCCGCAGAACGAAGAGACACGACTGGCGCAGAATCGGAATCAGCGGCAGAGTAAGAAGACAACGCGGATTCTGGGAAAGCGTTGTCGCTAATATCTGCCACTTCCCCGTAATCTTCATCAAACAGGAAGTCGCCTTCTCCTTCAGCCATAATCTCTGCTACAGTTTCATCGTAGCAGCGCTTACACCAGAAACTCCCTTCCATTTCATCATCTCTGTAGGCTACAGTGCCCACAGGAATACGCTTGCCGCATCCGACACAGGCTATTTGATTTTCTGGTACAAACTCAACTAATGCCATAGTTCACCAAGCTTACTAAGAAATATTACCTTCGCCACTGAAAAAGTTTCGCAGCGAACTCAAAAAAGTATGCCACAGCTAGTAAAACAGCCACCACAGCAAATACATTTAGCAGGAAGTCGCCTTATAGTTCAGCCATAACCTCTGCTAAAGTTTCATTGTAGCAGTGCTTACACCAGACACATCATTCCATTTCATTATATTTGTAGGCCACAGCACCTACAGGAATACGCTTGCCGCATCCACCACAGGTGTTTTGCTCTTCTGACATAAACTTAATTAATGACACAGTACACCGAGCTTACTAAAGACACTAATTTCGCCACTAAAAAAGTTCTGCAGCTAACAAAAAAAGTATGCCACAGCTAGCAAAAACAGCAACTACAAACGCTGTCTGCAGCCCAAACACCCCCTCCTATTTTTTTTACAAATATACCCGCTTACCTGCCTGCAGTCTTCTTATTTTATCAAGACGCAAAATTTAGAGGTAAAGGGGACTTTAAGAAGAAGGTTTAGGATTGTTTTTGCCGTGAAAATCTGTTTAATATCACAGATCAGAAGGTGCCGACGCGCTTTTTTTGTTTTGAAGCGTTCACAAACGGCAAAGTATTTCATACCCCTTCGGAGGTTTATATGTCAGCTAATATCCTAGTAAGCGTTGCTTGGCCTTATGCCAACGGCGGGCTCCATTTAGGACATGTGGCCGGTTGCTATTTGCCGGCTGATATTTTTGCCCGCTACCATCGCATGAACGGCGACAAGGTCCTCATGGTTTCGGGTACAGACGAACACGGCACGCCCATAACTATCAGTGCTAATAGAGAGGGTGTAACTCCCGCCGAAATAGCGGAGCGTTATCACAACATTATTGCCGACAGCCTGGACAAGTTAAACGTACAATGGGAACTTTTTACCAGCACGAGAACGGAGAATCACCGCGAAATAGTGCAGAAAATATTTTTAGACCTCTATAAAAAAGGTTATATTTATCTGCAAAGCCAGGAACAACTCTACTGTCCGGAAGATAAAACTTTCCTACCGGATCGCTATGTAGAGGGCAATTGTCCTTACTGCGGAGCTGAAAAAGCCCGCGGAGATCAATGCGACGCCTGCGGCCGTACTTTCGACGCCAAGGAGTTGGTCGAGCCTAAGTGCAAACTGTGCGGTGCCGAACCTGTCATTAAAGAAACTGAGCATTTCTTCTTCAAATGGTCAGCTTTTAATGAGCAAATTTTAGAGTGGCTTAAGAGCAAGCAAAATTTCCGCCCCAATGTGCTCAACTTTACCAACAATTATTTGCACGAGGGCTTAAAAGATTCAGCTATCACTCGCGACATGGAATGGGGTATTCCTGTGCCCGTTCCTGGTTACGAGCAAAAACGTATTTACGTGTGGTGGGAAGCTGTAATAGGTTATCTTTCCGCCAGCATTCAGTGGTCTAAAGATCAGGGTAATCCCGATTTATGGAAGCAATGGTGGCAAAATCCTGAAGCTCAATCTTACTACTTTATAGGCAAAGACAATATTCCGTTCCACTCTATCCGCTGGCCAGCCGTCCTGATGGGTATAGGAGGACTAAACCTGCCTTCAGATATTCCAGCTAATGAATTCTTGAATTTAGAAGGGCGCAAACTTTCCACTTCCAATAACTGGGCGGTGTGGCTTGACGATTATCTAAAAGAGTACGATCCCGATCCGCTGCGTTACGTGCTTACAGCGACTGCCCCGGAGACTTCCGACAGCGACTTCTCGTGGGCAGAATTCCTGCGCCGCAACAACGACGAATTAGTCGGATGGTGGGGCAATTTAGTGAACCGCAGCATATCTTTTACTAACAAGCATTTCCAAGGTGAAATACCTGAAGTAGAGTTGAAAGATGAAGATAAAGAGCTTATAGCTCGATCTGAGGCTTTATTTGCCAAAGTGGGCCAATTAATCAGCGAATGCCAATTCAAGCAAGCCTTGGCCGAAGCTATGGACCTAGCCAGAGAAGGTAATCGTTATTTCGACTCTCAAGCTCCCTGGAAAGAAGTCAAAGTCGATAAGCAGCGCACCGGAGCTATAATGGCTACTATGGTGCAGTTTATCGCCAATTTAAGAGTTATGCTCCATCCCTTCTTACCAGACACTTGCACTAAACTGCATTCTATACTGGGACTTCCCGGCGAAGGCAGTAACATAAAATGGGAACTCTTCAGTATTAAAGCTGGACATAAATTAAATCCAGCTGTGCCCCTGTTCAAGAAGCTCGATCCTTCTATTGTGGAAACTGAAAGAGCTAAACTGGGCTAAAGCTTAATTGCTGCCTCACTAAGAAAAAAGTAAGGTCCCGCCTCAACCTACAAGAGCTGAAGGCGGGACCTTAATATTTTTTACGGTCTAAACGACTTTTTTTTAAAAGCCACGCTCGCTAGGATCGATTATTTCGTCCTCTCCTTGGCCGTCCCAGCCGTCCTCATCGCCGTCTCCCCAACCGCGACCGCTGTCCCAAACGCCATCCTCGCCACAGACGTCAGGGGCAATATTATCATCTGCCGACTTGTTCAGTTCAGTTCTACCTTTTAACTCATCTATTAAAGCTCTGGCTTTTTCTACATTGGCAGCAATCAGATCGCAGCCATCCTGCCAAAATTGACGATTGTCAATATCAATATCTAATTCCGCTAAAAGTTCTCTAGGCGTCTTGCAACCTCCAGAAGCTAAGAACTTCAGATATTTTGCTTTAAACGCTTCTCCTTCGCGATGATAGCGAGCAAAGAGACTGTAAACTAGCAATTCTCCAAAAGCGTAAGCATATACATAAAAAGGTGTATATACAAAATGAGGAACATAAAGCCAGGTTATAGCATGGTCTTCCCCTAAGTAGAGGGAATCGCCGAACATTTCCCCTATAGACTGCTGCCAAATTTCGTTGATTCTTTCTAAAGAAAGCTCACCTTCCTGAGCTCTAGCTGCAAAGACACGCTGTTCAAAAGTATACATAGATACTTGACGGAACACAGTAGCAAAAGTATCTTCAATTTTAGAAGCTAGTAATATCAGTTTATCTTCCGTTTTACTTAAGTTGCTGAAAAGCTTCTCAAACACTATCATTTCGGCGAAAGTGCTAGCCGTTTCCGCTAAAGGCAATACCGGGTGGAAGTTAAATAAGTTCTGCTTAGAAGCCAGCAAGTCGTGCAGTCCGTGGCCCAGTTCGTGAGCCATAGTTTGTACATCGCGCAAACGACCAGTAAAATTCAACATTATATAAGGATGAATTTTAGGCACAATACCGGCGCAGAAAGCCCCCCCGCGTTTGCCGCTGCAAACTTTAGCATCAATCCAGTTGCCATCAAAGAACCTCTGAGCCATCTCTTTAAACTTAGGGTCGAATTCTCCGAACGACTCTAAAACTATCTGCTCAGCTTTTTTGTAAGAGACTATCTCATCAGTTTGGCCCAAGGGAGCATAACGGTCATAATGGTAGAGCTGAGGTAAATTTAAATAATCAGCCTTTAAGCGGTAGTATTCAGCTACTATATGGTAATTAGCTTTAACCACCTCAATGACCATATTTACTGTACTATCGCTGAGTTCGTTATCTAAGTTGCGGCTGCTCTCAGGAGTAGCAAAACCGCGCAGCTTGTCTTTAATAAGTTTGTCCAGTAGTAATGTATTGTAGGTAAAATGAATAGGGTGAGCGTTAGCCTGCAAAACTTCAGATAGAACTTTAGCAGCCTGGCGGCGCACCTTGCGATCGGGATCGTGGAAAAGCGCCAGGAGTTCACTCTGAGTGAGAGACCGCTGCTGGCCGTCAATTTCTATAGGAAAAACTAAACGAGAGATAAGTTCTCCGAAAAGACGGCGGAAAGCGCGACAACCGCCGGCAGCGGTCTGTTCCAAAATTTTCTCTTCAGCTTCACTTAAAGTATGCTGGTGACTGCGCCGCAATTCCTCAATAAAGTGTCGATACTGGGCTAAGACTTCAGCATTTTTTAACTCATCCCAACGATGATCTTCTATCTTGCCTAACTCTAATTCGAAGAATAGCAGTTCAGCAAAAATAGAGCTAATTTTTTCCGTGCAGCGCTGCTTCAGAGCCCCCACAGTTTCATTTTGACTTTCTACAGAAAAACGCAAATCAGCATACGCCGAAGGCAGCGAAAGCAGCACATTAATCTGCTCGTAATCGTTCAAAGCTTGAGCCAGCTGCTCAGCCGTATACTGGCCAGAAATTAACAAGCTGCGCCACTTTTCAATGAACGCTTTAGCCATATCTTCACCGGAGCGCAGATCGGCTTCCAGTTTAGGATCGCTTTCGCTGCTATAAAGGTCATAAAGATCCCAATTAGGCAATATTTCCTCTTGATGATTGTTTACCGTCATATTCGTACCTACACATAATAAATTAAGTTAAATCTGCTAGAAGCTGACAAAGCAGCTCATTATATGATAGTATAATAGGTTAATTTAATCTAAAACATGCTTATCTAAGACAAAACAAGTAAAGTTGCCCTTAAAAACTTCAGTTGCGTTGTAAAAGCAAACGACTTCAACTGTGCGCTTGCGTCCCGCAGTAGTCGTCAATGCAGCTTCAGCCCTTATAGTCTGACCCACTTGGCACGGCTTTAAAAAACGCGTTTCGGCAGCACCTAAAACAACATTAGGATCATTAACAGCCAGCATAGCCGCATAATCAGCCAGACCGAAAATGAAACCGCCATGAACTAAACCGATCTCATCAGCACTCATAGAAGGAGTTAACAGCAACTCGACTACGGCATGGCCTGGGGACAGCTCGGTAGCCCGGCCGCACAGCAGGTTATCAATACCTAAATGCGTTTTTATTTTCATAATAAAACCTCCCAAATTTGTTTACTTTATATGCGATTGCAAAATATCTAAGGTTAAAATTTCCGGAAGTATAATTGGTTCGTCCTGCCTATTTGGATTGTAGTACACATAAAGTGGGACGCCTGTGCGGCCGTACTGGCGCAAAGCTTTAGTAATTTCATCGTTGCGGTTAGTCCAATCAGCTTTTAGGAAGAGAACCTTTTTAGCTTCAAAAAGACGGCGCACTTCATGGCTAGAGAGCACATTTTTTTCATTAAATTGACAAGTTAAACACCAATCGGCTCCAAAATCGATAAAAACAGGCTGCTTCCGGGCTAGGGCTTCAGCTACAGCCCGTTCAGACCAAACGGCTTCAGCTCCGTAGGCGCTATCAGCAACTGCGGCAGCTGCCTCTTTTTGCCAACAGGCTAGACCGGCAGTCAGCAAAGCCAACAAAGTAGCTGCCGAAGAAAACGCTACAGCTAAGCGCGGGCTGCTGACTATAAAGCGTCCGTAAATCCAGGCTGACAGAGCAGCCCATACTAGAGCTGCAGCCAACAGAGCAGCCCCGCTGCGTCCAGCTTGGCCGGCAAAAATCCAAAGGAAGTATATACAAGTAAAAGCTAAGGGGAAAGCCAGCAACTGCTTCAAACTGTCCATCCAGCGTCCCGGCCTAGGCAAACGCTCGATTAACGACGGCCAAGAAGCCAAAATAGCGTAAGGCAGAGCCATACCAGCCGCCAAAGCGGTGAAAATAACTGCCGATACGTAAATAGGAGAAGCAAAAGAAAAACCTAAAGCTGATCCCATAAAAGGTGCTGTACAGGGAGCGGCGGCGATAACGGTAAGAGCTCCGCTCAAAATTGAATTTACAACTTTAGGCTCATTTTTTTCCAAATTGCCCAAGCGGGTGAAACCTAATCCGAATTCAAAAACGCCCCACAAATTCAAAGCTATTACGAAGAATAACAGCGTTAAAAAGGCAACAAAAGCAGGGTATTGCATTTGGAAGCCCCACCCCAATTCCTGTCCTCCCAGCTTGAGAATTATAATAACAGCTGCCACTAACCAGAAACTGAGTAAAATACCTACCGAAAACCACAGCGCCGCTTTGAGACTGTGAGCCCGCCTGTTTTCCCCCTGACCTGCCTGCTCAATAAAATTAAAAACTTTCAAAGAAAGTACAGGGAAGACACAAGGCATAAAATTAAGAATTATGCCGCCAACAAAAGCGGACATAGTATATACAACAAAGTTAGTAAAATTTAAAGGAGCAACAGCTACGTCTGAGATTCTGCCAATCTTAGAAGCGGCAGACTCAACATCGGCCTCAGCGGGGGCTTGACTGTCGATATTTAAATTCAAGCCAACATAACGTCCGCTAGACTGTTCCGCCAAAATTCCTTCAACTTTGTTCGAAAGTTCTTGCAGTGGCAATGATGAACGGGCCGATGGCTCAGAACGCAGAGGTATATCTAAACGGAACGTATCTGCAGTTATCCATCTTCCCACTGGCTTTTGGTTAAGGTCAAATTCAGAGCCTTGAAAAGGATAAAAATTCCAAATAGTTCCCTCCTGCACTTGGGCCGAGGACTTCCATTTAAACTGCAAATGGAGTTGGCCCGGTTCTTTCCAGGCCTGACCGCTCACTAAATTGGCAGGTATCTGTTTAGACAGTTCCTTAGCTAAAAGTTTAGCTTCAACTGAGGAAACTTCTTGGCTGGCTTCAGCTCCAAACTCTAAAAAGGCGGATAAATTTTGACTGCCAGGCTGACATCCTTTTTCATTACAATCCAGCCAACTTACCTCGGCGCCGATCGGGAATTTGCGTCCTGGCACCAGCTGAGGCGGCGCTTGAAAATGGCCGATGATTAAAACTTGTCCTTCACAACCCCAAACCTTCTCCCCCATAAAATTCAGCAGACGAGGCGCAGGCCAAAGAGTCTGCCGCAGTATAAAACCGTCGGGCAAATTCCATTTTACTGAAGTAGGCAACCCGTTTTCTCCGCCGTTTACCCAACCGATATGGCTGCCAGCGGGAACGTCAAAAAACACTCCGGCGTAAAATTCCTGATTGGGCTGCAGTTTATGAGTTGAGAAAATAAGTTTTACTTTACTGTGCAGTTTATTAGCCGAAGATGAAGGATTTCCGGGCCAAGCCTGCGCTTCATAATTAATTATATTTACAAGCAGCCACAGAATCGGCACTATCCACAACAGCCGCCTGGCCTTATTAGCTATAATTAAAGCATTCATTCCTCTTACCTCAACTTATCAAACAATATAAAGCAGGGGCGCCTTATTTTTTAGACGAAAGCACGGGCAACTTTTTACCGCGGAGTTTTTTTTCATCATGTCCCAAGCGATGCGATTAGCCGATCAGGCCTTTAGTGCTGTACGCGTCACTCCTCCTTGCCCAGAAGAGAATATAAAAAAAGCGCTTAACCTGCTAGGCCAAGCTCTAGAGGAGGCTCATTCCTGCCGAGATTATATCCAAATAGGTTTGGCCTACTTAGAAGCGGGCGACGCTCCGTCGGCTTCTCAAACTTTCGCACGAGCCTCTCAAGCTGACTCTAGCAATCCGTCAGTGCCTCTGTTTGCCGCTCTAGCCTGTATAGACTCTGATGAATTTGACCAAGCTCAAACTTTCCTTAACAAGCTTCATGAGCTCTGCCCCGCCAACCAGGCCGCTCCTACCGCTCAGGCTCTGCTGTACCTTCGTCAGGGGCAGCTGAAAGAAGTGCTGAAAATTATCTTTCCTGAAAAAGGCAACTTTGATTTGAGTGTATCTCCTCCGGTACTGACCCGGTTGGCCGTATCTATAGAGGAATATATAATGCCCAGAGAGCTTCCGGAAATAACCGACGATTGGGAAACTCCGTTTTATGAAGCTCCTGTTAACAGCCCTCACAGCGAAGCTGATCATTCGGAAAATAGCCAAGTTGAAGAAGCAGAACCCCAAAGCCCAGCTGAAAAAACTTCTTCAGCTCAACCCGCTGAAGTTCGCAACTCCAAAATTAAATCTTTTTTAGACAGCACCATTCCTAACGAAGCTTCTTCTCTGGCGGCTAAAGGAAGCCGCCGTCTGCAAAAATGCTGGAACTTAGAGCCAGAGCGCAGATTAGCGGAACTAAAAATAGCTAAACAAGAACTTCAGGAAGCTTACAATAAGAACCCGCTAATTATTCAGCTGGCTTACGATTTGGGCGAAGCCTACCTAGGCTGTCTGGAGTTCAGCCATAAAGTCGGCAACAGAATAAGCTCAGAAGAGGTCGAAAATTTGCGTCAAGCAGCTGTTTATTTTCAAAATGCTCTACAGGAAAATAAAGAGAATGCCTACACTCTCCATTATATAGCCAGAACCGCACTGCTGCTCAAAGAGTACCGCAAGGCTAAAGAAGCTTGGAGTTTAGCCTTAACATTTTTTGAGAAGCTCCCAGAAGCCCACTATGGATTGGCCCAAGTCTACGTTATGGCCCACGATTTTCTCAAAGCCAGACAGCATATGACTCTTTCTTTAATGTCTGATATGGATCTGCTGCGTGAACGCTTCCAAGATCTACAGAAATTTTTTGAAAAAAGTTAACTTTTAGCTGATATAACTTTTTAATTACTAAGTACATGAACTTTAATCACTTAATTGTGTTATTATGTGCAGTAAGATTAGGGAGTTATCTTTCTTCAGCTTTTAGGAGTTTAGTGTGAACAGTATAAATCCAGCCGCTATGAGCGGTCTAACATATGTAGGCGCTTCTGCTCCCGGCACAACCTCAGCTCAGCCGGTCAGTTCGGAGCCTCAATCTTCCTCAGCTGCGGATTCTTTCACCCAAGCTTCCCCAGATTCCGCTGCCGATTTAAGCGCTGGTTTAGCTAAAATGCGTGGCTTAACCAATAACCAGGCCAGCAGAACTGCAGGTTCGGTGTCCGCCAAATGCGGAGATTGCGAAGCTCCTTCCTCAACTCAGGAGGCAGATCGCCTAGAGCGATCCGCTGCTAACCGCGAAGCGGCTTCGGCTCGCGGTCAGCAGGTTGCCGAGCAACTTAGAGCTAAAGCCGAACAGCTGGAATACAAAGCGAACCGCTTCAACTATGCCAAGCAGGTAGTCAATAACTGTCAACAGCGCGCCAAAGAATTGGGTAATTTGGGAGATACGAAAATCGCCAGAGGGGCGGCTATATTGTGGAATCCCTACTCCTACGTGATGGGACTGGCCTTCGACAGCCTGGGCAATTTTGAGATGGATATGGCTGACGCCTACCTTAAGGAAGCCAACATCTGGACTAAAGAAATTGAAAATTACCAGGGCGACCCAGCTCAAGATCTGGCTGAAGCTAAAAGACTGCGTCAAATGGCCGATCATAATGAAAAATTGGCCACCGAACAGATAAATATTGCCCGCCAAGAGCGTGCCGAAGCGGCTCGTTTGCGTTGGACTGAGGGAGAATACAACAACATGTCCGCCTCCCTGGAGCAAAGCGCTGAAGCTAGAGAGGCTGAAAGTGCTCATTTGCTCAATACTGCAGCTGCTCAAGGCCATATAGCCACCTAATATTCAGTTTAAATAACCTATTTGAAAGGAAGATACTCCTTTAAGTGCAGGTGGCGCCTGCTCTCTAAAAACGAAAAAAAGCCTCCGTTCAACAAATAGCGTGGGGCTTTTTTTTCGACTGCTATTTAGTTACTGCGGCTGCGTCTCTTAGTTATTTTGGCAAAGAGCTTGAGTAAGTCGTCGCTGGGCCCATCAAGTTTTACAGGCGTTTGGTTGTTTCTGTCTGCGACGGAGGCGCTCTCTGCGGTTGATTTCTGCGAACTCAGCTCTTCAGAAATTACAGGCAGATTATTAGCAGTGGAAGCCCCATCCTCTTCTACTTTCTCTAAGTTAAGGGGATGATCGGCCAAACGCTTGAAAAGTTCAGCTTCTATAGAAATTTCCGGCAGCGCCGCCAAAGAATTTAAGCCGAAATAGCGCAAAAAATCGGCAGTCGTTCCATATTGAATAGGATGGCCAGGCACTGAAGAACGGCCGGTGCATTTTATCAAATTTAAGTCTTCTAACTGACTAAGCGGACGATCGCTGCGCGCCCCTCGGTAGCTCTCGATTTCTGCTCTCGTTACAGGTTGACGGTAAGCTACTATAGCTAAAGTTTCCAACTGAGCTTTAGACAGGCGGCGCCTATTTTCACAGCGCAAAAAACGCTCAGCCCAAGGGGCAGTAAAAGCGGCCGTAGTTAAACGCCAGGCCCCGCCCGCTTGGCACAATTCTAATCCCCTACCTACATAGCTATCGGCTAGAGACAGCAGATCTTGCTCTATTAAAATAGCCGGCCAGCCGGTTACCTCTTTTATATCGTCAATTTTTAAGGGGCCAGACGCCAAAAAGAGAATAGTTTCTAATATGGCCAGCCGCTGATCAGGTTGCAGATGAGCCAATTCAAAGCGGGGCGAAGCAGCATATTTTTGTTCTGGCAAGGTTGGATAATCACTAAAATTAGCAGCAGATTCACTCATATGATTTTATAAATATATTTGCAGATCGGAAGCGACTCCGGCTTGTTCAACGTGTAATTTACCTTCTTTAACCATTTGCAGAAGGGCTAAAAAAGTAACTACTATATCGGAGCGGTGGTGCAGGCCCGGGCCTATCAACTTCCAAAAACTGTAAACTTGATGTTTTTTTAATTGACGCTCCAACTGAGCGATACGTTCGGGCACGGAAACGGAAACGCGACTTAGAGTAATAGGATGGCCTGCACTGCGTCCGGCTTTGCTTAAACGCTGAAAAGTTGAAGTTAAAGCTTCTAGGGAAACTTGCAATTCACAAGCGAAACTGTCAGCCTCCCGATTGGAAGCAGGACGCACGTACCGGGAAGCGCAAATACGCTCGCGCTGGCTGAGCCAATCAGCTCCTTGACGCACCATGGCGTATAATTTCAGTCTTCTAACTAAAGAAGCGCTGTCCGCTTCGTTATCATCTTCAGACTGCTGATCGAGAATATCAGAAAGATCCTCCAAGCTGCCGTCTTCTTCCCGCCCCTCGTCTGGCAGCAGCAGACGGGACTTAAGTTCAAGCAGCTGGGCAAAAACTAATAAATAAGAGCTTTCAATTTCTATATTGAAGCTCTTCATGTGTTCTAAGTATTGAAAATATTGGTTGGCCACCGCCGCCAAAGATATTTCAGTAATATCGAGTTTGGCTTCGCAAACTAAATGGAGCAGTAGATCGAGAGGCCCTTCAAACTGCTCAATTTGGACACGGTAAGCGGAATTTATATAGCTAATAAGCGGCATATATTAAGAAGGCAGCTGACCGACCAGCATATTGAGCAGGGCCATATAAATGGGGCCTAAAAATTTGGGACCAAAAATTACTACTACAGCCATAAAAATGTACATAGGCGTGGAACCTATGCTACTTTCCCAATCGCGCATTTTATAAGCTAAATCGCGAGGCACAAAAACTTGCAAAAATTTCCAGCCGTCTAAGGGCGGAAAAGGAATCATATTAAAAATAAAAAGAGCTATATTAACGCTAGCCAAAACGGTCAGGAAATAGGCTACCATGGGCAGAGCGGCAAAAAGACCGAACTTCACTGGCAAACCGGCACACAAAGCTAAAAGAAAGTTAGCAAAAGGGCCGGCAAAAGAGCAGACGCCGCCATCGGCGATGGGATCGTTTAAAGATTCGGCATTGATGGCTACAGGTTTTCCCCACCCTACGATACACCGTCCGCCAGTCAGAATTAAACTTAACATAAGGGCCGCCGCTCCTACCCAATCGATATGGACCAAAGGATTCAAAGTGAGACGCCCTTCGTATTTCTGTGTAGGATCACCCAAGCGGTAGGCCATGGCCGCATGGGCAAATTCGTGAACCGAAAAGCCTATCAAAATGGAAACAAAACCAAAAATAAATTTAATAAAAAAAATCAAGCGACCCGCCCTCCGGGCTAGAGATAAATATCAACTGAGCGCGGATCTTTCCACTCTGTCTCTGTCTTTCCTTGCTGAGCCGCGCTTAATTTCAAACTGGCAGCAAAGTACACTCCGCCCGGAAGCTGAGGTTAAGGCACTATTTTTCCCTTTTTTCGTAACAAATTAAGTTTACAATTTTTCCAAAACAATGGAGCCATCCTGGCCGCTTAATCCTATAGCATATTTTTTAAATGTGCCGTTAGCTTCGGTATAAGAAATAGCATAGTTAGGCACGGTTTCCGGCAAGTTCATTTTTACAATAAAAGGATGATGCGGAATTAAATCAGCCTGATGGTAAATTTCTTTAGTTGAGAAAGAAGGTTGGCCTTCAGGGCTGACATTAGTAAGTTCCAACCTGAGCAGCTTAAAGTTTTTGACAGGACGATCGACAGAAATAACTACCTCGACGGCATACTCGCCTTTGTCAGCATCAAATTTAGTAAAAGAAGTCATTTCGGATTTTATATTCTTCAAATAATTGGCACTGAGTTTGGCGTCTGGAAGCTTATAGGCAGAAGAAGAAGAAGGCGCAACGGCGGCTGTCGACTTGACAGACGGCTGCCCCACAGCAGCTGCTGCTTTAGGGAAAGGTTGGAAATTTAGCGAGCTGTACATAGAAGCATAATAGTTGATAAGCTCGTTAGCAAAGTCGCTGCTAATGGCCTCCGATTCTGAACCGGCTGTCTCCAGTAAACTGCCATCTTGAGAAGATTGGTACCACTGATCGTTTAAGCAGAAAACGCTGTCTATACAAACAAATGTTTTATCGGGTGTCAAAGTGTAGCTGTTATAACCGCTGTGAGCCGCACCGTTAGACCATTCAGATACGATAAGCGGTTCATTATTTTGCTTATCGAAAGCGTAGTAATGGCGATTGCGAGCCTTACTAGAGAAAAGACGAACAGCCTGACTTCTCTTAAGCGTATAGGCGTCAACGATAACGTGCAGCACCTTCTCCTGATTCAAAGTTTCGCCTACAAGCAGTTCAGGAGAGCCGTCTCCGTTAAGATCGCACAGAGCATAGCCCATTTGCGAAGCTTTGACAGCTTCAGGAAAATTTATAACTACTTCAGAGATAGCATCTTCTTCAAAGTTACTATCGGCAGTTTGTCCCATTAAACTGCCGTAACGTTCAATAATAGGTTTATAAGCATTAGATAAACCTGAAACGGCAGCTGCCTGTTGACATTTTTGACCGCCCGCTTCGGCAAAAACAGCGTTTTTATCTCCGACACAGCAGGCAGCGCAACCAATAGCGGCCGCAAAAGCTAAACTAATTCCAAACGTAGATCTTTTCATGGTTGCCTATTCCTCAGTTCACACAGCCTAAATAAGCTCAGGACTGCGCCATTTTTGCCGACGCCATTAAAGAAGTAAAAGCGCCCGCATATTCCTTTAATATTCTTCCTACATCCCAATTTATCCGTGCAGTTTTTAAAATTGTTCAGTTATAAATTTTCACTATTTTTACTGTCACTCAAGCTCGTTTAAGCTCTTTTCTGCCCATTTATACTAAACATAATGTCAAAATAAAGATTTTTCTAGATATTTTTTTGTCTTTTCTGGGTATTTAGTTAATAAATAATGTATAATGGGGGCCTGCCGTTGTTTGGCAGAATGTCTGTTGATACTTAAAAGAAGGAAGAAAATGACTAATAAGTACGTAGAAGAAGTCGAGCAAGCTTACACTATGATGACAGTCATGGAGGAAGCTCAGCGCTGCCTGCTTTGCCATGACGCCCCTTGTTCTAAGTCTTGTCCAGCCGGAACAGATCCCGCCCGCTTCATACGCAGCGTCCGTTTTAGGAACTTTAAAGGTGCTGCTGAAACGGTTCGTGAGAACAATGCTCTGGGGTCAATCTGCGCCCGCGTCTGCCCTACTGAAAGATACTGCCAAAAAGGCTGCTCCAGATGCGGCATTGATCGTCCCATCGACATTGGAGGTATCCAGAGATTCGTCACCGATTTCGAAGCCCAGGCAGGTATGGAGATCTTGGAAAAAGGCGAACCCAACGGCAAGAAGATCGCTATAGTCGGCAGCGGACCAGCCGGCCTGCAAGCGGCAGCTTCTCTACTGCGCTTAGGCTATAGCGTAGATATTTATGAAAAGAACGAAAAGGCCGGTGGTTACCTCCGCTACGGAATTCCTGAGTACCGTCTCCCTAACGCAGTGGTCGATCATGAAATTGGCCTGATTGAAAAATTAGGCGCTAACTTCAAATTAAATACTAAAGTAGGCGCCGATATTACTGTCGATCAGCTTAAGGCCGATTACGACGCCGTGTTAATTGCCATAGGCGCCAGCGAAGCCAAAATGCTCCCTATGTTCGAAGGACTTGACTGTGTCGAGACGGCCGTTTCCTTCCTGGCTCGCACCAAAGAGAGCCGAGGGGCTATCGAAGTGCCTCAAAATGTAGTGGTCATCGGCGGCGGCGACGTAGCCATGGACGTAGTCACCACTCTCAAAATGTTGGGCGTCAAAAATGTTACCGACGTAGTTTATGAAGAGTTCTCCGAATTCTTAGCTTCCCAGAAAGAACTGCGCGGAGCTCAAGCTTTGGGTGTTACTATTATCGACGGTTACGTTCCGGAAAAAGCCGAAGGTCACACCGTAACCTTCAAGCATCGCCACATCAACAGCCAACTCTGCATTGAAGCAGACAAAATTATCTTGGCTGTCGGTCAAAAAGTGAATGCCGAGAACTTAGGTCTCAACATTGTCAAGAACGAAGTCGATTTCGAAGGCTTCAAATCTGCTGAAGAAAAAGTGTTTGTTACCGGCGATATAGCTCGCGGCGACAAAACTGTCGTATGGGCCGTTAAGAAGGGCAAAGAAGCTGCCCAGGCCATTCACGAAAGCTTGGGAGGCAAATAAGTAAATGATTAATAAAGATTTATCCGTTGAATTCCTGGGAGTTCGTTTCGAAAATCCTTTCTGCTTGTCTTCTTCTCCCGTAGGCAACTGCTACGATATGTGCAAGAAAGCCTACGACTGCGGCTGGGGCGGTGTTGTTTTCAAAACTATCGGCCCGAAGCACTTCTTAATTGACGAAGTCTCCCCTCGCTTCGACGCGCTTACTAAAGAAGCCACTCCTTTTGTGGGCTTCAAAAACATGGAGCAGATCGCTGAGCACAGCCTGGAAGAGAACTTAGCCGACTTGCGCCGTCTGAAAGCTGAGTATCCTGGCAAAGTGCTTATTGCTTCTATTATGGGCACCAACGAAGAGGACTGGACTGAACTGGCTCGTTTAGTGACCGAAGCCGGCGCCGACATGATCGAAATGAACCTCTCTTGCCCGCAGATGACTTCACACGCTATGGGCTCCGACGTCGGTACTAATCCTGAACTTTGCAAAAAGTACTGCGCAGCCGTCAAACGCGGTTCCAAATTGCCCATGATGGCTAAAATGACCCCTAACATTACCGACATGGTACCTGTAGCCAAAGCTTGTTTAGAGGGCGGCGCTGATGGTATTGCCACTATCAACACTATTAAATCGATTACCCGCGTCGACTTGGAGCGCAAAATCGGTATGCCTATTGTCAATGGCAAATCTTCTATTTCCGGTTATTCCGGCAAAGCTGTTAAGCCCGTGGCTCTTCGTTTCCTGCAGCAGCTGCGCAGTGCCGAAGGTTTAAAGAATCTGCCCATTTCCGGTATCGGCGGCATCGAAACTTGGGAAGATGCAGCAGAATTCATTCTTTTAGGTGCCTCTACTCTGCAAGTTACTACTGCTATCATGCAGTACGGATACCGCATTGTAGAAGATCTGAAGAACGGTCTCATGCATTATATGGATGAACAAGGTGTAAACAGCCTCAGCGAGCTGATCGGTCTGGCTAATGGCAACATTATTCCTGCCGAAAATCTCGACCGCGACTACATTGTTTATCCGGAAATTGACACCGACAAATGCATCGGCTGCGGACGCTGCTATATTTCCTGCTATGATGGCGCCCACCAAGCCATGGTTTGGAATGAAGAAACCCGCAAACCTTCCTGCGATAAAGAGAAGTGCGTCGGCTGCCATCTGTGCGCTTTAATTTGTCCTGTTAAGGCTATCAGTAAGGGTGAAGTAGTTTTGAAGCCCGGACGCCCCGGCTCCCCCGCTGATAAACAGGTATAACCTAAAGAAAAAAAACGGCTTATTTGACTTTAGCTAAAGCTGTTTAATTTAATGAAAACAGGCTCCTGAAGCCGCTCGGTAGCGGTATTCTGGAGCCTTTTTATTAGAAAATAAAGCAAAAAATAGCTATGGAAGCAGGCCGATTCTAGCCCCAACCTGAATACCTTATGTATAAGGAGGTGACTAATTATGAAAGTAGTTATTGTCGGCGGAACAGCCGGAGGAGCTTCCGCAGCTGCCCGACTGCGCAGACTCGATGAAAAAGCTGAAATAACCATATTTGAACGATCTGGTTTTGTTTCTTACGCCAACTGCGGCCTACCTTATTACATAGGCGGAGTAATTGAAGATGAAGAAGATCTGACCGTGCAGACTCCCCAAAGTTTGTGGAACCGTTTCCGCATTAAAGTAAACGTCAAACACGAAGTTACAGCCATAAACCGAGCTAAAAAGACGGTGACTGTAAAAAATTTAAGTGATGGCAACGTACTTGAAGAAGCTTACGACAAACTGCTACTAGCTCCAGGGGCAGCCCCCCTTAAGCCCAATCTGCCCGGAATAGACCTCCCTCATATTTATACTTTGCGCACTGTAGAAGATACTCTGCAGATTAGAGAAAAAGTTCTGCAACAAGGGATAAAATCGGCCGTTATCATAGGTGGCAGCTTTATCGGCCTGGAAACGGCTGAAAATTTACAGCGGGCCGGACTACAGGTAACTGTAGTTGAACTAGGCGACCACGTTTTAGCCCCACTAGATAAAGATATGGCCTCTTTTGTGCAAGCCCACTTGCGCTCTAAAGGTATAAAACTGCTTTTAAATACCAAAGCTGTAGGTTTCCAAAGTTGCGGCCAGCAGCTGCAGGTACTCTTAGAAGGCCAAAAAGCCCAGACGGCCGATTTAGTGCTTTTAGCTGTAGGTGCAATTCCAGAATCTTATTTAGCCCAAGAGGCCGGTCTAACTTTAGGTCCCAGGAATAGCATCAACGTAAATGAGCATATGCAGACTTCCGACCCAGATATTTATGCTGTAGGCGACGCCGTGTCTGTAACTCACAGTGTTACCAAACAGAAAATGATTGTAGCTTTGGCCGGCCCGGCTAATAAGCAGGGACGCATAGCTGCGGACAATATAGCCGGTCTAGACAGTATCTACCCAGGTTCACCCGGTTCTGCGGTTATAAAAGTTTTTGATATGACTGTGGCTTTTACTGGCTTAAATGAGCGAGCTGCTCAAGCTGCTGGTTTTACGTATAAAAAAATTATTCTCTCCCCAGCCTCTCACGCTTCTTACTATCCAGGCGCTTCAGTAATGACTATTAAGCTGTTATTTGAAGCGAATACGGCAGGCATTTTAGGAGCGCAAATTGTAGGTTTTGACGGCGTAGATAAACGGCTCGATGTTATCGCCACAGCTATGCAGGCTGGTATCAAGGCTCATCAGCTCAAAAATTTAGATTTGGCTTATGCTCCTCCCTATTCGTCGGCTAAAGATCCGGTTAATATGGCCGGTTTTATAGCAGAAAATGTTATAACAGGTAAAGTTAAGCTATTTTTCCAGGAAGACCTGGAAGAGCTGTACACACGCAACGATGTAATATTATTAGATACTCGTACTAATTCAGAATACGCTCGAGGCTTTGCCCGTGGCTTTGAGCGCCATATCCCTTTAGACAGTCTGCGGGATCATCTTCAGGAATTAGACAAAACTAAAACTATTTACGTTATGTGCCAATCAGGACTGCGCAGCTATATAGCCTGCCGCATTTTAGCCCAGGAAGGTTTTAACTGTTTTAGCTTTGCTGGAGGCTACCGCTTCTATCAAAGCGTAGTCCAAGAACGATTAAATGAAAAGTGCCGGACAGACTGCGGTATAAAATAACTTGGTTTTAAATGAATAAGGGCCGACTTATAGCTAAGTCGGCCCTATTTATTTAAATGGCAATATTTTTACCTATAATGACAACTTACTCCAAACTTTCAACCGTAATATTTTTATTAGTGTAGATACAAATATCGGAAGCAATTTCAATAGCTTTGCGGGCGATCTCTTCTGCTTCTAAAGAGGTATTTTCCAGAAGGGCCCGCGCCGCGGCAATGGCGTAAGCTGACCCTGAGCCTATAGAAGTCACATCGTAATCGGGTTCTAAAACGTCGCCATTGCCGGAAATAATCAGCATATTATCTTTATCAGCTACAATCATCATCGCTTCCAATTTGCGCAGTACTTTATCTGTGCGCCAATCGCGAGCCAATTCTACAGCGGCCCGACAAACATTGCCGGAGTAAGCTTCCAATTTAGCTTCAAATTTTTCAAAAAGGGTCATACCGTCGGCTGCAGAACCGGCAAAACCGCCCAAAACCTTATCATTAAACATACGGCGCACTTTGCGAGCCTTATTTTTCATAATCGTATTTTGCAAAGTAACTTGACCGTCACCGGCGATAGTCACTTTACCGTGACGGCGCACACAGACAATAGTAGTAGCTTTCATGTTTTTCTCCGTACTAACTGTAAATAAATAAAATATTTGCCGCCTTTATATTACGGCCTTGCCCGCCTATCCTTTTTCTAACTAGCTCTAATGTCTGCCGCTGAGCCTTTAGCCGCCTACGAGTTGTCCGGCCTAAGGGCTTTTAGCCTCCGGGCTCAAGCGGGCGGCTAAACCGCTCTAAGAGCGGTTCTTCCTTTGGGCAAAGAAACGCCAGGCGGTGGCGTAATCTTGCAGACGGTCGCAGCGGTCGAAGGGAGCATAATATTCAATATCCCGTTGGCGGGGGCCCTCTGGCTGCGTGTCATCAGTTACTGTTTGTTTAAATACATAGCCAGCCGGGGCGTTTTTGACGGTTCCATCCCAAGCACCCTCGCCCCGCTGGACAGGTTTAACTTGGCCCGCCTCTTGCCATTCCGAGCGGCTCAAGCCTACGCCAGTAAGAGAGCGATTATTAGTAAAAACTATGCGACCGCGTCGGTCGTACCAGGTATCGGCTTCGTAACTTTGCAGCACGGGAAACTGGATCAAATAAATATCCCGCAGCTGCTCTAAGGTTAAACCTAGGGCTTGAGCCGTTAAAACGTCGAGTTCTATTAAAGCTTGGCGCCGCTCGTAGTCGCTGCGCAGCGGCACCTCAGCCGACCAAGTGGGGCTTAAACGGCGAAAACGATCCGGATTGAGGCGCGGATCTTCCTTGGCCCAAGAGTCGGCGGCGAAGGAATCTTGGTAAACTTGGCTCCACAAGTCGGCGTAATATTTAGTTAAACAGTTGAGCAGCAAGGCCCGCAATATGATAGGTCCATTTTTAGCCCCGTTTAATAAGGGAAATAACATGCTAGTATTGTAGTTTACGTGTCCTTTGCCCAAGGAACGCACTAGAAAATCATAAACGATACTAGCTTCACAACCGGCTAAACAAACCATGTCCACGCTGTTTTTGAGACTGAGCGAAAAAACAGCGTGGACATGCGCGAAGCCGCGAGCGGCGATCGCGCATGTCCACGAACGCTCACTATCACAGCCTATCATACATCGGCTAATAAGACGATACTCCTGATCGATCCGGCAGCCCCAGGGGGTGCGCGCCATCAGCTCATAATATTTATTTAAACTGCAAGCGGGTTGGTACTTAGTGCGTATACGGTAGTCTTGCGGCAGCTCCGTTAAATCGAGGCGATCGTAGTCGCTGTTACTTTTATAATAACGGCGAACGGCTTGGAAATAAGGGTTGGCTATGCCAATTTGAGCCCCAGCATAGATTACCGAATCGCCCTCGGCGGGAAATTTGATCTCCGCTTTAGTGATACCGTATTTTTGAGCTTTAGTTTCATCCCAACAGTTAGTAGTAAAAAATTCTGCCGGATCGAGATCGCCCACGTGGCGGGGATAGCGGGCAAAATGCTGCAAAATGTCAATAAGGTGGTGGGCATATATCCGGGGCAGTTTAGTCTGGGGCCAGAGCTGCTTATCCCCTTCAAAAATGGAAGCAAAAATTTTCAGCTCTTCTGGACCCACGTTAATAACCCGGTCGGGATGGCCCGAGGTATTCCACTTCCCTTCCTTATCTTTCATAGTGGGTAAGGGCAGCTCCGGCCCAGCCGTGTAACAGTCGTCGACCGTAGCCGGATCGTACAAGCTATTAATACTGTCAAACTTAACCCGAAGTGGACCACCATACACATTCACGCTGAACTGTGTATGGTGGTGCACTTCGGGAAACAAATTCTTCTCATTAGCAAATTGGAAATGGCGGCGCAGACGACGGTAAAGTGTTTCCCGAAGTGCACCAGCTTTAGGATCATCGTACACCCCTTCAGGGTGAACTAGAGC